>NZ_BJOU01000001.1:0-617619 GCF_009932435.1 Gordonia crocea
CCGCCAGGATCCACCGGCGCGGGCGGCCGAGGACGTAGTCGCTGAGCCAACACACCACCGCGGCGGCGATGACGGCGATCGCCACGGTTTTGAGCAGCCCGAGAAACATTCCCGAGGTCAGCGTCGGCTCGTCGGGCAGCGACATCAGGAAACTGCCGAACACCACGATCAGATAGGGCACGCCGAGCCAGAGCTTGGCGATCGAACCGGCCGTCGCCTCGGTGCGCCGCCGGCGCTTGGCCGCGGCCCGGTCGACGGCCTCGCGCTCGCGCTGCGCTTGGCGGTCCCGCTCGTCGCGCTCGCGCTGTTCCCGCTCGCGGCGCTCCTGTTCCAGCTGGTCGTCGCGTGCTTGTGCCTCCGCCGCCCCGGCCAACGCCGACGCGGTGATCAGCTTGCTCAGTTCCTCGTCGTCCACCCGATCACGCCTCGCTGATCACGATATCGGAGTCGCGGACCTGCACCCGGACGGTGGACACCCCCTTTTCGGAGAACGTCACCAGATCCGAGAGCAACCGGCGTTCGATGTTGCGCTGCAGGTGCCGCGCCCCGTACGCCGGGTCGTAGCCCGTTGTCGCGAGCCAGTCGATGACCTCGTCGTCGACGCCGACGGTCCACCCGCGGCTGGCCAGCATGTCGATCGCCCGGTCCACCTCGTCCCGCGCGATCTCGGTGATCGCCGCCAACGAGAGCTCCTCGAACTGGGCGACTTCGTCGATCCGGTTGAGCAACTCCGGCGGCATCGTGTCCTTCAGCGCACCCAGGGCCAGTTCGCGGGACCGCTCCACCCCGGCTGCGGCGCCGAATCCCAACGGTTTCGAATTGGCTTCGCGCACACCGATATTGCTCGTCATCACGACCACGGCGTCACGGAAGTCCGCCGTCACCCCGCGGCTGTCGCTGAGCCGCCCGGCGTCGAAGACCTGGAGGAAGACGTTCCACACCACCGGGTGCGCCTTCTCGATCTCGTCGAGCAGCACGACGCACCGCGGCCGGTTGGCGACCTTGGTGGTGAGCCAGTCGTCCGGGCTGTCCGAACCGACGTATCCGGGCATCGGCCCGGTCAGGCGGCTGACCCCCCAGCTGTCGGAGTACTCCGACATGTCCAGGCGGATCAGCGCGTCCTCGCCGCCGTATTCGACCCGTGCGATTTCGCGGGCGAGTTCGGTCTTGCCGACACCGGTCGGCCCGACGAAGAGGAACACCCCGTTGGGGCGCTCGGGGCGCAGGTCCAGGTTCGACCGGGTCAGCGCCAGCCGTCGGGTGACCGCCTCGATCGCCGTGTCCTGTCCCTTGACCCGCGACTTCATCGCCGTCGACATCTCTTCGACCTTGCGGCGCAGCGCCGGCACCGAGCCGTCGCGGTGCAGGTCGACGATCGTCGCGGTGTCGCGTCCCTCGATAGCGGCCCTGGCCAGGGCGATGTCGAGTCGCCGGGCGGCCAGGCCCGGGTGGGCGAATTTCTCGGTCCGCGCCGGTGGCGCCGACACCGCCGACATCAACTCGTCGTCGGGTCGCACCTTTTCGTAGCGCGCGGCGATCTTGTCGACGGCCCGCTTGATCGCCGCCTCGCCGGCGTCGTCGGTCATCGTCGGCAGGGCGACGATGTGCCCGAAGTCGGTCACATAGGACTCGAACCGCCCGAGGCTCGCCTGTTCGAGGACGACGATGACCCTCGCCTTGGTGCTCTCGCTGGCCCCGCGCAGCGCGCGCAGCATCTCCACCATCGGCAGTTGGTCGCGCAGCATGGCGCGCTGGTCGAGGTCGTCGACGACGATGACCGAGTCGTCGGGTGCCTGGCGCAGCAACCGGTAGAGGTCCTCCGGACTGACTTCCTGGCCGCGGGGGACCCCGAACACGGTGAGTCCGACCCCGGCATCGGCCAGCACCGGGGGCAGCCCGTGGATAAAGCTGGTGCGGCCCGATCCGCGTTCACCGGTGACGATGATCGGCCCGGCGGATTCGGCCAACAGCAGCGCGGCAACCTCGCGGTGCTCGGCCTCGCGGCCCTGGATCCGCTCACCCGCCACCCGGGTGGCCAGACCGAGGATCTGTTCCCGGTCCTGCGCCGGTTTCTCGCTCTCCGGTATCGAGCCGTCCGCCGCAGTTGGCGTCGGGCCGCCCGCGGCAGCCGCTACCTCGCCGCCGTCCGCCGGCGTCGCCTCGGCGGGCCGGTTCTTCGTGAGCACGACCGGGTCGTCGGTCACCGGCGCCGCATCGACGAGTTCGCGCAGCTTCGCCAGGATCTCCGCACGCGATCCGCTCGACAGCAGTTCCCGCACATCGGATTCGTCACCGACGTAGACGGCATTGCCCAGCCGTTCCTCCACCGCAGCGATGCCGTCCTCGCCGAATGCTTCCCGAAACTCCACCGACCACCGGCGGTCCAGGACCGCGGCCAGGTGCAGGTATCCGGGTGCGTCGCCGCCCCAGCGCTTGACCTCGGAGCGGCTGGCTTCGACTAGTGACTCGACTTCACCACTGTCCATGCCGATCAGTCGTCTTCGTGGAATCGCGTCCCGCCGAACTGCGACTTCAGTTCGTCGTCGATCTTGTCGCCGATTTGGGCCAACAACCGCACGGCTTCCATCAGCTCCGGCTCGTCGAGGTAGTCGCCCTGCAGGCTGTGCTCGAGCGTAATCACAACCTTGCCCGGGTCCTCGTCGCTGGCGTTGAGCCCGATGGTGCCGAAAACCCAGTCGCTGGCATGAAAAGCGATGTACTCGTACAACTCCGGCGAGCGGGGGACGTCGAACAGCACGGGGACCTCGAACTTGACCAGGGTGTCCTTGTCGCCCCACTGGCGCACGCTGACGAATATCTGTGCCGACCCGTTGCGGATGGTGAACCCGTCTTTCGTCAGGCCGACGTTGTTCAGGTTCGAGACGAGGAACTCCTGCACCTTGCTCTTGACGGCGTCCACGTTGGCCATTGGTTCTCCTCAGCATTGGGGTGAAACGGGTGTCGATTGCCAATCTATCGGTGCCCGCCGACACTCGCGCCTGATGCACGGGATCTTCCCTCGAACGGGCTAATCGCCCCATTCGCCCACCGGAGACCCACCTCGAGCACCGGGCCGGGGAAACGGCCTGTCCTCCACGCCGATTGAAGGAGGCACCGTGAAACCAGGACTCGAACGAGCCGTCGACATCGCCAACCGGGCACTGCGCCACGTGCCCGCGTACCGGGACTTCACCGGTGGCCGGGGCCCGGTCACCGCCGCGGGGTTTGGTTCGCTGCCGCCGACCGGCAAGGTCGACTACTTGCAGCGCTACCGCGTCGCCGACCTGGTGTGGCACGGCGACCCGAGCACGGCCGGCACCTGGTCGGCCACCTCGGGGTCGACCGGCGCGCCGACCTACTTCCCCCGCGATGCCCTCGCCGGAGCCGATGCGGCCTCGGCGTACGACCGGATCTTCCGGGCTTTCGGCGCGCACCACCGCAGCACCCTGGTGGTGGTGTGCTTCGCGATGGGCTCCTGGATCGGCGGCACCTACACCTACCTGGCCGCCCTCGAGCTCAAGCGGCGCGGCCTCCGGATCTCGGTGGCGACGCCCGGGATCGACGCCGACGCGGCCGTCGACGTCCTCACCACACTCGGGCCGCACTACGACCAGGTCGTCCTGACCGGTTATCCGCCCTTCGTCAAGGACGTCCTCGACCAAGCGGCGCCCGAAGCGCTCGCCCAACAGATCCGCATCTTGCTGGCCGGCGAAGCGATCACCGAGCCGTGGCGCGACCATCTCCTGCGGCGCATCGGGGCGCCGGGCCAGACCGACCGCATCTGTCTCATCTACGGCACCGCCGAGGCCGGCGTCATGGGCCACGAGACCCCACTCACGACGGACATCCGGCGCGCCGCCGTCGCCGATCCGGCACTGGACCGCCTCCTGTTCGGCGAAGCGGGTTCGCGCACATCGACTTTCGTCGAGTTCGACCCGCAGGCACGCTTCACCGAATCCGTCGACGGGTTCCTCCTGTTCACCTGCGACTCCTCGGCGATGCCGTTGATCCGCTACCGCATCAACGACGTCGGCACCGTCGTCGACGGGCCCGCGCTCCGCGACCTCCTCCACGAGACGGGTCACCACGGCCTCGCCGCGCAGGTTCCCCCGTCGGGCGGATTCCTCACCCTCGCCGGGCGCCCCGACGTCGCCGAGACCTTCTACTCGCTCAACATCTATCCCGCGGATCTGCGCGAGACCTTCGACGACCCGCGCTTCGCCGACGACGTCACCGGGAAGTTCGTGGTCGAGGCCCGGCACGACGACCAGCACGACCAACAGCTGACGATCACCGCGGAACTCTCCACCGCGGCCGGCCTCGGCGACGCGATCGTCCATGCCCTGACCACCGCCTGCACCGAGGCGTTGAGCCGCAACAACCGCGAGTACCGCGCGCTGCGGGCCAGCATCGGCGATCGCGCCACTCCCCGGGTCAGGCTGTGCCCCAGGGGTTCCGGACCGTTCGCCCCCGCCACCAAACACCGCTACACCGGGAGGTCCTGATGATCGAGATCCTGCACCCCGTCGACGACCGCGCACGCATCGATCAGCTGGCGTCGACCCTGACCACCGTCGACGCCTGGGACGACGCCCTCGACGAGTTGGGCGCCCTCAACCGTTTCGACCATCAGGCGCCGCCGATTCCGCCGGACCTCGACGAGATCAGCCGCTATGTCCACTACCCGTGGCGCGGCGTGCTCGTCCGGCTGCCGGATTCGCCGACGTTCCTGCGGATGCGCACCGCCCGCAACCGGCTTCTGATCACCGACGACGAGCAGGCGGTCTGGTCGTCGTCGCTCATCGCCGTCGCCGGCCTCAGCGTCGGGGCCGCCCTGCTGCACACCTGCTCGATGACCGGGGCGCGCCGGTTCCACGTCGCCGACCCCGACGTCCTCGGCCTGACCAACCTCAACCGGTTGGCCGGATCGGTCTGCGACCTGGGTGTGTCCAAAGCCGTTCTCGCGCAGCGCCGCATACTCGAGACCGACCCCTACAGCGACGTCACCCCGTTCCCCGACGGATTCACCGCCGACGCGGCGTCGGGGTTTCTCGGGGCGCCCGAACCGGTCGGCGTCGTCCTCGAAGAAGTCGACGATCTGGCGGCCAAGGTCGAGATCCGACGCCGGGCGCGGGAACGCGGAATCCCCGTCGTGATGGTCACCGACGACGGCGACGGGGTGATCGTCGACGTCGAGCGCTACGACCTCGAACCGGACTACCCGTTGTTCCACGGGCGCGCCGACGGCATCGAGCGCCTGGGCGCCGACGAGCTGCGCGACCCGCAACGGCGGATCGCCCTGGTGACGGCGATCGTCGGCGACGACATCGGGGAACGGACCCGGGCCGCGCTGGGTCAGGTGGGCCGCACGATCCCCACGTGGCCGCAGTTGGGCACCGCGTCGACGCTGGCGGGCGCCGCGGGGGCCGCGGTGGCCCGGGCCGTCGTCTGCGGTGTGCCCGTCCCGTCCGGGCGGCGGTCGATCCGCCTCGATGACCTGTCGGCCGCGTCGTTAGGCGGGTAGCGGCGCCAGCACGTCCTCGTGGCCGTTACGCCGGCACCAGCTGACGATGTAGCGGGCATGCAGTCCGCACCAGCGGTACACCGCGGCCTGGGTGAGCGGCAGCCGGTCGTCGTGCTCGCGGCGGGCCAGCATGATCGGCCCCAGATAGTTGGGGGCCACTTTGCTGGCGGTGTTCGCCGAGACCTTTGCCGCCGTCGCCAGGGAGGCGTTGTCCACCGCCGCCCCCGAGGCGATCGCCCCGGCCAACCGCCCGGCTGTCGTCCCCCGCCGGCTGCTGAAGTGCTCGTAGAGCGACGGCCGATTGTCGAGTTGCCCGGTGTAGCGCACGCCCTGGCCGAAGGCCACCGCCCGCAGCGCCTCGATCAACGTCTGCAAACCGTCGGATTTGGACACCACACCGGCGATGTCGGTGCGCGCCACCGCCTCGGCGAGGAGGTCGGCCTCGATGGAGGTCCCCTGCCGGGCCAGCAGGACCGGGGCGGTCCGCTTGGTCCGGATCAGCATCTCGATCACGTCGAGCCCGTCGAAGGTCCACTCGTGCGCCGGGTGGTTGAACACCAGGTCCGCGGAAACCACGTCGAACCGGACGCGCGCGGCGATGGCGTCGGCGACGGCGTCGCGATCATGGGCCACCACGACGTGCGCCCCCGCGAACGCGGTCCGCAACGGCGCCGCCACGACGTCGCCCAATGGTGACGCGATGAGTATCCGCAAACCCGAATCCATGTACGCGATTATGCGCGAACCCCATATTCGATGCGCGATCGGGTATCGCGCTATCTCATTTGTGCGTCCCCGTTCACCCATTCGGATCAGAAATGCCGATAGCGGAAGTGTATGGGTCATCCAAACCAGTGAATCTAGGTACAGAACGCCGCACCCCTCCCCCGATCCACTGGAGTTTTCGTGACCGCCTCCCCCGTCGACACGCTGTCCGCCTTGAACCTGGGCCCCCGGTTTGACGCCGAAGTCGCCATCATCTGCGAGGGCGATCTGACCGACACCGTCCTCGATTCCTTCATCGAGGGCTCCGGCCTCAGCACCCGACTGGTCGACCTCGACCACGACGAGCGGCCCTACCCCACGGTCCGCGCCGTCGTGGTCCGCACCGCGGGCAAGGTGATGCGCGTGCAGTGGATCCGCGAATTCTCCGGCGCCACGATCATCGCGATCGGCGCCCACGACCCGCAGCACGGCGTGGTGGTCCTGCCCGACTCCCCGCACGGGGCGCGGCGCCTGCGTTAGATCCTGCTCGAGGACCTGCGCGACGAACCCACCCACGCCCCAGTCCACCTCAGCGACCGCGAGCGCGAGGTCATCGTGACCTACACGCTGGGGACCACCGTCCGCGACACCGCCCGTCAGCACTTCATCACCGAGAACACCGTGCGCTCCCACTTTCGCCGGGTGATGCGGCGCTACCGCGATGCCGGCCGACCGGTGACCAACAAGTCCCAACTCTTGATCCAACTGATCGCCGACGGCTGGGTCGCCCCCGACCAGCTCAAGTGACCCGCCGCCGGCTTCGCCCCCGCCTTTAGCCGGTCGGGCTGGTACCCGGCTCGGAGAACCCTGGCAGTCCCCTGCCAATGTGGGGAAACGGCTAGAAACCAGACGTCGACCGCGGCGCTCGACGGTCGGCTGCGAGACTGGATCGACGAGCAGCGCCGCAAGGCCGATCCACGACGGGAGGAGTGCGCCAGATGGAACGACTCGTGCCGCCCGTCGTCGACGCGGAACCGCCGCAGTCGGTGGTCGTCGAGATCCCGAACGAGGGAATCGGGCGCAACGCCCTCCTGCGCGCCTACAAGGACGCGATGGTGCGTCCGGTCCCCGACGGCAAGTCGCTCGACCACGCACTCAAGGCCTGGTCCGGGATCCTCGGGGCGGCGCCCTGGTTCCGCGCGGCCCAGCCGACCACGGCACTGGCGTTGCGCAGCCCGGTGGTGCGATCGGACGAACCGACCTTCCGCGAAGCCCTCGCAGCGGTGACGGCGTTCGTCGATCCACTGAGCCGCTATTCCGCCGGCTGGTGCGACAGCCTGAAACCGCTGCGGTGGAACACCTTCCAGCGCCCGCTGTCCGACGCGGTCCACGAGGCCCGACGCTACGGCGCCCGCCGCGTGCACGACGACATGGCGGCGCGGGAACGTGCGATGACTGACCAACCCGCGGTGCAGGAGTCCGAGGAATCCCTGCGCGCCTTTCTGCGCGACCCGAGCGTCCGCCACGCCCGCGACGAACAGATCGCCCTGAACGGCTTCGCGACCAAGATCGCCGAGCTGGTCGACCTCGGCGGTACCCGGACGATGCGGCTCACCGACGAGGAACGCGACCTGCTCATCGAGTGGGAGGAGCGCCTCGTCGACGACTTCGACGCCGCACCCACCCGCGTCCCCACCGAGGAGGAGCTCGACCGGTACCACCGTGTCGCGGTCGCCTTCCTCGAACGCGCCTTCGCCGAGGCCGATATCGACGGTTTCACCCACGACGACGTCAACGAGGCCTTCCGCCGCCTGGTGGTCTCCGCCGTCAACCGGCAGATCATCGACCGCCCGCTCGACGGACTCGAACGCGCCATCCGCCCGCGGATCCGGGCAGTGGCCGCCGACGACGCCCGGAAACGGCACCGGCAGCGCGAGACCGCGTTCATCGCGGGCGACGACCCCACCGCCGGCGGTGCGCACGACCGGTTCGACGCCCTGCCGGAGGGGGCCGAACGCGCCGCCGACATCGTCGCCATCGCCGCGGCCCTCATCGAACGCGATCCGGCCCTCCTCCTCGACGGGCGGCCGTGTTGGGAGGCGCACACCGCGCACACCCTGCTCACCCAACCCCACCTCGCTGCCGACTCGCCCCAACGGTTCGTCCTGGACGCGTGGTCGTCGGGCGTGCCTCCTCACGCGCGATCGGCCTCCGCGCCGGCCGCCGCGATGGACGTGCTGCTGATCATGCGCACCGCAGTCGCCCGCGCCACCCTTGAGGCCGACGGCATCGACGAGGGGCAACGCGCATGAGTGGCATCGTTCATCACCACGCCGACGGCAGCATCTCCGTGCGAGCCGATACCGGGATCGCCGTCGTGCCGGTCACCGTCGGCGACGATGCGGTTCGGGTCACGGTCGACGCCGCCTTCCCCGACCGGGTCGTCGACCTCGCCGCGGCGTCGCCGGAGGCGCTACGCACCCGGGCCGCGCGGTTCCGCGACGGGGATTCGGTCCGCCGGATTGCCGCGGCCGCCGACGGCGAGGTCGTCGACGCGCCGGTGCTGGCCGATGCCTGGGCCCGGATCGCGACGGTCGCCGCGGTCGACGCCGTTCACCTCGGCCCCCTCGACGACGCGGTCGTGCACCTCGACACCGCCCACGCCCGGGCGTTGGCCGGGGATCCCGATGCCGACCGGTACTACGCCTTCGGCGCCGCCGTCGTCGACCGCCTCGTCGACGAACTGCGTGCGGCGCGGGCCCACGGTCCGGTCGTCGCGCGCACCGCCGAAGCCGTCGAAGCCGCCTCGGCGGCGGTCTTCCGGCCGGGCCGCCGCGCGGCACTGCTGCGCGCACTGGCCGATGCCGACGACGTCACCGATCGGGCCTGGCGGTCGTTGTCCGCCGATGTGGCCGATCCGTCGCCGACGCTGGCCCTGTCGTTGAACCGGGCGGTCACCGTCGACGCCGGCCTCGCCGACCTTGCGCCGCTGCGACCGCGGCTCCTGCGTTTTG
Organism: Gordonia crocea; assembly: GCF_009932435.1. Taxonomy (NCBI): domain Bacteria; kingdom Bacillati; phylum Actinomycetota; class Actinomycetes; order Mycobacteriales; family Gordoniaceae; genus Gordonia; species Gordonia crocea. The sequence continues at coordinate 9,244 of NZ_BJOU01000001.1, forward strand.
ACGGCCCCGACGAGCCCGAGATCTCGGTGCGCCACCTCGGCGACGGCACCGTCGTCCTCGCGGCGGCACTGCGCAACGGCGTCGACGAAACGACCGAGCAGGCGGCCGGGATCTTCGCGGTGGTGGCGGACGCGCGCAGCGGCGAACCGGTGGCCCATGCGCCGGCCGTGCTGGCGGACGGACAGATCCGTGCCCGGGTCGCACTCAACGGCGCCGACCCTCACTCGATCCGATGCGCGTTCCTCGATTCGACGGCCAACCTGGACGCGCTGCGGTTGGATCCGACGGGCATCGCGCTGACCCGCATCGACCGCTACTGCCGCTATGCCTGGAGCCAGCACCGCCTCGCCGGCGCCCTGCGCGCCGCACTCGGCGCGGGAAACACCGCCGCCGAGATCGACCGGGCCCAGGCAGCCGCCGACACGGCACTGTCGATCGCCGTCGATGCCGCCGACACCGCACTCGGACTGGTCCGGCAGTTGCGTCGCAAACGGCGCGACACCACCGATCTGGCCCACCGCGCGGCGGCGTTGAACCGTTTCCGCGACGTGTGTGCTGCCCCGCCCGCCGTGGCCGGTCCCACCGGACCGACGCTGGCCGAGCTGTGCTCGGTCGCCCTGGGGTGAGTGCCGTGGGCGACTCGGTCCTGCTCGTCCGCGCCGTCGACGCCGGCCCGACCTACGTGTCCTACCGGTGGCTCGACGACCCGTCCAATCCGACGGTCCACTCGATCGACCGGCAGCTGCTCACCGAACTCGGGGCCCGGCTGGACGCCGCCCTCGTCGATCCGCGCGCCATCGACGACCCGGTCCACCAGGTACAGCGGGCGCTGCTGGGACCGCTGTCGCGGGCCGACGCCGAGCACGATCTGAGCCGCGCGGTCACCGCCGCCGTCCTGCCGGGCCAGCTCACCGCCGAGATCGATCGACGGGCCCGGCGCGGGACGGTCCGCATCCGGGTCACCCCGAGCCCGTCGCTGGCCCGCGTCCCGTTCGGCCTCTTGGTCGTCGGGGAGGATCGGCGGCTCTTGGAGGTCGCCGAAATCTGCTACGAGCCGCCCGCCGCGATCCACTCCGGACGGGGGCGCATGCCCGAGCCGTGGACCGACGAGGTCGCGGCCCGCCCGGTCTTGTCGGTGATCGACCCGAAACTTCCCCCGGGATCGGGGCTCTCGCGCATCCTCGGCCCGGTCGCCCGGTCCGCCAATGCCCGGCTGCTCGCCGACCGGGTCGCGGCCGGCCCGCACACCCCGTCGTCGGGGGTCGGGCGGATTGTCGGGCGCTGGGAGTTGAGCGACGACCTGCGCACCCGCCCGGGCCGCCTGTTCTACCTCGGCCACGTCTCCTCGACGCTGGCCATCCCCGGATCGGCGTCGGTCCACCTTTCCGACGACGCCGACACGTGGGGGCTGGCCCGCCCCCTCAACGAGGCCCATGTACCGCTGTCGGCGCTCGACCTGCTCGTCGGGACGTCCGCGCCCGAGTACGGCCCCGACGGGGACGGCCCACCCGCGCCCCACCGGCCCGGGCACGAACTGTGGCCGATGCCGCCGCGCGTCGCGTTGATCGCGTGCGAGGGCGGTGCCGACTACCGCAGCTTGGAGACGTTCGGCCTGGTGATGGCCATCTTCAGCGCTGGCGCCGAGGTGGTGACCACGACCCAGTGGGCCTTGCCGTCCGACGAGGCGTTCCGCCGGTTGGCCGGGGTGGACGCGGTGCCCGGCCCCACGACCGCGCTGGCCCTCGCCGTCGACGACACGCATCGGGCCGCCGATCCGGTCGCCGCGCTGGCCCGCTGGCAGCGCCAGCGGCTGCACGCCTGGCGGGCCGATCCGGGTCCGGCCAACTCCCCGCTGACCTGGGCGTCGGTGACCTGCCACGTGTGCCCGCCCCGCGCGGTCCACCCGACGCCGAGACTACCCTGATGGCCGTGCCCGACGCCCAGTTCATCGACCCGGAATTCGCCGCCTGGTCGCGCGAGTTCGAGCGGCGGTCCCTGCGCGTCCGGGATGCCCAGCAGGCCGATGAGCCCCGCGAGCTCGCCGCGGCCCAGGTCGCGCTCGCCGACCACCTCGCCGGCCACGCCGACCCCACGGTCGTCGTCGGCGTGCTCCGCGACGCCCGACGGGCCTACCGTCGATTCGACCCGCGCCAGGCGGCCCGGTGCCTCGTCGACATTGCGGCGCTCATGGCCGCCGACGGGGATCACGACTACGCCTACCGCGCCTACCGCCAGGCCGCCGGGGAGTTCACCGGCCCCGACGCTGCCGAACTGCGGGCCGACTGCCTGACCGATGCCGGTGCCATGGCGCTGGAATGCGGCGAGTTCGACGACGCCGAACGCGCCGTCCGCGACGCCATCCGGATCTATCACCGCCGCCACCACACGTTCGGAGCAGCCCAGGCACGGATCACGCTGGCCAACGTCTACCGACTCTCCGGGCGTCGGGCGTTGGCCGTGCAGGAGTTCGGGTCGCTGCTGTCGATCTTCGCCGACGGCTCGGTGGAGCACGCCCTGTGCGAGGCGTCGCTGGCCGAACTCCACGTCGACGACGGCGAGCCGTGGACGGCGCGGCCCCTGTACGAGCGGGCCGCGGCAACGCTGGGCGCCATGGGGGTGGTCGAGGAGGCGCTCGACGCCCAGCTCGGTTTGGCCTGGGTGCTCGTCGCGACCGGTGACGGCGAGCGCGGCGCCGAGCTGTTGGCGCAGGTGCGCCACGAGTTCGAGTCCATGGACCGGCCCGACAAGGTCGCGATCTGCGACTACGTCCGCGCCGCGCACCTGCTGACCAGCGGAGACTTCGCCGGCGCCGATGCGGCTTTCGACACCGCCGCGGCCGGCCTGATGGCCGCCGACATGCACCACCAACTCGCCAAACTGCAGTGGAACCGGGTCACCCGCCTGCTCCGCGAGGCCGATGCGGTCCCCGCCAACCAGGAGCGACTCGTCGCGGAAGCCGTCGACACCGCGGTGTCGGCGTTGATCGCCGCGGACTACGAGCGCTTCCAGTTCACCGATGCCCGACGTCGGGCCGCGTGGACGACGATGCTCGAGCACCGCACCACGACGACGTTCTGGCTGGTCGAGCAGCTCGGGTCGCCCGGCTTGCTCGCCGACCTCATCGAGACCCGGCTCAGCGCCGGCGTCTACGGCGCCGACATCCGCGACGACCACCTGCCGCACGTGGACGGGTCGACCTCGTCGCGGTCGCCGATTCCCGACGACGGGCTGGCCTTGACCCTCGGGGCCGCCGCCCTGCTGGCGACCGATGCACTGCCGCTGGGACCGCCCCCCGCGCTCGTCGACGACACCGGCCGGGTCCTCCTGGCCCATCAGCGCGCGATGGCCGCCGCCCTCGACCCGGAACTGGGCGACGTGCTGTCCTCGGTTCCACGCGTCTCGGCTTGGTGACGACCTTCTACCCGCAGCGTTGACCCCGTCAATAAAGCGACCCAATGGCGTCGACACCAGTCTCAATGCTGTGTCCGATGCCGTTCAAAGCATCCACCACGAGGGGTTCGAGTTGCTCTTTGACTGCGTCGGAGACCTGATCTTTCAAGTAGTCCACGGCCTCAGCCTTGACAATCACCACCAACGACTTGGTGATCGATGATTCCTTCGCGATCTGCGCGACAAAGCTGAGTAGACTGACGCCTTCTTTGTTGTACCCCGCAGCGATGAGTGCGGTGCCAATATCAGCGACCATCTTCGCTTGGGATTTGCGTTGGCTCCCTTCTAGGCCGGGGTCGGGCAGTGAGACCGAGATAATGTGTCCCAGCCACAGGTATTCACTCGGATTGGCAGACACTGCCGCAGTCGATATCGGCTTGGTTGCTCCCACCACCCCTTTGACCGACTTCTGGATGCGTGTGGCTTCGCGAGCCGCGTTACCCTTGGTCCCGAACTGCCGCTCACCCAACACTTTGATGAGGGCCGCGTAGACGACGGTGCGCTTCACGTTGGCATCCGTGCCGCCAGTCTTCGCGAGGTTGACGATATGGGGGCTGGCCTTCGCCATGGCCGACGCGAAGTGTCGCTCTTGGTCATGCACCCGAGCCGATTCGGCGGCGGCCGTGTAGGAGAGCACGGTGGCGACGGGCTCAGCGCTGCGCGCGAAGCCGTTCCCAGCAGCCATGTAGTGGTAGTACGCACTGCGGTGGAACGACTTCCTGGAATCCGCATCTCCCATTTCGCGATGTCGCACGGCTCGAGACCTGCCCGTGATAGACGCCGCCACCCGCGGTTCGGGGTCGAGTACGTCCCATGGCCCCGCCGAGCTGCGGACCGACTCATAGAGATACCTGCCCTGTGCGATGACCAGCAGGTTGTTGCTCACCCAGTAGCCGACGACCGCCAGCGGAAAGAACGGAGCCGAAACCAGGACTCCCAGCGGGAATACGTACAACGCCAGCACGTTCATCAGCCGTTCTTGTTCGGTGAAGGTAGCGACCCGACGGGAGGCCACATAGCGCGCATTCACATGCGAAGCGATGGCCCCGATTATTGCCAACAGTCCGATCACAACGATGATCCGAGCGCGGCTGGGTATTTCGCCATGGGCACCGAATACTTCAAGCATTGAATCCGGCGACCGCATCGCCACCGCCAAGGGAACTCCAGCGACCCGCGCCGCCATGAAGGAATCGACGTCGGTAGCACTGAAGACGTAGTTGGCTGCGTCCCCAACGGAATCACCGAAAGACTTGATGACATGAAAAAGGGCGATAAACACCGGAATTTGCAGAAATATTGGAACACATCCCATCAATGGGTTGAACTCCGCCTGACGCTGGAGCTTCTGCATCTCCTCGGACATTCTGGCCTGGTCCCCTCTGTACCGACGCCGAATATCCTGCATTTGCGGCTGAAGCTCCTTCATCCGCATAATCGTGCGCTTCATCCTGATTTGCATCGGAATGAACAGCAGGCGAACGGTGGCCACCAACCCGAAGACGGCAAGCATCCAGGACCAGCCGCTGTCTGGGCCGAATACGAGTCCGAATACTTTATGCCAGAACCACAACAATGCCGATACCGGATAGTAGAGAAAATCTAGGCTGGCGATTTCGTATCCCATCGCCGTCGTCATTTGGCTCATTGCGCCTTACCTTCTTTCAACCGGCACAGCAGGGCCGGCATCCCTTCATCGCGGAGAATTGTCATTGCTTCACGGAACCCCGCGCCATAGTTGTCGGACCGGTTGACGATTACGTTTCGGTGCCGCTCCGAGCCGGGGACAAAACGGTTCAGATAGAAGTAGGAGATCGCATTACAGAATCCTTCTTCCAACGAATCGCTCGCGTTGAAGCCCTCACCTCGCGCGTAGGCATGACCCAACTCGTGGACGAAGGTGGAGATCGCGTCGACGCGTGGCAAACCGCGACGGAGGACCACTTCGACGCGAGTGACTTTGCCGTTGATCGTCCAATGCGAACACCAACCGGTAACCAGGTGCCGACGCTCAGGCGACCTGTCTTCGCCCTCCGACATCCGAAAGCTCGGCTGGATGGAGAATTCCATCCCCAAACGTTGCAAGTCCCGTAACGCCTTCAGCCCAAGCCGGCCGGCTTCCTTCGCGCTGACCCGCTCGTCGGCACATCGCGGACAGTAGTGGAAGTTGAACTCGTGCACCGACGCCGGCCGATGGCAAAACGTGCAGAACGTCACCGCTTCGGCATGAGCGCCTGCAGGAGCATGCGCGTCGTCGGCCGGCCATCGGGAGCTGCGGTAACCATTCGCAACAGCAGGGTCGCGGCGTCGGCGGGGAATGCCTGCCGGATCCGGGGCGCAGCGTCATCGATCGAATAGGTCAGCGCCGCATCCTCGGTCTCATCGAACAGTCGGATGATGGCCAACCCCAGTTTGAAGATGTCGGTGCTACGGGTGCGCACCTGTCCCTGTGCAAGCAGCATCTCGGCCCGGAAGCCCCCAATCTTGGCCGCCTCTTCCTCGACCGCCATCGTCTCGGGCGTCCGCCACTGCCCCGCGTCACCCTGCGGGATCGGTGGCGCGGAGTCGGCGAGACGGAAGGAGTCGACGTCGAGGAACTTCACCCGGAAGCCGCCGGAAAACAACGCCGGATTGGTCAAGACGACGTTGTTGCCGCTGAGATCGCCGACCACCAGATCATTGTCGTGAATCAGGTGCAATGCATAGATCAACCGAATCGTCAGGCCCACGAGATCCGACCGCGACGGCACGGCCAAGCCGCGCTTGCGGATCTGGGTCGGTGCATCGCACAGCATCTTCAACGAGAACGGCAGCTGCTTCCCGCGCATCTCGAACCAGAACGGATCCTGGATCCGCCCCATCAAGATGCCGACCAGACGCCCGTCGTCGACGACGACGTCGCGCGGCCACACCGTCACACTCAACAAATCCTTGCGACGAGCCTCCGACAACCCATCGGGATAGTCGACGATGAGAGGCAGCCCGTTCGCCAACGCGGCCCCGTGGTCGGCCAGCAGTGATCGCTTGTACTCCTTGAAGACGACCTCGGTCCCGATCTTCGGATGCCGGTACGACGGCACGGAATAGAGGGTGGCCTGGTTGCCGGCATTGAGTCTGACCATCGAGCCGAGGCTCGACTTCTCCACCACCATCAGCAGGTCCACACAATCACAGCGGTACGGTCGTCGTCGCCGGAGGGATTCATCAGCGACGCGGCCTGGATCAGCCGGACTACGTCGACCGGGCCATGTCCCCACTCGTCGTGCAGATAGACCCCCGCGACACCGGCGCCGCCGGCAATCATCCCGCTGAAGCCATCCGTGACCAACATGAAAGCCTGACCGGGTTCGAGCTGCCCGGCGTTGATGACCGGCGGCCGACCCGGGTCGCGCGGCAGCGGCACCACGCCGAAATCGGCCGGCGCGTCCTTCTGGTCGGGCTGGCCGTCGCGAATCGTCGACCAGCCGAGTACCGGATCGAGCAGATACGACGTCCCGTCACCGGCCATCGACGCGTGCACATAGCGATACCGACCGTCGGCGTCGGGTGCGGTAGCCACGAGGGCGATGTCGAGTGTCGTCGAGAGCGCCAACGCCAACGTCTCCACGCTCGGCGCATCCTTACCGGGTGCCGGTGCTGGCACCGATCGGCGAGCAAAAGCCTCGACCGAGGCCCGCACCTCTTCGGCAACGGTCGCCCACTGCCCCGGCGTCGGCAGGTCACCGACGTCGTCGAGTAGCGCCCGGACCAACGTTGACGCGCGGATCACCGCGTGCTGCGCAGCAAGGTGCGACCACGGTGCCGCCGACACCCCGTCGGCCACGGCGATGATGACCCAGTCATCGGTGTGCCCGAGCGAATAGGCGTCTTGGCGCACCGCGAGCCGCGCCTTCGCATGGTGACCGATTCCGCGCAACGACACCGCTCCGACAGCCAGAGAGTCGTTGATCCAGCCCATATCGGCGGCGACGTCGGAACGATGCCCGCCACGGGCATGACCGACGGCGGTGGGGCGTGTCTGGTCCAAACCCTCGAGGTCGGGACCACTCGAAGCAATCGGGCGACCTGCATAGAAGCCGCCCTCCAGAGTGGCGAGGACGTGCTCCTCGGCCAACTCGCGCAGCACCCACTCCCGTTCCGCGACAGGAGGTTCCGGGGCGATCGCCGGGTACGGCCCGACATCATCGGGCGGTTTCACGACGGGCGGCACGTCGACGACACCCGCGTCAACCGGGGACAGTGGATCAATCCCACTTGCCGGTGGTGCCACAGGTGGTGGGACCGCCGGGTCACCGGTCGGATCGGCCTCGGCCGGACCCGTTTCAGCGCCTGGCGCCGGTGTCGGTTGCGCGCGACGCCACATGTCTATCCGGTCGCCTCGTTGAGGCCGGCGGCGATCGCGTCGTCGTCACGGAAGGCGTCGGCGAGTTGCCGCATGAAGTCGTCGATGTCGTCGTCGTCGTCGCTGGCGCTGGTCCCGGCCAGCGCGCCGTTGCCGACCATCTTGATGATGGTTCCGAGGAAGTTGCTCATCGCAGCGGCGATCGCGTCGGCTGAAGTCTTCTCCGGGTTGTCGCGACACACGACGGCGAAGCCCTTGGGGCCGGTAAACGGGGTGAGGTCGGCGAGGGTGACGTCGTTGCCGACGCCGAACATCAGGATCCGCGGCGCCCAACTCGGATCTGCCATCAATGCGTCGAACGCGGCCTGACGGTCGTCGGCCTTGCAGTTCGGATCACCATCGGTCAGAAAAAACACGACCGGTCGCAACACGGCGTCACCGTCGGCCTGCAGCCGGGCGAAGTCAGCGGCAAAGGTAGTGCGCAGAAGATTGAACACCGCGGTGTAGTTCGTCCGACCGCGCGGTTCAAAATCGACGGCGACATTCGCGTCAGCGAAGCCGAGCGGGGCGACCACCCGCGCATCATCAGCCATCGCGATGTAGCTGATGCGCACCTTCGCGCGCAGCGCCGGTTCTTCAAGCGCCGCGGTCTGGACGTTGGGGATAATGTCGCGCACCGCATCGATGCGCGGCGGATCGCCGGCGCGCATGCTTTGCGAGGTGTCGAGCACCATGTACACCGGCAGGCGCTTGCGCGCGTCGGCGTTGGCCTTGTCGAGACTCACCACCATTGTGTTTCACTCCTTCGCAGGTCCTCGGCGAGACCCGATTCCCAAACCCTAGCCAACAACGACGAACATCGACGTCACCTGAACGGGGTAATTCATCGCACCGAGAGAGAGTTTCTCTACCAATGTCTGGAAGGGTGGACGCGGTGAGTGCCCTCCACATCGCAGTAGTCGATCCGGCCGGGGTCGACGACTTCGATTGGCCGGCATTCCGCGATCGGTGCGGAGACGGATTCACCGGGGTCGTGGTCATCGACGGCAAGTCGGCAAGGGCGATCCTCTCCGGTATGCGGGCCGCGCAGGCGCCGGTGAACCTGACACTGCCGCCCATGCAACCCGGCGGCCTCGACGACGGGGTGGGTCTGCGCCGCGACTTGCTGCACATGATCGGCGCGACGAGTGCGTCCGCGACGGCCATCAGTGTTTACGGCACCGCCACAACCCGCGACCATCTGAACGACCTGAAGTCGCTTCCCGACACGACGGTGTCCTTCATCAACGGATCGGGCAGTGTGGCGCCGGCCGCGAGCAAACCGACCGCGAACAAGGCGGTGTCGACGAGCGGATCGAATGCGGATCGTCCGAACACACCCAGGCCTGGTGCCCGACCCAAATCCACCCGACCGTCGACGCCGGTCACGGTCAAGAGCAACACCAACTATCGCACTACCGTCGGCCCCAACAAGGGCGCCGCAGCGAAGAGCGGCGCCAAACGCACGAGCGGGAAGAAGCGACGCACCACATCAAGCTCCACAGCGAAGGCCCAGGCGAGTGCGTCATCATCGACTGGTCTTCTCCCACCCGGCTTCTCGATGGTGCTGCCGCTCAGTGGCGGACTCGCACTGTTCTCCGGAATCGTCCGGGCAATCACGATCTGTCCGTTCGTTGGTATGTTCGGCGCCGACGCACCGCACGGAGTCGCCTCAGCAGCCTTCTTCGTCGCCGCGATCCTCCTGATCCCGATGCTGGTTCGCCTCATTGACGACATCTTCGGGCTCTACCGCAAACTCTCCGTGTACTCATTATTCGTCGGCGGCCTCGCGGCCCTCCTCGCCCCAATAGGGTTCATCACCCAATGGATGGCCAACCACGACCCGGGATGGGGAGCCGGGTTGCCGTCAGCGTTCACCGCACCCTTCGGTTGGTTCGCCGCCCCGGGCCAATGGCTGGCGTCAACCGCGCCGAGCTGGCTGTTCTGGATCATCTACGTGATCTGCCTGCTGGCCTTCTGGACGGTCAGCCTCTACACCGTAGAGGATGATGCGTAGGCCGCTGGTTTCTCATTCTGAGGTCGGTGGCTTCAGATGGGCTGCTGATGCCCCCCTGGTCCCGACCAGACCACCGGAGAGCAGCGATCACCCATCGTGTGAGACTTCGGCGGCGACTGTCGTTGAACCATCCCTGGGCCACCGACCTCCTGCGCTAGCTGTACTTCCCCGACACGTTGTGAACATCTGAGGTAAGACGAAGACCTCCGGGCAGGATGTGGGTTACCACACTCACCATCTAGCCACGGAGGTCTTCGTGACTCACGCTAACGCACCTTTGACGCCGGAGGGGCGTCGACGTCTTGCTTCACTCGTGGTGGACCAGGGCTGGTCACTGCGGCGCGCTGCCGAACGGTTCCAGTGTTCACCGGCCACAGCCAAGCGGTGGGCCGACCGCTACCGCGCCGGCCAGGTGCTGACCGACCGCAGTTCCCGACCCGCCCGTTCACCGGCCCGGCTGCCCCGCCGCACCGAACGGCGGATCATCTGCCTGCGGTACACGCGCCGGTGGGGCCCGCATCGGATCGCCTATCACCTGGGTATCCCGCGTTCGACGGTCGGCCGGGTCCTCGACCGCTATCAGATGCCGCTGCTGGCCAATATCGACCAGGCCACCGGACTGCCGGTACGCAGACCGAAACCGAAACGGTACGAGGTCGGCCGGCCCGGCCAGCTCGTGCACGTCGACATCAAGAAACAAGGCCGAATCCCCGACGGCGGCGGCTGGCGTGTGCATGGTCGCGGATCGGCCGCCGACCGTACCGCCGGTGTGGCCCGCGACCGGGCAGCACGCTCGGGAGCACCGGGCTCGCGTGGCTACCGCTACCTACACCACGCCGTCGATGACCACTCCCGGGTGGCGTACTCGGAGATCCTTGATGACGAACGCAAGGAGACCGCGGCCGGCTTCTGGCGGCGGGCGAACGCGTTCTTCGCCGAGCACGGCGTGAGGGTGACCGCAGTGATGACCGACAACGGCTCCTGCTACCGCTCAACGATGTTCGCCGAAGCACTGGCCGACGCCGGGATCAAACACAAGAAGACCAAGCCCTACCGGCCACAGACGAACGGGAAGGTCGAACGCTTCAACCGGACCCTGGCCGCCGAATGGGCCTACGCGAAACCCTATGCCAGCGAAGCCGAACGAGAAGCCGCCTACACCGCATGGCTCCACCACTACAATCACCACCGACCCCACACCGGGATCGGCGGCCAAGTCCCCTCAGACCGCGTACACAACCTCACGGGGAAGTACAGCTAGCCACGGATTTCCCGGAACCAGTCGACCTCGGCCGCCCCCGGATGGGCGTCGATGTTGCCGCGCAGCGCGGTGACCACCTGCTCGGCCGCACCGGCCTTCGCCGCGAGTGCCGGGCCGTAGACCAGACGTGCGAGGACCCGCTTCTCCGTGGTGCCACGGTCGGCGTCAAAACCACCGCCGCCGGTGAGCCGCTGGAGCTGGCCGTTGTCTCGGATCATCTTCTCGCTGGCCGCCGCGACCCCGTGCGCATCGGCATCCACCGCGGCGAACCCCGGCCGCTGCGGACTCTCCAACGCGCCGATCAACCCGGTGCCGTGCAACTCGGCGACGACCTCGGCCGCGACGTCGTCGGTGGTCGCGGCAACGCCGAGACGCGCCAGATCGGCGCGGCCGTTCAACGCGAACCCGCGGTAGACGAGCTGTTGCTCCGGCGCGATCTGCGCCAAGAAATACACGGCCCGCAAATGCGGCGGCCACGAGTTCTGGTACCGCGAGAACGGCCATGCTTCGGCGCCGAACTCCGCCTGCACCCATCGGATGAACTGTTCGGCGCCCTGGCCGCTGAGGCTGCCGGCGAATCCGACGGGGTCCGCCGTCGCGGCCACGCCGATCTCGTCGAGGGTGTAGAGGCTGCCCGATCCGGGAAAGGCGTACGGGTCGCGGGCCCGGGTCTTCGGCTGGCCGTCGGCCCCGCCGGAATCCGGTTGCAGCGCTTCGCCGTCCACCGTCGGCGAACCGCCGTCGATCCATGTCATGACCTCGCCGAACCCCCAGCGCCGGGCGGGGGCGCGGGTCAACAGCCCGGTCAACAGCAGCTTCCACCGGACGCGCTCCGACTCGCTCATCCAGTCGACGCCGTCGAGTGCGTCCAGCGAGATGCTCTCGGTTTGCAGGTTGTATTCGATGGTCGTGTCGCTGAACCGCCGGCCGTCGGGGGTGGTGAAGTAGTCGCGGCCCACCAACACGCGGAACATGATCATGCCCACGCTCCACCAGTCGGCCTCCAACGAGGACTGCACCAACGCGCCGGGTGCACTATAGGCCAGCGTCCCCTTGCCGTTGTTGGTGACCCGCGAGCGGTTGGTCATCGCGACGCTGATCCCGAAGTCGGTGAGGACGATGTCGAACGGGGCGACGGTGCGGACGAGCACGTTCTCCGGTTTGATGTCGCCGTGCACCAGCCGTACCCCGCGGTCCGGTTCCTGGATCGCGTGGAGCGCGGTGGCGATCTCGTGCAGCACCGACAACCCCTGGGTGTGGTTGGCGACGCGCCCGTCCGGGCGGCTGTCGAGGAAGTCGACCAGGGTGCCCGGCGCGCAGTACTCCATGACGTCGTAGTGGCGGCCGTCGGGATCCTTGGCGCGCCGGTAGACGACGACGGCGTGCTCATAGGGGAACTGGGCGGCGAACTCGTGGGTGGCGAACGGAATGGCGAACTCGGGCTCGTAGCCGTGCGAGTACACCTTGACCGCAAAGTGCTCGCCCTGCTCGATCAGCCCGGTGTTGTCTACGCAGAGATACACCGTCCCCTCCCCGCCCTGTCCCAGCGTGCGGATCGGGGTCAGGTGTGGGTCGAGGGCCGACGGCAGCACGGTGACCCGGGTGTTCGGCGCGCCACCGGCGGTGGCGCCGAAGGCGTTGTCGAGCCGGGTCCCGGGCGCCGAATCGGCGAACGCGTCCAACCGGGTGCCGGCCGGCGCTCCGTCGAGGCTGGTGGGCGCCGGTTGCGCGGCACCGTCGAGCCGGGTCGACCGGGGCTCGTCGCCGGTGTTGTCCAGTCGCGTCGGATCGGTCATCGCGAGAACCCTTCTGTCAGCGGCCCGGCGGGCGGTTGCGGAGTGCGTCGGGGCGGGGCGAGGCGCAGGTGGACGGCGGTCGCGTTGTCGCCGCCGCCCCCGGCCAACGCCAACTCGACCAGCCGGTCGGGCACCGAGCGCGGCGAGTCGGTCCGGGTCAGCTCCGCTTTGACGGCGGCGTCGTCGACGTAGTCGGCGATGCCGTCGGAGCACAGCACGATGCCCGCCTCGTCGACGACGGTGTCGTAGGCCGCCGGCTCGAGGACGCAGCGTTGACCGCCGCCCAGCGTCTGCGTCAGATTGCCGGTCTGGGCGGATCGGTGGTCGATGGTCAGTTGCGCCAAGAACCCCGACTCCATGCGGTAGGCCCGGGCGTCGCCGACGTTGACGATCAGCACCTCGCCGCCGGGCGCGATGTACGCGCCGACGACCGTCGTCCCCAGCCCGCGGTACTCGGCCGACGTTTCGGAGATCGTGTTGATCTCGTCGGAGGCCTGTTGCAGCAGCGCGGCGGCCGAGGCCCGGTCGAGGGCGGTCGCGTCGTCGACGGTGGTGCACCGTTGGGCCGCCAGCACACTGGCCCGCTCGCCGCCGGCGTGTCCGCCCATCCCGTCGCAGACCGCGATCGCCTGCGGGCGGTCGAGCGGCAGCGTCAGGTAGAGGGTTCGCGCCTTGTCGCCCTGCAGGGCGAATCCGTTGATGCCGACGGCATCCTCGTTGTATTCGCGCACCAGCCCGGTGTGCGAGGCGACGGCCACCCACAGCGATCGGATCACGGTGTCCCCCAATCCAATCCGAGGGGTACGTCGGCGGCCAGGCGCAGCGCCTGCCCGGGGTGGACCTCGTACTCCGCCCCCGACTCGATCCGGGTGCCGTTGACGAACGTGCCGTTGGACGACCCGAGGTCGGTGACATACACGCGCCCGCCCGCGTAGCGCAGCGCCGCATGGATGCGCGAGACGTTGTCGAACCCACTCTCGGGGGCGAACAGATCCGCATGCGGATAGTCGGGGCTGCGGCCCAGGCCGACGGTCTCCCCGTCGGCGATCGTGATCGTCCGGGACCCGACGGTCAATCGCAGCGGAGCCACCACCGCCGCCGGCTCGGGCACGGGTGCGGGTGCGGGGGTCGGCGACACGACCTCGGTGACCGGTTCGCCCTTGCGGAGCGAGACCCGGCCACCCGGGGCCGCCGGGGCCGCCGGGGCCGGGTCGGGCGCCGGCCCGGCGTCGACAATCCAGTCCGAACCGCATTCGCGGCACTGCGGGGTCAGCTGCGGGTCGCCGGTGTGGCCGCGTTTGCACTGGGCGCTACTCATGTCAGCCACGACCTCCGACCCAGGGTGATCCCGTCGGCCGCCAGGGCGGTCTCGAGTTCGGCCAAGTCTCCCGGCCGCGGGATGCCGACCATCCAGATACTGTCGTCGTCGACGTGCAGGCCGATCGTGTCGCGCTGGTGCGCCAGGTCGGCGTCGACGCGGCCGTACCGCCGCCGGCCCAGCGCCGTCATCGGCGTGACCACCTGGTTCGACGAGCCGCGCAGCGCCAGCGTCGCGTCGACGCGGTCGGCGAGGAACGGCTCGCTGATGACGACGTCGGCCAGGCCCGCCAACCCCGGGACGAGTTCGACCGCTTCGGCCAGCGATCGGCCCGTGTAGACGAGGACGTCGAGGTCGTCGCGCCGTCCGCGCAACCGGTCGATCCCGGCGAGCAGCTCGTGCAGGGCCGCCGGCTGATCGGTGGGCTCGCCACCGGAGATCGTGACGCCGTGCGCCGACGGCAGGTCGGCCGCAATCCGGTCGAGGACGGCGTCCACCTCCACCGCGTCGTCGGGCCGGGCGGGCCAGGTGTCGCGGGAGACGCACCCGCGGCAGTGCACGGTGCAGCCCTGCACCCAGACACCGATCCGCGTCCCGTGACCGAGGTTGGTCACCGGGAAGTGGATGCGCGACAAGTCGATCCGGGTCATCGGAGCACCACGCTCCACCCCTCGTCGGAGTTCACGAACTCCTCGAGCACGACTGCCGGCGGCACCTGGTCGTAGGCGAACAACGCCCGTGCGAGCGGGTTGATCAACATCGACTCGACGACGTTGCCGACGCCGCGGCCGCCGAAGTCGAGGTTGGCGCACGCCGCCTGCGTCAACGTCGCCAGGGCCGCATCCGAGACGGTCAACTCGGTGCCCGGGGACTCCCGGACGCGGTCGACGATGTTGGCGACGAACTTCGCCACCAGGCGCGCGCCGATCTCGTCGGCGATGAAGTCGAAGACGACGATGTTGTCGCCGATCCGGTTGAGCAGTTCGGGCCGCCCGATCTCCTTGGTGAAGTGCTCCTGCACGGCCGCGCGGATGGTGGACTCGACCGTCTCGTAGGGCGCACCCCGCTGCACGACGGGTCGACGCACCCCGTCCGGACCGGTCACGTACACGCCGAGGTTGGACGTGAACACGATCAGCGCCTCGGAGAAGTGCACGGTCGACCCGTTGCCGTCGGTGAGCCGCCCGTCCTCGAGGATCTGCAGGAACTTGTCCAAAATCCGCGGGTGGGCCTTCTCCACCTCGTCGAACAAGATGAGCCGGAACGGTTGTTGGCGGATGGCGTTGGTGAGCTCGCCGCCGGCGTTGTGTCCGATGTATCCGGGCGGCGCGCCGATCAGTCGGGCCTCGGCGTGCTCGGAGGAGAACTCGCTCATGTCGAAGCGCAGGAACGCGTCCTTGAGTCCAAAAACGAGTTCGGCCATCGCCTTGGCGAGTTCGGTCTTGCCCACGCCGGTCGGCCCGGCGAAGAACAGCACGCCCTGCGGACGGTTGCTCGAACTGGTGGTCTGGGCGCCGGTCAGCCCCATCGACGACCGGATGAGGATGTCGGCGGCTTTGCGGATCGCGGCGGGCTGGCCGAACACGCTGGCCGACAACCGTTCGGTGGCCTCCTTGAGCTTCGATTTGAGATCGCCCTCGTGCCACGGGTTGTCCGGGATGCCGACGCGGTAGGTGCGGATCGCGTCGTCGATGTCCTGGGCGGTGATCCCGCGGTCGATCGCCAGGCGGTTGACCTCGTCGATCGACCGCAGCGAGAGTCCCGTGGTCTGGCTCGCGTAACGGTCGACGACCTCCTCGGTCGCCTCGTCCAGCGGTGCGGTGAACGGGATCGGCTCAATCCCCGGCAGCGAGTTGATCAGCGCCCGGATGCGCCGGCGCCGGTCACCGTGCGACGGCATGGGCACCGAGACCACGCGCATGAGGTCGCTGCCGACGAGCCAATGCGGCAGGTCGCCCTCGCGGTCGAGGAGCCAGAAGACCGAGTTGTACAGCGGGCTCCGGTGCGGGCCGTCGACCGAGTTCCGCGGTGCGCCGAGCATCATCGCCTCGGCGGTGACGAGCAGGTCGTGCATCGGTTCCTCGACCGCCTCGGGGTCGACGCGCAGCCGCGACGCGCCTTCGATGATCAGGCAGCACGGCGACGGCGATTGCGCGACGGCCCGGACCAACTCGCGCAGGACCGCCAGCGGCCCGGCGTCGTCGCCGGCCGCGGATTGGGCCTGGCCGATCAGGCCGGTCGCGACCCCGCCGCCGTCGAGGACGGCCCGTCCGCCGCCGGACCGGTCGAAGACGACGAGGTTGGTGTGCCCGGCGGTGACGAGCATCTGCTCGACGGCCTGGGCCACGGTCACCGGGGTGAGCGGCGGTCCCTGCGGAAAGTCGGGGTTGGGGACTGGGACGAGGTCGCGGATGTTGCCGCACACCGCGATCTGTGGGCTGGCCGCCAGCGCGACGTCGGCCTCGCGCAGCCACGTCGGCGTCTGCGCGGCCCACCCCGCGACGTCGGCCTGCCCGGAGGTCATCGGCCCGCCCCCTGTTGGCGCGGCCGACGCTTGCGGGCGGGCCGACCCGCCTTCTCAGCGGTTCCGCCGGTCGACGGAACCGTCGCCAGACCCGGGATCCGTTTCGCCGGCACCAGTCCGGCGGGTTGCTTGCGGACCCGGCCGGGGGTGATGCCGTCGGCGGTCATCGCCTCCAGCAGCTCCGGCAGGGCCTCGCACAGGGCATCGTCGGCAGCCTTGTCCTGGGCCGGGGTCGTCGCCTGTCCGTCGGCGACGACGGACCGGATGTCGACCTCGTCGCCGACGCTCACCTGCACCGCGTGGCCGTCACCGGCACGTCGGGCGACCAGCGAATCGGGCGTGTCGAGCCCGACGTCGACGGTGGCGTAGCCGAGTTCGCCCAGGGAGGCGCGCAGCGAATCCAGGACGGCGCGACGGTCGCGCTCGCGTTGTTCGTCGGCCGCCTGCGTCCGGGCGAGCACAGCGATCTGGTCGAGGGCGGCGGATTCGTCGGCGCCACCGTCGATCGACGCCTCCACCCGGTCGAGGCGCTGGCGCAGTGCCGCCGGGCGCAGCAATGCGCCCACGGCGGCCCGCACGGCACCTAGTTGCGACAGCTGTGCCTGGCGGTGTTCCCGCGTGCGGGCCGCCCGGGCGATCGTCGACGACAGTTCCGACAGGCTCATCGCCGCCTCGGCGGCGGTGCTGGCGGTCGCGGCGCTGCGGGCGGCGCGCTCGACCGCGGCGTCGACGAACGCGGCCGCCCGCAGGCGATCAACCACCTCACGGCGATGCGCGCCGACATCGAAAGCCGGTGCGGCATCGCCCGGTTCGGCTTGACTGGCCGGTGATGCTTGACTGCCGGCGGCCCGGCGCGCCGCGTCGTCTTGGGCCGCGATCTGGTCGAGACCGGCCGAGATGTCGATGGCCACGGCCCGCCCCGCGCGCTCCACGAGGGCGGCGTTCAACACCTCCTCGGCACCGACGATCTGCTCCTCGAACCGGGCGCACACGGCCTCGACGTCGTCGGCGGTGTCACCGGGCGCCTCGGGCACCGCCACCGCCGGGACCGCTACCCCGTGGGCCGCGGCGCGGCGGGCGAGGTGGTCGCACCGCACCCGCAGTCCCTGCCAGCGCGCGCGTGCCTCCTCCAGGCGCCGCCGGGCTTGGGCGAGTTCGTACTCGATCCCTTTCGGACCGCTCACTGCCACCCTCCTCCTGCCCCGGCCTGCAGCGTCCACCCTAGGCGAGGAGGCGGCCGGGATTCGGGGACAAACCGGTAAAGGACCCAAAGAGGTGAGTAACCGCTTGGCGACCGCGCCAGGCCCGCCTTCCCTGGCCCGATCGGGTGATAATCCCCGTCGTTGGCGCTTGTCGGGCCCCGGGTTGGTATAGAACGAGATTCGAAAGGGGTTGACCGTGGACGACGAGGAACTGAGCCGTTTGATCGCGGCGTCTGCCCTCGCCGCCTCCGCGGATGCCGACGCCACCGACGAGCGGGTGCGCCGCGAGCGCGCCGAGCAATCCGAACGCGCACGCCTCGAGGCGCAGCGCCGGGAGGCGGCTGCGCAGGCCCAGGCCCGGGCGGCCGAAGAGCGTGCCCATCGCCGCGCCGAATCGCTGCGCGGCCTGACCAAAGTGCTGTTCGCGGTGCCCTATTGCCTGGTGATCCTCGCCGGATTCGACTTGGAACACCCGTCCCCGTCTCTCGTCTGGTACCTGGTCATCAGTGTCGCGATCAGCGCGATCCTGGCCACCGCGGCCTGCTATTTCTCCGACCGGGTCCTGGGGCGGCCGCTGCGCTGGATTCTGGCGGTCTGTACCTCGCTCGGCTTCTCCCTCGGCTGGTGGCTCGGCGTCGCCGGCGGCTCACAGTTGTTCTTCCTGCCGATCCTGACCACGACGCTGGCCTACGCCGGTGCCGCCTGGCTGTCGAACAACACCCCGGCGGTGGCCACCGCCGGGGTGTTGTCCGCCTCCGCCAGCGCGAAGCTGCGCATCGCGAGCCGCGCGTCCTGGGCGGGTGTCCTCCTCGGCGGCTATCAACTCATGGCCAGCGCCTCCCCCACCCTGGCGCGCAGCGCCGACAAGTGGGCCCGACGCGAGGCGGGGAGTGTCTGGGGTTTCTGGCAGGCGGTGGTGTCCTGGTTCGGCGGGGTATCGCGCACCGACGACCTGGCCTGGTGGGTCATCCCGTGCACGGTGCTGATCATCGTGATGAACGTGTGGAAGTCGGGCCGGGCGCCATCGGGCGACCCGGATTCGGAGAACCGCTATTCCACCGCAGAGGCCGTCATCATCGCCGTCGCGGCGGTCGGATCCGTGTTGGGCATCCTGCACCAGTGGACCTACGTCATGCTGATCGTTGGCTACGTCGTCGTCTGGGTGGCATGTATCGGAATCGCTCTGGCCATCGTGATCGGCTGGTTCACGGGCTGACCCGTGACCGATCCACACAATAGAAGGGTGGGAGATCTCCATGACCGACCGGGTTGGGCACATCGGCTGGGGCGCGTTCCTGGACTGCCCGCACCTGGTGGTCGAGTGCTCACCCGGATCCTTCGCCCACCGGTACTGCGAGGCCAACGGCATCCACCATGTCGGCTGAGTCACCGGCGACTGCGCCGGGACTCGGCGGTTTCGTCAAGAGCCACCTGTTTCCGATCGTCGCGTCGGCGCTGGCGCTGGCCTCGTGCTTCGTCGTCCGTCCGTCGCGGGAGTACCTCCACTATTTCGAGCCCCGCACGCTCGTGAGCCTCTTCTGCTTCCTCGCCGTCGTCCGGGCGCTGGAAAGCGCCCACGTGATCAACGAGTTGGCCGAGGTCACGGTGCGGTGGCTGCGATCCCGGCGCGCACTCATCATCGGGTTGGTCTTCCTGGCGCTCGTCGCTTCGATGCTGATCACCAACGACATGGCGCTGATCGCTTTCCTGCCCCTGGCCTACACGGCGCTGAAGAACACCGGCAACCTGCGCTATCTGGCATTCACGTTTGTGATGATGGCCGTTGCCGCCAACCTCGGCGGAATGATCACCCCGTTCGGCAGCCCCCAAAACCTCTACCTGTACCAGCAGTTCCATATTCCGTTCCTCGAGTTCCTCCGGGTGATGTCACCACCGTTCCTCATCTCGGTGGTGCTGATCCTCGCCGTCTCCGCGGCGGTGCGGTCGAAGCCGGTGACCCCGTTTGACTCGGTCGGAACCGTTGACGTCCGTCGGGCCGTGCTGTACGCCTTACTCTTCGGCATCGTCGTCGCGATCGTGCTGCGCGTCGTCCCGGTGTGGAGCGGGGCCATCGTGATCGGTGCACTCCTCCTCGTCGACCGGGCCGCCCTCCGCTCCGTCGATTACGGGCTGATGCTGACATTCGTCGCATTCTTCCTGCTCACCGGCAACATCAAGCAGATCCATGCGGTGGATACCGTCCTGTCGGACGTGCTCGATGGGCGCGTCCTCGTCTTGAGCGCCTTGGCCAGCCAGTTCATCTCGAACGTCCCGACCGCTTTCCTGTTCGCCCCCTTCACCGACAACTACCAGGAGCTCTTGGTCGGGGTGAACATCGGCGGCGTCGGCACCGTCATCGCCTCCCTGGCAAGCCTGATCGCACTGCGCCACTACAACCAGTACCAACCCGGCGAGTCCCGCCGCTTCATGCGGATATTCTCGATTGTCAACTTCGGGTTTCTGGCGGTGCTGTTGGTATCGATGCAAGCCCTGTTCACATCGGGGGCATTCTGACCAAGCCCGGCCGGTTCGCCGGGCTCGAGCACCAATCCTGGCGCACCTACGAGCACGTCTCGGCGAGGCGTATCGGCGTACCGGGGTCGTCATCGACCCGTACGAGTCGAGCCCGCCGGAGGACCTTCCGCCCGTCCGGTGATCACGCACCGGAGGGGCGGACCGGACCGGTCTGCGCCCCCGGCAACGTGATCCAACCGTCGGCGACCATCTGCAACAGCAGCTGCGCCTTGTTCTGCGCCGGCCGTCCGGCCGCCTCGTATTTGGCCGCTACCCGCCGCTTGTGCGACTTCACGGTCGCCTCCGCGAGCGTGAACCGCTGAGCGGTTTCGGCGATCGTCGCGCCCAGCACGTACTCGGTGACGACTTCGCGCTCGCGGTGGGACAGGTGGACGAGGTCGCGCCGGGTGCCGGCTGCGGGCCCGACGGCATTGTGCAGGATCCGGCCGAGTTCGCTGGCCGCCGAGGATCCGCGCAACAGGTGGGTGCGCCCCACCCGCCGCGACGACTGTCCGGACGGGATGAGGACGACGAGTGGGACCGGCCGACCGGGCAGGTCCCGCGCGACCCGCGCCGCCATGAGTTCGTCGCGCACGATGACCACTCGCGGACGCTGGTCGGCAACGCCGTTCAGCGGGACGAGATCGGCGCGGTAGCCGCATTTCTCGACCAGTGCGGCGGCGGCGCAATCGAATGCCGATCCATCCGTGACGACGACCACGGGTGCTGCCGGGGTCGCGGTCCAATCGAGCGCTTCACTCATGGGGTTCCTCCTGTGGTTTCAGCGGCGGGCATACCGGTACCCGGAAGCCGTTTCCCCACACGAGTCGCCAGCGCGCGCGACGCGCGTAAGGTGATCGGTCATGCGAGGCGCTCGGAGTAGATTGCCGCGGCAAGAACATCTACTGCCATAGGAGACCCTCCCTCTCGCACCGGGATGGTCGGGTACGCGACCGGCACCCCTACCGCGACGACGCCCAACCCCAACGACTCCCCCGCCGGCCACCCCCTTGCCCGGCCGACCTCTTGCCCGTCGGTGGGGAAACGGCTAGTTTGGTGGATTCGCGCCCAGCGCGAATCGCGAGCATTCGCTCCTTCACCGACGCCCCATCCGGGGTGAGCTCTGCCCTGAGCCGTGTCCACACAAGGAGGAGAAATGAACAGCCACAACCCCGACGTCGTCGAGGACGCGATCGAGCGCCGCAAGGTGCGCGACCCGGAGATGATCCACCGGATCCGCTCGGAACTACTCCGGGCCGCATCGGGGGTGCACCGCCGCCGGCTGCGCGAGTGGGCCGCCGACGACGACGCCGAGTTCCCCACCGAGACGGAGTCGCAACGGATCGCGATCGTCGAGGTCGAACTGCTCATCCGCTCGCTCGGCAAGTACGCGGGGATCCCCGGCGAGGACCTGTTCACCGAGCCGTTGATCCGGATGCTGCACTCCCCGTTCGAATGGGAGTGACCGGCCCGCCCCGCACACCGCCACGGTGTGCGGGGCCGGCTCAGCGCCGCGCCTGCAGACCCCGATAGACCTCCGCCGATACCCCGTATGAATCGGCGATCGCCTCCACCGGATCGTCGAGATCGGCGCGCACCACGATGCCGTACCGCCGCGCACTGCCATCCCGCTCCAGTGACCCGTTGGTGCACAAGCAAACTCGGACGTCACGGGGGTAGGCCTCCAGAATCTCGTCGGGGAGGTCGTACAACTCCAGCCGATGCGGCGCGTTGCCCGGGTCTGGTGCCTCGGCGACCAGTTGGGCGCCGGCCCGGGTGAGGAACTCGCCCCAGCCCATGTGCTCGGCCGCGCACCGGCGCACCTCGAGGTTGCGCTCCGCCAGGATCCGGGCGACCGACCACGACTCCCCGTGGATCATGTCCGCCGGCACCGCGGTGCCGTGCCACGCGTACACCGCGTACCCGTCGGCGAAGATCAGGGCGGGCCCGTCCTCACCGTGCAGGCATCCCATGGCGTCGCAGCGGATCACCGTCGGACGCTCCACCACAACCACCGCACCGTCCATCGGCCACCAGCACCCGACCGCGGCGGTCAGCGCGGCGACTGCCGTCAACCGGCTGGTGTCACTGATCCCGGCGAACGTCGTCTCGCAGATCAGCCGGGCGAGCCACACCCCATCCCACCAGGCGCTCAGCTCGGAGCAGTACCAGGAGGCCAAGGGGTCGGCCAGCCGGTCTTCCTTGTGGACGACGGCGGCGGCATCGAGTTGTCGGACGATCTGGCGCCACATCGGCTGATCGAGTTCGGTTCCCTGGCCCAACCGCGCACGCGCGCCCAACGCCCGCCAGATCCGCTCGTCGAGCGTGCGCGAACCCTCGTCGAGCAGCATCCGCTCCAACTGGTCGTCGAGGTCGTCGCGGAGGTCCTTGCCCATGTGTGGTCCGAGGTGACGGTGATCGGCCGCCAACCGCATGACGTGTGCGATCCCGGCGACCGGCGAGTCCACCCGGGTGACCGTGCTCGGCGGGGAAAATCCGAATGCCTGGTAGACCCGGTCCACGAGATACCGCACGTCATGGCGGTCACACCGCTCGGTGGAGAGCACGCGCCGCTCCCAGAACTCGCCGATCCGGGCGGCGTACTCCAGTTGCTCCGCGCTCAACGCCCCGCGGGGCCCGATACCCCTCAGCTCCGTCATCGGCTCAGTCGAGGACGGGCCGTCCGATTTCGGCCTGACGGCGGATCTGATAGGTCCCCTCGCCGACGAGGAGTCCGCCGTGTTCCTCGTGGCTCAGGAACACCTCGGAACCGGCGGGCACGGTCAGCACACCCACGACCTTCACGTCGTAGTGCTCCCCCAGGCGCAGCGCGCGCCAGTAGGCGGGCCCGCACGGATGCAGGGTGTGGGTGTTGGCCGACGCCTCCGATTCGACGACGACAACGGTGCGCGGCATCTCCTCGGTCGCGGGCTCCTCGTCGTCGGCGCGGACCACCAGCACGTCTCCTTGCGCCCCGGCCGTGGTGATGATCGGGATCGTGGCGTCGTGGTCGAGGTGGTCGAGCACGCGCTTGCCGGTCGTTTCGACCATTTGGCCAATCGTCCACACCGTCATGTCAGGGTCCTTCCTGTTCCCGTGTGCGACGAGGCTAGCGATCCGCTCCGACATTGCGCGCCGCCCGATCGGACCAACCGCCGCCCTCACCCGATTCGGGTAGTCGCCTACTCGAGCCGGGGGCGCCCAGCGGTGTGACGCTCGATCCACCCCTGGAGAGGAGATCCCCGATGAAGACCGCAACGCCCCTGACCGTCGTCAGCTTCCCCACCCTGATCGCCCCTGCCCTGATCATCACCGCCCTGACCATCACCGCGCCGGCACCCGACGCCGTGGCCGCACCCCAGCCTCCCGGGGTGAAGGCCCTCGAGGTCGGGACAACCTCGGGGACGGGCGTGTACGGCATGGGATGCGAATACGGCGCGTTCGCGACGGTGGGGGCCAACGCCGGCTGGGTCACCTTCACCGAGGAATCGGCCTCCGGCGGCGACAAGATCGTTCTGGGCAAGGTCCGACCCCGCCACACCGACCACATTGCCGCCATCGAGTGGACGCCCAAGAAGCCCGGTTTGCGCCGCGTTACCGCGGTCCAACAGGGCTCGACCCGCGTCGCGACGACGCCGATCCTGCGCGCTGGCCCGTCGTTCCACCTCGGCCCGTTCTGCTTCGGCATCTAGCGCCGGTTAGTCCGTTTGGGGGAGATTTGCCGACCCACAGCGTTCTCCCAGCGATTTCGCGGGTTCGACTCATCGAAATGTCGCATCCTGTAGGTGGTTGACACTTTTGACCACCGAGGAGATCGATGTGAGAAGGACGACTGCCGCAGCGTGCGGAGTTGCCGCCGGCTGCGTTGCCGCGACCATGCTGACCGCCCCGACCGCATCGGCGACGGTCGTGTCGCGGGTGGGTCTGCCCTCCCCCGGTTCGTTCTCGAACTTCACCATCGGGTGCCGCTATGAGGCCCGGGTCAAGGTCAACGACGCCGCTACCGTCGTGCGGCTGGTCGAGAGCCGCGAGGGCAGCGGTCTGAAGACCGTCGTGGCCCGCACCATCCCCGCCGCCGACACCGCCGTTTTCGTGTGGACCCCGACGACCCCTGGTCGCCGGACCCTGCAGGCGGTGCAACCGACCCGGGGCCGTCTGGTCTACAGCCACCCGATCACCGTCACCGTCTCCCGCGGGATCACCGCCGCCGGATTCTGCTTCTCGATCTGATTTCCCGTCAGTACCGCTCCACCAATCTGTCCCAGGGAAGCGGACCCGACGGGAAGCGGCGCACGGCTTCAGCTATGGGCGGAGCCCACCAAAAGTGACCCTCAGGATGGCCAGCGACGAGCTCGAGGTACCGGCCGTATCCAATATTCCTGACCACCTCCGCTGCGTCTCCACCGGTATCGAGGAGTGCTTCGGCGGCATGAAAGTAGACCAGGGGGAACAGCGGCCGGACGTTGCCGTGTCGCGCGATCTCGGTGGCCGCGGCGAAGAGCTTCGCCCGGCGCTGCGGTTCGGATTCATGGATGCCCACCAGATACAGGGCCAGCACGTCATCGCCGGCAGTCGCCCAACCCACCACGTCGGACACCTCGTCCAGATGCAGCTCCGCCAGGCGCACCGCCGCATCGAACTCTCCGACCACCTGCGCCGCCGCCGCGGCCAACGCCAGCACATGGCCGCGCCGGAGGAGCAGCTGCTCTTCGGGCGGCACGTCGTTCCCGACCGGCCGCACCCGATCGACGCCGGCCAACAACGTGCGCACGGTGTCGTCGTCCTCATAGGCGGCAGCCAGGAGTACGGCGGTCAGTAATCGGCGGCCACACCGATCCCCGGCGGCGAGTTGCTCTTCGGCGATCGCGCGCACCATCGCCGCTTCGGACTCGGTGGGCGACGAACCGGGACGAATGCAGGCACTTGCCACCTCGATGTTCACCGCGTCCAGGGCGCGGCGCATGAGGTCGAGGAACTGTTCCGGCCCGGCTTCGTCGGGCGCCACCCAGGTCGATACACACAGCAGGGCGAGCTCGTCATCGAGGTCCAGCTCGCCGGATCGGAGATCGGTCACTATCTGCCGGACCTCGGCGCTTGCCGGCAACGACTGGAGGCAGGTTGCTGCCAACCCGTTGGCGCGCACGTCCGCGATCACCGTTTGCCCGACTTGCGGGAAGTCCGCGTCGAGCCATTCCCACATTGTCTGTCGGCTGTTCTCCGGCGCCCCCGTCTTGCCGTCATCGGTCTTGCTGTCTTGCGTCTTGCTGTCGTGCGCGTCGTGCACCGCATCCCCGTAGGCCTGTACCGCGCACCGTGCGAGGACCTCGGTAGGCGGAGCCCCCATCAGCTCGCCCACCCGGCCCGCCCCGGCGAAGAGCGCCCCGACGAAGCTCTTGGCGACGGCATGCCGCGCGGGGTCGTCGGTCGACAGCTTGACCGACTCACTGATCCACAACTCGGTCAGCGCCGAATCCAGCTCTGCGGGCAGATAGGCCCCGCGGGCCCACCTCTTGTACACGACGGGGACCTGCGTCCCGAAGCGGGCGATTGCTGCCTCGGCCTCGGGCGACAACTCTGACTCGGTCAATCACCCTCCCGAGGTTCGAGCCACGAATCCCTGAGTCGCCGCACCTGCTCGGCAATAGCGTAACTGCGCAACACCTGGACCGCGGGCTCGACGTCGACGTCGGCCGGGAACACGGTGAACCCGGCCACGCGCAACTCCCGGTGGCGCCGGCGCAGCTCCTCGGCGACGCCCGGCGCGCGCGACGGGGCGATTCCGCGTTCGACGATCCGCTGCAGCCACGCGAGGAAGCCCTCGATCGGGGTTGGCGCGGGGGCAACCGCGCCGACGCGAGGCGTGGCCGCGGCCGTGCTCCTCGTCCTCGAGTGCGGCTTGTCGAAATAGAGGCAGTCCACCGGCGAGTCGGCGCACGACAGGTGCGGCCGGATCAGGCTGAGCGGCATCAGCGCCAGTCCCTCCTCGGAGCGGTCGACCCGTCCGACGACCAGCAGCTCCGGCTGCCACGCCACCGCCCGCAGCCGGGCCACCGCGTTCGCGGTGTACTCCGAATACCGCAGGCGAACGACGACGTCGGCGCCGACGGAGTCGATCAACGGCCACTCGACCCGCTGGCGCACCTCGTCGAAGCGGGGTTCGCGCGCCGCGGTCGGGGCGAGCACCACCCAGTCCCCCAGTTCGTCTCGGGGTTCGAGCAATCCGACCGGCTCCCCGGCATGGGAAAGGTCGGCCCACCGCCGGATCGGGGACAGCGCCGCGAACAGTTCCGCCGAGCTGGCCGGCTCGTGCTGGGCGAGGGTGTCATCGCCGCCGGAGAGACGCCCGTTCGGATTGCGCCGCGCCCGCGCGAGGTCGATCTCGGCCCCGGCCGCCCGGCTCGCTGACGCCAACCCCGGCCACACCGGCGCCGACGAATACGCGGCCACCGGGTCGAACCCCGGTGCGGTCGCGACCGGGCGGGTCAGCGTCGACGAGAGGAACCGGCCGTCCTCGCGCGACCAGAACAGGGTCGTCAGGCCCCGGTATCCCGACGCCGTCTGCCACGGATAGCTGCCCAGCCCGACCAGCGACAGCCGGGCGATCTTCTCGTAGCCGGTGCGCCCCAACCCGATGAGGTCGACCGGCGGCGGCGTCCCCACCGGCACCGCGTCCAGCGCGCCGATCAGCGCCAGGGTCGACGCGAGGTCGGCGGCGACGTGCGCCTCGCCGGCACCGGCTGTGCGTGCGACGATGCGGCGCAGATGATCGGCGATGCGGCGCAACGCGGCCGCCAACCGGTAGTGCTCGGCGACCTGCGCCGAGATGGCCGCCGCCGAGCAGCGCTCCACGGTCGCCGCCGATGCGTGCGCGATGCCGACGGCGACGATCTCGCTCAACAAGGCTGCGACAGCGGTGCGCATCTGTGCCCTCGCCTCGTGGCGGGCCAGTTCGGCGCGGGTCGGCCCGGTGTCGTCATCCGCCGCCGGCACCGCCTCGGGCGCCGGCTGGACCCCGGTCCCCAACCAGAGGCAGGCGGCGATGAGGTGGCGGCAGACCCCGACGGCGGGGCAGTCGCACCGGGCCGTCTCCGGGCCAGCTTCGTCGAACCGGACGTGCGCGCCGGCCACCGCGACGACCAGCTCGGCGTCGTCGGCGACCACCACCGGAACGGCGGCCGCCAGATCCTTGCGGGCCCGCCGCACCAGTCCGGCACTGGCGCGCGCCGCCCACGCCTCGTCGTCGAATCGGGCACACCTGGCCGCAATCGCGGCTCGGTTGCTCATGACATGACCCCGACGAGCCAGTCGGCCAGACCCCGCGGGTCGAGAGCGGCGATCTGCATCCCGGCTGCGGCCATCTGCTGGGCGGTCTGGCGGTCGTAGTACGGTTGGGCCTGGCCGGATTTCAATGTCAACGACGCCAGGCCCAGCAGGTGGACGCCGGCGTCGGCGAGTTCGCCGGTCACCTGCAGCAGGCGGTGCGGCGAGCCGCCCTCGCAGAAGTCCGACAGCAGCACCAGCACCGTGTTGCGGGGGTTGGTGACCAGGGTCGAGCAGTAGTGCAGTGCGCCGCCGATGTCAGTGCCGCCACCGAGCTGCGTCGACATCAAGACGTCGACGGGGTCGTCGGCGATCGGAGTGAGGTCGACGACCGCGGTGTCGAAGACCACCAGCTTGACCCGCACCGTCCCTAGCCCGGCGAAGATCCCCGCCATCACCGCACTGTGGATGACCGAGTCGGCCATGCTGCCACTCTGGTCGACGCACAGGATGACGTCCCATGCGATGTGACGGCGGTGGCGTTCGAAGAAGCGCAACCGTTCGACGACGATCCGACCGGTCTGCGGGTCATAGTTCTTCAGGTTGGCCGCGATCGTGCCGGCGACGTCGAAGTTCGCGGCGACCGGGATCGGGGAATGGGCGAAGCTGCGCTTGGGCCCACTCATGGCGCGGCGCACCTCCGGTTCGAGCCGTGCGCGCAGGTCGTCGACGACGGCGGCGATGAGCCGCCGCAGGCTCGACTCGAGTTCCGGCGGCATCGAATGGCGCAGCCCCAGGAGCAGCGCGAGGAGTTCGGTGCTCGGCGAAAGCCGGTCGAGGAGTGCGGGATCGGTGAGCAGGTCGGTGAGGCCGAAGCGATCCAGCGCGTGCCCGGTGACGACGTCGCAGACCGACTGCGGGAACAGGTCGCGCACCTCGCCCAGCCAGACGACGGCGTGCGGTGCCGAGGCGCCGAGTCCGCTCGTCGGTTCGTCGCCGAGTTCGTCGGGATCGGCGTTGCTTTCGTCCTCGCCCGGTGCGACGTCGCGCCCGACGTAGGCGTGCCGGTACAGGTAGTCCAAGGCTTCCCCGCGACGCCCTTCGACCGAGCCGCCGGGCGCCTGCCCGAGTTGGTCGCGGGCGAAGCCGCCCAGTACGAGACGCCACCGTTCGAGTTCGCTCACGGCACCCCCAACCATCCGGAGAGTCCTTGCGCGGCAAGGAGTTCCGCCGCACGATCGGCTACCTTCCGATTCCCGCCGACTGGGCCCTCTTTCCCGCCGACTGGGCCCTCATTCCCGCCGACTGGGCCCGACCGCCCCGCCACGACGGCCGCGACGCGATCGGTCTCCGCCGGGGTGAGCTCGGCCAGCGCCAATCGCAGGGCGGGAAGCGCCTCGAGGAACTGCGTCTCGGTCCACCCGTCCAGCAGTGCACCGACCACTTCGACGAGATGTGGCTCCTGCCAGGCGAATTCGCGCGCCGTGCGCATCAACCCGGAGAGGAACGGCAGCGCCTCGACGACCGGCACCGTTCCCGACAACGAGCCGCGCAGCGCGTCGGCGACCTCCTCGGCCGTCGACTCCCCGGCGGTATAGCGGATACCGGCTGCCGCGCCGCGGACCTCCGCGGACTCGTGCGTCTGCGCGAACAACCGGACCACGGCGCCGAAGTCGTCCCGGTCGGTCTGTTGGTCGAGAACCCCCGACTCGCCCCCGCTTTCTGCGCTCAGCGCATCCCGCATCGCCAGCAGTGCGGTCACCATCTCGGTCGGCGATTCCGACGGCAGGAGTCGGGCCAGGTAGTCCGCGCGCCGGAACGCGATCCGTGCCAAGTCGTCGAGCCCGGGAAAGTCGCGGGCGTCCAACGGTTCCCGCGCACGGTGCAGCATCGCCAACTGGTGGCAGGCGGCGGCCGCAGCGCAGAACGACGGTTCGTCGGCGATGGCGGTCGTCGCCGCGGCGGCCAGCTCCTCGTCGAGGTCGCGCACCCCGATGACGCAGCTGCGGGCGATCAACGACACCGCCATGGCCGCACCCCGGCCCGCGTGTCCGGTGAAGTCGTCGACCGCTTCGGAAAAACACGCGGCCACCGCTTCGGGCAGCGTGCTCCCGTACCGGGACGCCTCGACCAGACCCGCCTCGGTACCCGGCGACCACCGATACGTCCAGCGCTCGTTGATCAGGTGCAACCCGGTCCCGACGACGAAATCCGGCCCGGCGACCAGCGAGGCGAACGGCACCTCCAACAGGGCCAACCCGTGGAGCAGCCGACTCGTCTGCCGGTGGGCCGGGCGGCGGTAGACGGCGAGCGACAGTTCCCGCGGCGCCGGATCGTCGACGACGAGGCGCGCCGCCGTCAGCCGCGCCAGTGCGTCGGCGACGAGGGGTGGGGTCGCGGTGCCCGGTGGTACCCGACCCACCTTGTCCCCGGTGAGGACGGCTTCGGCAACGGCGAGCGGCACCATGCCCTCGACGGCGATGTCGCCTTTCACAAAGGTCGACGCGACCGCATCGCGCACATCCCACCGGGTCGGCCCGGGGCGCCCGCGCAGCGCCGCGAGGCGTTCCACGTGTTCGGCGGCGTCGACGACGGTCGGCATCGAGGCCGGCACGCCGCGCGCCCGCAACCGCTGCGCGACGTCGAGCAGGACCTCGCGCGCCGCACGGGACCGGTGGTCGGTGCGCTTGCGCCTCCCCTCCTCCCAGGCCCGTTGGCGCCAGCCGGGCGACCGGATTCCCGACGCATAACCGTTCACCGAATCGACTTGCTCGAAGGTGAAGCGGATCAGCGCGGCCCGGCTCGACGGTGCCTTGATCACCGGTCGGGGCGGCGGGTCCTCGAGCAGGTCGGGCAGGGCGACGGCGTGGTACCCGCCGACGACGACCAGCACCGGTCCCCGACCATTAGCCTCGGCGACGGCCTCCCGGATATGCCACGCCATCTCCGCTTCGCGGGCGTCGGTGCCGTCGCGCTTGTGCTCGCCGGGATTGCTGTCGGCCCGCGCCAGCGCACAGTAGGCGGTCATGCGCGCGGAATGCTCGGCGGCATCGACGACGTCGGTCTCGAAGAGGTGGTCCCACAGCTCTTCGGTGTCTCGGCACCCCAACCGCTGCGCCATCCCGACCAGAGTTTCGCTGAACAGCAGCCGCCGCTCGTCCCACTGCATGTCCGACACGTCGTCGCGCTTGACCACGGCATGCTGTTCGGCGATGTCGAGGTCGATGAACGACGCCGGGATCCCGGCCGCGCGCGCCTCCCGCAAGGCCACGAGTTCGGGTGAGAAATCGCAGAAGGGGTAGTACGCACCCAGCCCTCGAAACCGCGCGGCGCCCCGGCCGGCGGACTCGGTATAGGCATACACGGCGAGCGGCGCGCGGGTGCGGCTGTCGGTGAGCGCGTCGATCAGCGGGTTGAACGAGCGCGGCCCTTCGACGAGAACCGCTGCGGGACGGTACTTCTCGATCGCGAGATGCACGGCGCGAGCGCAGGCCGGGGAATGGTGGCGCACCCCGATGATGACCCGTTCGGCAGTGACCAGCCGCGCCGCCAATGCGCGGATGTCATTGGCGTTCAACGGCTCTGCCCGGACCGACGTCCCCCTCACCCCCGTGAGGAGCGGTGGCCGTCGAGTGCGGCCGCCCACGTCTTCGACTTCTTCGCCCGTCCGCGGACCACGATGTCGAAGTATTGGTCGAGCTTGGGCCCGTCCTCGGCGTTGTCCTTGAGGACGGTGCCGAGGAGCTGGCGCGCCACATGTGCCCCGGTCGCGACCCCGCCGTCGAAGTAGTGCGCATCGAGCACGGCGGCATACCCGACCGCGACGGCCTCGGCGGCGGACATGACCGCCGCCGGCGCGGCCACCGCGGTGCCCTCGACCGTCGCCCCCGACCGCAGGTCGCTGAACACGTCGACGAGCAGTTCGACGACGTCGGGCGCGAGGCGCGCCTGCACGCCGGCCTCGTCGAGCAGGCCCGCGGTCTGGTCGGCAATGAGCCGGGCCTGCAGTGTGCGATCGACCAGCGGGGCCACCGTCTCGAAGTTGAACCGCCGCTTGAGCGCGCTGGACAACTCGTTCACCCCGCGGTCGCGCAGGTTGGCGGTGGCGATGACGTTGAACCCCGGCCGCGCGCCGAGCACCGCATCGGCATCGTCGCCGAGTTCGGGGATGTGCAGGGATTTGTCCGACAGCACGCCGATAAGTGAATCGGAGATCTCCGGCTGGATGCGCGTGATCTCCTCGATACGGCAAATGCTCCCGGCCGCCATCGCCTGGTACAGCGGGCCCTGCACCAGGGCGCGCTCGCTCGGCCCCTCGGCGATGAGCAGCGCATAGTTCCAGGTGTAGGCGATCTTGTCCTCGGTGGTTCCGACGCTGCCCTGCACCACCCGCTGCGACGAACCGGAGATGGCCGCCGAAAGCAGTTCGGACAGCATCGATTTCGCGGTTCCCGGCTCCCCGACGAGGAGCAGGCCGCGTTGGCTCATCAGCGTGACGATGGCGCGCTCGACGAGCGGGTCGTCGCCGTAGAACTTGCGGCTGATCCCCAGTGCGGGATCGCCGACGATGAAGCTGCGCACGCTGCGCGGGCTCAGCCGCCAGCCCGACGGGCGGGCAGACCCCGCGTCGGCCTCGGCCAATCGCTTCAGTTCACCGGCGTAGGTCTGTTCGGCCGGGGCGCGCAGCACGCCTTGCGGATCGGTCATGCGTAGTCCACCTTGTCCTCCCAGTCCGGCTCGTAGGCGCCCAGTGCGGCGATGGCCGCGGCGTCGGCCACCGCGGCCGACAGGAGTGCCGACGGTACCGCGCCCAGGCGCATCGAGCCGCGTGAGTCGCGGAAAGTCACCTGTTTGAGCGCGACGGTGACGTCGTTCAACTGCTGTTGGGCGCCGGAGAATCCGATGGTCACGGTGATCCCCAGGATCGGGAAGGTGCGCTGGAAGTCGAAGACGACCCCGCCGTCGCCGGTTTCCCCGCGCTCGTACCCGCGCTTGGTGGCCGCGGACCGCAGGGCGAACATCCCCAGCAGGTGGCCGGTGAAGTCGTCGACGGATCGCGCTTGCGGATTGGGTGGGCGGTAGACCGGCGCGAACTGTCCGAACAACGGCTCGACGTCATAGTCGTCGAAGTGGGTCGCCCACCGCGCCACGGTGTCGCCGTCGAGGACGGCGGCCGACGCGATCTGGACCGTCGCGCCCGCCGACAGGGTGACCTCGTCGTCGTGGACGTCGGTCAGCGTGCCGTCGTCGAGGGGTCGGAATGCCGTGCCGTCGTCGGCGATCCAGACCAGGCGTTGTGCCAGGATCCCGACGATAGGGTGGCCGCGCAGGTAGCGGTTCCAGTCGTCGGCCGACCACGCCCGTTCGGCACACATCGCTTCGTAGAGCCGCTCGGTGGCCTGCTTCACCGCGGTTTTCACGGTTCGACGCGCCGCCGACAGCGCCTTCTTGGCCTCGGCGGCCGCCGTCTCGTCATCTGAAATGCGCGGTGCGGGAAGGGATTTCAGCCGCGCCCCGTTGTCGTCGAAAAGGGCGACCGTCCCGTTGGTGGCGATGCGGGCGTGGAAGCGGCGCGGGCCGAAGTCGAGGAGTAGCTCACCGCCGACGAATCCCGCATCGGGCACGGTGCGGTCGGCGAGTTCGGCCGACGACCATCCGCGGCGTTCGGCGAGTTCGTCGACCCGTCCCCCGGCCGTCTTCTGGATTCCCGCGGTCCGGAACCGGGTGGCGATGGACAGCAGCAGCTGCGCGGCGGACGGGTCGTCAACCCAGCCGAGCATGGCCAACAGCGCTTTGCACTGCGCGGCGCGCCAGCCGTAGTAGGTGCGGATGTAGTGCTCGGCGACGGGTGCCGCGTGGGCGCGGCATGCGGCCGCGCAGATCGCGAGCATCCCCTTGTCGGCGACGCTGTTCTCCTGTGCGCACCACGCGTCGAGGAGCCAGTCGGCGAAGCGCTCGGCATCGGCCGCGTCCAGCAGGCCCAGGTAGTAGCGCAGCGACACCGACGGTTCGGGATTCTTCGCCTTCACCGTCGACGCGACGAGCCAGCGCAGCGTTGCCTCGTCGACGGGCTCGCCGCCACCCGACCACCGCACCGTGGGGGCGGCTTCCCAGTCGAGCCAGGCGGGCCCGGGCGCTGTCGACTTCGCGACCTGGGCCGACAGGGTTTCGCGGTTGAGGTAGTGGTTCGGCGAACGCCCCAGCGCCGCGAGCGCGGTGAGCACCGCATCCTTGCCGCGGTCGGTGCGCTCGGCGTGATAGCGGGCGTCGAGGACCTCGATGTCGTCGGCGGTGCCGAACTCGGCGAGCCACTCCGCGGCGATCACGCGGGTGTCGATCGCCGACGAGCGCAGTGCCGCGACCACCCGTTGATGCCGCCGCGGATCGTTGGCCAACGCCCGACGGGCATTGACCCGCCGGTCCCGCGGACCGGCGAAGGCCAACCGGTACACCGCGTCGGCGGCCCCGGTCGGCAACGGCGCCGCCAGCGCGAGCAGGGTCAGCGCCGTCGTGCTGCTGTCGCTCCACCAGTCCTGCCCGCCGTTCTCGGCGACGGCGACGTACTTGTCGACGTGGGCGGCGACCAGTGCGGCGACCTCGTCGTCGGGCCACCCGGACAGGCACCCTTCCCACCCGGAGGCGGCGACGACGGCGGCCCCGTTGAATCCGAGGCCGTCGAGCATGGCGATGGTCTGCGCGATGGTGGGCTCCCCGGTGCGGTCCCGAAGATCGGCGAGAGTCGTTGCGGCCAGGCGGTGGAGTTCCTCCCCGCGCCACGTGACCAGTTGGCCGAGCCGGTTCAGCACGGTGATCATGTTCGCGGCGGTCACCCCCGGCGTCGCCGCGTAGGCCTCGACGAGGTCGCCGGAATCGATGTACCGCGATTCGCCCCGGAACCGCCGAGGCGGTTGCGGCGTCCGCGACTCCCGCACGATGTCAGCCAAGGCGGCATCGTCGAAGTAGGGATGCTTCAGATAACTGGTCGCCTTGTTCACGCCGCGCTGCAGGGTCTGCAGCGCCGCCGTGACTTCCGGCGTCACCGGGAACGACCAGTCGATCACAACCGGTGCGCTCGGTGGGGGCGGCGGTGTCGGGTCGGGGATCGACGCGGTGGCCGCCCACGACGCGGTGAGGTCGCGGGCCGGATCCGAGTCGATCCCGGCGACGATGTCGGCCGCCCAGTCCCGATCGCCGTCGGCCGCATCGAGCTGCCACAGCGCATCGAGGGCGCGAAGTTGGCGGCCGCGTTTGGCCGTGGCGGCGATCTCGCGCAGCGCCGCCGACAGGGGCCCGACCGGGCAGCGGCGGGCTGTCGCCGTCGCCGCGGTGAGGATCGTCGACGACCCGTCGACGAGGTAGCGGGCCACGGCGGGCGCGAAATCGGCGAGCGCCGCGTCGGCAACGGGGGCGAGGTTGTCCAGGATGTCTGCGCGCAACCCGCCCGGGGCGTCGAGGGCGAGCGACCCCAGCGCCGCGCCGCGATCGGCGACCGCCGCCGGATAGTCGGGCAGCGTGCGCACCAGGGTGCGCGTGGTCGAGTAGGTGGTGGCGCCGCGCCCGGGACGGAACACCGCGGTCACCACATCGCCGCGCTGCCCGCCGCCGGCCTCGACGATGGCCTCCAGCGTCGCCAAGTGCACGGGTACCGACTCTCGTCGCTTCGCGTCCACCACTGCGAAGTGATACGAGCGGGTCAGGTCGTCGACGAGGCACTCGACCCGGTCGCCGCCGGCCATCGGCTCGAGCGACGGCGTGAAGTGCCGGGTCGTCGCGCCGGTGACCCGGGCCCAGCGCCAGCCCTGCTCGGCCGGGGCCTGGTCGAGTTGGGCATACAACCGCTGGCGCGCCCGGCGCTCGTCATCCATCCACTGCGACGTCCAGTAGCCCGGTTGGGCCGCGGCGATCTCCGCCAACACCGACGATTCCCCCGCGCCGGTCTCGATGTATTCGGCCACCCGGTCCGGCAGCGATCGGTCACCGTTGTGCCCCACGTTCTGCTTGATCACCGCCGCCGCGGCCTGCGCGAACGACCCACCGCGCTTGCGGTTGAACAACCCCATGGCTCAAACCTAGGCCACCGCGCCGACAGGCGAATGACGGCCGACGACGACTACGCCTCCGGTGCGGCGGCCCCCAGCAGCAGCCGGGCGCGTTCGTCGCCGGTGAGCGTGCGGGTGGTGCGTTGGGCGATCTGCCACCGCCCGTCGACGCGGGCCAGGTCGAATCGGTTCGCGCTGGCCCGGGCGACGAGGAACCGGGCGTCGCGGTGGACGACGAGGAGCGATTCGCACACCGCGACCGCGGTGTCGCCGTCGACGCGGATGCGCGCCGGGCCCAGGAAGTGCGAGGACCCCCGCGCGATCAAACCTTGTTGGGCCTCGGAGGCGACCATGTCCCGGACCTCCTCGCGGCTGCCCATCGACCAGTCCTCGACGTCGTACCCGCCGTCGACGGTCCACATCGCGGCGATGGCGTCGGCGTCACCCGCGTCGACGAGCGGCCCGTAGCCCGCGATCAGCTGCCCGATCTCGACCTGGTCGCGCAAGGCCGCGACCGTGCGTTCCAGCCGGTCGAGCCGTTCGGTCACCGGATCGGTCACAGTGCCTCCGCAATCTCGTGCAGCGCGGCCAACTGGTCGCAATAGTGTGCCACGTCGTCGCCGGCGACCTTGCACACCGCGACGGTGGCACCCAGGTCGCGCAGGCGGGCCAACCGGGAGCGCACCCCGTCGGCGTCGCCGGCCGGGTCCAGCAGCGGCCCCGGCGACAACAGCACCTCGAATCCCGACGGCGCTTCGGCGGCGGCAAGGAACTCGCGCAGCTGCGCCCCGCCCAACCCGAACGGCACCCAGCCCGCGCCGAACTCGACCGCACGCCGCAGCGACCGCCGGGTCCGGCCGCCGACCCAGATCGTGGGAGTCGTGGACGTCGCATGCGGTTCGACGGTGAACCCGTCCACCGATCCGCGTCCCCACCAGGCGCGCAGCTGCGCCAGCCGCTCGTCGGCGACGGCGCCGCGCCCCGCCCAGTCCGCGCCGAGCAGGTCGAACTCCGGCGCCAACGAGCCCACGCCGACACCCAGCACCAGACGTCCGCCGCTGAGCACGTCGAGCGTCCCGTAGCGCTTGGCGATCGCCAGCGGCTGGTGATAGCCCAGGACCAACACCGAGGTCGCCAGCCGGATCCGGCGGGTGTGGGCGGCAAGGAAGGACAGCGTCGCGAGCGGGTCCCAATAGACCCCGCCGCGCTCGGCGGCATCGGCGGCGGGCACCCCGACGTGCTCGGAGCAGGTGAGGTGGTCGTAGCCCAGGTCGTCGGCGGCCTGCGCGACGCGGACCAGCTCGTCGGGTCCGGCCGTCAACTCCCACTCGTTGACCAGCCCGGGTTGGGCGGTGACGATCGGCGTCGACAGTCCCAGTCTCATCGGCGGTGCGCTTCAGTCTGGGCCATCAGCTTGCGCATCGCCTGGTCGTTGCGCAGGGCCGTCACGGCCCGGTCGGGGTTGCTGTGCGCCTCCGCGAGCCGCCGGTGGGCCTCGATGACGTGGATCGGCCCGGAACCCAGCGCGTCGAGGCCCTCGCGCGCCACGTCGTCGGGTTCGGAGACCGTCATCCCCGGCACGTCGAAGCTCAGTCCGACGCGGGCCATCGCCGGGGTGCGGGTGACGCCGAGGACCAGTTCGACGACGTCGACGTCGTAGTCGCGCAGCTCCAACCAGAGGCTCTCGGCGAACATCCGGCCGAAGGCCTTCACCCCCGAGTAGACGGTATGGCGGGTCGAGCCGAGGTATCCCGACAACGACCCGACGAGGAGGATGCCGCCGCGGCGGCGTTCGCGCATACCCGCGCCGAAGTGGTGCACCAGCGCCATCGGCGTCGTGATGTTGAGGTCGACGACCGCGCCGAAGGCTTCGAGATCACCGTCGAGGAATTCCGCACTGTGCGAGTTGGCGCCGGCGTTGTGGATGAGCAGGCCCACCTCGACGTCGTCGACGAGCGCCGCGACCTGGTCGGCGGCCGACGGGTCGGCCAAGTCGGTGGCCAGCACGCGGACCCCCACGCCGTACTCCCGGCACAGTTGCGCGGCCTCCTCGAGCGGTTCGGGTTTGCGCGCCACCAGCGCCAGGTTGATCCCGGCCTGCGCCAGCCGCAGCGCGAAGCAGCGCCCGACCCCTTCCGAACCGCCGGTGATCACGGCCCACGGCCCGTACTTCGCTGCGTCGAAAGGCACTGTTCGGTTCTAACACAGTCGCCCGCACCCCTGGCCGGGACTGGAAACGACGAGACCCCCGGCCGCACTGGCCGGGAGTCTCGGGTGGGCGTGAAGCCCGGGGTTCGTACTCGGCGTTCTTACTCGGCGCCGATGATGAAGGCCTCGAGCTGCTGACGCGCGATGTCGTCGGCGATCTGCTCCGGCGGGCTCTTCATCAGGTAGGCCGAGGCCGGCAGGATCGGGCCGCCCAGGCCACGGTCCTTGGCGATCTTCGCGGCGCGCACGGCGTCGATGATGATGCCGGCCGAGTTCGGCGAGTCCCAGACCTCGAGCTTGTACTCCAGGTTCAGCGGGGCGTCACCGAAGGCGCGGCCCTCGAGGCGGACGTAGGCCCACTTGCGGTCGTCGAGCCACTGGACGTAGTCCGACGGGCCGATGTGCACGTTCTTGTCGTAGACCTTGCCGGCCAGCGGGCCGTCGAGGATCGACGTCACGGCCTGGGTCTTGGACACCTTCTTAGACTCCAGGCGCTCACGCTCGAGCATGTTCTTGAAGTCCATGTTGCCGCCGACGTTCAGCTGGTAGGTGCGGTCGAGCTCGACGCCGCGGTCCTCGAACAGCTTGGCCATCACGCGGTGGGTGATGGTCGCGCCGACCTGGCTCTTGATGTCGTCGCCGACGATCGGAACGCCGGCATCGGCGAACTTCTTGGCCCACTCGGGGTCGGAGGCGATGAACACCGGCAGGGCGTTGACGAACGCGACGTTCGCGTCGATGGCGCACTGGGCGTAGAACTTGTCGGCCTCTTCCGAGCCGACCGGCAGGTAGGAGACGAGGACGTCGACCTGCGCGTCCTTCAGCGCCTGGACCACGTCGACGCCGGTGCCGTCGGCCTCGGTGATGGTCTCCTTGTAGTACTTGCCCAGACCGTCGAGGGTGTGGCCGCGCTGGACCGGGACGTTCAGCGGCGGAACGTCAGAGATCTTGATGGTGTTGTTCTCCGACGCGTTGATCGCCTCGGAGAGGTCGAAGCCGACCTTCTTCGCGTCGACGTCGAACGCGGCGACGAATTCCACGTCACGCACGTGGTACTGACCGAACTTGACGTGCATCAGACCGGGGACGGTCGCGTTCTCGTCGGCGTCGCGGTAGTAGTGGACTCCCTGGACCAGGGATGAAGCGCAGTTTCCCACGCCAACAATGGCCACACGCACCTTATTGGGCTCACCCATGGTCGGGCTCTCCTTTTCTTCTCGACGACGCAGCTTTCTTCGCCGTCGTTGTCTTACTTGTGGATTCATCGGCGTCAGAGGCTTCTGCCGCGATGAGTTCGTTGAGCCAGCGGACTTCGCGTTCGCTGGACTCCAGGCTCAGCTCGTGGAGCTGCCGGGTGTAGCGGTCGTCGGCCCGGTTGGACCGGCCGAGCATGTCGCGCAGCCCTTCCCGCCGTTCCTCGACCTGCCGCCGGCGGCCCTCGAGAATGCGCATCCGCGCCACAGCCGGGGTGCGGCTGAAGAACGCCAGATGCACACCGAAGCCGTCGTCGGTGTAATTCTGCGGACCGGTGTCGGCGACCAGTTCGTTGAAACGAACCTTGCCGGCCTCGGTCAACTCGTAGACCCGACGACCGCGACGCACCTTCGTGCCGTCGGGAGTCGTGTCTTCGACGATCAATCCATCGGCCTGCATCCGGCGCAGCGTGGGGTAGAGCGAACCGTACGAAAACGCCCGGAACGCACCCAGCAGGCCGGTGAGCCGCTTGCGCAGCTCGTACCCGTGCATCGGCGATTCGAGCAAGAGTCCGAGGATTGCCAGTTCGAGCACACCCTCTCCCTTCCTCTAGGCCGCACGAAACCGTGCGGTCGCGCCTATCACGATGAGCCATCAGATCGATGCTGCATTCAAATGTATCGCACCGATATATTCGGATGCCACTCCGGTGGGGAGGATCACCCCGACCCTCACCGACCTCCCCGCAGCCGAGAGGCACGCGGGTAGTCTCGTCCCCATGGCAGCACCCAGCCCGGACCCGGCCACGTGGGGGGAGGCGGCGGCCCGACAGGTCGTCGACTACTCCCTGCGCCGCCGCGCGCGGCTGGCCGAGGTCAACTCGGGCCGGATCGGCATCGGCGAGGTGTGCGACGCCAATCCCTATCTCCTCACCGCCGCCGAGTTCCACGGCGCCCCGTCGGACATCTCCTGTCCGATTTGCCGCAAGGAGAACCTGACGCTGGTGTCCTGGGTTTTCGGGGACCGGCTCGGACAGGCGTCGGGGTCGGCGCGCTCGGCCGCCGAACTGGAGCAGCTCGCCCGCAAACACACCGATTTCTCGGTGCACGTCGTCGAGGTGTGCCGCAGCTGCCATTGGAACCATTTGGTCCGCTCCTACGTTTCCGGCCTGAAATCGCAGCCGACGCGAACGCGTAAAATGGCTAAGTGATCCTTGCGCCGACCGCGGCCTGTCATAGATTCGACAGTGCGCCGCG
Source organism: Gordonia crocea (assembly GCF_009932435.1). Lineage (NCBI taxonomy): Bacteria > Bacillati > Actinomycetota > Actinomycetes > Mycobacteriales > Gordoniaceae > Gordonia > Gordonia crocea. The sequence goes on from NZ_BJOU01000001.1 coordinate 49,664, forward strand.
CGGCACACCGAAAGGCGACTAGATGACCAGCTCCACCGGTTCACCGAAGGGCGGAACCCCCAGCTCAAGCGGCAAATCGGGCTCGGCGGCCAGCAAGTCGTTGGCGACTGCCCGCCAGCATGCGACCGAGACCAAGCAGAAGCGCATCGCCTGGGGCGTGGGCCTCGTCGGAGCCGCGCTGCCGATCATCGCCGTCGTCGGAATTTTGGCGTTTCTGATCACCTACATCTTCGCCCACGTGCCGGCTTCGGGTGAGATCAAGCACAACCAGGTCGCCAACATTCTCTACTCCAACGGCCAGGTGATGACCAAGGTCATCCCACCGGAGGGCAACCGCACCGACGTCAAGATCAGCGAGATCCCCAAGTCGTTGCAGGACGCCGTGATCGCCGCCGAGGACCGCGAGTTCCGTAGCAACTCCGGCTTCTCCGTGCGCGGCCTGGGCCGTGCCGTCGTCGGGCGCCTCACCAATCGCGAGGACGCCGGCGGTGGCTCGACCATCACCCAGCAGTACGTGAAGAACGCCCTCGTCGGCGACGAGCACTCGTACAAACGCAAGTTCACCGAGTTGGCCATCGCCACCAAGATGAGCAACGAGTGGACCAAAGACGACATCATGGCCGCGTACCTGAACACCATCTACTTCGGCCGCGGCGCCTACGGTGTGTCTGCGGCGGCGCAGGCCTACTTCCGCAAGCCGGTGTCCAAGCTGACGACGGCGGAGTCGGCGGTGCTGGCCGCGTCGATCCGGTCGCCCTCCAACTACGACCCCGAGACCAACCGAGAAGCCGCCGAGGCGCGCTGGCACTACGTCCTCAACGGCATGGAGGCCATTGGTGTGCTGACCGCCGCCGACCGGGCCAAAATGGTCTACCCGAAGGTCGTGAAGTACAACGAGGGCGGCGCGACGCAGGACGACGGTCCGATGGGCCTGGTGCGCCGCCAGGTGCTCAACGAGCTCGGCGAGCTCAACATCACCGAGCAGCAGGTCCGCACCGAGGGTCTGAAGATCACCACGACGATCGACAAGCAGACCCAGAAGTCGCTGGTCGACGCGGCCAACTCCAAGCTCGCCGACTACCCGAAGACGACGCGCACCGGGATCGTCTCGATCGATCCCGCGACCGGCGGCGTTCGCGGTTACTACGGCGGCAAGGACGGCCAGGGCTGGGACTACGCGAACGCCGGCCTGCAGACCGGGTCGTCGTTCAAGGTGTTCGCGCTGGTCGCCGCGCTCGAGCAGGGCATCCCGCTGTCGAAGATCTACAGCTCGGCGCCGTATGAGGGCACCGGCGGACTGAAGGTCACCAACTCCGACGGCGAGTCCTGCGGCTCGTGCAACCTGGCGACGGCGATGAAGATGTCGCTCAACACCGTCTACTACCGGCTGATGATGGACCTCAACGGGCAGGCCCAGGCCGTCGCGGACGCGGCGCACAAGGCCGGTGTCGCGGAGAGCTTCGGCGACATCCCCCACACGCTGCAGGAGAAAAACGGCGGCACCGAGGGCGGCGTCGTCCTCGGCCAGTACGCCTCCCGCGTCTTCGACATGGCGTCGGCCTATGCCACGCTCGCCGCGTCGGGCATCTACCGCAAGCCGCACTTCGTCACGAAGGTGGAGAACAACGACGGCGTGGTGCTGTTCAACCGCAAGCCCGACGCCGGCAAGCGCGTTTTCGAGGCCAAGGTCGCCGACAACGTGACCGCCGCCCTCGCGCCGATCCCCGCCTACTCCAACGGCAACAGCCTGAGCGACCCGACGCTGGGCTCGCGCCCGTCGGCCGCCAAGACCGGCACCGCGCAGCTCGGCGACACCGGCCAGAACAAGGACGCGTGGATGGTCGGGTACACCCCGCAGCTCTCGACCGCGGTCTGGGTCGGCACCGACAAGGGCACCGCGCTGAAGACCCCGTGGGGCGGCCCGGTGTACGGCTCGGGTCTGCCGGCGCAGATCTGGAAGGCCGCGATGGACGGTGCGCTGGAGGGCAAGGAGATCAAGAATCTCCCGACGCCCGAGGCCGTCGGCGGTCAAGCCGGCGTTCCGTACGAGGCGCCCCCGGCACCGAAGTACACGCCCCGGTCGCGCGACGATGACGACAATGAGCGGCCGCGCCTGCCCGGCGAGGGCGATGACGGTCGGATCACCATCGCCCCGGGCATCACCCTGCCGGCGCCCGGTGGTCGTCCCCCGCGCCAGCGCCAGCAGCAGCGACGCCAGCAGCAACCGCAGCGGCGTCCTCGCAGTTACCGCGACGACTACTGACACGGGCTCGGGGGTCACGTGAACTCACCCGTGCCGTTGGCACCCGACCACGACAAGTCGGTACGACGGTGGTCACCGTCGATCGACGACCCACTCGTCGCCCCCGGCTCGGCCCGGATCGGCGGGCCCGTGGGGCGCCATGCCGCCATCGGCCGGTCGCGGATGTCGGCGCTGCGGGTGCTGTTCGCCCTCGCCCTACTCGGGCTGGCGCTCGGATGGTCGGGTAAGACCGCCTGCCTTCAGGAGACCCCGGCAAAGCCGTCCGCCGCGGGCGGCTCCACGTCGGCCACCGACCCCAAGTACCGGTCCGCCGACGACGGCAAGCGCCTCAACTGGGACAACCAGCGCGAGTGGTATTCGCTGTGTTTCACCCGAATCCCGCCGACCTATACCCGCAAACATCTCGCCGACGGGCTGCCGTACTGGACGTCGTGGCAGGAGCATGCCGACGGCAAGACCAGCACCCACCGCCTCGAGGACCCGGTGGGGATCGGCTTCTTCGCGTACGGCGCGGCCTGGTTGACCGGTGAGTGGCAGGGGCTGCACGAGCGCTGGGGCGTGCCGTCGGCGATCAGCCCCGTCGTCTTCTTCACCATCGTCGCGATCGTGCTGGCCCTGTGTTGGCTGGTGACGATCTGGGCGCTGGTCAAGATTTCCGACGAGCGGCGCTGGTTCGTCTGGGTTGCCGCGCTGTCCCCGGTGATCGTCGTGCACGCATTCACCTCGTTCGACCTGTTGACCGTGATGCTGGTGATGACCGGCCTGCTCGCCTGGGACCGGCGGCGGTGGTGGCCGGCGGGCATCCTGTTCGGCCTGGCGTGCACAACGGCGATGTGGCCGCTGCTGGTCTTGTTCGCCATCGTGTTGACCTGGATCGCCGGGAGCGCGGTGTCCCGCGACGGCCTGCTGCGGACCTTCGTCGCCACCTTCGCGACCTGGCTGGTGGTCAACCTGGTCCCGATGTTCGGGGCGACTGACGGCTGGGCGCTCTACTGGCGGTTCTGGACCGCGCGCGCCCCCGAACCCGACAGCGTTTACGGCGCGCTGGCCATCCTGACGAAGATCAACCTGAACGTGACCGTGGTCAACATCATTTCCTTGGTGTTGGTCCTTGCGGTCGTCGCGACGATCACCGCGCTGGTGATCCGCGCCCCCCGCCCGTTCACCGTGTACGAGGTGGCATTCCTGCTGCTTGCCGGGGTGCTGATCGTCGCCAAGGCGTGGAGCCCGCAGAGCGCGCTGTGGCTGGTCCCGCTGGCCGTGTTGGCGGTGCGGTCGAGCCGCGTCCTGATGGCCTGGATGCTCGTCGAGGCGTTGACCTGGGTGCCGCGCGCCGGGGTGTTCCTCGCCGCCGACCACCATTGGCTCCCGCCGCAGTTCTACCCGTTGGCGGTGGTCATCCGGATCATCGCAGTGGTCGGCGTGTGCCTGCACATTGTGTGGGAGCACTATGACGAGCCGGCGGAGCTCGACGAGCCGCTGCCGCCTCATATGGGCCGCTCCCCCTCCCAGGTCGCCTCGGCAAGCTGAGGGAACCATCCAGCCGGTTCCGTGCGTCCAAGGGACATGGATTTCGGGGTGTACACACGAAGAACCCTGATCGGGCGCGGCTTCTCCGACGTCCAGATCAAGCGGGCGGTCCGGGAGGGAAGGCTGACCCCCGTGCGGCGGGGTTGGTATGCCCGGGACCGTGCCGATCCCGACGCGGTGACCGCGGTCCGCAAGGGCGGCGCGCTGACCTGCGTCTCCGCCCTGGACAAGCACGGACTCTGGGTACCGCCGGGGAAGACACGCCTCCACATCCGCCTGAGCAGACACCACGGACCGGCGCGCGCGTCTTGCCGCGGATACGGCGGGCCCTGTCCCGTCGACCAAGCGGTCGACGACATCCCGCACGCGCTGCTGTGTGCCGCCCGTTGTGTCCCCGAGGACTACTGGGTCGCGATTGCTGATTCGGTGCTGCGGCGACGGGCGGTCTCCGTCGAGGAACTCCGCGGCTGCATGCCCTGCGTCCCACCGGCGGTGGAGCGCATGCTGCGCAAATGCGACGGCAGGTCCCAATCCGGAACCGAATCAATTGCCCGGGTCCGGTTGCGCGGCGAAGGGTTCAAGGTCGTCGTACAACCGGAAGTCGCCTCCTTCCACGGCCATGCCGATCTGCGGATCGGCCGGCTGCTCGTCGAATGCGACAGCTTCGAATTCCACGCCGCGGACCGAGACGCCTACCGGTACGACCGCTATCGCGACCGGAAGTCTCTCGTCGGGCGCTGGTTCACCATGCGGCTGACCTACGACGACGTGGTCTACGGCTGGGGCGAAGTCCTCAACGACATCCGCGAATTCACCCGGGCCGACCGCCATCGCCTCCGCGGCGACCGTCGTCCCCGCTGACTGCTGCCAGAAACGGCCGAATCCGAGGGGGTCGAGGGCATATTGCCCTCGAGGGCCCTATTCTCGGCCGTTTCTGTCAGCTATCCGATGCGTTCGAGCAGTCGCGCCTTTGCGTCGGGCCAGTCCTCATCGGTCATCGCGTACTGGGCGGTCGTGCGCCACCCGTCCCCGAATCGGCGGTGCTTGCGCAGCAAACCTTCGAAGCGGGCGCCGAGCTTGGCGATCGCCGCGCGGGAGCGGGCATTGTTCTCGTGCGTGTGCCACACCACCCGCACCGCGCCGTGGTCATCAAAAGCGTTGCGCAGCAACAGGAACTTGCTGATCGGGTTGACCACCGTCCCCTGGGCGGACTCGGTGTAGAAGGTGTAGCCCACCGAGACCGACAGCGATTCCGGATCGATCTCGTAGTAACTCGTCGACCCGACCACCAGACCGTCGCGCAGCACCGCGTACGCCTGCCGCGTCCCGGCCGCGCGCGCCCGCAGCGCCGCGTCCACAAAGTCCCGCGCCTCGACGACATTGGTGGGCACCCCCGGCGACCACCGGAACACCTCGGGATCGCCGACGAGTCCACTCAAGGCCTCGGCATCGTCGGACGACAGCAGTCGCAGGCTCACCGGCCCGTATTCGAGGACATCATCCCCGAGCCAGTCGCTCACGCCAGGACGGCGACGAGCAGCGCGACGACGGCGATCCCCGGCAACAGCCCCTGCTTGAGTGCGGCTCCCCGGTGCGCCGGCGAGGACAGGCCCAGCACCAACGCGGCCGCCAGCATGGAACCGGCACCCGCGAAGATCAGCGCGTCACCGATCGCAGCGTGGTCGCCGATGAGCCGGAACAGCACGCCGACGATGGTGACCACCGCGAGGAAGAGGTTGTAGAAGCCCTGGTTGTAGGCCATCTCCTTGGTGGCCTGCGCCTCGTCGGCGCTGGTGCCGAAGACTGCCCGGGCGCGCGGCGAGGTCCAGGCCAGCGCCTCCAGGTAGAAGATGAAGACGTGCAGCAGCGCCGCCAGCACGGCGGCGACCAACGCGATGACAAGGGCGACATCCGAGAGCGTCATGGGTCGAGCCTACGTCGCGGGCACCGCTACCGCGCCGCGATCCGACAGGAGCGCCCGGCGCTGCGGCACCCGGAAGCCGAACGACGCCAACGGCTCTCGCGGTGTCGCCTTGACGAAGGCGAAGATCAGGTAGACCAACAGCGCCGCGTGCACCCACACGCCGAAGTTGACCCCGCCGATCACCCACCACTTCATCGGCGGGTGGGTCGGGTTGTTGAGGATCCCGAACAGGCGGAAGATCGTCAGGTCCAGCGACAGGTCGGCGACGAGGTAGGCCACGATCACCGGCCACCGCACGTTCAGCAGCACGAAGAACGGGAGGATCCACAGCGTGTACTGGGGCGAGTGCACCTTGTGGAACACCATGAACCCGGCGAGCATCGCACCGCAGACACCGATCCACGGGTAGACCCCGATCGTCGTCATGCCCGGGCGGTACACCCGCCAGCCCAGCCACACGGCGAGGATGAACGACGCGACGATCAGCAGCGGCGACGCGATCCCGACGATCGTGTTGTAGAGATCGGTCTGCCCGCCCGTCAGATGGCGCAGGCCCCAGTACCAAATGGAGTTGGTGTCGATGTCGGACTTGCGCTTGCCCTGGAAGGACAGCGACCCGCGCCACCCCGCCCAACCCAGGATCATGAACGGCGCCTGGGTGAGTGTGACCGTCGCGGTCGCGGCACCGGCGGTGTAGAAGAAGCCGCGCCAATCCAGGTCGGCCGGCACATCCTTGGGCGACCGGAATCGGCTGACGAATCCGCCACCGCGGGTGAGGACGTAAATGGCCAGTGGCAGCACGAAGAACCCGGGATAGAGCTTGAGGCTGAACCCGATGCCGAACAGCACCGCCGCCCATACCGCGGCGGTCCGCACCGACAGTCGGGGGTTCCCGTCGGCGTCGAGCGAGGCCCCCCACGCGACGACGGCGATGCCGCCGACGCACGTGGCGACGACGGGCAGCTCCCAATTGTGGAACGCGTAGAGCACCAGCGGCGGGGTCGCGGCCCACAGCAGCGCCCACCAGCGGACCAGGTACACCAGCAGCAGCGTGACGACGATGCCGAACGGGGCCAGGATCAGCGCCGAATGGATGAAGAAGTCCAGGTCGGTGTGCGCGCCGATCGCCCCCAGCCACATCAACATCCCGGAGAGCACCGGGTATTCGACGGAGCCGCCGACGAGGTGGCCGTGCTCGGTGATGGCGCCGTGGATGTAGGGGAAGACGTGGTTGTTGATGTCGCGCCCCAACCACAGGTTCATCTGGTCGTTGTAGCAGGGGATGATGGCGTGCGGATCGCCGACGGGCCAGCGACGCGAGCGCCCCTCCGCGTTGAACGGCGCACCGGCGCACTTCACCTTGGCGTGGAAGCTCCAAGCCATCGCCAGGCAGGTGAACAGCACCGAGACGACGGCGGCCAGCACCGCCTCGCCGCGCCGGGTGCGGTCCAGCGGCCCGAAGGTCACGTCGTTTGACATGCGGTACAGGTTAGCGGAGCACCCCACCCCACGATTTCGCAGGTCAACCCGTCTTCATGTATCTTGGAGCGGTTGCCGACGCAGGCGACCCTCCTGCCGCGGACCGTCCGTGGCCGATTAGCCCATAGGAGGTGATGTGGTCTTATGCGTCACTACGAATTGATGGTCATTCTCGATCCGAACCTGGACGAGCGCACCGTCGCCCCCTCCCTGGATACCTTCCTCAATGTTGTCCGCTCTGATGGCGGTTCGGTGGATGGTGTCGACATCTGGGGCAAGCGCCGTCTTGCCTACGAGATCGAAAAGCACGCCGAGGGCATTTACGCCGTCATCGATCTGAACGCCAAGCCGGACACGGTCAACGAGCTCGACCGTCAGCTGAAGCTGAACGAGTCGGTTCTGCGGACCAAGGTCCTGCGCAAGTGAGCGTGCGCGTCTGCGCGTAACGCTCGCACATGTCGGTGCCGCTCCTTAGGCTGGGCGCTAAACCCAGGCTGGACCGGCACGTCGAGCACGAGTCGCACCAACCGACACCACGAACCTCGAGGGGAAGCACATGGCTGGAGAAACGGTTATCACCGTCATCGGAAACCTGACGGCCGACCCGGAACTGCGTTTCACGCCGTCCGGTGCCGCGGTCGCCAATTTCACGGTGGCGTCGACGCCGCGCACCTTCGACCGTCAGACCAATGAGTGGAAAGACGGCGAGGCGCTGTTCCTGCGGTGCAACATCTGGCGCGAGGCCGCCGAGAACGTGACGGAGTCCCTGACCAAGGGCACCCGCGTCATCGTTTCCGGTCGTCTCAAGCAGCGCTCCTTCGAGACTCGCGAGGGTGAGAAGCGGACGGTGTACGAGCTCGACGTCGACGAGATCGGCCCCTCGCTGCGGTATGCCACGGCCAAGGTCACGCGCGCCTCGCGCGGTGGCGGCGGTGGCGGCTTCGGCGCGTCTGGCGGCGGTGGCCGTCCGGCGCCGAGCCAGCCCGCGGCGAACGAGGACCCGTGGGGCAGCGCGCCCCCGGCCTCCGGTGCCGGCGACGAACCACCTTTCTGAGATCTATCTGGAGTAATACATGGCAAAGCAAAAGGGACGGAAGCCCCGCGTCGAAAAGGTCGTCAAGGCCAAGGCGTGCAGCTTCTGCAAGGACAAGGGCCAGGTCATCGACTACAAGGACACCGCGCTGCTGCGCCGGTTCCTGTCGGACCGCGGCAAGATTCGGTCGCGTCGCGTGACTGGTAACTGCGTGCAGCACCAGCGCGATATCGCGATCGCCGTCAAGAACTCGCGCGAGGTGGCGCTGTTGCCGTTCACCTCGACGGGTCGCTGAGCAGGAAGGGAGACAGACTGATGAAGCTCATCCTGACTGCCCCCGTCGAGAACCTCGGTGTCGCCGGCGACACCGTCGAGGTCAAGGACGGCTACGGCCGCAACTACCTGCTGCCCCGCGGCCTGGCGATTGTCGCCACCAAGGGCGCGCAGAAGCAGGTCGAAGGCATCAAGCGCGCGCAGGACGCCCGCGAGGTCCGCGACGTCGAGCACGCCAACGAGCTGAAGCAGGCCCTCGAGGGCCTGTCGTCGGTGTCGCTGGGTGTGAAGACCCACGACTCGGGCAAGCTGTTCGGCTCGATCACCGTCGGTGACGTCGTCAGCGCCATCAAGGCTGCTGGCGGCCCGTCGGTCGACAAGCGCAGCGTGGAACTGCCCAAGGGCCACATCAAGGCCATCGGCACCTACCCGGTGACCGTGAAGCTGCACTCGAACGTCGCCGCCAACCTCGAGGTTGCCGTCGTCGCGGAGTAAGCCGCACCCATCACGAACAGCCGCCGCCGGGGTTTTCCCGGGCGGCGGCTTTCGTTTAAAGGCCCGAAGTGGGCAATCGTTACCACCGTCCGGCCAACACCGCCGGTCCGCGTTGCTAATCTTCCGGCATGACGAAGATGAAATTCGCCTTTCCCGCCCTATTCGCCGCCGGCGTGGGTGTCGCCGCCACCCTCGTGGCAGTCGGCACCGCCGACGCCGCTCCGAACTATCGTCCGACGGAACTGACCACCATCAAGTTCCGGTCGAGCCAGCAAACGATCGTGATGACTGCCAAGCCGTTGCCGGTGCGGAAGGGCTGGACCTACACCTGCGCGCTGACGCGCCAGGCGAAGAATTCCAACGCTGCTCCGGGCGGGCCCGGCGGTAAGGTCTATCGCACGAGCGGCAAGGGCCCGGTGCTGACGGTCAGCACCGAGAAGTTGGCGCCCGGTGCGTACAACGTCTTCGGCCGCTGCGATTTCAAGGCACCCAATCTCCCGTTTGGCGCACCCCAACTGGTCACGTCGAGCAGCCAGCGCGTGCCCGTCCGCTAACCCACCGACGATCCAGCGGAACCCCTCGACGGCGCGGCGCGCCGACGGGGGGTTTCGCGTTCTACCGCAACGACTTCGGCAGCTTGTCCGCGGGCGGGTTCGGATTGCGGACGTCGGCGGGCCCGACGAACTTGTGCCACTTGGGACTGATGACGAAGGCGCGACCCCGCGAGGTGCACGACACCACGTGGGTCCGCGGGCGGGCGCACGTGACGTCGTAGATGTTGATGCTGCGCTTCACCGGCAGCACCGGGGCGCGGAAGTGCGCGTTGGGCACCAGGTCGATATTCGGGGCGGCAAGACCACCCGGGGTGATCCACCACGGTCCCTGCGAGTTGTTCAGCAGCACGCCCTGGGTCCCGGCCGGGGCGGTGGCGACGAAGCCCTTGCAGGCGACCCGGCCGGGGTACTGGCCGATGGAGCAGTAGTAGCCGCCGGCGCGGAAGAAGGCGCGGCCGTTGTTGTCGTAGTTGTAGGAGACGTAGCGCTTGGCGTTGACGGCCGGGTACTTCGCGAAGTCGAGTTCGGGGGCGGTCGCCGAGGCCGATGCGGGTGCGAGCGCCGACCCGGCGACGGCGATCGCAATCAGCGCGAACTGGAGTACGTGTTTCATGCTTGGTTCTCCCCTTGGTTTGCTGCATGCCATTTCATCACGAGATCTCGGACCGCGGGCTGGCTGGGGATAATTCCCAGCCGATGCGCAGCGACGTGGATCGGATACACGGATTGTTGTGAGCCCGTTCACATAATCGTCGCCCACTCGGAGTTGAAGGTTTGCTTGAGGGTTGTTTCGGCGCGTTGCGCGCGACACTCCGGGGATCACGCAACTCACCCGGTGTGGACAAGAAATATAGGCGTCTACCTGGGTTTATCCCGTCCGGATGAATCTTACTCGTGAGTTTTCCCCGACGTTTCCCACAACCCGTCTCGACAAAGTGCCGACAATCCACAGGTTGTCCACACCGCTTTCCACAACTGCGTTTGAGTGAGATTGCCATCCCAAATAATCTCCCCCGTTGTTGGATCGCCACGCCCGCGCGGGCGGGTGCCGGACGGATAGGGTCATCGCCGCCGGCTCCGCTTGTCAGGGTGGTGGCGTATCAAGAGACGCAGAGGCGAGCCGTCGCGGCTCAGGACGACTACCGGGGCTGGATACCAGGTTCCGAAAGGGGGTGGGCGAGTGTCGGTGACCGAAGATCAGGGTCACGAACCGATGCCTGAGGATTTGCCGAACGAAGACTTCGGCAGGCAGCCCCCCCAGGATCAGGCCGCAGAGCAGTCGGTGCTCGGCGGGATGATGCTCTCCAAGGACGCCATCGCCGACGTCCTGGAGAAGATCCGCCCCGGCGACTTCTACCTCCCGTCGCACCAGGCCGTCTATGACGCAATCCTCGAGCTGTACGGCAAGGGCGAACCCGCCGACGCCGTCACCGTCGCCGCCGAGTTGGACCGCCGCGGCGACCTCAAGCGCATCGGCGGCGCCCCGTACCTCCACACGCTGATCTCGACGGTGCCGACGGCGGCCAACGCCGGGTATTACGCGGAGATCGTGGCCGAGAAGGCGATCCTGCGCCGCCTCGTCGAGGCGGGCACCCGCATCGTCCAGTACGGCTATGCCGGCGGTGAGGGCCAGGACGTGGCCGAGGTCGTGGACCGCGCCCAGGCCGAGGTGTACGACGTCACCGAGCGGCGCACCACCGAGGACTACCTCCCGCTCGAGCAGCTGCTGCAGCCGACGATGGACGAGCTGGACTCGATCGCCTCGCGCGGCGGGATCTCGCTGGGCGTTCCCACCGGCTTCGCCGACTTGGACAAGCTGACCAACGGGCTGCACGCCGGGCAGATGATCATCGTCGCGGCGCGCCCCGGTGTCGGCAAGGCACTCGCCCTGGACACCCCGCTGCCCACCCCCACCGGGTGGACGACGATGGGCAACGTGGCCGTCGGCGACGAACTGCTCGACGCCGACGGCAAGCCGACCCGCGTCGTCGCCAGCACCGAGGTCCTCACCGAGCGGCCGTGCTACGCGGTGCGGTTCAACGACGGCGCCGTCCTCGTCGCCGACGCCCACCACCAGTGGGAGGCGCAGGTCGACGACCGGACGATCATCGCCACCACCGAGGAACTGCGCCCGCATGTCGGGTGCGTGGTCGTGCGCAACGCCGCGCCGATGGAACTGCCCAACCGGCGCTTCGCCTATGGTCCGTACACGGTGGGCGCCCTGGCCGGGATGGCGTTCAACGACCCGGAGATCGGGATGCGCATCGACGCCGAGGGCCCGGTCGACGTGCTGACCCTGATGGCCGACCTGGGCGGGCAGGTGCCTGTCGAATACCTGCGCGGCTCCATCGCCCAGCGCCGCGCCCTGCTGGCCGGCATCCTCGACGCGCGCGCCGTCGTCGAAGACGACGGCCGGATCACCGTCGCCGCCGCCACCCGGCACATGACCTTCATCGTCGCCGACCTGGTCGCCGGGCTCGGCTACTCGTATCGGCGGCTGTCGTCGGGCTGGTTGAGCTTTGAGGCCGACGACGACGTCTTCACCGTCCACCATAAGGCGATCCGGCACAAGGAGCTGCGCCGGCCGGCCCGGTCGCGCCGGATCATCGCGATCAACCCGGTGCCCAGCGTGCCGGTGCGCTGCGTGCAGGTGGACAACGCCGACCACATGTACCTGGCCGGCGAGGCCATGGTGCCGACGCACAACTCGACGCTGGCCATGGACTTCCTGCGGTCGTGCTCGATCCACCACGGGTTGACCAGCGCCATGTTCTCGCTGGAAATGAGCAAGAGCGAGATCGTGATGCGCCTGCTCTCCGCCGAGGCCAAGGTGAAGCTCGCCGACATGCGCTCCGGTTCGATGAGCGACGACGACTGGACCCGCCTGGCCCGCCGGATGGGCGAGATCTCCGAGGCGCCGCTGTTCATCGACGATTCGCCGAACCTGACGATGATGGAGATCCGCGCGAAGGCCCGCCGGCTCAAGCAGCGCCACGATCTGAAGATGGTCGTCGTGGACTACATGCAGCTGATGACGTCGGGCAAGAAGGTCGAGTCCCGTCAGCAGGAAGTCTCGGAGTTCTCGCGGTCGCTCAAGCTACTGGCCAAGGAGCTCGAGGTCCCGGTCATCGCGATCTCCCAGCTGAACCGCGGTCCCGAGCAGCGCACCGACAAACGCCCCCAGGTCTCCGACCTGCGTGAATCGGGATCGCTAGAGCAAGATGCCGACATGGTCATCCTGCTACACCGCCCCGACTCCATCGAGCGCGACGACCCCCGAGCCGGCGAGGCCGACATCATCGTGGGCAAACACCGCAACGGCCCGACCGCGACGATCACCGTTGCCCACCAGCTGCATTTGAGCCGCTTCGTCGACATGGCCCGCGGCTGATCTAGGTGTATGTCGAGATGCAGCGAAGATTAGCAAGGTGGTCCCGCTTGTTTAACAAGCCTGATCACGGCGTAAGAATCGCCCTGACTAGGGCAAACATGGTCAGGCGAGCGTTGCCCGTAGCCCGCGTTTCGGTATGATTTCCTGCTAATTTTGCCGGGGAATCTATTCCTGGAAATCGCCGAGTGCGCGGGTGAAACCGGGCGACGAAGGGGCTGAAGTGACCGGCGGCTGGCGGCAGGCTATCGGCGATTGGCTTGTGGGATGAGCTCGTCTAATTCGCAGATGACGTTGGTGCTGGTTTTGGGGATGTGCTCGGCGGATTCGACGCTTGCTCGGTGACTCCGTGACCGGGCTTGGTCAGCGGAAGGGTTGCGAGGTGCTTCTGGAGCCGCTTCGACATCGGCATGAACGTGACGAAGGTCAGGCTTCCCGAGACAACCGCGCCTACCAGCGGCACGACCTTGGCTGCGCTCTTGGCGAAGACCTGCTTGGTCATCTGAATGCCCAGGAGCCCTGCAACCTTCTTGACCACCGGATATATCGCACCCTTGGTGAGAGCCTTCTGCGGCAGCTTCCTGGCCACTTCACTTGCGATCAACTTCGAGACTTGCGCCACGCCGGCCTGGGCCGCGTTCACGCCAAACATCACGCCGATGAACAGCGTGAGCATGCTTTCGGTCGCGGAGTCCATTCCGTCGGCGCTGTCGTCGAAGAGCTCCGGCCAGCTGTAGATGTAGGCGAGCTTCTGGACGACGCGAAGAAGGTGCCCATAGTACTGCGCGATATCAGCCGGGACCGTGCCGATCGCTGCGAGGCCTCCAGGGATGCCGGCTGCCGTGGAAAGTGTCGTCACCTTGCCGGTCTCGAACTTGATCACGCTGTTGGCGATCTTGTCGATCACTTGAGGTGTTACGCCTGCTTCGGCCGGTGTTGTGGCGATAGCGAGTTTGATCTGCTCGTCGGTGCAGTATCGCTTCAGCTCTCTGCGGAGGAAGGCCTCCCGGTTGATCTGCACACCCGGCAGCTGAGCCGATGCCTGCAGCGTCTGCTCGAACTTCGTCGACGGAGCGACCTGATTGCCTTTGGCCATGGGAGCAACCTATCGCAGCCTTCCGACACGGACCGCTGATGGGGCGAAGGAGACGTCGGCCTATCACCCGAAATGCCTCGCTGACCGATTGTCGACTTGCTCCCTTAGTAGCCCTTCGACCTCGATTTCTTGCTAGATTTGGTGCTAATTCCTGCGGAAGCGGAGGTGTCACTTGACCGAGAGTTCCCGCGCGGCGGTGACGTGGCGGTTCCGATTCGCTGGCGACAAGGTGTCCCGCGTGTTGAACTGGCGGTCCGACGGTCCGCCGGATCTCGCACGTGTAGTTCCGATTCGCAAGCCTCGATCCTCGGAACGTCACCGGCACATACCTGTCACTGCGTATTCACTGACCATGCGCGACCACCTAGAACTCGAGTCGGGCCTCGAGCATGACCTCTTGCGACGCCTGGACCGGCTCAACGATATCGTCGCGCTGATACCGCAACCGTGTCAGCTGAAGCGGGGCGGATCGTCCTCGGCGAAAAACACGCCCGACTTACTCAGCCTTTGAGTACCCGGCACGTCACCGTGACGGGGATTCCGTCGGCGGCGAGCTCTTTCACGAGCGGGTAGAGCCTTTTCCCGGAAGGTTCGCCTGCGACAGAAGCTCTCCCAGAAGGCCCCACGCTCGTACGAGGTCAAGGCGTGGCCCACGAGGGCCATCGCCGTGATCCCAGCGCACTCGAGCACTGCTTGCTCCAAGTCGCGCCGACGCGCGAGCATCACCACGCCGAACAGCTCGATCGCTTCGGCGATCTCCTCACTTGTGGGATTCGTTTCGATGACGAAGCGGGCATGGCGAAACCGGTCCCGAAGACGGTGTTCTATGTCCAACACTCGATGGCGCGTCGGCTGGTCCACGCTGCCTCCTTTCGCGTCAGGACCTCTTACCTTTACACAAGACACCGACACCTACCCGGACCTCGTCGCGCGGCGTTCCAATCACTGGACGAGTTCCCCCAAACATGTCACTGGACTTCCGGAACTCTGTCCAACGCATGCACGAGATCCGCTGTGCACCTCGGTGAACGTGTCCGCTGTCAGCATGCTCGCCAGCAAAGTTGAAACCCGCTAGCCATTCGACCGCCGCGCCCATAGCCACCGGGATCATCAACGCGCGCACCCGAGGCTACAACTGGCTCATCAAGCAGACGGAGCGCTCGCCTGCAAGTTCCGCAACCTTGAAAGCTAACACCGGCGGATGCGTTCTTGACATGTCCTCCCGCAGATCGGTCCGCGCGGCACTGAGCCCGCCCCCGGCGGGCGGCAGGACAGCACCGTGATCGGAATGGCTGGCCGGAAGGGAACGGCGGCCACAAAGTGCCAACACCGCCCCTTAACGCCCGAGCGTCTCCCCTCGGCTTAGTTGTCTCCGAAGCGGGCACGCCAGTAGCTGACGTTCCGCCAGTAGTCGAGGTCTTGGCGAGCGTCATGGAATGTGAAGTCGATCAAGTGCCGGCTCCACGGGTGCACCGGGCTGAGCGGCCAGACGGTGTCCTGACTGGTGAATAGGTACCACGTCCGGGGTGCCGTCGGCGGGTCCCATTCCACTTTGACCGATACCCCGTCGCCGGGGTTCTCAACGATTGTGCCGGTGAGCAAGATGTCCATGCAGGAGACCCGGTGATCGCGGTGATCGAAGGGAATGTTCGTTTTCGTGTTGTACCGTTTGCGAACCGCGATCCGCTCGCCAGGGAGCATGTCCATCACCTTGGTTTCATACCGCTCGTCCGGGTCCATTCGCCACTCATCAGCCTGGCGGAAGTCAGCAATGGTGTTACGCGTGCTCTCCTTCGGTCCAGCGTTCACGAACCAGAACAGCGGGATGTCGTCTGGCTGCATGGCGATGTTCTGCGGGGCTTCGACCTCGTCGTCGCCGTTCTCGCCTTCCAAGGTCCTCGCCTCATCCGCCAGCTCGGTAACCAACTTCTTAGCTTCCGCAGTATCCAGCGGCGCTTCGGCTTCGGGTCGCTGGTAGCCGGAATAGACGTCTTCCACGAGCTGTGTGCAGTGATACCTCGAGTACACACTCGGATGTTTACGCATGACGTCGAGGACGAGTCGCGCAGCAGCTCGCTGGACAGCTGGATCATCAAGCAGCGACTCCAGGTCCCCGATCGTCGTCGCACGCAACCTGGCCACGTCGGGCCCCGAGTCTTCATACAGTGTCTTGGTATCGACCTGAACACCCGGGTGTCGCTTGCGAAATGCCCGCTGGGCTTGCTGATCGGGGAGTACAAGCGATTTGCGGACCACGATGAATCCTCGGCCGTCCGGGCCGACGGCCAACACCTCCATCTTTCCGACGCTTACGCAAAACGCCCTGCGCCAGTCGAATGTGCCACAACTTACGTTCCAACTCTGGAACTCCGTTCTGCGCGGAGCGGGCACACAACTCTCGAGGAAAGACCGGAGGACGTTTGTCAACGCTCGAGAGTTCGGCAAGGCCCGAAACTTTGTGGCTGCAGTCCGATACTTGACCTCCTGCCCCTCGAGTAAGGCTTTCAGGGACGCATCGTCTGAGGCGTTGAACTTCTTCGGGTCCTCGAGCCAGAGTTCCTGCTCAGCCTCGTCGAGGAAGTCGACCAGCTCGTTACTGCCCGCAGAGATCCCCGCTCCGGCCTTGTTTCGCAACTGCCCTCGCACCATGCCATCGAGCTCATGGATGAACCCCTTCTCCCGTTTCCGGAGTGCGGGCTTCGAGAGGTTTTGAAGGAGAAGGCGCACCGACGCGACCTCGTCGCCATACGTCAGTTTGTGCTGCCCCAGTCGGTTTCGAACGTTGATCGACTCGCCGAGATACCACTCGTTGTTGCTGAACTCGAGCAGGTAGAACCCCGCATATCGAGCCTTGGGGTCACCAACCTTGGTCCTGCGCCCGTCAAACGGGATGCTCTTGGCGAACCCGTACCGCGTCGCCCACTTGTCTACATCTGAACCCATGGCGTAGAAGGTATCGCGTATGTCGGACATGCCGAGCAGACTCCGACGAATCCCATGGTGGCTAGTCACATCCCACGTTGCGAGTCCCCAACGGACACGGCGTCATTGGGTCGTCAACGAGCGTCCCGCCCGCCTGTGGCGGCACTGCCACCGAGGCTTGACCGCTAAGGGCAGTACACCGAGGATTGGCTTTAGCTCGGTGATTCACTGTCACGGACCGCTTCGATCTGGTTGCGCACCCAGTCAGCCGCGGCGCCGAGCTCCGACACCGTTAGTCCCGGCACCTTGACGTACTGATAGACGAAATCTGGGGCGAAGTGATTAAAGACCTTCTTCCCTGCATGCTCTTGTGGCAAGCCTGGCGGGAATTCGAAGAGGTTAGAAAACTGGCGGCTCAGATCCTCACGCTTCGTTCGTTTGATGGCGCTGCCACCCTGTAAGCCGCTGTCTCGGAAAACAACCGCGCGCCGGAACTGATTTCCCTGGAGCTGCCACCCAAGGGAAACGCGCCTCCCATCGACTCGTACCGGCACCAGCTGTTGCACCATCGGAGTCGCTCTGGACATGCCGCAGTCCACAGGATACGCGCGATCATTCAATCGGCGATCAATCTTTATCGCCACACGTTGAGCCCGCGCCTTCTGGAGTGCAGCGCCCATTTGCGAACTGCCAAGCTCACGCAAACGAGCTTCGTCGATCCAAACTGGTTCACCATCCGACTTGATATCTGTGCCGTTAACCAGGATATCGAGGTCTCGGATCAGATCGATGTATTTCCTAACCGTCTCAACCTCGTAGGACGAACAATCCGGAAGCGCGCCTTCGAAACTGGTCGCCAGCGTCGCGTAGTTGAGTTCCTTCCAGCGACCAGTATTGAATCCTGCCTGACTCATGGAGAGCAGCAACAGAATCGGCTTCTCAGGCCACTTAGCTGTCGCCTTTTCGTATGCCGTCAGCTGTTCTCTGCTTGGAATTGAGAAGACTTTGTTCTCAATCGCTAGGGGCGCATGACCTGGCCAATTCATGACGAGATCGAGGTGCCCACGCTCACGATCAACACGCCGCTCGTTGCCAGCACCAGGTTGAGTAAACGTCTGGAATGCCGCATCGGCGACAGCGGGTAGCACGTCGAAGACCCAGGCCAGGAGATTGCTGTGAAAGAGCTCGCGCTGTCCATACATGAGGCGCCCGAGCGGGTTCGTCCCTATCCGTCTGGCAATCTCGACAAAGTCTTCTGCCACGCCTATTCCCATCTATCGACGTTCGATAACCTATGGTACAACCCCGCCGGTCTGCCGCGAACCCCTTCAGCAAACACCGGTTCCCCGTCCCGCAGCACCGGCTCCACAAACGGCTTCATCCGTCGGTTGAAGTTGTCTTTGTGTAGCGCTCCACCGATCACGGCCTCGTGCACTTTCCGCAGTTGATATAGCGTAAACGGTTCGGCGAGGAAGCCGTCGGGATCGGGCAACGTATCGGCATAGCGGTGGCGAAACTCGTAGCGCTCCCGCAGATTGCGCACTGCGGCCGACACGATCGCGTCGTGGTCGAACAGCAGCGGCCCGCCGTCGGCGAGCCGACCGTCGACGTCCACCGGCACCAATGTCCCCGTCGCTGATTCCAAGTCGCCCTCCCTCATCGACACCGCATGGGCCGCGGAGATCGCCCAGGTACGACTGTCGCGGTCGGGATCGTCGAACAACCGCAACAGCCGGGGATGCACGTCGCGGCTCGGTTCGACGCCGACCTTGCGCCGGAACACATCCGCGACGCTGGCGGCCACGGTGGCCCGTTCGCGCAGGAACGCTCCCGGCAAAGCCTGCCCATCCGGGTCGGTGCGGTCCTGGACCAAGACGCACAACTGCGGGTCGGACGTCGTCGCTCCGACCAAGGTGAGGATCGCCAGATCCACGGTCACCCCAGGTCGCGGATAGGTTTCCAGGTCATCGTCGCTCACCCCTTCACATTAGCGCGTTTAGCGTGCTAATATTTAGCGAGCATGACAAGCTAAAGGAGGTCATCATGACCCACGACGACCGATTCCGTGACAGCGACGACCTATGGCGCGACTTCGAGCGCACCGCCACTGCCCCCGGCGGTGACGCGGCGCTGGCGCACATCCCCGACGACAGCGACGACCTGATCCGCCTGGTCGGCGAGGCGCTGCGGGAGAAGTTCGACGAGCTGCCGCCCCTGGATGAGGATCGCGACTACGTGCTGCACCACCTGGGCCAGCAGGTATGGGTGCATGTCGACGCGGAGTTTCCGGCCATCACGATCCTGGCCCGCGTCGCCCACGGTGTGTACTCGCGGCGCTCGACCGAGGTGGAGCTCGGCATCCTCAACCGCCAGCACCCGCTGACCCGATGGGTCCTCGGTGACCGCAGCATCTGGCAGCGCTCCACCCTGATCGCCCTGCCCTTCGCCCCGGCCCACTTGATCCTGCTGCTCGACCAGTTTTTCGACACCATGTCGTCCACCCGCGACGACCTGGCTTACCGCACCGGCGCAAAGGTGGCCTGACGCGTCCCGACCATCACAACTCGTATGCCGGCTCGTCGTCGAGGATCTTCTCGAACAGGGCCTCCAACCCGAGCAAGCTCTGGTCCGCGCGGGCCTCGTGGCACGCTGCGTGGAGCTCCGCAGATTCGGTTAGCTCCCAAGCCAGACCCCGCCCACTTTCAGAAAGGAGGAGATCGAAGAACTCTCGGGTGCTTCGTCCGTTCCCCTCGCGGAACGGATGCGCGAAGTTCACGTAGTCGTAGAGATACGCCACTCGCCGCGGCAGGTTGTCCTCGGGGACGGCGCGCAACCGGTCGAGCTCGGCGATCGTTTCAGTCGCATGGTTCATCGCCAGGCCGATCATGTCGGGCGGACTGAACGGTTCCCCTTCCTTCGTCAGTCCGACCGTGCGCAGCTCGCCCGCCCCTCGTAAATGTCTTGAAAGAGGTACCGATGTATCGCCTGCAGAAAGCCGAGCGAATAGGTCCGTGGCCCCAGCGGCCAAACCGCCTCCCGAAGTTCGATGGTTCTCGCTTCAACAAGGTCGTTCTCCGCATCGGCAAGATCCTCCGGGTCGGTAACGCCCAGCAGGTTGCGCAACACGTCGGTGCCCGGGACGAAATAGCCCTGCCAGTCACGCTCGGAATCGCCGGTGTCCCAGGGCTTCACCGAGCCCCTACTGGATGCCGTAGCGCTGTCGGACTCGTGCGCCCAGTTCCGCGGCCGTCATTGCGCCGCGAGTGTAGGCGTCTTGATCCTTCCGGGTGGCGTTTGTGCTGCGTGCTCCTTCAAGCTCAGAGCTACGACGGATCCGCCGCACCATTTTCGTACGACGCTCGGCTGAGTTTCGTCCATCCACCTGCGGTAACACCACCCTCCCGTGATTGTTCTAGCCTACCCGCCCAGCAATCCGCGTACGTTCTCAAACACTCGCCTCTCCCGCTTCCCCGCACCGGCGCAAAGGTGGCCTGACATGACCCTGACCCCCGCTCAGCTCGACCGCGCCTGCGGCGCAGTCCTCGGCTCCGCCGTCGGCGACGCCTTGGGTGCCGGGTATGAGTTCGAATCCGCTCCCCTTGGCCCCGACGGCCCGCAGATGATCGGCGGCGGCCTGGGCCACTTCGCACCCGGCGAGTGGACCGACGATACGACAATGGCTTGGTGCATCCTCGACGTCGCCGCGTCGGGTCTGGACCTGCGCTCGCCCGCCGGCCGCACCGCCGTCGCCCGCCGCTTCCGCGACTGGTACGAGTCCGGCCCGGCCGACATCGGCATCCAGACCAGTGGCGTGCTCAGGATCGCCGGACCCGCGCCGACCGGTGAGTCGCTCACCGCCACCGCCTACGACTTCCACGCCAGCACCGGCCGCACCGCCGGCAACGGGTCGCTCATGCGCACCGCCGCCGTCGCACTGCCCTACCTGCACGACGAGATCGCCGTCGTCGACGCCGCCCGCACCATCAGCGCGCTGACCCACTACGACCCGCGCGCCCAACAGGCGTGCGTGCTCTGGTCGCTGGCGATTCGCCGCGCCATCGTCGACGGGGAGCTCGATCTGCGCGCAGGTGTGGCCCATCTCGACGACGAGGCCGTCGCGTACTGGACCGAGCGGATCGACGAGGCGGAATCGTCGTCACCGCGCCGCTTCAACCCCAACGGGTGGGTGGTGTCGGCGTTGCAGGCAGCGTGGTCGGCGATCGTGCACACCCCTATCCCGCACGACCAGCCGTGCCGCCAGTTCGCCGCGGCCCTCAACACCGCGATCCGGATCGGCAACGACACCGACACCGTCGCAGCGATCGCCGGCGCACTGCTCGGCGCGCGCTGGGGCGCTTCGGCGGTACCCGCCCGCTGGCGCCGAATCCTGCACGGCTACCCGGGCTTGACCGGCGAGCAACTCGTCGCACTGGCCCATCTCGCCGCCACCGGCGGAGCGGAGAAGCACGGCTGGCCGACCACCACCCGGATCGAATATCCCGGTGCGGCAGGCATTCTCGTGCGCCACCCGCACGACGACGGGGTGTGGCTCGGCGACGTCGCCGCCCTCGACCGACTCCCGTCGTCGGTGTCGGCGGTGGTCAGCCTGTGCCTGGTGGGCACCGAGCAGGTGCCCGTCGGCGTCGAACACATCCCGTTCCGGTTAATCGACGAACCCGACCCGGCAGTCAATCCGAACCTGGACTTTCTCCTCGCCGACGCCGCGGCCATCGTCACCGCACTGCGCGACGAAGGACGCGAGGTCCTCATCCACTGCGTCCACGCCCACAGCCGCACCCCGGCCGTCGCCATCGCGTATGCGCTCAGCCGAGGAGCGACTCTCGACGCCGCAGTCGATGCCGTGCGCCAGGTGCTGCCCGAGGCGAATCCGAACGCAGGCTTTCGCGCGGCGCTGCGCTCGCTGCACGATGTCCGACCGGCGACCTAGCCTTCGACGCACGGTTCGACCAATCGGTGGTCGGCAGCCTTGAGTGGAGTTCCCCATTGAAATCACAATCGCGCGCAGCAAGCCTGATCGCCGTCGTCGGACTCAGCCTCATCGCACTCCTCGCACCTACCGGGCGCGCAGACGCGGCACCTGGACGGTTCATCTCGAATTACGAGGACGCCGGCCATGTCGACATCTCGGATATCGGAATGAGCGGCTCGATCTTCAGCTTCGTGGCGACGATCACCACGTCGCGCGGGTCGCTTCCGGTGAATCCGTTGTACTGGTCGGCGAAGGCCGCCGACGGAACGATGTACACCTCGCCCAACTTCTCGAACACCACCCTGGGGACTGGGAGCCTTCCAGCCGGAGAACGGGCCCGCGGAGTCGTGGCGTTCGAGATCACCGGTCCGCGACCAACACTGGTCTCCTATGAAGGAGTCTTCGGCGACCGGCTCGCAACATGGACCATCAAATGGCGCACACCCAAGCCGGCCCCTCGACCGCGCTCACCTTTCGGCTCGTAGCCCCGGAGCCGTGGACATCTCGCACCTGACGGATCCGAGCCCACACTGGCCCATCAGGGTCTGCACCGCCTCGCTAGATTCGTCGACGCCGCTGGCGTGGCGGTTCTCAGATCGCTTGGCGAGCCACGTCGCCAAGTGCTCCTCGGTGAGCTCACGGACGGTGAGGGAGTCGGCGAACCGTCGTCGAGAACGAGGACCACCGCGTTCTCCGCCCACCACGGCCTCCCGCCGCACGGTGACCGTGCCGGGCCTGCGCCTCCGCGGTCAGCCAGTCCACAACTCGCGGTGGTCCGTCCACTGGGCACACCGGACAATCCGAGTAGTCGCCGTCGCGGCGGGTCGAAGTCGAGTAGGCGACTACTCGCGCTACCCCGTGCTGGCAATCCGATTCTGGAGGGGACCCACTCCCCGACATCGGAGTCGCCATGCCCACGAAGAAGCACCGCGCCACAGCCACCCAACCCGGCACCCCGCCGTCGCCGTCGACCGATGTCCACGCCTTCGCCCCCCGAGACATCAGGCGCCTTGAGCAACTAGTCGCCCACCGTCTGCCCGCCTACCCACTCGCACCCGCCGCACTGGCAAAGCTGGCCGTCGGCCTTGCTCCTCTGACCTGGCTCAACGACCTCCTACCCGATGCGCACCGCGTACTCGCCGGAGACCTCGACGCGGCTGCCCGCCTGCGTCTCAATCTCACCTCGCTAGGGGAAGCCGCCCATGCCGCCGCGCGGTCCGCCGAGCCTCCACCACCTGACGCATCATCGGGCGACACCTGGCCCTCGCTGCCCCCCCGGCGGACCCCGGCGGACGCGCAGGCCATCGCACGCCTCGTCTCCGCCGCGATCTGGGCGGCCGACGACGAGGCTGAAGCCCAGCTGATGCTCGACGGCCTCGCCACAGCCCTCGCCGCGTCGCACTGGGTCCATGAGCTGCTTCGAGCCGTCGACGCGGGGCCGCCCGGCGGCGCATCGGTTCGCTCGATGACCATGGGGCCCGACGGATTCGGCGGGTTCCACCCGCAGGGCTTCGAAGACGGCGGGCTCGATCCGCTGGGCGGCGCACGGTTGCAGGTTCCGAGGATCCCCGGCGGGATCATCGTCATCCCGACGCCACCGGGCGGCATCGAGTCGCTGATCCCCGGCAAGTGGTGGCACGACATCACCCGGGACCCCGAGACACCGGGCGGTCTACGATTCCGAGTGCCAGTCTACGTCGAGCACTGCATCATCCGCGCCATCGCGGAGATGTCCCGGCTGCGCTCAGAGGCCACGCACTGGCAGGTCGCTGCGATCAGCAACCCGCGTGCCTGCCCCGGCTCACTGATCACCCTGACCGGCACGGGCTTCGGCACCAAGAAGGGCCGCGTCACATTCGCCGCCGCCGACAACGACCGCACCGCCGGCACCGTGACCTCATGGGCGGACACCAAGATCGCCGTCCGGATCGCCGCCGACGCGATTCCGGGCGACATCCAGGTGGAGGCTCTCGCCGGCATGGTGCGCATGTGCGGTGGCGACGACTTCCCGGTGATGCGGGCGGGGTCGTCCCTGGTCGACTTCCGTGGCGGCAAGCCCGAAATCATCGTGTTCGGCCTCCATTGGTCGACACCTCCGCACGTCGATTTCGGCACCACCATCACCATCGACCTGGCCACCACCACCGGCGACGACATCGACGTCGACGTTAAGATCTGGAACGGCGCGGTCCAACTCGCCCACTTCGACGGCCTCGTCGGCGGTTTCCACACGCTGACCTACAAGACCCCCACCAACGCGGTCAACATGCTCCTGCGGGTCGAGGCGACGGCAGCCAGCGCCTGCGGCTCGGTGCATCGGCAGTTCTTCCTCAGCGTCGGGAAGAAGCCGCTGCCGACAATCGAGCGGATCGCCTTCGTCCAGGCAATCCAGTACCCCTCGCTACCGACCGACCCGCCGCAGACGGCGCTCACCGTGGTCGAGAAGCGACGCACCCTCCTCCGGGTCTACGTCCGATCGCCGTTCACCGCCGGACTCGCCTACGGCTCCAACCCGGGCGAACTGGCCGTCGACGGTCGTGTCCATCTGACCACGAGCACCGGTCAGATCACCCTGAAGGCAAATGCGCCGTTCGCCGCCCAATCCTCGACGTCGGTTGACGCCGCCCTCGACTTCGACCTGCCCGCCGACCGACTAGTCGGCACGGTCACCGCCGACGTGAAGGTCTGGCCGACGGCCCTGCCACCCGAAACCGGGGACTGGTCGGTCTCCTCATCGGCAACCACGACCTTCCGGCCGACTGGCTCACTAATATTCTTCCCGGTGTTCATCGCCGATGACCTAGTGGGAACGCCAGCCCCCTCAACTGCGGACTGGGTGAACGGCATAGACACTCTGCCCGATCGATTTCCGATTTCTCAGGGCGGAATACTTCAGACTTCGCCCCCGTTCAGTGCAACCATATTCACCAAGTCGCAGGACCGCCGCCTCAAGCCGGATCGCGACCTCACCATTGATCAAGGTTGGTCCGACATCCTGTCCGACGTTTGCGACGTCGCTGACGACTACTTCTGGGCCAGCGGCGCGGAAACCTGGATTTGGCTCGCTATGGCTCCCAACAACGGGGCAGCAACAAAGGGCATTGCAACGTACCCGCCACGGAGGTGTATCGCCGTACAACAAGGCTTGGCGGCAACTTTAGCGCACGAGTTCGCACACACCTTGGGTGTTGGCCATGCGAAGGCGACGAACCCAACGGCCTCTATGCCCGACAACATTGACGCCCACCTCCCCGCCGACGGCCAGATCGAGTCAGGGACCGTGGGATGGCGCCCGTCCGACGGTGCGATCTTCACGCACCCCTGGTCGGAGTTGATGTCCTACCAGACGCCGCCGTCGGGAGACCACCAAGACCGCTGGCCATCGGCAGCTTTGTGGAACATCTTGATCAACGAGATTGGATAGCACCATGGCCACTCGCAACCCGTCACTCCCAGAGTACACCAGGATCGTCGGCCGCCTCGTCGACGGTGAACTCACCCTGCGCCCGGCCACCGCCACCTACCGACCTCCCGACGCCACGGCGGGCCCGGCACCGTTGACCGTGGACATCCTCAATGCCGCCAGCCACGTCATCGGTACCGGAAGCTTGACCCGCGACCCCATCGCCGACAGCCGCTCGTTCGACGTCCGAGGCAGCATTGTGCTGCCTGACGACGCAGCACGGCTGCGGTTCAGCGGCGATGACGTGACCACAGTTGAACAGATCCTGACACCGTCATCCCCGACCGTCCGCCTCACCCGGGCCCCCGCAGCGGGCAGCCGCGTCGAGGGCCGCGCTCGTGTGGCGTGGGAGGTATCCCCCGACGTCGTCGAATCATGGCTGCGCTACAGCTGTGACCGCGGTCGGACGTGGATGCCCCTGCAACCCCGAACCACAACGACATCAACGATCGTCGACCTCAACGACCTGCCCGGCGGATCGTCCTGCTGCTTCGGAGTGTCGGTGACGAGTGGTATCCGGACTGCGACAGCTGTTTCGCCGTTGTTCTCGGTTGCCCTCAAACCGTGTGTCGCCCTCATCACGTCGCCTGGCGACGGGACCATCATCCGCACCGGCAGAGTCGACTTGATCGGCAACGGGTGGTGGCGGGAAGCGGCCGAGGTCGAGGAAGAGGCGCTGGAGTGGACCTCCGACCGCGACGGGCCCCTGGGGTCGGGCACCTACGTCGTCGTCGACCTCTCCCCGGGCCGACACGTCATTACGTTGCGTGCCGGGTCACGCGGACGCGTCGGCGAAGCATCGACCCGCGTCACCGTTCGAGGCTGACGCCGCATCGAGCTCGTCAACGTTCGGATCGATCTACCCCGGGCGAAGCCATGTACGTCCTGCTGTTCCTGGGTCCGCTCATCACAACCATCGGTTTCGTCGTCATCACCCTGACGTACGGCGGACTCGCATTCGCCTTCCGCGAGAAGCGCGCGTGGCCGCCGATAGCCGCAAGCCTCGCGGTTGCGATCGCCGTCGTCTACGTCGCGGTCCTCCTGACCCACCAGGAACCCGCACCGAACAACCTCTGCCCATTCGGCTCACCGTCATGGTGGCCGGGATGGCTACCCCTCTAAGCCAGCCTCAGCGCCGGCCGTCCTCCCCGTTCACCCGGCGGATCCGCGGTACGCTGCGGTTTTCGGCCACAGAACAGGAAACCCCATGCGCACAGTTGCCCCCGCTCTCGTCATCGGTGCCGCCGTCGCGGCGAGCATCGCCGCGGCCGGCATTGCCGACGCCCGCACCGCACCGGCCGGCGCGACGGTCGAGTACGGCTGGACAAGCGACGAGGTGCAGAACGAGATCAGTTTCTACGGTCGCGACGGCAAGCTGGTGAAGCGCCAGGTCCGATTCCGCTACCTGCCGGTGGGATTCGGCCCCGAGAAGTTCGGCTACGGCGTAAGAATCCAGGTGCCGAAGAAGCAGGCGATCGGATCCCGCGCCACGTCCTCGGGGGCCTTCTCCTCGTGCACGATCAAGGTCAACGGCACCCAGGTCGCGACACACCGCAACAACGGCACCGGAACGTCGCACTGCTGAGCGCTACAGCTCCCAGAAACACCGGCTGGTGAGGTCCTCATCCACTTCGTCGACACCCAAAGCCGCACCCCGGCGGCCACGATCGCCTATGCGCTCAGCCGAGGAGCAACTCTCGACGCCGCCGTCGATGCCGTGCGCGATGTGCTGCCCGTGGCTAGTCCGAATCCGGGGTTCGTCGAAGCCCTGGCGCGTTCACCCCGACCCGACTAACCCCGCCGATAGTGCGCCGCGATCACACCGTTGCTCAACGGCGTCGACGACACCAACTCCAACCGCCGCGTACTGGGCAGCCCGCTCTGGAACAACGTCGGCCCGTGCCCGACGATCCGGGGATGGATGAGGAAGCGGTACTCGTCGATCAGATTCCACCGGTCCAGCGCGGTCGCCAGCAGTCCACTGCCCAAGAGCACCCCGTCGGGCGTCTCGTCCTTCAGTTTCTGGATCCCCGCGCGCAGATCGCCGTCGATGCGGTGGCTGTTGGTCCACGGGAAGTCCTGGCGCGTCGTCGACACCACATACTTCGGCTTGCTCTCCAGCTTGGCCGCCCACTGCTGCATCGCCGGCGGCACCTCGATATCGCCACGGGCCACGGCCGGCCAGGTGCCCTCCATCAACTCGTAGGTGACCCGCCCCCACAGCATCGCCCCGCCGGCCTCCATCACTTCGGTGAAGTAGGCGTGGGTCTCGTCGTCGGCGATTCCCTGGGTATGGTCAACGCACCCGTCGAGGGTGAGGTTGAGGCTGAATGTCAACAGGCCCATGCGGGAAGACTACGGACTTTCCGGCCCCCACGGTTGTCCTTAGACTCGATACGGTGAGCGCACGCGCGGGAATAGTCGTCACCGGCACCGAGGTGCTCAACGGGGAGATCGCCGACCAAAACGGGCCGTGGGTCGCCGCCCGACTGCTGGAGCGCAGCGTCGACGTCGCACACACGACGATCTGCGGCGACCGACCCGCCGACATGACCGCACAGCTACGCTTCCTCGCCGACCACGGCGTCGACCTGATCGTCACCACCGGCGGCCTGGGCCCCACCGCCGACGACCTCACCGTCGCGACCGTCGCCGACTTCTGCGACCGCCCCCTGCACACCGATGCCGCCTTGCTCGACGAGATCGCCGCGATCATCCGCGGCTGGGGGCGCTACCCCGACGAGCTGCCCGCATCGGTCACCGCATCCATCGCCAAGCAGGCCCTCGTGCCCGACGGCGCCCAACCCATCTCCCCCACGGGCACCGCGCCCGGCCTCGCCATCCCCGCCGCCGACGGCCGGCCGGCAATCCTCATCCTGCCCGGACCCCCGCGCGAACTTCAGGGCATGTGGCCCGACGCCCTCACCGCCGCACCGATCGCCGCCGTCCTCGCCCGTGCCGACGACCTGGAACACCAAAGGATGCGGGCCTTCGGCCTGTCCGAGGCCGACCTCGCCCACACCCTGCAGCGCGCCGAACTCACACTGGCCCGGTTCAGCACGCTCGAGGTGACCACCTGCATTCGCGGCGGCGAACTCGACATCAGCACCCGGTTCCCCCGCGCCGAGGAACACACTTATCTCGAACTGAAACAGCTTCTGCAACAAGCACATCCACGAGAAGTCTTCTCCCCCGACGGCACCACCCTCGACGACCTGCTGGCCGAAGCCCTCGCCGGCACGACCATCGCCACGGCCGAATCATGCACCGGCGGAATGGTGGCCGCCCGCCTCACCAACCGACCCGGTTCCTCGTCATATGTCCTGGGCGGCATCGTCTCCTACGCGAACTCGGTGAAGACCGGTGTGCTCGGGGTTCCCGCCGCCTTGATCGACGAGCTTGGTGCGGTCAGCGAGCCGGTGGCCGCCGCGATGGCCGACGGGGCCCGCCGCGTCACCGGCGCCGACATCGCCGTCTCCACCAGCGGTATCGCCGGACCCGGCGGCGCGGTGGCCGGCAAACCGGTCGGCACGGTGTGTTTCGGGCTCGCGATGGCCGGACGCGAGACGACGACGGTGACCCGACGCTTCCCCGGCGACCGGGCCCTGGTCCGCACCCTGTCCACCACCTTCGCGCTGCACCTGGTCCGGCAGGCGCTCGCCGCAGCGTAGTCGGCTCGCCTAGAGCCGCCAGTGGTACCGACTGCTCGGCACCAGGTCAAGCCCGTCCCCGGCCCCGAATTTCGCGACGCTGGCCATCAGTTCATTGATGCGCCGGGCCAGTTCGGCATCGTCGCCCCGACTGCCATAGAACTCGTGCGGATCTGCCATGGCGGCCATCGGGAAATGCTCCTCGACGATCCCGGCGAGCGCGGGCGACCCGTCGGTCACCACCTCGTCGACGATGTTCTGCACATAGGCCGCAGTGTTCTGGGTGCGAATCGCCACCGCCGTGTGCTCCAGCATCCAGTAGTCGAGGTAGTCCTGCTGCGCCATCGTCGGCGGCCTTCGCAGCAGCGCCATATTCGCCAACACGTCGGCGCGCCGCCCATCGGGCACCGGACGCGGGTCGAGCCGGACGATCTCGGTCACCCGATACGCATCCGGGCGCACCCCCGTCGCCTCGGCCACCGCATCGATCACCGGCCGGGCCTCACCCTCGGTCCACACCGACAGCACCGCGGTCACCGGTCGTGCCGCGTGCAGCCGCATCGCCGGGGCTACCGCCTCGTCGTCGACGTTGACCTGCAGCGCGCTGGCCCCTGCCGCCGCCAACGCCGCCCGCAGCGCGGGGTCGAGCACCGCCGCGGTGACCCCATCGCCGCCGACGGTGAGCATCAGCTTCGTCGACATCGCCGAACCTGAATCAGTCCACGGCGAGAACGCTCAACGGCTCCCAACCGTCACCCTCGACCTGGCGCACGATGATGTCGGGAGTCTTCGCCAGGAACGGGGCGATCGTCGCCCCGCCGGCCTGGAAATGCGCACTCTGCGCATGCGCCGCGAATCCCTCGTCGGTGTAACCCTCCACGACGATGAACTCGTTAGGGTCGTCGATGCTGCGCGACCACAGGTACCACAGGTTTCCCGGCTCGGCCCGCGTCGCCTGCACCAAGTCGGCGATGGCGGCCGGGAACTCGTCGGCGAGTTCGGGTTTCACATAAAACCGAAGGTTCACAATCTGCATAGCCGCCACGCTACCGGCTATCCGGCGCGCTCGACGGCAAAGGTGCCACACCCCGCCACCACCGGCAGCGCCAGCAGGATCCATCCACGCTCAATCAGTCCGCGACGAAGGGATTGTTTTCGAACCATTCGTTGTCCTCGATCAGCCGGGTACTGCGCCAGCCGTCGGCGGTCCGCACCAACGTGTGGTTGTAGTAGCCCCCGCAAAACGACGACCCGTCGACGCCGGGGATCTGCAGCTGGTTGTAGAACATCGCCCGCACCGTCGCGGTGTCCCCGTCGATCTGGGCGTCGATGTTGGTGATGTAGTGCATGGTCAGCGGCAGGATCGTCAGGTTCTTCGACAGCCAGTCGACCGTCTCGTCGAGGGTGCCGGCCTCACCGTGCGGCGCCGAGGTGTAGTCGATCCACGCATCGGGGGTGAACACGCTGCGGTACCTGTCCCAGTCGCGAGAATCCACCGCCGTGGCGTACCGGGTCAACAAGCGGGCGATCTCCGCCTCGTCGAGCAGTCGCTGCAGGGCAGCCGTCTCAGCACTCACCGGACCTCCATTCTCCCGTCACCCTAGCCCCCGGCGACGGCTCGCGTTGGACGACCGCCAGGCCACCAACTGACCTCGCCGAGCATCGTCGCAATCGCGGGCACGGTCAGCGTCCGCACCACGAACGTGTCCAGCAGCAACCCCATCCCGATGATGAATCCGGTCTGCACCATCAGCCCCACCGAACCGGCCATCAGGCCAAACATGCTGGCCGCAAAGATCAGCCCGGCCGAGGTGATCACCGCCCCGGTACTGGCAACGGTCCGCATCACCCCCACCCGCAACCCGGCCGCCGACTCCTCCCGCAACCGCGACACCAGCAACATGTTGTAGTCGGCCCCCACCGCCACCAGGATGATGAACGCCAACACCGGTACCGGCCAAAAGATCGCCTGCCCCAGGATGTGCTGGAACAGCAACACCCCCAGCCCCAGCGCCGCGGTGTAGTTAAGGATCACCGTTGCCACCAGGTAGATCGGCGCCACCACCGACCGCAGCAGCACCATCAGAATCACCCCGACGATCAGCAGCGTGAGGATCGCCAGCAGCCGGAAATCTCGTCGCACCAGTTCTTGCAGATCAGCATTGATCGCCGGGAATCCGGCGACCCGTACCGTCGCGCCGGCCAACCGCGTATTCGGCCGTGCTGCCTCGGCCACCTCGGCGATCCGGTTCGACAGTTCCACGGCCGCAGGCGAATAGGGATCAACGTCGGCCTGGACCGCGTACCGGACTGTGCGCCCATCGGGCGAGATGAACTGTCGTGCGACGGTGGCGAAATCCCGATTCTCGTAGGCCGCGGCTGGCAGGTAGAAGCCGCTCGCCGCCTCCGAGCCGGCCGTCTGCGTCGCGGCCAACCGCAGCGTCGCAGCCACCTGCCCCATCCCGGTAAGCGTCTCCATCGTCGAATCCACCAACGCACTCACCCCGGCGGCCAGCTGCGCCGAACCATCGGCCAGCTGCCCAATCCCGACGCGCAGCTCGGCGAACCGTTGCGCCACATTCATTCCCGCCACCGCAGCCAACTGCGTGTCCATACTCGCCAATGCCCGGTCCAGGTCGGTGGCCATCGCGCCAATCGGACGCTCCCCGCGCCGCGCCCCGTCGGCCAGCGCCGCCACCTGGTTGAAGAACCCGGCACGCCGCAGTTCCACCAACTGGCGCAGGTGGGTCCGGACCGGCGCGCACACCGGCACACCGGCGCATCCAGCCCCCTCCAGCGCGCGCAACGCCGGTTCGAGTGCCGCCACCGCCCGCCCGGCGTCCCGGGCGGTTGCGGCCGCCGGGGCGATCTGTGCCGCGTCATCGAGCTGCGGCGCCACCTGCGCCAACTGCCTTACCCAAGGCCGGTAGGTCCGCAAGGCCTGCGCGGTGTCCGCCGCCCCGTCGACGGCACCGATCAAGGGCGCCAACTCGGTGTCCACCCGACGACGCAGTTCACTCAACGCCGCGGCGAGCTGCCGCGATCCCGACCGCAGCAGCTCCAGGTCCGACTTGCGCGCCTCGCCTTCGGCAACAGCAGTTCCCAACCGTTTGCCGATCTCCCCGTTCTGCCAGGACAGTCGGGCCTGCGTCAGTCGCTCCCCGGTCGGCCGAGTCACCCCGACCACCCGGGTGACACCGGGCAGCTGCGCGATCCGTGCCGCCATCTGGTCCAGATCGGCTAGCCCGGTCGCGGTCCGCAGATCCTGCGGAGCACTCACCAGAACGAACTGGGAAACCGCGATGTCCTTCGGGAAATGCGCATCCAACAGCGCATACCCCTGGTTGCTGTCGGTGTCGGCGGGCTGCCCGGCACGGTCGTCGTAGCTGGTCACCATCCCCAACGCGATGAGACTGAGTGCCACCAACACGACGACACTGCTGGCCAGCATCGCCTGCGGGCGGCGCACCACCAGCGCACCCACCCGGCGCCAGTGGGTCGCGGTGAGATCGGTGCGCGGCAGACCGTGGCCGCGGCGGGCCGCGATCATCAACGCCGGTTGCAGCAGTGTCAACGACGCCGCACAGGTCACCATGATGGCGATCGCGCAGGCCGGCCCGACGGTCTTGAAGGCGCTCAGGTCCGCGAACACCATGGCCATCAAGGCCAATGCCACGGTCAGCGCAGACGCCAGGACGACCCGGCCGATACTGGCCGTCGCAGCGACCACCGCGTCCGCGGGCGACTCGCCGGCCCGGATCCGCTCGTGGTAGCGCCCGATGACGAACACCGAATAGTCGGTGCCCGCGCCGAGCAGGATCGCGGTGAGAAAGGCCGTTGAGTACTGCGAGATCGGCAGTCCCGCCGTGCCCAGCGCCGCCAACATCCCGCGGGCGACGGCCAGACTCGCGCCGATCACCAGCAAGGGCAACAGGGCGGTCACCACCGAGCGGTACACCACCAGCAGGATGAGGCCGATCAGGATCAGCGTCGCGATCGAGATGACCAACAGGTCGGCCTCAGCCGTCTCGGTCTGGTCGGCGAAGGTCGCCGCCGGTCCAGTGACGTGCACAACGGTTCCAGACCCGTCGAAGACCTCTTCCGCCGTTACTCGGACGGCGTCTATCGCCTCAGCTGCGTCGGGGCCGCCGAAGTGTCCGGTCAACCCCAGCGGCAGCCACCAGGCCTTTCCGTCGGCACTGACCACCTGTTTTGCGGCAATCGGATCCGACAGCAGATCCCGGACCGACTGCACATGCTCGGGCTGGGCCCGCAGCCGAGCGACCAACCGGTCATAACCGGTGCGTGCGGCACCGTCGATCCCCTTCGGGTTGCCCATCACCACGAAGGCGGTCGCCGCGGCGCCCGGCTCATGGAAGGCTTCGCCCATGGCGGTCAACGCCTGCAGGGATGCGACGCTGGCCGGTATCGGATCGACGGCCTGCTTTCTCACCACCGCTTCCAATTGCGGCACAACCGCATTCAGCGCGATCGCGGCGAGGAGCCAAGCGCCGATGACGATGGCCTTGTGGTCGATCGAGTAGGCCGCGAGCCGGCGCAGAACCTGGCTGTCGGCAGCATGGTTGCCGCCCCGGCGTAGCCGGTTGACCACGATGTTGTGTACTCCCACCGCCGACTCCCCTCCACAACGCTACTTCCGGTAGCGAAACGATACCGAGAGTAGCGTTTTCTGGCGGGAGAATCAGGAATCTGGGTCAACGGGCACGGTTCGGGCCGCCAAGAAATCGTCGACGACACGCCGCCGACCCGCACGGTCGATAGCCACCACACCGTCCCCGGTCAGCCGGGCAAGCAGCACCGGGCCGACCACCTGTGCAAACGCCACATCGCCGTCGACCTCCCCGATCTCGTGCACCGTGGACTCGCTGCGTAACACGGCGTCGAACGGTTCCCGATACTGCCGGATCAGCCGATCCCGCAGATCGACGACGGCGGCCGCCCCAACATGGTCCCCCTCATCAAGACTCACCGCGAGCCAGCGATCGTGGTCACCGGCACCGGTGCCTGATCGAGTTGTTCGACCAACCAGTCCAGCGCAGCGACCAGATCGTCGCGCACCACACCGGTCCTCGGCGGCGCCACGACGTCAGGAAGCATCCGTTCCAGCGCCGCCGCAATCAGCTCGGTGGTGCTGTCGAAATGCCGGTACAGCGTGGTGCGAGCCACCCGCGACACCCGGGTGACGGCATCGACCGTGACCGCCTGCACGCCACCCCGGTTCAACAGCGAAGCAGCCGCGTCCAACAGTCGCTTGCGCGAACGCACCTTGCGCGCGTCGATCTCCGGTTCCGGTTGCGCTGTCACATCAATCTCCCAACCCGGCCGCGACGAATGTCCGACCACTATAGATCCGGGGCCCGATCACCCGATGCGCCAGACGACCCGCTCTGGCCGGCGCGATGATTGCACCATGCCCGACCCGAACCCCACCCCGGCGTTGTCGCGGCGCACCTTCCTCGGCGTCGCCTACCACGTCCACACCGCCGGTGAACCGGTTAGCTGCTGAGAATGCGACACAGACGAGGCGCCGAGGGAAGTCTTCCCTCGGCGCCTCGTCTGGGGGCTTTTCTCAGCAGCGAATCACGGTGCCAGCCAGGTCGGGTAGCCGACCTGCGGGTTCATGTCGCACACCACCAGCGATCCATCGCTCGGCTCCTGGGCGGTGTCGCCGACGGACTGGCAGGCGGTACCCATCAGGACGCTGCGCTCGGACTGCTGATCCGGTTCGGCATGGGCCGCGCCGGCCACCCCAAAGGCCAGGGCGATTGCTCCAGCAACGATCGCTGTCTTCATCGTCGACTCCCAACATGCTCGTCTACCACCATCGACGATAGGTCGATCCGCCGAAGGTAACAACCCACGAACGGTCCCGACGATGCTCCGTACGCACCGCGGATCGCCGAGGAAGGCCTACACATCGCGGGAGTTGACCGTGAGTCTGTGCGCTTCGCGCTCCTCGTCGAGGCCGAAGCTGATCACCCGTTCGGGATGGATCCGGACAATCGCGCCCGATTCCCCGGTACCGGGTACGGCCTCGCCGCGGCCCCGAATCTCCACGCAGCGGACCCGCCACGGCTTGACCGAGGCGAGATCGTCGACGACGAGTGCTACCCGGCCGTTCTCAGCGACGTTGCGATACTTGCGACTCTGATCCATGTTGTATCCCCCGACATCGACCGTCCCGTCGTCGTTGACCGAGAAGCCGACCGGGCTGTTCTGCAGCGTGCCGTTCGGCTTCTGCGTCGCCAAACGACCCAACCGTTGACTCTTCAAATAGGCCAGTTCGCTATCGGTGAATGCCATGGTGTCATCCTCCTACCTGCGCCCCGGCGAAGTAGGCGACCCGAACCCCGACCCGGCTCGGTGGGCCAAAGTCAGGCGCCCCGGCACCGAGTTTGCCGACCTGGACCGTCCAGATCGGAGTCGAACGGTCGACGGCGGTAGCAGCGTCGCCGCCCTGCAGCACAACCTCCTGCTGCGAGCCGGTGCACGAGTAGGCGCCGACCATCCCATCGGATCTCCCGCCCCACGCGCCACCCACCCGAGCGCGGCACTTGCGGCCGTCAGCCAGTTCCATCCCCCACGGCTCGGGCTCGGCCTTCGGCTCAGCACCCAGCGGCAACTGCCCCGCGGTGATCGTCCAGCCGATAAGCACCTTGTCCCACGGTGTCACCCCGCACAGCAACGTGTTGTCCTTCCCCGGCCAACACACATCGGCCGATTGCGCCGACGCACCGCACCCGCCAAACACCCCCATCGTGGTCGCCGCCCGACTGATCGTCGCGTACTGGCAGTCGATGGTGTTGTCGCCAGTCATCGGTTCCATGTGAAACCCGTTGGCGGGTTTGCCGTCAACGACCGCGACGATCGTCACAACCTTCGTTGACTTCTCCGGACCCGCACCGGGGCGGACATCACACGCGGACAGCCCGAGTGCCAGCACCCCGGCACCCAACAGCACGATCAGTTTGCGCATGACTCCACCATGCCCGACCGGCGTGCGCCTGCACCGTCATTGCTGCCAGAAGTGGCCAAAATCCGGGGGGTCGAGGGAAATATGCCCTCCAGGCCCCTCAATTCGACCACTTCTGGCAGGTCCTCAGGTCGGCAATGTTCCCTCGCCGAGCAACTCGCGGATGTCGCTCTCGCTGATCCCGGCGCCGAACAAGTCGCCCTCGTCGACCACCGCAGTGAATAACTCGCGCTTGCGGTCCTGCAGCGCGATGACCTTCTCCTCGATGGTCCCCGCCGACACCAAGCGGTACACGGTCACCGGCCGAGTCTGGCCGATGCGGTGGGCTCGGTCGACAGCTTGGGCTTCGGCGGCCGGGTTCCACCACGGATCGCACACAAAGCAGTAGTCGGCCTCGGTCAGGTTCAACCCGAATCCGCCAGCCTTGAGGCTGATCAGGAAGACCTGCACCTGCCCACCGGTGAACCGGGCGATCTCGGCCGAGCGCGCCTTCGCCGTCATCGACCCGTCGAGGTAGGCGTAGCCGATGCCCAGCTCATCGAGACGCTCGCGCACCAGCGCGAGGAATCCGGTGAACTGGCTGAACACCAGCGCCGAATGCCCCTCGGCAATCAGCTCGGGCAACTGCTCGGCGAGATGATCGATCTTCGCCGACGCGACACCGGCATCCTTCTCGTCGACCAGTCCGGCATGCAAGCTCAGCTGTCGCAGCATGGTGAGCGATCGGAAGATCTCGAACCGGTTGCGTTCCCAATCCCCCAGCAGCCCAAGGACTTTCTGCCGTTCACGGTTGAGCCGGGTCTGGTAGATCTTTTCGTGCTTGGGGTGCAGGTCCAGGGCGAGGATCTGTTCCTGCTTTGGCGGCAGATCCTTCACCACTTGGTCTTTGGTGCGCCGGAGCATGATCGGGCGGATCCGGCGGCGCAGCAGGGCGAGGCGCTGCGGCTCGGCACCGGATTCGATCGGCTTGCGGAAGTAGTCGGTGAACGCCTTGGGCGAGGGGAAGAGTCCCGGCGCACTCACCGACAGCAACGCCCACAGTTCCATCAGGCTGTTCTCCATCGGCGTGCCGGTCATCGCGACCTTCATCTGCGCGGTGAGCCGGCGGGCGCACTGGTGGGTCTTGCCGTTGTGGTTCTTGATGAACTGCGCTTCGTCGAAGAACACTGCCGCCCAATCGAAGGACTCGAAGGCGTCGAATTGCAGCCGGAACAGGGTGTACGACGTGACGACGATCCGCGCGTCACCGATCTGCTCGTCGACCGGCCCGTCGGTCCGCACCGACGACACCGATACCGCTGGCGCCGACGGTAAGAACTTGGCTGCTTCGCGCACCCAGTTCCCGACGACGCTGGTGGGTGCGATCACCAAGAACCGCGCGTCGGGATCGTCCTGCAGGGCGCTGGCGATCAACGACAATCCCTGCACCGTCTTGCCCAACCCCATGTCATCGGCGAGGACTCCGCCGATCCGGTTGTCCCACAAGAACTTCAGCCAGTTGTAGCCGTCGAGCTGATAGTCGCGCAGCTGCGCCTGCAGCGTGGGTGGCGGGGTGCCGGGCTCGGGCAGCGACGCCGTCGCGAGGTGGACCATCCGTTGTTGCCACCGGACCAGATCGCCGTCGACGACGCCGAGGGAGAGCAGTTCCTCCCACAACGTCGCGTTGTAGGACTCGCGGCGCACCCGCGATCCCTCGATCTCCCCCAGCGCCCGTGCTTCGTCGAGCAACTCGGCCAGCCGCGCCAGCGCCGGATGGTCGAGCGGGAAGTAGGTCCCGTCGTCGAGGAGCATGTGCGTCGCGCTGCTGTTCAACTCGACGATCAGCCGGTCCAGCGGCACCACCGCGCCGTCAACCTCGACCCGCACGTGCAGGTTGAACCAGTCGTTGCCGCCGTCGTCGGCGGTCAGCGTGATATCCGGATCGCCCTGCGCGGCGCGGAATCGGTCCGCGTCACCGTCGACCTCGACGTGGATCCCGTGTTCGCGCAGCAGCGGCAACACCTCGTGGCAGAGCACTGCGGCGTCGACGGGCGAATAGGTATAGACGCGACGCAACAGGTCCACATCGGCGATCCGGGCGGCGTCGGGCACCGACGGCGCTTCGGCAAGATCGTCGATCCGGTTCTGCAACTCGACCCGGGCCGGTGGACCTGCGTTGCGCATGTCCTGCTGGAGGTGGTGGATGGCCTGGTTGCGCCACCGGCCGCACACCGCGGCGACCGTCTGCATCGCGTCGCGCACCTGCGCCAGCGCACGTGACTCCGCCTC
The DNA here is from genome assembly GCF_009932435.1 of Gordonia crocea. NCBI lineage: Bacteria > Bacillati > Actinomycetota > Actinomycetes > Mycobacteriales > Gordoniaceae > Gordonia > Gordonia crocea. The sequence goes on from NZ_BJOU01000001.1 coordinate 87,986, forward strand.
GACGTCGCGGTACGCCAGTGCGCCCGACCCCGCGGCGACGGGCTTGAGGCGACCATTGATCTCGTAAGCGGCACCCCAGCGGACCCGCGCACCCTGCTCGTTGAGGTCGATCCGCAGCAGTTCAAACGGCCCGTCGATCCTCGGCTTGACGATGGCCTCGTCGTCGACGAGCACCGGCAACGACGCCGGCAGCGTCGGCACCACTTCGGTGGCGAACTCCGCCACTTCCTCCTCGGGGATGTGCATCGCCGGGGCGGCGAGCAGACGCTCCAGCCCACGGTCATCACCGGGCGAAGTGAACGGACCGATCAGCATTGCCGTCCCGCTGATCGAGAACATCCCATGCGGGCGGGGGACACCGATCAACCCCACCGGTCCACCGTCGTACGCCTCGTGGTTGACGTGCACGAAGGTCCGCACGGTGATCCCACCGCGGTCGCCGGTGGCACGAGACACCTCCAGCCCTACTCCGGAGGTCTTAATCAACTCCACCGACGCCACGCCCAGCGTCGGCGATGGCAACAGGGCCACCCCCGCGTCACGAGCCCGCTCCAGCAGATCCCAAATGTCGGCGGGGGCCGAGCCGAGCGCGAGTGAACCACCGCTGTGTGCCTGATAGTTCGTCGCGAAGGCACGGGCGATCCCGCGGATCGCGCGCAACTGCTCGTCGTCGTACTGTTCTGGGTCGAACCGCCCCGACATCCCCGGCACATAGCCCGACCCCGCGACCGTGGCCGTCCAGTTGATCCCGGTCTTGATCCAACTTCCGGTCTTGCCCGTGGTCACCAACGCGATGGTGGGCGCCGGGTGTTGCGCGTACTGCGTGGCCTTGGGCAGATGAAACTGGATACCCAACGAACGGCCGAGCGCCACCGCCGAAGGCCCCGGTGCCGTCTGCGCGGTAAGCCCGCCCAGGACCGTGCGCCAGGGGGAGCCCGCCGGGCCCCCTGCCCCTGCTGCCGGGTCCCGCGACTCGGTGACCAGAAGCGCGACGGCGTGCTTGCACTCAGCACCGACCGGACAGGTGCACGTTGCGACAGTCAGACTGCGGCCACCGGCCCCCTGGGCCGCGAACTGCACAACGACGTCGTAGACACGCCCAGAGCCGACACACTTGGCGCGCAACGACAGCCCGTCGTCGGACCAGGTTCGGTTCATGATGCGGCCGCGGTCAGCGTAGCCGATCCCCCGTTGAATACTGCCGGGATCGAAGTCGTCGTAAAGATCCGCGGCGGTGAAGAACTCCAACGGATCGAACGACGGCATGGGACCAGGGTAGGCGGTAGCCCCGACCGTTGTCCGGGACGGGCGCGGAGTCCCCGACGAACACCGCGCCGACATTGTCTGAACCCTGGCGGACGGATTCCCAGGAACCGTCCAGGCTGTGACACGTTGCTGCGGAGGTGCGCTGGATACGTTCTTGGTGGTTGAAGAGTTCGACCCCGGCACGAAAGGACAAGACGATGCCTCGTCACCACCACGATTACGACTACGACCGCCCGCGCCACCACGGTGGATACGGGAACGATGGCTACGGCCCGGGCTGGCGCCACCGCCGCCGCTACCGCCGCCGCATGTGGGATGCGCACCGCCGTCGCCACTATTACGGCTGGTACTGAGCACCCGCGATCCGCGACGCAAAAGGGCCCGACTGCTGCAGCAGTCGGGCTCTTGCGCTGGGGCAGGTCGGCTAGGTCAGCGGCCCAGTTGGCAATTCCCGGCGCACGAGTTTGCCGGTCGGGTTACGCGGGAGATCGTCGACAATAACGACATCACGCGGCACCTTGTAGCGCGCCAGATTTGCCTTGACGTAGGCGCGGATCTCGTCCTCGGTGGGCTGCTTACCCTCGGCCGCGACGATGAAGGCCCGCAGCCGCTTGCCGAACTCCTCGTCGTCCACCCCGATCACGGCGACATCGGCAACATCGGGATGCGCCGCCAGCAGGTTCTCCACCTCTTGCGGGTAGAGGTTCTCCCCACCGGAAACGATCATGTCGTCGTCACGCCCGGCGATGTGCCACAGGCCGTGTTCGTCGCGCAGCGCCATGTCGCCGGTCGACATGTAACCGTCGATGACCTGCTTGCTGCGACCGTCGGTGTACCCCTCGAACGGCGCACCGTTGCGCACGAACAGCCGGCCGGGCACGTTGCGCGCGGTGACCTGTTTGTCGTTGTCGTCGTAAAGCCGCAGATAGCTTGAGATGGGCGGTTTCCCGATAGACCCGGGCGCCAGACGCAGGTCTTTCGGCTGGGCGACGGCCGCGACCGCGACCTCAGTCGAGCCGTACAGGTTGTACAGCGTGTCGCCGAAGGTGTCCTGCCACCGCTCACACAGGGCAGGCGGCAACGCCGACCCGGCGACCACGACGGTCTTGAGCGACGAGGTGTCGTACTTGGCGATGACCTCGTCACCCAACGCGAGGATCCGGTACAGCATGGTCGGGACCGCGACGAGCACCTCGGCCTTGTGCTCGGCAATGGCCTGCAGCGTCTTCTCCGGATCGAAGCGGCGCATGAGCACGGCGGTGTTGCCCAGTGCCGTGGACACCCCCCACATCGCCCACCCGGTGGAGTGGAAGATGGGTGACACGATCACCGCAGCCTTGCGCTGCGGCAGCGGGATCCGGTCGAGGATGAGCGCACTGGCGAACGGTGAGAGCTTCGCGCGCTGGGCCCCCTTGGGCAGCCCGGTCGTTCCGCTGGTCAGGATGACGAATCCGGCGAACTCCGAGGGAACCGGCGGCTTCGCGGTGTTGCCGGTGGCAGCGATGTCCTCCAGGACGCGAATTCCTTTGGGCGCCTTGGTATCGACCCAGGTAAGGGTTCGCTTGTCGGCCGGGAAGTCGGCAACGAGGTCGCTGAACTCCTCGTCGTAGAACATGGCTTTGATGCCCTCACGCTCAGCCACCTCGTTGAACTGCGGCTTGCCGAAGCCGGTGTTCATCATGGCCAGCCGGATCCCGGCTCGGCCGGTTGCGGCGATCATCGTCAACAGGCCGCGGTGGTCGCGGGCAATCACGCCCACCACATCGCCTTGGCGCAGACCATCGGCATGCAATTGGTTGGCGACGGCGTTGGCCCGCGCATCCAACTCTGCGTACGTCAGGGTGCCTGCTTCATCGACCACCGCCGGTTGGCCTGGATACTCGCTCGCAACATGTCCGACCACCGTGGCGACCGGCCCCACCAGTTTGGCCAGCTTGGCCGCCTCGGCCGCCTTCCTGGGCTGCTTGAGATTGATCGCTCCGGAATTCTGGAGCACCTTGATGGCGCCGATAGTGTCCGAGATCTGCTCGATAACGTTGCGCAGTGCCATGTGCACCTTTCCCCTCGTGCCCACCAGCCCTAACGGGTTTCTGACTACGGGCGTTGTCCGACGATCAGGTTAGCGGACCGCTATGACTGGCACCACACTAGCCAGTGACTCGCCGTGTGACGGGCAAACCGCTGACACAAACCGGCCGGGTGCCGCATCACCCGTCCCGACGCAGCACCAGTACCAGATTCGTGGCGGCGACCTCGCGCACGCCCGGAACCTTGAGAACCCACCACATCCACCGGGGTAAGTACCGAGGGAAGGCGCCGAGTAACGAGGCGCCGCGCGCACTTCTTGCCCACGCCAGCCCCTGTGCCGCAGTGACTTTGAACAGCGACTCGCCGTAGAAATTCTTCGGCGGGTGCCCGTGGCGCCGGGTGTAGCGGGCCGCGGCGCGGTGACCGCCCAGATAGTGGGTCAGCCCCATCTCATGCCCGCCGAATGGCCCCCACCACAGCGTGTAGCTGATGATGATCACCCCACCGGGGCGGGTCACCCGGATCATCTCGTCAGCCATCTCCCACGGCCGCGGCGTGTGCTCCACCACGTTCGACGACAAGCACACGTCCACCGAGCCGTCGGCGAACGGCAGCGCCTCCCCTGCCGCGCGCACCGTCGTGCGGTGGGCCAGCCCAGCGGCGCGCAGTTCGCCGGCATCGGGGTCGACGGCCAGATAGCGGACCCCGCGTCGGGCAAAGGCATCGGCGAAGTAGCCCGGCCCACCCCCGACGTCGAGCACCACCGCCCCTCCCGTGCCTGCCAGCGCATCGACCATCTCCGCGGTATCGACGGCCAATGCGCCGTAGAAGCGCGCCGGATCAGACTGCTCGTAGCGGAAGTCGCGGAGCAGGCCCCAGGCCCGGCGCCACGTCGCTTGGCGTTTCATGCGGTCGAACACAGCAGGAACAGTAGTCGCCACCCGGGTGCGTATCCTGGTCGGAGTTATGTCCGCCCCCGCGTCCGCCCCCGTCATCACCCTGCTGTGCTGGCGCGATCTTGAACACCCCCAAGGCGGCGGCAGTGAGCGCTACATCCAACGGGTCGGCGCCGAACTGGCGAGGCGCGGCGCCCGAGTGACCTTGCTGACGGCGGCATTCCCCGGCTGCGACGCTGAGACCGTCGTCGACGGCGTGCGGATCATCCGCCGCGGCGGACGGCTGTCGGTGTATCCGCGCGCGCTGCTCATCCTGGCCGGCGCACGGCTGGGCATCGGACCGCTACGCGGCATCTTTCCCGACGTGGTGGTCGACACCCAGAACGGGGTGCCGTTCTTCGCGTCGCTGCTGACCCGGCGCGTCGTCGTGCTGGTGCACCACTGTCACCGCGAGCAGTGGCCGGTCGCGGGTCCGGTGCTGTCGCGAATCGGCTGGTGGATCGAGTCGCGACTGTCGCCGTGGGCGCATCGCCACCGACGCTATGTCACCGTCTCGGCACCGTCACGAGACGAGCTCGTCGGCCTCGGCGTCGACCCGACGCGGATCTCGGTGGTGCGCGCCGGGATCGACCCGCCGCACGCGGTCGATGTGGCCGCGGACGAGTACCGGATCGTTGCCCTGTCCCGCCTGGTGCCGCACAAGCAGGTCGAGCATGCCCTCGGAGTCGTCGCCGCCCTGCGCACCGATATCCCCGACCTGACCCTCGACGTCGTCGGCGGCGGCTGGTGGGGCGACCGGCTGCGCGCCCATGCCGAGGCGCTGGACATCGCCGACCGCGTCCACTTCCACGGCCACGTATCCGAGGCACGCAAACACGAGCTGCTCGCCAGCGCGCACGTGCACCTCATGCCGTCACGCAAGGAGGGGTGGGGCATCGCGGTGATCGAGGCAGCACAGCACGGCGTGCCAACAATCGGGTACCGCTGCTCGGCCGGGTTGACCGATTCGATCGAGGACGGGGTGACTGGGCTGCTCGTCGACGGCCCGGCTGAGCTCGCTGCCGCCACCCGCGAACTGCTGGAGAACCCCGACGAGGCCCGTAGCCTGGGTACGGCGGCCCGCGAGGCCGCCGCCGGCTACTCCTGGTCGGCCACCGCCGACGGATTCACCGCGGTCTTCGAGCAGGTCCTGGCGCCGCGCTGACCGATCCGGCCCGCCACCAGTACCAGCGCGGAAAACAACCCGAGCAGCCACACCAGGTGGGCCCCGATGACCACCGCGCGGGATAACGCCGACGCCCCGGGAATGACCGCCGGGTTCTCGATCCGGTACAGCCGCAGATAGTCGCCGTCGAAAACCGGTGTCGCCGTGGACAGCCCAGATGGAGTGCCCGTGCGCTCCGGTTCTTCGACGAGCACCCAGCCAACCCCGTGAGACGCCAACACCGACGGCCCGGCCCCCTCGGTCAGCGCGCGCTCCAACGCGGCCGCGCGGCGCGTCGGGTTGGCGTCGACGGTCGTGCCGTCGATGTCGAGGGCACCGGATTCGAGGACCGGTGCGCGTAGCAGTCGCCGCGCCGGGTCGAGGCTGGGCGTCGAGGTGAACGAGTAGTCCCGGATCATTCCGGTGGGCCAGAGTGCCACCGCCCCTTGATCTTTCGGGATCATCTGGGCCACCGTCTGCCAGTCGGCGGGCAGGTCCACCGGATGGAGGCGCGCCGCACCATCGGGAAGCGGTGCGACGATGAGCACCGCCACACCGGTGAGCGCGAACCCGGCCGGGACGAACCGGCCCAGACCCGCAACCGCCCCCGCCACCCCGATGGCGACGGCGGGCAGGCACAACGCAAGGAACTTCTGGGTGTCCCGGAACAGCCCGGCCCCGGCGATGTGCTCGACCGCCCACCCCATCGTCGAGACTCCCCAACTCGTCGACGCGAGGACGACGAAGGCGACGGTGGTGAGTGCCAACGCCGCGGCGATGATCGCCAGCCCCCGGGATTCTCGACCCTCCCGACGGCGCAGGTGCCACCACCCGGCCGCCACCACGGCGAGGAACAGGACCGTCGCGACCGCGGCCCACCACGTGGTGCGGCTCGCGGGCACGGCGTCGGCATTCCAGATTCCGGCCATGCCGAATGCAGTCAGCACGCGCCCCAGGCCCGGCTCGGCCCGCAACGAGAACACTTGCGCCCCGGCCGGATCCCCGACCGTCGACGCGGATCCCAGCGCGGTCGCAACGAGCCACGGTGCAGCGCCGATCACCACGGCGGCCAATGCCGCGAAGAGTCGTCGCGGGTTGGTCGGGGCCGGGAGGATCACCGCCGCCAGCACCGCGGCTGCGGCCAGCACGGAACCGGTCGGGGTGAGCCCCGCACCGAGAACCGCAGCCCACAACAGCGGCCAGCCCGCTGCCTCCGAACGCCAAATACGTTCGGCGGCAACAAGAATCCACGGGATGGCGGCGTACCCGGCGAACAAGCTCCAGTGGCCCTGCATCATTCTCTCGACGACCCACGGATTCCACACCGCGACAAGCGCCGCAGCGCACCGAGGCGCCCAGCCAGCGTCGGACACGACTCGTCCGGCAAGGATCCCGGCGCCGATTCCGCTGAGCATCAACGCGATCCAGGTCAGGGCGATGACGACGCCCGTCCCCGGAAGGACGGCGCCGACCATCGCCAACAGCGCGTCCTGGGGCACCGCCCGCGCGGGGCTCTCGCCCAGGCCTAGTGCGGCGTCAGTCAGGTAGGACCGCGGCGTCGACACCGCATCGCGCATGAGCAGCGAACCGCCGCGCATCCCCGCGCCGAGGACGAGTGCGCTGCTGCCCGCGCTGACCGCGAGCAGTGCACCCGACCCGCGTCGACTCAATAGTGGTACGTATCCGAAGGTGCGGTGGAATGCCCGGCCTCGTCGGTGGCATAGGTGCTGGTGGTGATCCCGTACGCCCGAGCCAGGTCGAGGATCTTCGTGGCCCGGGCGATCCGGGGCAGGTCCGAACCATTGCGGATCTCGCCCCCGTCGGCGTCGAACTCCGCGAAGAATTCGCGCGCCCACTTGATGTCGTCCTGCGAGGGCGAGAGGCCCTCGTTGACCGGCGCACACTGGTCGGGGGTCAGACAGATCTTGCCGGTCATGCCGAACTCGACGCTGACCGAGGTGGCTTCCGAGAGCTTCAGCGCGCTCGAACCGACTGTGGGGCCGTCGATCGCACTGGGCAGGTGCGCGGCCTTCGCCGCGATGGTGAAGCGCGACCGCGCATAAGCGAGCGTCATTGGGTTCTCGCCGAAGCCGGTGTCGCGGCGGAAGTCGCCGATGCCGAAGGCCAGCCGGAACGTGCCCTTGGCCGACGCGATCTCGCCGATCCGCTCCAGGCCGCGGGCGGTCTCCACCAGCGCGACGATCGGCACATTGGGCAGCCGGTTCGCCGTCTCGGTCACATGGTCCATCGACTCGACCATGGCCAGCATGACGCCGCCAACCGAGGTCTTCGACAGTGCCGCGAGGTCGTCAGCCCACCAGGGAGTACCAAAACCGTTAATGCGGACCCAGTCGTCGTGGCCCTCGGTCATCCATCGCACCGCATTGTCGCGGGCGGCCACCTTATCCTTCGGCGCTACCGCGTCTTCGATGTCGATGATGACGATGTCGGCACGCGACCGCGAAGCCGGTTCGAACCGCTCAAACTGGGCACCATTGACGAGCAGCCAGCTGCGCGCCAGTACCGGATCAATGCGCGACCCAACATCCTCGGCGTCGGGGTTGGTCACGAATTCTTGGTCGTACACGCCCTCTATCGTCGCCTATCCCTCCCGGCGATGCCAAAGCGGCCGGGCACAACGGGCAGACTTAATGCCGTGAGGGTTGTCGGCGGCGGGCTCGTGCGCTCAGTTGGAGCGGTGACTGTCGGGGCGATGGTCGCCAATATCGCGGCCTACCTGGTGGCGCTGCCGGCCAGTCGCGCCCTGGGCGCGGTCGACTATGGGGTCTTCGGCGTGGTCATGGCGGCGATGGTCATCGCGGCCGCGCCGTCGATGGCGGTGCAGGCGGTGATCGCACGCGAGGTGGTGCGGGGCCGGCCGGGGCTGACCACCTTGGGGCTGCGGGCGGCAGCCCTGGTGGCGATGTTTTCCCTGGTGGCCGGCGTCGTGCTGGTGCCGCTCACCCGGATACCGATGTCCGCAGCGGCTGCTGGCCTGGTGATGGCTCCGCTGATCACGGTGACCGCCGCCGCCCAGGGTTTCCTGCAAGGGCGCGGCCAGTTCCACCGCCTCGGATGGTTGTTGGGCCTGGTCGGCCTACTGCGGTCGGGACCGATCATCGTGGCGCTGGGACTAGGGGCGGCGGCGACCGGCGCACTCTGGGCCGGGGCGTTGGGGACTCTCGCCGCGGCGGGTGTGGCCTGGAGTCTGCTGAGAATCTCCCCCTCCGATACCGCCAAGGGAAGTGTTCCCCCCGATGCCCACCAGGGGAACACTTTCAGCAGCGGTGCCGGGGTAGGGAGCGTGCTGGCCGCCTCCCAGGTCCAGTTGGCGCTGCTGGTGGCGGTATCGCTGGACCTGCTGCTGGCCCGCGTGGTGCTCTCGGCCACCGACGCTGGCGTCTACGCCCTCGGCGCGGTGGCGACGAAGGCCGCCTTCTGGTTGCCCCAGGCGATTGGCACGGTCGTCTATCCGCGCCTCGCCGCGCCCGAACGCGACTCCCGTTCGCTGCGGATGGCACTAGGCGTGGTGGCTGGCATCGGCGCCGTCACCGTCGTCGGGACCTGGGTGCTGTCCCCCCTCGTCCCCCGAATCGTCGGCGAGGAGTACCGGCCGCTGACCGGGATCCTGTGGCTGTTCGCCGCCACCGGCGCGGTGCTGTCCCTGCTCGCGCTGCTCCTCCTGGCCGTGATCGCAGTCCGGCGGACGACCATCGGGCTGGCGGTCTGGGCCTGCACCGCTCTCGAGGCCGTGGCCATTCTCGGGTGGGCCGACTCGGTGACGTCGCTGGTCGCCATCGCGGCGACCGCGGCGACCGTGATGACGGCCCTCTGTCTGGTCGCCGTGATCAGCGCGGAGCGAAGTAGTCGTCGAGCGTGACCATCTGCAGTCGGCGCTGCCGGATGATCGTCGTGAAATGGTCGTACACGCGCGTGACCGGATCATCGTTGGCGTGGCCGATCACGATTCGCTGTGGCCGAAAGTACCTGCGGGCGGCGCCGATCAGAAACTTCTCGGTGACCAGTCCCGAATCGGACAGGGAGCCATCCCATAGCGTGGGCATCGTATAGCCCAGGCTGGCGGCGACCGCGTCGACCTGCGCGTTCCGGTAGCCGAAAGGCGGGCGGTAGTAAGGAGTGCCATCAACACCGTAGGTATTGCGCAGGAAGCGCTTGGTCCGGGTCAACTCGTCGGCGCATCCCCGTGCAGTCAGTGATGTGAGGTCGGGATGGCTCCAACTGTGGTTGCCCAGTTGCACCTGGCCTGATTCCACGAGCGGGACGAGCGCGGCGCGGTTGTCCCGCCATGCGTCGAACTGACCGGTGACAAAGAACGTGAACCGCGCCCCGGTGTCCTTGGCGAATTGGCAGTAGGCGCCGACGACTTCCGAACTCGCGCCGTCATCGATGGTGAGCGCCAACGCCCGGCCGGTTCCCGGCAGCGCGGTGATCGTTTCCGCCGGCAGGCGAACACGGGTCGACGGCAGCGGGCCTGCCAGCGGCAGCCGCGGCGGCGGAGTGGTTGACGGTGGTGTGTCCGACGGCGGTACGGCCGTCCCGCTGGACACCCCGATGCCGGTGGTTCTGTCCGCACAACCGGTCAACAGGCCAGCGGTCCCCGCCGCCAACGTCGCAAGAAAGTGCCGTCGGTCCACCCAAAGCACTGTATCGGGCTATTCCGACAAATCCGACACCCATCGGGGCGGCGGGGGTGGGTTCATCCGACAGGGGCCAAGTCGGGTAGTCCGCTACTCATCCCCGGACACGGAACCAGCCGTAGCGTTTTGAGCACGCCGCCCCCAGGCAGGCGGACGTTCCCCGGAGTTGAAAGGCCATGGTCATGTATCTAAGAACACGGTTGTTGCTCGCGGCGCTCTTCGCCGCCATTCTCGGACTGCTCGGGGTTGCGACTCCCGCCCCAAGCCAGGCTCGACCCGACTATGGAAATCTCAAGCGGGCTCCGTGCCCACATTGCCCCAAGATCAAGCCACCGTACCTTCGCCCGGCAGTAAGTTTCACAGCCTGGATGCCGGCCGCATTCGACCAGGCGACCGAATATGGATCCGGCTACGGCGGCCCGGTCAAGGTGGGGTACGGCTGGGACGACGGTGCGATAACCACCGTCACCGGAGCCTCTCCGCTGCGCAAGACCGCGTTGGCCCCCACCAACAACGCGACCTTCTACTTGCGCGTCTACGTCCAGCGCGGCGTGACCTACCGCACCGGTGGCGGTACATCGAACCTGTGGTACCCGGGCTGTCAGACCAAGATCGGCGGAAAGGTCGTCGATACCCGAAAGCCCAGTCCCGCGCCGGATAGGAAGATCGGCGAGTACGCCACCTGCACGGCCTACGCCCATCAAGCGGGTTAGGACGCTCCGAGCTGGCCCGAACACCCAGCCGAACGATGTTCAGGATCAGGAATCCGATATTGACCAATTCGGTGTATGATTGTGCAAATAGTTCTAGGATCGGACTCAGCGGCGAGCATTGGCACCGCACAGCAAGGCTCGACATGAAAGCCAGAACCAAGACCAGCAGAATCGCTTGGGCCACCCCCATCCCCGCCCGCCGGAAGCGCCGTCGCCGCGGCGGAGGCGGAAACGGCGGCGGCGAGTAGGTTGCGCGAACCCCACTAGCCGCGACAAGCCCCACACCATTTCGGTGTGGGGCTTGTCTCGTACTACCGGGCTGCGCGACCGACTAGGTGTACTGACCGCCAGGCTGGATACACGGTCGCCGAGGTGAGGGGGCGTGGCCGCGATCGTGGTTGTAAGCCTGCAGGAAGGACCGGTGTGTCGGCGATCGGCGCCAGCGGGACCGGTGGCCAGCACCGCCAAGACGGTTCGCCCATCCAGCGCCGACACGAGCGGCGAATCGGACAATCGGAGTTTCACGCCGTCGCGGACCGAAATTCGCCAACTTTAATCCTTGAATCCTCAAATAGGCGCACTATAGGCGGGTCGGAACGCATTACCAGCAGAAAGGAACCTCCCCGATGAGAATCAAACAACTCCTGGCTGCCACGGCCATCGGTACTGCGGTGGCCACCGGCGGATCCGTGACCACGGCCGTCACGCACGCCGCACCGATGCAGTGGTATGGCCCTGTGCAAGAACGCTCCGGACAAGCCGAGTTCTGGCTAGTGGGCACTACAGCCAACAGCGGCTGGTATTACACCACCCGCTACGGCGGGATCTACCGCGTCGTCCTGCAACAGCGCGACGAGAATCGCTACAGCGCCGACAAGCTCCAGAGCTGGAAGACGATCGCGGCATTCGGCGAGAAAGAACGCTTCGGCAGTCGACGCAACGTCTGGAGCATGGGCTGGGGAGCCCGCTTCGCGGACTTCCGCCTCTGCCGGCAGAAGCCCAAGTGGTGGAACCTCCGCCAAGACACCTTCGACTGCTCGCGCACAGTGCGCATGAACGGCCCTAGCGCACCCCGTAGGCCCCGCGGCGGCGGGGGCGGTAACGGAGGCGGCGAAGGGGGCCCAACTGTCACCGCGAGCGGCTGACCCCCACGAATCAAAGGCCGCTGCTGCGGCGAACCCGCTAGACGAGACAAGCCCCACACCATTTCGGTGTGGGGCTTGTCTCGTACTACCGGGTATGCCGACCGACTAGGCGTTGACCTTGGTCAGCGTCTCGTTGGTGAGCTTCTCACCCTTCTGCGCCTTCTCGACCAGCGAGGCCGGCGGCTCGAAATGCGAACCGTACTTCGCGGCCAGCTCCTTGGCCCGCTCCACGAAGCCCGCAACGCCACCCTCGTACTGGTTGACGTACTGGACCACACCACCGGTCCAGGCCGGGAAACCGATACCGAAGATCGAGCCGATGTTGGCGTCCTCCACCGAGGTGAGCACACCCTCGTCGAAGCACTTCACCGTCTCCAACGCCTCGGCGAAGAGCATCCGCTCCTTCATGTCCTCCAGCGGGATCACCTTGGAACCGGACTTGAAGTGCTCACGCAGCCCCGGCCACAGCAGGCCGCGCTTGCCGTCGGTGTAGTCGTAGAACCCCTTGCCGTCCTTCTTGGCGGTGCGTCCCTGCTCCACCATCCAGTCGATGACGTCGTAGGACCCGTGGTGCGGGAACTCAACACCGGCCGCCTTGGCTGCCGCCTCGGTCTCCTTGCGGATCTTCTGCGGCAGGGTCAGGGTCAGCTCGTCCATCAGCTGCAGCGGTGCGGCCGGGTAGCCGGCCTGGGTGCCCGCTTGCTCGATGAATGCCGGTTCGATGCCCTCGCCGACGGCCGCGACAGCCTCGTTGATGAAGGTGCCGATGACTCGGCTGGTGAAGAACCCGCGGCTGTCGTTGACGACGATCGGGGTCTTGCGGATCGCCAGGGTGTAGTCGATGACCTTGGCCAGCACGGCGTCGGAGGTCTTCTCACCCTTAATGATCTCGACCAGCGGCATCTTGTCGACCGGGGAGAAGAAGTGGATCCCGATGAAGTCCTCGGACCGCTTCACACCCTCGGCGAGGATGGTGATCGGCAGGGTCGAGGTGTTGGAGCCAAGCACGGCATCCGGCTCGACGATGTCCTCGATCTCCTGGAACACCTTGTTCTTCACCTCGACCGACTCGAAGGCCGCCTCGATGACGAAGTCGACACCGGCGAAGTCAGCCGCGTCCACCGTCGGATGAATCCGATCCAGCAGTGCCTTGGACTTCTCCTCGGTGGTCTTCCCACGCGAGAGCGCCTTCTCCTCCAGCTTGACCGAGTAGTCCTTGCCCTTGTTGGCAGCATCGATGTCGATGTCCTTGAGCACGACCTCCATGCCGGCCTTGGCCGAGACGTAGGCGATCGCCGCACCCATCATGCCCGCGCCGATGACGCCAACCTTCTTGACGGTGTGCTTGTCGAAGCCCTTCGGCCGCGACCCGCCGCCGTTGATGTGCTGCAGGTCGAAGAAGAACGACTTGATCATGTTCTGCGCAACCTGGCCGGTGACCAGCGAGACGAAGTAGCGCGTCTCGATGAGGTCGGCGGTGTCCACGTCGACGTAGGCACCCTCGATAGCCGCGGCGAGGATCGCGCGCGGGGCCGGCATGTTGGCACCCTTGATCTGCTTGCGCAGCAGCGCCGGGAAAGCTGGCAGATTGGCGGCGACCGCCGGGTTGGTGGGCGCACCGCCCGGGATCTTGTAACCCTTCACGTCGAAGGGCTGCTGGGCCTCCGGGTTGGCAGCAATCCACTTCTTCGCGGCCGGGATCAGCTCCTCCACCGAACCGACGACCTCGTTGACCAGGCCGGTGTCCTTGGCCTTGGCCGGAGTGAACTGGGTGCCCTGCAGCAACACGCCCATCAGCGCGTTCTGCATGCCGAGCAGACGCACGGTGCGGACCACGCCGCCGCCGCCGGGGAGCAGGCCGAGGGTGACCTCGGGCAGGCCGATCTTGTTGCCCTTGACGTCAGCAGCGATGCGGTAATGGCAGTGCAGCGCGATCTCCAGGCCACCGCCGAGGGCGGCACCGTTGATGGCGGCGACTACCGGCTTGCCCAACGTCTCCAGCCGGCGCATGACGGCCTTCATGCCGTTGGCCCGCTCGGTGATCGCGGTGGCGATCTCCGCCTTGGTGACATCCTTGGGGCGGTCGGCGCTCATGTCCTTGAGGTCGCCGCCGGCGAAGAAGGTCTTCTTCGCCGAGGTCAGGATGACACCGGTGATGTCGTCCTTCTCGGCCTCAAGGCGGTCCACGGTGGCCGCGATGGAACTGACGAACAGGTCGTTCATCGTGTTGGCGCCCTGGTTGGGGTCGTCCATCGTCAGGATGACGACGCCATCGGCGTCCTGCTCCCAGTTGAACATGTTCTCGCTCATTGAATTTCCAAGTCTCTTTCTGCGCTTAGAGGCGCTCGATGACGGTCGCGACGCCCATGCCGCCGCCGATGCACAGGGTCACCAGGCCGTAGCGGCCGCCGGTGCGCTCCAACTCGTCGAGGCAGGTGCCCAGGATCATGGCGCCGGTCGCACCAAGCGGGTGGCCCATCGCGATCGCGCCACCGTTGACGTTGACCTTCTCGTGCGGGATGTTGAGGTCCTTCATCCACTTCATGACGACCGACGCGAAGGCCTCGTTGAGCTCGTAGACATCAATGTCCTCGGTGGTCAACCCAGCCTTCTTCAGGGCCAACTCGGTGGCCGGGGTCGGACCGGTGAGCATGATCGCCGGCTCCGAACCGATCTCGGCGTAGGAGACGATGCGGCCCCGAGGCGCGAGTCCGTTGCGCTTGCCGGCTTCCTCGGAACCGATCAGCACCAGGCCGGATCCGTCGACGATGCCGGAGCTGTTGCCACCGGTGTGGACGTGGTTGACCTTCTCGACATTCGGGTACTTCTGCATGATCACGTCATCGAAGCCGGCCATGTCGGCCAGCCCCTGGAAGGCGGGCTTGAGCTTGCCCAGCTGTTCAGCGGTGGTGCCCGGGCGCATGTGCTCGTCCCGGTCGAGCACCACAACACCGTTGATGTCAGTCACCGGAAGCACCGACTTGGCGAAGTAGCCCGATTCCCATGCCTTTGCGGCGCGGGCCTGCGACTCGGCGGCAAACGCGTCGACGTCGTCGCGGGAGAAGCCTTCGATGGTGGCGATCAGGTCGGCGCCGATGCCCTGCGGGGCGATGTAGTTGTCGTAGGCGGTGGCCGGGTCCATGAACAACGCACCACCGTCGCTGCCCATCGGCACGCGCGACATCGACTCGACGCCACCGGCGAGGACCAGGTCGTCGAAGCCGGAGGCGACCTTGGCCGCGGCCAGGTTGCAGGCCTCCAGGCCCGAGGCGCAGAAGCGGTTGATCTGGGTACCGGGGACCGTCTCGGGCAGACCCGAGACCAGTGCGGCAGTACGGGCGATCACAGCGCCCTGCTCGCCGACCGGGGAGACGACGCCCAAAACGACGTCATTAACGTCGGCCGGGTCGAGGCCGCCGTGACGGGCCAACAGCTGGTTGATCAGTCCCGACACGAGGTCGATCGGCTTGACGCTGTGCAGCGCGCCACCGCGCTGCTTGCCACGAGGCGTGCGGACCGCCTCGTAGATGAATGCTTGTTCAGGCACGGATGTTCCTTTCACACGAACCATCGTTGGTTACGACGCCAGACTAACGCCCAATAACTTATTTGGCTATAGCAGGTGGTCAATAGGTTCACCGGAATGCAATCTTGGGCTATGGTCAGTTCACCATGTCTGTCCAATCCGCCCGCATGAGCCGACCGGCCGATCGTCGTCGCCAGCTCATCGAACATGCCGCCGCGCTCTTCGTCGAGCGTGGCTATCCGCATGTCGCGATGGCCGACATCGCCCGGGCCGCAGGCGTGACAGCGCCATCGCTGTACCGACACTTCACCGACAAACGTGACCTGCTCGGCGCGGCCGTCCTCTCCGGCGTGGACGACCTGGAGATCTGCACCGATCGCGCCCTGGCCACTCCCGGCACACGGGCACAAACCACCCGAAAGCTGATTGAGGCGATCACCAAGCGGCCCGACTCCGCGTCGCTGTGGCGGTGGACCGGCGCCTACCTCAGCGACGCCCAGAACCGGGAGGTCGCGCTGCGCACCCGCGCGGTCCTGCGCCGGTGGTCCGATGCCCTCTTCGGTGACGCCGACCTGGCCGATTGGGAGCGGTCCCAATTGACCTGGGCCCTGCTCAGCGTCGCCGGTTCGGGCACCGTGCACAGCAGGCGGCTTTCGGCAGCCCGAGAACTCGACGAACTCACCGACCGCGCCCTACGACTGCTCAGTCTGCGCCCCGCGCAGGCACCACCCCGGCCGTTCGCGGTCCCGAGCTCACCGTCGACGACCCGCCGCGACGAGATCCTCGACGCGGCCTCACAGCTCTTCGCCGAGCGCGGCTACGCCGACGTCGGAGTCGACGAGATCGGTGCCGCCGTCGGAATCAGCGGGCCGAGCGTCTACAACCACTTCTCGTCGAAGGCGGCGATCCTCGTCGGGATCGGCCAGCGCAGCGCCGCCCGATTGGAGGCCGGGGTGATCGCCGTCTACGGCGCGGCGGGCACCCAGCCCGACGACCCGGCGGCACTGCTGACGGGCTTGGTCGACTCCTACGTCACCGCCATCACCGCGACCCCCGACCTGTCGGTGTCGTTCAACAACTCGCCCGCCTTGGCCACCGACCCGGCCGCGGTCGCACTGCTTGACAGCCAGCGCCGCTACGTGGCGCGGTGGATCGAGCTGCTCGCCGCCGCCGAGGCCGTCCCAGCCGCCGAGGCCGGCGTGGGCGTGCACGCGGCGCTCTCGATCGTCAATGACGCCGTGCGGCTGCGCCGCGGCACCTCCCGTCCCGAGTTCGGTTCCCAGATGGCCTATCTGATGCGCGGCGTGCTGCTGGGCGAAGTCGCGAGCGTGGACCCATGACCGACGAGCAGCGCTATAGCCGAGCCGAACTGACTGCGGTACTGGGAGTTTCGCCCGAACAGGTTGACCGGCTGTGGAATGCGTTCGGCTTCGCCCGTCGGCAGACCGACGCCAAGATCTTCAGCCAGCACGACCTGGACGCCCTGCGGTTGTTCGTCGTCGCCTCACGGGTGATCCCCGACGACGAGCAGGTCGCAACCGCCCGCGCAATCGGGCAGAGCGCCGCCCGGTTGGCCGATTGGCAAGCCGACATGTTGCTCGACCTCGACCGCAACCCCGCCATCACCTGGTCGATCGACGACATGGCCCGCGCGATGAGCACCATCCAAACGATGGTGTGGCGGCGGCACCTGGAAGCAGCCCTCGAACGCGACGTCGCCCAGGTGGATCCGACGGCGGCCGAGTCGCAGCGGCTCGCCGGGGTCCGCACCACCGAGGTCGTCGGGTTCGCCGACATCGTCGGGTTCACCAGCCTGTCGCGTCGCATCGACCTTCCCGACCTCGAAGTACTCCTCGAGGCCTTCGAGAACCGCGTCCACGCGGTCATCACCGCCCACGGCGGGCAAGTCGTCAAAACGCTGGGCGATGCCGTGTTGTTCACCAACACCGACGTCGCGTCGGCCGCCTCGACCGCCGTGCAGATCCAAGAGGAAGTCGCCGACGTCGACCCCGTGCCCCCGTTGCGCATCGGACTCGCCTACGGTGAGATCCTCAACCGGCACGGTGACGTATTCGGCGAGCCGGTCAACATCGCCTCGCGCCTGTGCGGCTCAGCGCGACCGGGCACGACCCTGATCGACGCGGCACTGGCCGAGGCCATCGGCCGCGACGAAGGGCAAGGCTTGCGGATCCGCCCGATCCCGACCCTGTCGGTCCGCGGATACCGTCGGTTGAAGGCGTCGACGCTGACCCAAGCGCGACCGGCACGGGACTGAGCAGCACTGACGAGCCCGGCGGCTGGGGCCTTGGTCCCAGCGGCGGGTGAAGTTCTGGTTGCCGACGGCAAAAACTGATAGGCGGTTGTCCGACCGATCGCCTATCGTCGGATCCCATGACCACGCCCAACCCCGAGTATGCGATCGAGGCCGTCGATCTCGTCAAACGATTCGGCGATTTCACCGCCGTCGACGGCATCAGCTTTCACGTACCCCGCGGCACCGTGCTGGGTCTGCTGGGCCCCAACGGCGCCGGCAAGACCACGACGGTCCGGATGATGACAACGCTGTCGAAACCGACCAGCGGTACCGCCTACGTCGCCGGATACGACGTCCGCACACACCCCGACGAGGTGCGCCGCAGCATGGGGCTGACCGGGCAGGCCGCCACGGTCGACGAGATTCTCACCGGACGCGAGAATCTCGCAATGATCGGTGGCCTCTACGGGATTGGCCGCCGCGCGTTGGCCGCCCGGAGTGATCAACTGCTCGAACAATTCTCCCTAACCGAGGCCGCCAACAAGCCGGTCAAAGACTACTCGGGCGGAATGCGCCGACGCCTCGACCTTGCGGTCAGCCTCTTGGCCGCACCACCGGTACTCTTCCTCGACGAGCCGACGACCGGACTCGACCCGCGCAGCCGAAATGAGTTGTGGGATGTGCTCCGGGGACTCGTCAACGACGGCACGACCCTGTTGCTCACCACCCAGTACCTGGAGGAAGCCGACCAACTGGCCGACGACATCGTCGTTGTCGACCGCGGGCGGATCATCGAGCACGGCACCGCGATGCAGCTCAAACAGCGGGCTGGGGCCGCAAGCCTAGTCCTCACCGTGTCCGACGCCGCAGATCTCACCGCCGCCGCGGAGGTCCTGCGGCGCGCCGGTGGCGAGGTCTTCGTCGAGGAGAACGCCCGCCGGGTGACCGCCCCGGCCACCGGCCTGGGTGATTTGACGGCCGCAGCCACATTGCTCGACGAATCCGGCATCGCCGTCGACGACTTGGGCCTGGCCCGGCCCAGCCTCGACGACGTCTTCCTCTCCCTTACCGGTCACCGCACTGAATCCGACACCGCCCAACAGGAGCCTGCCCAATGACCACCCTGGTAGAAACCTCACCCACCAGCCTGTGGCGCCAGTCCTGGATCATGGTGAAGCGCAATCTGATCCACACCAAACGCATGCCCGAGATGCTGGCGGATGTGACCTTCCAGCCGATCATGTTCGTGCTGTTGTTCGCCTTCGTTTTCGGCTCTTCGATCGCGGTGCCGGGCAGTAACTACAAGGAGTTCCTCCTGCCGGGGATCATGGGCCAGACAATCGCGTTCACCGCCTTCATCGTCGCCAACGGGATCACCGCAGATCTAGACAAGGGCATCATCGATCGATTCCGGGCCCTACCCATTCACCAGTCCTCAGTGATCATCGGCCGCTCCATCGCCGCGGTCCTCCACTCCTCAATCGGCATCGTGGTCATGGCGGTGACCGGCTTGGCAATCGGGTGGCGGATGCGCAACTCCATCGGCGAAACCCTCCTCGCCTTTGCGCTCATCCTGCTGTTCGGATTCGCCATGATCTGGTTCGGACTGATTGTCGGGTCGTGGCTCAAGACCACCGAAGCGGTGAATGGCTTCATGTTCACCACATTGTTCCCGGTGACTTTCCTATCCAACGCCTTCGTGCCGACTGCACCGATGCCGTCGTGGTTGCGCGCGATTGCCGAGTGGAATCCGATTTCCGCCCTGGTTCAGGCGATGCGCGTGTTGTGGGGCAACGGTCCGGCGGCTCCTGTGGACGCACCATGGCCGTTGCAACACCCGGTGCTTGCCACCATCATCTGGTCGGTGAGCCTCACCGTGATCTTCGCGCCGATCGCGATCGTGATGTACTACCGCCGCACGACTGACTGACCCCCGGCTACGCGGTAATCGCGATGGCGCCGAGGGGGTCGCTGTAGAGCGCATCAAGGGAGACCGCGCCGGCGGCCTGCTGCTGCACGCTCACCCCGGCCCGCGAGACCCGGACGTCGCGCTTGGCGGTGACGCTGGTGTCACGGATGACCTTGGCGACGACCGGCAGTGTCTGCGGCGCATCGGTGAAGGCCTGACCGCCGAGCACCACGTGGTCGGGGTTGAAGATGTCTGCGATAAGGGCCACCGCGCGGCCGAGCACCTCGGCGCGTTCGACCAGGATGTCGCGGGCTACCTCGTTGCCGTCGCGGGCCGCCTCGTGTACGTCGGCGATGTCGGTGATGCCCAGGCCTGCCGCCCGCGCCGCCGCGACGATACCGGTATCGCTGGTCGCGGCCTCGAGTTGGCCGGTGCGGTGCGGGTCCAGCAGGGTCGTGGCACCGATTGGGAAATGTCCGATGACCGGCGGCCCGGCGCTCGGGGTGTGCACCGAACCGTCGACGCTGAAGGCAATACCAACCATCTCGCGCGCATAGAAGTAGAGGAAACTGCCCCGCTGAGTCGGGTTGGCGACGAGTTCGGCGTCTGCCATGGCCTCGACATGCGACGCCACCGAGACCGGGTAGCCGAGAATCTCGGCAAAGACCTGGCCGACGGGCGCCTGCGACCATCCCAACCGCGGATGGTCGACATTGCCACCCTCGTATACCCGGCCGCCGAGGGCGATACCCACCCAGCGGATGTCGCGGTTGCGCCACCGCGAGGTGAAGCCCGCGACGGTGTGGGCCAGCGAGGTCAGCGCATTCTCCGCCCCCGCCTCAGCCGGTGTCGGGACTGTGATGGATCCGACGACGCGGTGCAACAGGTCGTGCGCGGTGATCGAGGTGACCTTATAGCCGATGTGCACACCGATGGTCAGATGCTCGGCGACCGCTATCTCCACCGGCAGTCGCGGCCGGCCTACCGCACCCGCCGGGGCGAGATCGCCGCGTTCGCGGACGAGCCCGGCCTTCACCAGCGCACCGACCTGGCGGTTAACCGTCGACGTGGATAGTCCGGTGGCATCGGCGATCTCGTCGCGGAAGACCGGGGCGGCCTGCCGGATCACCCGCAGCACCTGGGCGGCGGGCTTATCCGACAGTGCCAGGTTGGGAGTGCTGATGTGGGTGTGGTCGAGGTGATGCCGGGCGGGCAACGGTACGCCCACCGGGCGCGGCGACCGGGTGTGCGGTACCCGGGGGCTGGGAACGAGACGGGTGGGGGTGGTTGTGGCGGGTCGATCCAGAATGCTGGTCATGGTGGGTCCTGGTGTGTTGGCCGACACGACAACGCTCATCGACAGTCGGCGGGGAATGCGGGAAGGCCCGGGCTAGGGGGCACTGGGATAGAACGATCAGCGCATTCGGCAACAACACAGCATTCGCGCGAGCGGCAGACGGCAGCCCAAAGCGGTGGTCACGTAGGTGACCTCCGGGGCGCGGTGCGCAGGCGACGACATGTTCGCCAAGCTAGCAGCGTCGACGTGGGGGTGCAAGATCAAGAGCCCACCTCCGGGGCCCAACGTGGTGCAACTCACCACTACCCTGGCCCCATGGGCTCCCTTTACCTCGTACGGCACGGCCAGGCGCAAGCGTCGGCATACGGCGCGACCGACGAACAGGGGGGCAGTGAGCCCGGCAGCCTAACCCCGATCGGCGACCAGCAGGCCCTCTTGACCGGGCAGACCCTCGCCGGGGTGGTCGCGGGGTTCACCTCCACGATCAGTGGAAGTTTGACCCGTCAGCGCCAAACCCTGGGCGGGATCCTGCAGGCCTTCGACGACGCGCCCGCCGCGACGGTCGACGACGGATGGGACGAATACGACCTGGCCGGGCTGCTGGGTGCCCCGACCGCGGACCAGCTTGCCGACGGCCGCACATTCCAGCAGTCCCTCGACGGAGCACTGGCGGCCTGGGTGCGCGGCGAACTCGACGCGGCCGTACCCTTCGCCGCGTACGCGGCGCGCGTCGCCGACGCCGGTCGACGCGCCGTCGCGCAGGCGGGTTCGGGCAAGAACGTCCTCGTCGTGTCCTCGGCCGGGTCGATCACACTATGGCTGGCCCAGCACCTGGGCATCGGCGTAGACCAGTGGCCCGCACTGGCCCGCTCGATGATGAACGCGTCCATCACCAAGACCCTCGTCGGGCGCCAAGGCGTCACGATCCTCTCGATCAACGAGCACCTCCATTTGACCGACCGCGACGGCGGGATCGCGACGTTCCGCTAGCCAAGCCGATCCTCGCAATCGCTACTCAGATCTGGATTGACTCGTCAGCGCCTCGTAAAGGACGCGCACCGCCGAAAGCTGCCGCCGCATATGACCCGGGTCCCCGGTTGCGCGGCACAGAATGAAGGCGCCCTCGAACGTGACGAACAGATGGTCGGCCAGCGCGTCGACGTCGTGGTCGGAATCCCCCAACGCGCCCCGCAGCAAATCGGCGACAGCCTGTCGCCAAGCCCGTACGGCGCCGAGGATCGGAACTGCGGTATCGGAGCCGACTAACTGTCGCTCGGTGAGCACGGCGACGTACAGACAACTCGACTGGGAGCCCATCACCTCGTCGGCATGGTCCTCGAAGTGCGCCATGAATGCCAGGAGCCGTGCCCTCGGGTCGTCGATTCCGGCGACCACGTCTAGCCCCTCTTGCAGTACCCCGACATCGGCTTCGGCGTAGCGCCGTACCAGCTGTTCGGCTAGGTCGGCCTTGGAGGAAAAGTGGTGGAAGAACGAACCCTTGGAAGACCCCGCCGCGGCGATGACTTGGTCGATCGAAGTCGCGGCGTAACCGCTGTCGATCACGAGTCGCTCGGCGGCGTCGAGAATGCGGATTCGGGTCGCAGACCCATCGCGGGGCATACCACCACTTGTACCAGACTTACTGGTCTGCTATAACAGACTGATCAGTCTAGACCACTTAGTCTGATTAGATCGAAGGGCGATCATGGACACAACTGCCTGGCAACTACCCGAAATCTCCCACGGCTGGGTCACCGACGGCGGCCTAGAGACCGATCTGATCTTCCATCGAGGAATCGACCTGCCCGACTTCGCGGCCTTCCCCCTACTTGAGGATCGGTCCGGTCGCAGCGAGCTCGAGTCGTACTACCGTGACTACGCGCGGGTGGCAGCAAAGGCCGATGCCGGCCTGATCCTGGAGACACCGACATGGCGTGCGAACGCCGACTGGGGCGCCCGTCTGGGCTACGGCGCCGACGAGTTGCGGCGCGTCAACAGCGAGGCGATCACGTGGATGCGATCCGTTGCCCGCGATCTGACCGACGTCGCCGACGTCCTTGTCGCAGGAGTGATCGGACCACGCGGCG
The DNA here is from genome assembly GCF_009932435.1 of Gordonia crocea. Taxonomy (NCBI): domain Bacteria; kingdom Bacillati; phylum Actinomycetota; class Actinomycetes; order Mycobacteriales; family Gordoniaceae; genus Gordonia; species Gordonia crocea. Next base: position 110,969 of record NZ_BJOU01000001.1, read on the forward strand.
ACGGCTACCGGCCGAGCGATCAGGCGGTCGATGAAGCGACCGAATACCACCGGGTGCAACTAGCCTCGTTCGCCGAAGCCGGCGCAGACTTCGTGACGGCGTACACTTTGTCGACGCTCGCCGAGGCAGTCGGCATCGTTCGGGCAGCGGCCGACGTCAACATCCCCGTCGCGGTGTCCTTCACGGTGGAAACCAACGGGCACCTCCCTGACGGCTCCACACTCAGCGAGGTGATCAACTCTCTCGACAACGCGACCGGATCCGCCGCCGCACACGTTTTGGTCAACTGCGCCCACCCCGATCACATTGCCCCGGGTATTGACGCCGATGCGGGCTGGACCCGGCGGATCGCCGGGCTGCGCGTCAACGCCTCGCACATGAGCCACGCCGAACTAGACGAGGCGTCGAGCTTGGACGAGGGCGAGATCGACGGTCTGGCCGCGGACCTCCGGTCGCTGGCCGCAGCACTACCGGCGCTCCGGATCGTCGGCGGGTGCTGCGGTACCGACGTGCGCCACGTCGCGGCGATGTGGGACAAGTGGTCTCCAGTCCACTGACCCGGCAAGCCCCCTAGGAGACCCGGCTGAGTCCGGTGGCGATGAAGGAAGCGGTGGCCTCGGCGGCGCGCTCGGCGCCCTCGGCACCCGACGATCCACCGAGCAGCGCCCGGTGGGTGATGCCCTCGGCAATCACCCCGAGTTTCAGATTTGCCAGACCCAGGTAGAAGTCCCAGTCGCCGAGGTCGGCACCGGTCGCCGTCGCATAAGCCTGGGCCATCTCGTCGGCGCTCGGATAGCGATCGCTGGTCCAGGCAGCTTCGAAACCCAACACGGTCGCAAACACCGGCTGCCGGTAGATGCACATCAGCGCCGCGTCGGTGAGCGGGTCGCCCAGGGCGGCCATCTCCCAGTCGACCACGGCCTTGACCCGTGCCGGGTCCTCTCGGTCGATGATGGTGTTGTCGACGCGGAAGTCGCCGTGGACGATCGTGCTGCGCGCGTCAGCGGGGACGCGGTCGGTGAGCTTGGCGACGAGGCGGTCCACGTCGGGCAGTTCGCGGGTCTTCACCAAACCCCACTGGCGCGCCCACAATTTGACCTGGCGGCCGGCGAATCCCTCCGGGCGGCCGAAGTCCCCGAGGCCGATGGCGTTGTAGTCGACGGCGTGTAGGTCAGCCAAAGTCTTCACCAGCGCACCGAAGTTGGCGCCGACCTGGTCGTCGGTCCAGACCGCCAGGTCCTCGACCGATCGGATCACCAGACCGTCGACGAACTCTACGACGGTGCACGGCGCACCGATATGGGTGCCGTCGCGGTCGATGGCCACGGTCGGCGCGACCGGGACTGCAGTACCTGCCAGCGCCGAGGTCACCGCCCATTCGCGCTCCATGTCGTGCGCGGACGGGGTGAGTCCCCCCATCGGAGGACGGCGCGCGACCCAATGGTGCTCATCGTCGCGGACATCGAAGGTCAGATTGGATCGGCCGCCACTGATGAGGTCAATCTGCAATTCGCCGACGACGTCGACGCCGTTGGCAGACAAGAGGTTTCGCAGGTCCTGCCCGTTGAGACCGGGATGATCGGCCATCGGTCAGCCTTTCCGCTCAGCGGCTTTGCGGGCCCGGCCGACCGCGCGCTTGGCGATCGCCCACCGGTGCACCTCGGAGGGCCCGTCGTAGATCCGGAACGGGCGGAGCTCATTGGCCAGCCGTGCCAGCGGCAGATCGGCGGAGACGCCCAGGCCACCACACATCTGGATCGACCGGTCGACGATTCGCGAGAAGGCCTCGGCGCCATAGGTCTTGGCGATCGACGTGGAATCGGACGCATGCTCGCCCTGGTCGAGCTCGTAGCAAGCGCGGGCGAGTAGCGCTTGGGTTGCCGCCAAGTCGATCTCGTTGTCGGCGATCAGCTGTTGGATCATGCCGAGGTCGGCGAGCTTGCCGCCGAAGCCGTCGCGCTCGCGCACGTAGTCGACAGCGACGCGATGCGCACGTTGTGCCGATCCCAGCCAGCGCATGACATGGGTCATCCGCGCCGGGCCGAGGCGGACCTGGGCGTAGCGGTATCCCTCGTCGACCTCGCCGAGGACGTCTTCGTCGGGGACGAAGACGTCGGTGAAGGTCATCTCGCAGTGCCCGCCGATCATCGCCTTGTCGATGGTTTCCACGTGTCGGTCCACCGAGATCCCGGCAGTGCCGCCGGGCGCAAGGAACATGGTGGCGCCACCGCGGTCGCCGACCCCTCCCGCCGTCCGGGCCATGATGATGAAGAACCCGGCCCCCTCGGCGCCGGTGATGAAGCGTTTGCGCCCGTTGATGCGCCACCCGCCGCCGACGCGGGTCGCCGTCGTGGAGAGCTGATTTGGATCGGCACCGGCGCCGCTAGGCGCGGGCTCGGTCATCGCGAAGGCGCTGCGGACCTCGCCGGTCGCAAGCGGCCCGAGGTACTTGTCGCGCTGGGCGTCGCTCGCGATGTGGGCGAGCATGTGGACATTGCCCTCGTCGGGGGCACCGATGTGCAGGGCGGCCGGCCCAAAGGTCGACAGGCCGGCGGCGGAGAAGACCGGCGAGCGGTCCGACATGCTCAACCCGAGCCCGCCGTACTCGACCGGGGCGTGCGGGGCGAAGACCCCGGCCGCCTTGGCCTTGGCGTTGAGCTCGCGCCGCAGATCGTCGCCGCCGGCGGCGGTGATGTCACCGGCGAATTCCTCCTCGACGGGCAGGACGTGCGCCGCGATGAAGGCCTCGGTGCGGGCAACGAGGTCGAGCACCTCGGCTGAATAGGACAGGTCGACCGGCATTGATTCACTCCACTTCGTTACCGAGCGGTCGCTCGGTCATCGTCACCATAGGCGTCCTTGAGGTAGTGGTCAAGGCCGGTGCATCACGGGCAACGCGCCACGGGCAACGCGCGATGGCCCCGACACCGTTGGGTGCCGGGGCCAGAGCGCGGGTCGCAAATCAGTTACTGCTGCCCATGTCGTAGAGGAACTGGTCCAGCGGCGACCGCTGCGACGGCGGCGGCGTCGGGTTGTGCTGAATCTTCAATGGCTTGTATTGCACCTTCTTGGGCGGCTTCGGTGCCGGCGGCGGTGGCGGGGCCGGCTGTGCTGGCTTGGGAACCAGAATCGTCTTGGTGAACTGGTAGTGGTACTTCGGCGCGCCCGGATTGCCGAACGGGGTGGGGAAGCTGTTGTCCGCATTCGACATGCAGTCAAACGAGGCTTCCGTAAGGCCGTAGGTCACCAGGGTGAGGACCCCAGCGCTTTCGGTCCCTTTGAGGAGTTGGAATTTGCCGGATTCCTTCTTTGCCGGGTCATCCTTGTTCACCGTCCAGATGCCACAGTTCAACCCCCGGTCCAGCGTGTTGACGGCCTTGAAACGCACATGCCCGTCGGTATGGCCCGTGATCGTGATCTGAAAGCCCCCGTTCGTGCTCTTGAAGACGTAGCCCGTCGACGTCGCCGAGGCCCCACCAGCCGCCAGGGCCGACGCGGTCAGGGCGAGAGCCGCCACGGCGCCCGTCATAGTTGCTATCCGTAACATTTCGATCTCCTCTGTTGCCGACACTGTCGGGAAATGGTTGGCAACGGCCACGCTAGGATCCCCCCGCGACGACGGCGCGAGTAGTTGACTACTCGAATTCACACCCAACGATGTTTCCGATATGAGACCGGCGTGCGGAGTCGGTTACCGAGGTTTAGCGGCCGGGAAATCGTGGCGTCACCGCCCCACTGGATCGTTGGTCCATGAACAAAGATCTTCTCCACCACAGCCTCACCCTCGTCGACCTGCCCGATGACGGTCTGACCGCCCGCTTCTACGACATCCTCTTCGACCGCTACCCGCAGGTGAAGCCGATGTTCTCCCGCAACACCCGCCAGCAGGCCTCCATGCTGCGCTCGGCCATCGTCTCCGTCGTCGATCATCTCGACGATGCTGATTGGCTCGCCACGACGCTCGGGACCCTCGGGGCCCGACATGCAGGTATGGGGGTCACCGAGCCGATGTATGGCGCGGTTGCCGAATGTATGGTCGCGGCGATGACTGAGATCGGCGGAGACCAGTGGACTCCCGAGATGTCAGAGGAATGGACCGCGGCCCTCGGCGCCGTCGCCTCGATGATGCTCGCGGGCTACCCGGCGGGTGAAACCGGCGCCGCCTGACGGGGCTTCGCAGCGAGTCGGCGGCCAGGCCTTTCACACGTCGAGTAGTGGACCACTCTAGAGCGCCCCCGCCCGGGCGCGCAGGCTGGCGATGACCCGACAACCAGGGTCAGACCCGAAGGAGAAGTCAGCCATGTCCACCCCTCGCACTGTGCTCGTCGCCTTGGCCAGCACCATCACTGTCGCCGGTAGTGTCTTCACGGCCGGCCAATCACTCGCCGCGGGCGCTCCGACCCTCTCCATCAGAACAGCTGGGACTGGATGGCTGCTCCATATCAACACCAGCGGCAACACTGGTTGCGGGCTGATCTCCGGCGCTTCCTCTTCGGGGATCGCTGCCGGTTGGGAAGGGGACTATCCAGTTTCCGGCTCGCTGGCGCCGGGACAACATCGCATACAGGTGGTGTGTCCATCCGGCAAGAGCGCCAAGCTCACTCTTTTTGCCCCCCGCAGCCCAATCAACGATCTGCGCACGCAGTTCAGCAACAGCACCCAGGGCATGTTCGGCTCGTAGGCCGTTCCTGCCGCCGTCAAGCCCGGCGACACCGCGGGCCTCAGATGACCCCGTCGGCCCGCAGCCTGCCCAGCTCGGCATCCGAGAGCCCCAACACCGAGGCCAACACCTCGTCGGTATCGGAGCCCAATTCCCGGGCCGGCGCCACCCCGGCGTACTCGTTGTCGACACGGATCGGAGCATGCGCCGAGACCACCGCCCCGATGCCGGGTTGGTCGAGTTCGGCCAGCACCGGCGCCGACGCGGGGTCCGCGCGAACCGCGTCGACAAACTCCGCCATCGAGCGGTAAGGGCCCCAGAGCACCCCTCCGGCGTCCAGCGCCCGGTGCACCTGCTGAGCCGGCCGCGCCTGGAACCAGGGACGCAGCACCGCCGCAATGGCCTCGCGGTGGACATACCTTCCCTCGTCGGTGCTGAAATCCGCAGCCAGGGACTCGGCCAACGCCGCGCAAGCCGCTGCGGTCCCGGTGGTCTCGACCAGATTGCGCCACTGTCGCGGGGTCAGCGCCACCACGTACACCCGACCGCCGTCGGAGGTGAGGGCGTCCACACCGAAACTGCCGTACAGATAGTTCCCGTGGCGCGCCCGATCCCCGCGCTGGACCACCTCGGTCAGCCAGCCCAGATTGGCCACCCCAGCCGCGGCGACGTCGGCGAGTGCGACGTCGATCTTCGACCCCGCACCGGTCCGCAGGCGCCGGTAGACCGCCGACAGCAGGGCCGTCGTCACGCTCTGCCCGGCGATGAGATCCCAGGCCGGCAACACATGGTTGACCGGTCCGGCGTCGGGCGGCCCGGTGAGTTCGGGCACGCCGACCGCGGCATTCACCGTGTAGTCCACCGCTCCCCGACCGTCGGCATGTCCCTCGACGTGCACCGTGATCATGTCGGCCCGACGATCCGCCAGCGCCTCGTGCGACAACCACCGACGCCCGACGTTGTTGTCCACGAAGATCCCCGCGTCGGGCCCGGGCGCGGTGGCCAGTGCCACCACCAACTCTTGACCGGCCGGACTGCGCACGTCCACGGCAATCGACCGCTTCCCGCGGTTGAGCGAGGTCCAGTAGAGGCTGTGCTCGGATCCGGTATCTACCGGCCACCGCCGGTAGTCGGAGTTGCCGCCCAGCGGGTCGATCCGGATAACCTCGGCGCCCAGCTGGGCAAGGGTCATCCCCGCCGACGGGCCAGCCACAAAACTGGCGAACTCGACGACCCGCAGGCCATCGAGCGGTAGTGGTGACGCCGACATGGTGAGGCCTCTTCTCTCGGTGGGCGGAATGACGCTCAGGGCTGACCGAATTCGGCGCGTAAACGCTCGGTGTCCGCACCAAGTGCGGGCACCTCGCCGTTGACGACATCCCAGTGCCGTGCCAGCGCCGGTGGTTTGAGAGCCGGGACCGGACCGGCCGGAGTACCAACATCACGCCAGCGCCCGCGCGCACGCAGCTGCGGGTGCTCGACCAGGTCGGCGACCCCGTTGAGGCGGGCGTTGCCGATCCCGGCTCCGTCGGCCGCCGCCTGGATCTGGGCCAGCGTGCGCGTCGAACACCAGTCGCCCAGCACCCCGTCGAGCTCGTCGCGGTGACAGATCCGGTCGCCGTTGTGCGCGAGCCGCGGGTCCTCGGCGAGGTCAGGTCGCGCCAGCATCGCGCACAGCCGTTGCCACTCCCGGTCATTCGTCGTGCCGAGCACCGCGGTCTGGCCGTCGGCGGTCGGATACGCACCATAGGGCGCCACCATCGCCGACCCCATGCCGACCGGCTCGGGCGCAACGTCGGTGTGGATCGTCTGGTTCAGGGCGAACCCCATGAATTCGGCGACCACGTCGAGCATCGCCACCTCGATGACCCCCCCGCGGCCGGTGCGCTCCCGCTCGTACAGGGCGGCGAGCACGGTCGAGTACACATACAACGCGGTGCCGACGTCGGCGACGGGGATGCCCGACTTGGCGGGGTGCCCGGTGGTGCCGGTGATCGAACACGACCCACCCTCGGATTGGACCAGCAGGTCGTAGGCACGGCGGTGGTCGTAAGGTCCACCCTTCCCGTACCCGGAGATGTCGGCGACGATCAGCCGGGGATAGGCACGTGCCACCTCGTCGACGCCCAACCCCAGGCGATCCAGCGCGCCCGGGGCGAGATTGGCGACGAAGACGTCGGCCGCACCGAGCAGTCGGTCGAACAGGGCGCGGTCGGCCGCGGTCGTGAGGTCGAGCGCCGCGGACTCCTTGCCGTGGTTGAGCCAGACGAAGTGTGCCGCCATCCCGCGGACCGTCGAATCGTAGTGACGGGTGGTGTCACCCTGCCCGGGTTGCTCGACCTTGATGACCCGGGCGCCGAGGTCGGCGAGATGTCGAGTCGCCAGCGGTGCGGCGATCGCCTGTTCAACCGCGACGACGGTGATGCCCTCGAGCGGGCGCGCCAGCTCAGCCATCGATCCGCTCGAAGACTGCGGCAATGCCCTGCCCGCCGCCGATGCACATCGTCTCCAGCGCATAACGCCCGCCGCGGCGGTCCAGCTCGCGCAGCATCGTCGCGAGGATGCGCACGCCGGTGGCGCCTACAGGGTGGCCCAGCGAGATGCCGGAGCCGTGGACGTTGATGCGATCGAAGTCGTCGGCGCCCAGCCCCCAGGCGGTGGTGCAGGCGAGGACTTGGGCGGCAAAGGCCTCGTTCAGCTCGATCAGATCCAGATCGGCCAGCCCCAGCCCAGCCCGGTCCAGCGCGGTGTTCGTTGCGGGTACCGGACCGATGCCCATCCGCGCCGGTTCGACGCCGGCCACCGCCCAGGTGACCAGACGGGCCAACGGCCGCAGACCCAACCGTGCCGCCTCCGCCATGGTCGTGACGATGCAGACCGCGGCACCGTCGTTTTGCCCGCTGGCGGTCCCGGCCGTCACCGTGGCCTCCGGGTCGACCTTGCGCCGCACCGGCGACAGCGCCGCCAACGCCTCAAGCGAAATGTCTGGGCGCGGGTGTTCGTCGCGGTCAAGACTCTCCTCGCCCTTGCGGGTGGCCACCGTGACTGGCACGATTTCGTCGACGAAGACTCCCGCTTCCTGCGCGGCCACGGCACGGCGGTGTGAGGTGTAGGCGAGGTGGTCTTGGGCCTCACGGCTGATGCCGTACTCGGCGCGCAGGTTCTCCGCTGTTTCCAGCATCCCGCCGTCGACCGGGTGGAACTTGCCGCCAGCAGTGATCCGTCCCCGGTTGATCCGGTCGGCCAGCTGCGTGTCGGCACCGCGAAGCCCGAACCGCAGCCCCAGTGCATAGTGCTCGGCCTGGCTCATGCTCTCCGCGCCGCCAGCCAGAACCAAGTCGCAGATCCCAGTCTGCACCCGCATCGCGGCGTCGACCACCGCCTGCAAGCCGGAACCGCACCGGCGGTCGACCTGCATCCCGGGCACGGTGACGTCGAGGCCGGCATCGAGGACGGCGACGCGCCCGATCGCCGGCGCCTCGCCATTCGGGTAGCACTGGCCGAAGACCGCATCGTCGATGTCGGCGCCGGTGATCCCGGTGCGGGCAACGAGTTCAGCGACCACCGCCGATGCAAGATCGGCGGCCGGGACACTGGCGAGCATGCCGCCGTACCGGCCGACCGGGGTTCGGATCGGTTCACAGATCACTGCATCGCGCATGCATTAGTTTCTAACCCATGACAAGGCTTTGCGATACCGCCGACCTGTCCGACGTGCAGCGCGAGATGCTGAGGACGGTACGCACCTTCGTCGATTCGGAGATCCTGCCGGTCGCCACCGAGCTGGAGGCCGCCGACGAATACCCGACCGAGATCGTCGCCACAATGAAGGCGATGGGGATCTTCGGGCTGATGATCCCCGAGGAGTTCGGCGGGCTCGGCGAATCGCTGCTGACCTACGCGCTGGTCGTCGAAGAACTGTCGCGCGGCTGGATGAGTGTGTCGGGGATTGTGAACACCCACTTCATCGTCGCCCACCTGATCGGGCAGCACGGCACGCCCGAGCAGCAGGCACGCTATCTCCCGAGACTGGCGACCGGGGAACTCACCGGCGCCTTCTCCATGTCCGAGCCAGCCCTAGGATCCGACGTCGCCGCCATCACCACGACGGCCACCCTCGACGGCGACCAGTATGTGATCAACGGCCAAAAGATGTGGCTGACCAACGGTGGAACTTCGAGCCTCGTCGCCGTCCTGGTCCGGACTCCATTGGGGCACAAGAGTCCCCACCAGAATCTGACCACCTTCCTGATCGAGAAGACCCCCGGCTTCGGCGAGGTGGCACCCGGTCTGACCATCCCCGGGAAGATCGACAAGATGGGCTACAAGGGCATCGACACCACCGAGATGCTGTTCGACGGCTTCCGGATCAGTGCCGACGAGGTGCTCGGCGGTGAACCCGGTCGGGGCTTCTATCAGATGATGGACGGGGTCGAGGTAGGCCGCGTCAACGTCGCGGCCCGCGCCGTCGGCGTCGCACACCGGGCCTTCGAGCTGGGTGCGGCCTACGCCCAGACCCGGGAGACCTTCGGCAAGCCGATCGCCTCGCACCAAGCGGTGCTGTTCCGACTTGCCGAGATGGGCACCAAGGTCGAGGCGGCCCACCAGATGGTGGTGCGCGCGGCACGGGTCAAGGACGCCGGCTCGCGCAACGACCTGGAGGCGGGAATGGCCAAGTACCTGGCATCGGAGTACTGCCACGAGGTCGTCGAGGATGCGTTCCGCATCCACGGCGGCTATGGCTTTGCCAAAGGGTTCGAGATCGAGCGGCTCTACCGGGAGGCGCCCATGCTGCTGATCGGCGAGGGAACCGCCGATATCCAGCGGATGATCATCGGCCGCCGACTGCTGGAGAACTACTCGGCGCAGTAATCGCGGACCCGCCGACGCTCAGATGGTGCCCGCGGAACGCAGCCGCGCCAGCGTCTCGTCGTCGAGGCCCACCAACTCCCGCAGCACGGCGTCGGTGTCGGCGCCGAGCAGCGGCGCCGGCGCGGGCAGCGAGACCTCGGCGCCGGAGAGCATGATCGGCACGCCACCGGCCACCGCGTCGAGTTCGCCCGCCGTCGGGTGGACCAGCGGCCCGATCACCCCACGCGCCGTCAACTCCTCGTCGGCCATCACCTCGGCCGCGGAACGGACCTGCGCACACGGCACACCCCGGTCGCGGCCCAGCTCCGCGACCACCGCGTCCGTCGCCATGCCCGATGTCCACTCCTCGATGAGGGCGTTCAATGCGGCCGAGTTGGCCGCCCGTGGTCCGCGTCCGGCGAACCGAGGATCGGCCATCAGGTCGGGGCGGCCCATCGCATCGAAGAGCGCGGCCACCCAGGCGTCAGAGGCGGCGGCAATCGCGACATGGCCGTCGACGGTCGGGTACACCCCAAACGGCGCGAGCCGGTTGTGGAAGTTTCCCGAACGCGGCGGATAACCCGCACGCTGCAGGACGTCGAGGTGCTCGAACGGCAGCAGCGAGGCCAGCGACTCCAGCATCGACACGTCGACGCGCTGGCCCTCACCGGTCCGCGCCCGCTGAATCAGCGCCGACTGAATCCCGATGACCGCGTACAGCGGCGCCATCAGATCGGCGACGGGCAGCCCGAAGCGCAATGGTGGGCCGTCGACCTCACCGGTCGTGTCCATCGCCCCGCTGAGCGCCTGCACGATGATGTCCATCGCCTTCACCCGCAGCGCCGGCTGGTCGGCGGCCGACCCCTCTGGGCGTCCCAGCCCGCTGAGCGAGCAATAGACAATCGCGGGGTTCACCGCGCGCACCGCCTCGTAGCCGAGCCCGAGCCGGTCGGCCGCACCGTCGCTGAGGTTCTCGAACACGACGTCGGACGCGCGCGCCAGACCGAAGAACACCTCGCGGCCAGCCTCGTGTTTAAGGTCCAGCTCGATGGAGCGCTTGCCCCGGTTGCGCGCCAGGAATGACAGCGACTCATCGTCACCGGTGTTGATCAGGCCCAATTCTCCATCGGCCGTCGCAAACGGTGGATTGGTCCGGGCGAGGTCGTTGCCGCCCGGCGCCTCGATCTTGATCACCTCGGCGCCCAGCGCCGCCAGCACCAACGTGCCGTACGGCCCGGACAGCGCCGTGGTCATATCGAGGACTCGGATCCCGGCAAGTGGACGGTCGGCCATGGCAACAGTTTGGCAGCCCTGCCGCGACCGGTGGGCGATCGCATAGAGTCCGAACCAGGCCGAACCACGGAGGAGACATCGATGACTGATACCGGGCTGGCGATCGGCGGCGCCGAGGTGGACGCCGAGGACTTCGCGGAAATCCGGCAGACGGTCCGCGAGTTCATCCGGACCCGCGTGGTGCCGCGGGAGCAGGAGATCGCCGACGGCGACGCCATCCCCGAGGACCTGCGGCAGGCGGCCAAGGAGATGGGGTTGTTTGGTTTCGCGATTCCCCAGGAGTGGGGCGGACTGGGCCTCGACCTCGCCCAAGATGTCGAGCTGGCCCAGGAGTTGGGCTACACCAGCCTGGCCCTGCGGTCGATGTTCGGCACCAACAACGGGATTGCCGGACAGGTCCTGGTGAACTTCGGCACCGACGAGCAGAAGGCGCGGTGGCTGGCGCCGATCGCTTCCGGCGAGGTCGTCGCGTCGTTCGCTCTCACCGAGCCCGGCGCCGGCTCCAACCCGGCAGGGCTGCGGACCAAGGCGGTGCGCGTCGACAAGACCGACGAGAATTCCGACTGGATCGTCGACGGCTCGAAGTGCTTCATCACCAACGCGCCGCTGGCCAACCTGTTCGTCACCTTCGCGCGGGTGCGCCCCGCTGACGACGAGGGCACCGGAATCGCGGTGTTCCTGATTCCCGCCGCCACCGCCGGGGTTTCGGTATCCGAGCACGACAGGAAGATGGGCCAGGAAGGATCGTGGACCTCCGACGTCCACTTCGACGGGGTGCGCGTTCCGGCGTCGGCACTGGTCGGCGGCGAGGTGGACCTCGGTTACCGCGCCGCGATGATCTCCCTGGCCCGCGGGCGTGTGCACATCGCCGGAATGGCGGTCGGCACCGCCCAGCGCGCCCTCGACGAGTCTCTGCGCCACGCGGCGATCACCACCCAGGGCGGGACGCCGATCGGGGACTTCCAACTGGTGCAGGCGATGCTCGCCGACATGCAAACCGGGGTGATGGCCGGGCGGGCGCTGGTCCGCGACGCCGCAGCCAAATGGGTCAGCGGCGAGGACCGGCGCATCGCCCCGTCGGTGGCCAAGCTGTACTGCACCGAGATGGTCGGCGAAGTCGCCGACAAAGCCGTCCAGATCCACGGCGGCAGCGGCTATATGCGCGAGATGCCGGTCGAACGGATCTACCGCGACGTGCGCCTGCTGCGCCTCTATGAGGGAACCAGCGAGATCCAACGGCTCATCATCGGCGGCGGACTAATCCGCGAGGCCAAGAAGCACGCCGCCAGTTGAACACTGGAAACCCCCACGCCCCCAAGGAGAAAACGGAGTCCACCATGTCTGAACTACTCGCCGGAAAGACGGCCGTCATCACCGGGGGCGCGCAGGGCATCGGCCTAGCCATCGCCCGCCGGTTCATCGCCGAGGGCGCCACCGTCGTACTCGGCGACATGAACGAGGACGCGATCACCGCGGCCGTCGCCGAACTCGGCGAGGACGTCGCGCTCGGCGTGCGGTGCAACGTCACCGTCGCCGACGACGTCGCCGCACTGCTCGCCGCGGCCGTCGACCGCTTCGGCACCCTCGACATCCTGGTCAACAACGCCGGAATCACCCGTGACTCGACGATGCGGAAGATGACCGAGGAGCAGTTCGACCAGGTCATCGACGTGCATCTGAAGGGCACCTGGCTCGGGATGAAGTTGGGCGCCGACATCATGAGCCAGCACGGGGGTGGGGCCATCGTGAACATGTCGTCGATCTCGGGCAAGGTCGGCAACTTCGGGCAGACCAACTACTCCGCGGCCAAGGCCGGCATCGCCGCCATGAGCAAGGCCGCCGCGAAAGAGGTGGCGTCCAAGGGCATCCGGGTCAACGCGATCCAGCCCGGCCTGATCCGCACCGCAATGACCGAGGCGATGCCGCAGGAGGCGTGGGATTCGAAGATGGCCGAGATTCCGCTGCGGCGGGCCGGCGAGCCCGACGAGATCGCCAAGGTCGCGGTGTTCCTGGCGTGCGACCTGTCGTCGTACATGACCGGCACCGTCTTGGAGGTCACCGGCGGCCGGCACATGTGATGGCCGAGTCAGGCGTGGCACCGGGGTGGGAGCCGCACACCGTCGTGACCGAGGAGCGCCTCGACCCCGGGCGGGTCCTCGCACTCGCGTCGATCTTCGACGACGGGCTGCCCCCGCCAGCGGCGGGCGACCCGCTCCCCCCGTTGTGGCACTGGGCCGCCCTGCCGACGTGGGCGTCGTCGTCGCAGTTGGGTGTCGACGGGCATCCGCTGCGCGGCGGTTTCCTGCCGCCGGTCGAATTGCCGCGGCGGATGTTCGCCGGTGGATCGGCGGTCTTCGACGGCGAGCTGCGGGTGGGGGAAACCGTCCGCCGGGAGGCCACCGTCGAATCGGTCACCGACAAGCAGGGCCGGAGCGGGCCGCTCGTTGTCGTCGTCACGTCGACGACGCTCACCGGCGAACACGGCTCGGTGACCGAGAAGCAAAATCTGATCTATCGAGAGGCCGCCGGGAGCGATAGCGAGCGGGGCCAATCGGATCCTGCGCCGGCCGCGGCAATGACGCCCGCCGGCGCGCCGATCGCGCCCGCCGGGCCGGGCACCTGGGAGTTCCGGACCGACCCGACCCTGCTGATGCGGTTCTCTGCGGCCACCGCCAACGCCCACCGCATCCACTACGACTGGCCGTATGCGACCGGCGTCGAGGGGTACCCCGGCCTCGTCGTCCACGGCCCCCTGATGACGCTGGCCCTGCTGGAGACCCACCGGTTGGCCGGGCCCCCGCGCCGGGTTGCCGGGCTCTCGCACCGCAATGCCGCGCCGCTGTTCTGCGGGCAATCCGCCCGACTGGTCTCCACACCGAGCGACCACGGCGCTACGGTCGAATTGATGGGACCCGGCGGCAGCGGTCCGCACACCACCGTCGACCTCACACTCGAATAAGCGCGAGCCTCCGGCCCGCCCGACCCAAGGAGTCACCATGGCCCGTACCTTCACCTCTCTCGACGACGTCCGTGCCGCGATCGGCGAGGAGAACGGGCCCGGTCCGTCGCTGGTCGTCGACCAGGAGCGCATCAACCTGTTCGCCGACGCGACCGGGGATCACCAGTGGATCCACGTCGACCCGGAACGGGCGAAGGAGGGGCCGTTCGGCACCCCGATCGCACACGGCTACCTGACCCTGTCGCTGATCCCGCTGCTCGGCGCCGACCTCATCCACTTCGAGTTCGGTGGCGCGCGAATCAACTACGGCGTCAACAAGGTTCGCTTCCCCTCGCCCGTCCCGGTGAACAGCTCGTTGTCGGCGACGGCCACGATCACCGACGTCTCCGAGAGTCCCGCCGGCGCGGTCTTGACGGTGAAATACGTCGTGACCGCCGAGGGTGCACCCAAGCCCGCGTGCGTCGCCGAGACCCTCGTCGTGATCACCCCCTAATCGCCGACTGGGCCCTCATTTCCGCCGAGTGGGCCCCCATTTCCGCCGACTGGGCCCTCATCCCCGCCGAGTGGGCCCTCAAGCCGTCTCGAACCGCGCGGCGACACCCTGTCCGCCGCCCACGCACATCGTCGCGAGCCCGGTGCCACCAGCTCGTCGTCGCAGTTCGTGGAGCATCGTCGTGACCATGCGCACGCCCGTCGCTCCGATCGGGTGGCCCAATGAGATCCCGGACCCGTTCACGTTGACCCGATCTTGATCGTCCCAGCCCCAACCGGCCAACACGGCGAGGACCTGAACGGCGAAGGCTTCGTTGAGCTCGACCAGGTCGACGGCCTCGAGCAGGTCCTGCGTCGTCGTGCCGGCGCGTGCCGCGAGTTTGGCCACGGCGGGGACCGGGCCGATCCCCATGCGCGCCGGGTCGCAGCCGGCGGCGGCCCAATCGGTGAGGTATCCGATGGGTGTCAGGCCGAGCGACTCCAGCTGGTCTTCCCCGACGACGAGGAGCGCCGACGCGGCGTCGTTCTGCTGACTCGAGTTTCCCGCGGTGACCACACCGCCGGGAATGATCGGCTTCAACCGACCCAGCGATTCGACCGTGCTGTCGGGCCGGACCCCCTCGTCGCGCGAGAATTGGACGGGGTCCGACCGCCGCTGCGGCACCGAAACCGGCACCACCTCGTCGTCGAAGAACCCTCGCTCCCAGGCCGCCGCGGCACGACGATGGCTGCGCGCGGAGTACTCATCGGCGGCCTCGCGGGTGATCCCGAAATCGTCGGCAAGGTTCTCCGCGGTTTCGATCATCCCGGAGATCTTGCCGAAGCGATTCTCCGGTTGGGACCGTTCGCGGCCGCGGTCGAGACGGTCGAACAGCACCGCGTTGCCGCTGCGCGACCCCCATCGTTGGCTCGTCGAGTAGTACTCGATGCGGCTCATCGATTCCACGCCCCCGGCGAGCACGACGTCGGCTGCGCCGGTCTGGACCATCATCGCCGCCGTCACGATCGCCTGCAGACCACCGCCACACCGACGGTCGAGTTGCATCCCCGGCACCTCGATCGGCAGTCCGGCGTGCAGCGCCAGCCACCGCCCGACGCAGGGCACCTCCGAGTTCGCATACGACTGGGCGAACACCACGTCGTCGATGCGGCCCGGGTCGATGCCAGACCGCTCGACCACGGCCCGCACGACGGTGGCCCCCAGGTCTTCGACGGGGAGGTCCTTCAGCGATCCGCCGAACGTCCCGACCGGCGTGCGCAGCGGCGCGACGATGGCGGCGCGGCGCAATCCCGTGTTTGCCATATGGCGACCTCAGATCTGGTTGCGGGCGATCAGCTGCGCGGCGATGACGTTGCGCTGGATCTCGTTGGTGCCCTCGCCGACGATCATCAGCGGGGCGTCCCGGAAGTACCGCTCGACGTCGTATTCCTTCGAATACCCGTAGCCGCCGTGCACGCGAATCGCGTCCAGCGCGATCTGCATCGCCGTCTCCGACGCGAAGAGCTTCGCCATGCCGGCTTCCATGTCGGCACGCTCACCACGATCGAGTTTTTCGGCCGCGTCGACGGTCAGCAGGCGGGCGGCCTGCTGTTTGGTCGCCATGTCGGCGAGCAGGTTGCCGACCGATTGGTGTTTCCAGATCGGTTTCCCAAAGGACTCGCGTTCCTGCGCGTAGCGGGTTGCCGCTTCGAGGGCCGCTTGGCCGACGCCGAGGGCACGCGAGGCGACCTGAATCCGCCCGACTTCCAACCCACGCATCATCTGCGCCCACCCCTTGTTGGGGTCACCACCGAGCACGGCGTCGGCGGGCACGGGCATGTCGTCGAAGACCAGCTCGCAGGCCTCGACGCCGCGGTAACCCAGCTTGGGGAGCTTCTTGGAGATGGCGAAGCCCTCGCCGGGTTCGACGAGGATCACGCTCATGCCCTTGTGCGCCGGGGTGACGTCGCGGTCGGTGAGACACAGCAGACCGATCAGGCCCGAATGCGCAGCGTTGGAGATCCACGTTTTGGAACCGGTGATGACGTAACCGTCCCCCGTCGGGGAGGCATGGGTGCGCATCGCCTGCAGGTCGCTGCCGCCACCCGGCTCGGTGAGTGCCATCGTCGCGCGGATGGTGCCCTCGGCCATCGCCGTGAGGTACTTGTCCTTCTGCTCCGGGGTGCCGAAGGTCTTGATCAAGTAGGTGATCACCGAGTGACCGCCGATGGCACCCGCGAGGCTCATCCACCCGCGGGCCAGTTCCTCGCAGACGCGGGCGAAGCACGCCATGGACACGTCGACGCCGCCGTACTCGGCCGGGGCGAGGAGCCCGAAGAATCCGAGTTCCTTCATCGCCTCGATGAATTCCTCGGGGTAGACGTCGGGCTCGTCGAATTCACGGACATTCCCGACGACCCGCTGGTCGACAAAGTCGCGCACCAACGCGACCATGTCCTCCTCGTCCTTGGTCAGCGCCATGCGTTCCGCTCCTCCTGTGATCGGACTCACCGTCATATAGACACTAAGCACAAGGGCCCAGTCGACAGGAATGAGGGCCCAGTCGGCGAGATTGAGGGCCCAGTCGACGAGATCGAGGGCCCAGTCGACGAGATCGAGGGCCCAGTCGACGAGAACGAGGGCCCAGTCGACGGGAATGGGGGCCCAGTCGGCGCTAGATCTTGCCGTCGAGGTACTCGGCGTAGGCCGGGAGATCGAGCTGACCGTGACCCGAGAGACCGATGACGACGACTTCGTCGCGGTCGCTGTCGGCGACGTGCGCGGCACAGGCGGCGATCGCGTGCGTCGACTCCGGCGCCGGCACAATGCCCTGCGCCCGGGCGAACTGCACACCCGCGGTGAAGGCGTCGTGCTGGGTGATCGCCACGCCCTGCACCAACCCCTGCTCGACCGTGTGGCTCAGCGCCGGCGCCATGCCGTGATAGCGCAGACCACCCGCGTGAATCGGGTCGGGAACGAAGTCCATGCCCAGCGTGTGCATCTTCAGCAGCGGCGTCAGGCCGGCCACGTCGCCGTGGTCGTAGCGGTACTCCCCCTCGGTGATCGAGGGGCAGGCAGACGGTTCGGCGGCGATGATGCGCGGGTTGGAACGACCGTGGATCTTCTCGCGGAGGAAAGGGAAGGCGAGTCCGCCGAGGTTGGAACCACCGCCGGCACACCCGAAGACGATGTCGGCGCCGTCGGGCTCGACCGCCGCCAACTGCTCGACCGCCTCCTGCCCGATCACGCTCTGGTGCAACACCACATGGTTGAGGACGCTGCCCAGTGCGTAGCGCGCGGCCGGATCGCCCGCGGCGACCTCCACCGCTTCGCTGACCGCCATGCCGAGGCTGCCGGTGGTGTTCGGGTCCTTGGCAAGCATCGCCCGGCCGGACGCGGTGAGTTCCGAGGGACTCGGGTGCAGCGTCGCGCCGTAGGTCCGCATCAGGTAGCCGCGGTAGGGCTTGGAGTCATACGAGGCCCGGACCTGCCACACCTCGACGTCGATGCCGAACTGCGCCCCGGCAAAGGCCAGCGCACTACCCCACTGGCCGGCACCGGTCTCGGTGGTCAGCTTGGTGACCCCGTCGACATAGTTGTAATACGCCTGCGCAACAGCCGAATTGGTCTTGTGGCTGCCGACCGGACTGACCCCCTCGTACTTCACGTAGATCCGCGCCTTGGTGTTCAACGCCTCCTCGAACTTGCGGGCGCGCAGCAGCGGCGAGGGACGCCACATCTTGTAGATCTCGCGGACCGGCTCGGGGATCTCGATGTAGGGCTCGGCGGCGACCTCCTGGGCGATGAGCCCCATGGGGAACAGGGCGACGAGATCGTCGGGCCCGACCAGCTCCTTGGTGCCCGGGTGCAGGTGCGGCGGGATGGGCTCGTCGAGTTCCGCGGCCAGGTTGTACCAGTGGGTGGGGACGTCGACGAACACGGCGTCGTTCAGTTGCGTAGCGGTCATGGGGCCACCCTATCCACCTCCTTTGCCGTGGCGGAGGGGTTTGCGATGTCGAATCTGCGCCGGTGACGGCCTTCAGACCTCTGCGCGGGGACTGACAATGCCCCCCTGTTGCCCCGCCGGGGGAAATACTCCCTCGGCGGGTCAGGACGGGAGTTTTTTCAGCAGCTAAGCGCGGTACCCGACGATGGCGCGGGCGAAACCGACGTTCTGCTCGACGATCTCATCGGGGCTCGAGGCGCCGTCGGCGTTGTACCAGGTAGATACCCCGACACACATCGTTGTGATGGCCCGACCGACCGCCTTGGGGTCGGCAGCGGTGAAGTCGCCGGTGCCGACGCCGGCGGCGATGATGCCGTCAACCATGTGTTGCTGTCGGTCGCGGTACCCGATGTAGGTGTCGCGGTAGCCGTCCTCGATGCTGCGCGTCTCGGTCGACGCGACGAAGGCCTGCTCGCGCCGGGACATGTGGAACCGCAAGAGGGATTCGACGACGGCATCGAGTTGATCCACCGGGGCCGGTCCGGCCTCGGCCAGCGCCTGCTCGGAACGCTGCAACAACTCGTTCATCGTCAGGTCCAACAGGCCTTGCAGCAGTGACTGTTTGGACGGGTAGTGGTGGTAGAGCCCCGGGACCGAGAGCTTGGCGCGCGCGGCGATCTCACGCACCGACGTCCCGTGGTACCCGTGTTCGGCAAAGCACAGCAGCGCTGCTTCCAGCGGGACGGGCAGCGATCGGGGGCCGAACTCCCGCCACGCACCCGTGTTCGGGCTACTCACCGATCAGTAACGCGGTGCAGGCGTCGATCAGGGCGTCGCGCGTCATCTGTACCCGGTCGTCGAGCCATGCCGCGAGCAGGTTCGCCAACCCGCCGACGCGGTAATAGGCCGCGGCCACGTCGTCGCCCGACGCGGTGTGGTGGCTGCCGACCGCCGATTGCGCGGTGATCGCGGCCAGGTTCCGGGTCGCCTCGAGACGGCGCGTGGCCAGCGTCGCGGAGACGAGGGTCGGCGAAAACAGCAGGCGGCCCTTGCGGCGGTCGCCGTCGATCACGTCGACGATCGCGCCCACCGCGCCGTGGACCCGGGACCGGATGTTGGTGCGCCGCGAGAAGGCCTCACTCGCGTTGTCCATGATCTCGTCGATCACGCCGTCGTAGGTCGCGGCCACGAGATCGTCGGCGGAATCGAAGCTCTCATAGAAGTAGCGGGCGG
Source organism: Gordonia crocea (assembly GCF_009932435.1). Taxonomy (NCBI): domain Bacteria; kingdom Bacillati; phylum Actinomycetota; class Actinomycetes; order Mycobacteriales; family Gordoniaceae; genus Gordonia; species Gordonia crocea. The sequence continues at coordinate 130,383 of NZ_BJOU01000001.1, forward strand.
TCAGCCGCGCCTCGCGACACACCCCGCGAACGCTGATGGACCCACCGTCACTGGCCCCGAGGGACTCGAGTGCGGCATCGAGTAATTGCTGGCGCCGACGGGCGATACGTTCGTCGCCCTGCTCACCGGCATAGGTGCGCAGCGCTGTCATCGACTGGGAAGCCATGGCCCCCATTGTGTCATCGCCCGAGGAGCGGGCGGCGACTTCCCTCCAACGAAACCGACTATGACATAGTCTGATGTCACGGAATCGTTGTGAAACGGCACCTTCTTCTCGTCCTCGCGACACGCCGCCGGCACAGGCAAAACTTCGATTGACAACCCCACCATGCCAGCGTTGAATGTAAGTGACAACGCTTGTTATCACTCTGTTGGGCCCAGGCGAGGCCGACTGAGTGGGACAATGCGACCACGTGCAGTGCCGCACCGAGGAGCGATCAATGACCGCCACAGCCCATGTCCCCGCCGACCAGCGACAGCCGCGCATGTCCCGCGCCGAGATGGACGCGCTGCCCTCGCACGACGTGCCCCTCTACACCGCGGCGCTATTGGCCGGACCGGCCAACGTGATCATGCAATTGGCCAACGCCCCCGTCGGACGCGGGGTGGTGGAGAGCAAGGTCGAGTCCGGCAACATCCTCAAGCACCCGATCAAGCGCACCCGGACGACACTGACCTACCTGTCTGTGGCCTCGATCGGCACCGCGGCGGACCGCAAGGCCTACCGGGAGGCGATCAACTCGGCGCACCGGCAGGTCCACTCCACACACGAGTCGCCGGTGAAGTACAACGCGATGGACCCGCAGCTCCAGCTCTGGGTCGCCGCCTGTCTCTACCGCGGCTGGGAGGACGTCGCCCGCCTCTACGGCCGCAAGGGGGTCATCACCGAGCAGGCCTACCGCGACGCCGTGACCATCGGCGCGACGCTGCAGATGCCCTATGAAATGTGGCCGGCCACGCGGGCCGACTTCCAGAAGTACTGGGACGAGACGGTCGCGGGAATTGAGATGGATCCCGAGGTCCGCACCTACCTGACCAAGCTGGCCAAACTCCAGTTCGCCGGCAAGGTGCCGTCGATGTTGCTCGGGTGGTACGCCGAGGCGCTGACGCTGGGCTACCTGCCGTCGGAGTTCCGCGACATGATGCGGCTGCACCCCACCGCCTCCCAGGAACGCTTCTTCCAGGCGCACAACGTCGTGCTGCGCATCGCCACCCGGATCACCCCCAGGCCGATCCAGGAACTGCCTTTCAAACTCTTGCTCGCCGACCTGCGACGCCGGATTCGCACCGGGCAACCCCTCATCTGACCTAGAATCGGCTGCCATGCCCCGATGGTGCGCTTCACTGTTGGTCACCGGCTTGCTCGCCGGTTCGCTCGCGGTTGCCGGGTCGACGATCGGCGCGCCGGCCTCCCACGCCGCCATCGCGCCCGGACAGTACTGGTTCGTCAAGGAGAGCATCGTCCTCGACGCCCCGAATCTGTGGATCGTGCGCCCGCATATCCGCACGAAGCGCTACCCGGCGACGATCAGCGGCACCACCCTCACGATCGACTACCCCGCCTCGGCGGAGAAGACGCAGAACGTCTTCCACATCCGAAGCGCGCGGGGCGGCGGCTGGATCGCCACCAACCCGCACTACCCGGCGGACCGCTTCTACCGCACGAGCTACGGCTACCGGGCCGACCGCATGGTCGTGAACACGCCGCTGCGCGACCGCCTGGTCCGACGGGGCTGATCACCGCGCCGGGCTGATCGCCCGGGCGTCAGTCCACCTTTTTCAGCGCATCGCGGTCGAGTGCCGCAACGTCGGTGTGCCCGGACAGCCCGAGCGTCAGATCCAGTTCGGCAGCGATGTTGGACATGACCTCGCGCACGCCGTTCTCGCCGTCGAGGGCCAGCCCGTACATGTGCGGCCGGCCGATGCAGGCGGCATCGGCACCCAGCGCCAGCGCCTTGAAAACGTCTGCGCCGGTGCGGATCCCGGAGTCGACGAGGACCTTGAGCCGGCCGTCGACCGCGTCGACGACATCCACCAGCGCGTCGATCGAGCCGATCGAACCGTCGATCTGGCGCCCCCCGTGGTTGGACACGATGATCCCGTCGACGCCGACGTCGACGGCCTGGCGCGCATCGTCGGGGTGCAGGACCCCCTTGAGCACGATCGGCAACGACGTCCGGTCCCGCAACCCCTCGATCTCGGTCCAGGACAGGCTGGGCCGCGAATAGATCTCCAGGAAGGTCTCGACCGCGGCCCGTGGGTGCTTGTCGACGAGGTTGCGCCACCACGCGCCGGGGGCGTTGCGGGCGATTGACACCAGCGTCTTGATCGCGCCGATCGACGGCGTGGGCGACTCGGCCGCCGGGTCGGGGTTGGCCACCTTCTCGTCGACGATCGCACGGAAGCGCGGGTCGCGCGTGTACTGGGCGATGCCCTCGCCGCGCGCGAACGGCAACGAACCGAGATTGAGGTCCTGCGGGCGCCAGCCGAGCATCGTGGTGTCGAGGGTGACGGCCACCGCCGAGGCACCCATCGCCTCGGCCCGGCGCAGAAAGCTGTCGACCAACCCGTCGTCGACCGACCAGTACAGCTGGAACCACCGCGGCGAACCGGGCGCGACGTCGTCCATCGCGGCGCCCACGTCCTCCATCGACGCACTGCCCTGGTTGGACAGGATGTAGGGCAAGCCCAGCGATGCCGCCGCGCGGCCGATCGCGACATCGGCGTTGCGGGTCACGAGTCCGCCCGCACCGACCGGCGACAGCAGCAGCGGCGCCGGGAGCGTCTGGCCGAACAGTGTCGTCGACAGCGAGCGCGACGAGACGTCGCGCAGCACCCGCGGCACGATGGCCCAGCGGTCGAGCGCCCGACGGTTGGCGCGCATGGTCTCGCCCTCGCCGGCCCCGCCGGCGATGTAGGCCCATGCCTTCTCCGACATCGCCGCGTGGGCGCGCCGCTCGAGCTCGGCGTAGTCGGTCGGCACCGCGGGTCGGCCGTCGGCGATCCCCGCTCGGTAGATGACGTTCTGTCGCTCGCGTCCGATTCCCTGTTCCACGATGTCAGCCTATCGGCGCGCACGATATTCACCCCCGCTCCCGCGTCATTGACATGCCGCCCATATTGATGTCAACTTGAAGTGAAATGAAAACGAAGCGGGTCTACACGATGACCGCTCGGGCGCAAGCCACCGATCGCACCCGGGTCGGCATCATCGATGCCGCGGTGCGGTTGGCCAGCATCCGGCTCCTCGCCGACATCTCCTTGGAGGATGTCGCCGCCGAAGCCGGGGTGACCGTGCGAACCGTATTGCGCCACTTCGGCAATCGCAAAGGGCTGATCGAAGCCGCCACCGCGCACGCCCGGGCGCAGGTCGATGACGAGCGGCGGGTACCGGTCGGCGACGTGCGCACCGCCATCACGAACGTCGTCGACCACTACGAGCGCCGCGGCGACGGCGTCGTCCTGATGCTGGCCCAGGAATCGACCGACCCGCAGGTGGCCCGGATCACCGACGGCGGACGCGACCTCCACCGCGACTGGGTCGAGACGACATTCGCCCCGTACCTGCCCGAATCGGGGGCGGCCCGCGCCGAGCTCGTGGACCTGCTCATCGTCAGTACCGATGTCTACACCTGGAAGCTGTTGCGCCGCGACCGCGGCCTCGACCGCAGCGCCACCGAACAACGGATGCTGCGCCTGGTATCCACGTTGGTCCCCCTCACCTCGGAGTAAGTCATGAGCCGAATCCTCTTCCTCACCTGGGACGGTGGCGGAAACCTCCCGCCCGCCGTGGGCGTCGCACACGTGCTGCGCCGCCATGGCCACGACGTCGCCTTTCTCGGGCACCGACGACAAGCCGACTACTTCGCCCGCGAGGGCCTCCGGTTTTCCGCCTATCCCACCGCCCACGACTTCGACGTGGCACACCCCAATGCCCCCTGGGGCGTCCTCAAAGTGTTCACCGACCGCGCCCTGGGCCGCGACGCCGTCGCCCGAGCCGGCGCCGACCCCTGGGATCTCGTCGTTGTCGACTGCTATCTGTTCGGCGCGATGGCCGCACTACGGGAGGCTGGCATCGCCTATGTGACGTTCGAGCACACCTTCGACGGCTACCTGCGATCCGCGGCACACGGCCCGCTGGGCATGATGGTGCGCCTGCGCGGATTGTCGCCACTCGCCCTCATCGATGCCGGCCGCAGCGTGATCACGCCGACCCTGCCCTCGCTGGACGCCGGGCACGCAGCCCACGTCCGACACACCGGCCCGGTGGTCAGCGGCAGCCCCGCGACTCCGGCCGAGCCGACGGTGCTGATCAGCCTGAGCACCGTCGGCTTCTCCGCCCTGACCCGCACCTGGCAACGCGTGCTCGACGCGGTCGCCGACCTGCCCGCCCGGGTCATCATGACCACCGGGCCGTCGCTGGACACCGCTGCGCTGCGCGTCCCCGACGCGGTGGAGGTCCACCCGTGGTTGGCACACTCGGAGGTGATGCCGGAGGTATCGGTGGTCCTCACCCACGGCGGACACGCGACCGCCATGGTGGCCCTGGCCCACGACCTGCCGATGCTGGTGCTGCCCGTCGACGCCAAGACCGATCAGCCGACGATCGGCGCCACGCTGAGCCGCAGCGGAGCCGCCATCACGCTGAGCCGACGATCGCCGGCGTCACGGATCCGCGCCGCCCTGGAAACCCTCCTGGCCGACGGCCCGCACCGCGACGCGGCCGCGCGGCTCGGCGCCGACATCCGTGCCATGCGGGGCGCGGAAACCGCTGCGGCACACCTGGAATCGCTGGCTACTGAGACGGCTCAGTCGCGCCAGGCGACCCAACCGCCTCAGTCTCGGACGAGGTAGAAGTAGAAATGCTTGTCGCGCACGAGTGAGGACTTGCCGTTCATGATGCCCATGAGGGTGTTGTCGTCGATGCGCTTGAAGTGGTCGATCACGGCCTGGCCGTCGTAGACCATCGACGCGGTGACCTCGCCGCGGAACTCGACGTGCCACAGGCTCGCCTCGCCCTTGCCGAGCTCGGCGTTGGAATAGAGCTCGCCGTCGGCGGTGCGGCACACCAGCGGCTGCACCTCGGTCGGCGAGAGGAACGTCTTGCCGTGCCAGCCGACCTGCTCGAGCTGGCCGTCCATCGGGTGTCCGGTGGGCAGCTCGCCGCCGCGCCAGGAACCGAGGATCTCCTCGACCCGCACGGTGGGCAGTCCGGCCCACAACTCGTCGAGCTCTTCGGGGGTGTTGGCCTGTCCGGATTCGATCCGGGCCAGGAGCTGTGCGGCGGCCTCAGGCACTCAGGGTCTCCGATTTCTGCTGTTTCGCGGCGGTCCCGAACACCATCGACTCGGTGATGTCGTAGCGCCGCGCATCGTAGGCGTCGAGCACCAGGTTATGCCGCACCACCCAGGGCTGGGTCTTCGAGGCCTTCGGAATGTTCCCGGCGGCGCGCTGGACGTAACCGGAGTCCAATTCCAGCAGCGGCGAATCCTCCAGGACCTCCCCCTGCGCGGTCGGGTAGGCGTGGGTGTAGCCGTGCTCGCGCATGTGGGCGATGAGCTTGGCGGTGGCCTGCGCGGTGAGGTCGACGCGCAGCGTCCACGACGCATTGGTGTACCCGACCGCCCAGGCCAGGTTCGGCACGTCGTTGAGCATGTATCCGCGGTAGGCGTACTTGTCGCCCGGCTTCTGCTCGGCGCCGTCGATGAAGAGGGCGGCACCGCCCATGGCGACGAGCTCGAGGCCGGTCGCGGTGACGACGATGTCGGCGTCGAGGTGACGGCCCGACTTGAGGTCGATGCCGGTCTCGGTGAACCGCTCGATGTGGTCGGTGACCACCTCGGCCTTGCCGGAGCGGACCGCGGTGTAGAGGTCGCCGGCCGGGATCACGCACAGGCGCTGGTCCCAGGGCTCATAGCGCGGCTTGAAGTGAACGTCGACCGGGTAATCCTTGGGCAGCTGCAGCTTGGCCAAGCGCCGCAGCGTCCGCCGCGACAACTTCGGGAACAGTCGGCAGTACTGGTAGAAGCCGAAGGTGCCGATCGCGTTGCGGACCCGGATGATGTGGTGGGCCGCCTTACTCGGCAGGACCTTGAGCAGGATCTTCGTCATCGGGTCTTCCCACGGCAACGCCAGCATGTAGGTCGGCGAGCGCTGCAGCATGGTGATTCTCTCGACGTCGGGGGCCATCGACGGGATCAGGGTCACCGCGGTGGCCCCGGAACCGATCACGACGACCTTCTTGCCGGCGTAGTCGAGGTCCTCGGGCCAGAACTGCGGGTGGACCACCTGGCCGCCGAACTTCTCGATCTCGGGGAGCTGCGGTTCGTAGCCGTGGTCGTAGCGGTAGTAGCCCGCGCAGACGTAGAGGAAGCGGGTGACGTAGACGCGGGCCTTCCCGTCGACCTCGGTGGTGACCGTCCACAGGTCGGTGGTGGTGTCGAAGTCCGCGGAGACGACCTTGACGCCGAAGTCGATGTGCTCGTCGATGCCGAAATGCGCCGCCGCGTCCTCGAGGTACTGGCGGATCTCGTGGCCCAGGGCGACGGTCTTCGTGCCCTTCCACGGGTACCAGGGGAAGCTCAGCGTGAAGATGTCGGAGTCGCTGCGGACACCGGGGTAGCGGAACAGGTCCCAGGTGCCGCCAATCTGGTCGCGCTGCTCGACGATCTTGTACGTCAGGTCCGGGTTGCGCTCGGTCAACCGGTAGGCGCTGTCGATGCCGGACAGACCGGCGCCGACGATCAGGACGTCAAGGACATCGGTGGCGGTGGCGGGCATGATGACTCCTCGGTCGGGGTGGGCCGATCATTGGTTGATGTGACAATACCTATTGTCATACTAGCGTCAGCTGGCTGCCTTTTTCGCGGCCTTCTTCGCCGGCGCTTTCTTCGCAGCGGCCTTCTTGGCCGACGCCTTCTTGGCGGGCGTCTTCTTGGCGGGCGTCTTCTTGGCGGGAGCAGTCGTGGCGGGAGCCTTGTCCGTGGTTTTCGCCGACCCCGACGATCCGCCGGCGCGGTCCTTGACCGACGCCCGCAGCGCGGCCAGCAGATCGGCGACCTCGCCGTCGTCGTCGGAAGCGGGCACCGCCTCCTCCGGGAACGCCGTCGTCCCACCCGCCTTCGACTCGATCAGCTTGCCGAGTTCCTCGGTGTAGGTGTCGCTGTACTCGTCGGGGTCGAAGTCGGCGGCCATGGTCTCGATCAGCGACTTGGCCATCTCGAGTTCCTGGTCGCGGACCTCGACATCGGAGCCGAGGAAATCGAAGTCGGGCTTGCGCACCTCGTCGGGCCACAGCAGCGTCTGCAGGGTCATCACCCCGTCGACGACGCGCAGCGCGGCCAGCCGCGTCCGGTTGCGCAGCGTGAAATTGGCGATGGCCAGCCGGTCGGTGGTCTCCAACGCCTTGGCCAACAGCACGTAGGCCTTCGGCGACTTCGACGACGGCTCCAAGTAATACGGCTTGTCGAAGTAGACCGGATCGACCTGCTCGGCCGGAACGAACTCCAGAATCGAGATCTCCGGGCTGCGGGTGACGGGCAGACTCGCCAGGTCCTCCTTGGTGAGGATGACCCTCTCGCCCTCGTCGGTCTCATAGGCGTTGGCGATGTTGGCGAACTCGACCTCGTCGTCGGTCCCCTCGCGCACCCGCTTGTAGCGGATGCGGGTGCCGTCCTTGGCGTCGACCTGGTGGGACTTGCGGTCGTGGCTCTCCGTCGCCGAGTACACCTTGACGGGCACGTTGACCAGGCCAAAGCTCAGATCGCCATTCCAGATCGAGCGCATGGCCCCAATTGTGCCATTGTGCGCGCGAGAGCGACGGGGTTGCCAGAATGGAGTCATGAGCAGCGGCGGAGTCATCGACGTCGACGGCCGCGCCATCAGCGTGACCAACCTGGACAAGGTCCTCTACCCGGCGACCGGGACGCGCAAGTTCGAGGTCATCGACTATTACACGCGTGTCGCGGAGTCCATGCTGCCGCACCTGCGCGATCGGATCGTCACGCGCAAACGCTGGCCGTCCGGGGTCGACGCGGCACCGTTCTTCGAGAAGAACCTCCCCGCGGGCAGCCCAGACTGGCTCGACCGCCACACCGTCGGGCACAGCCAGCGGGCCATCGTCTACCCGGTGGTCAACAGCCGCGCTGCCCTGGTCTGGATGGCGCAGATGGCCGCGCTCGAACTCCACGTCCCGCAGTGGCGGATTCCCGACGACGGGCCCGAGAAGGCCAACCGGATCATCTTCGACCTCGACCCCGGGCCCGATGTGCCGCTCACGCAATGCGCACAGGTCGCGCTGCTCATCCGCGACGTGCTCGCCGACGCCGGGTTGACCTGCTGGCCGGTCACCAGCGGCGGCAAGGGCATCCACGTCTACGCCCGCATCGACCCGCCGGTGACGCCCCGCTCGGCGCGCACCGTCGCCCACGAGCTGGCCGACGGATTGGCCGCCGCGCACCCGGAGTCGATCACCGCGTCGATGACCAAGTCGGTGCGCGATTCCCGCGTCTTCCTGGACTGGAGTCAGAACAGCGGGTCGAAGACGACGCTGGCGCCGTATTCGTTGCGCGGCCGGGAGCGCCCCTGGGTCGCCGCGCCGCGCACCTGGGCCGAGCTCGCCGACGCCGGCCTGCGCCAACTGACCTTCGACGAGGTGCTCGAACGGGTCGACACCGACGGTGACCTACTCGCCGGGCTGGACGGCGGTCTCGTCGTCGGCGAAGTGGACGGCGGTGCCGTCGTCGGCGCGGTAGACGCCGGGGCCCCCGCGCCGGTGGTCAACCTCGGCGAGTACCGCCGCAAGCGCAACCCCGGCAAGACCCCGGAACCGGGGGTGGCCCCCGACCCCGTCGTCGACGAGGCCGACGCCGAGGAGGCCGACGCCGACGCCCCGCGGCCCGGTCCGGTATTCGTCATCCAGGAGCACCGGGCCCGCCGGCTGCACTACGACTTCCGACTCGAACACGACGGCGTCCTGGTCAGCTGGGCGGTGCCCAAAAACCTGCCCGACGACCCGACGCAGAACCGCCTGGCCATCCGAACCGAGGACCACCCGCTGGACTACGCGACGTTCGCCGGCGACATCCCGCGGGGCGAATACGGCGGCGGGCACGTGGAGATCTGGGACACCGGCACCTTCACCGTCGAGAAGTGGCGCGACGACGAGATCATCGTCGTACTGCGCGGCGAGCGCGTCCAGGGCCGGTATGTCCTCATCCGGACCGGTGGTGACCGGCGTGGGGGAAATCGGGCCGAGGGCGACAAGAACTGGCTCGTGCACCTGATGGCCGACGAGCCGCGGCCGCTGCTGCCCGACTCGCTGCGCGACCCGCGGCCCATGCTGGCCACCGACGAGGGGATCGAGCACCTCGACGACACGTGGGCGTTCGAGGGCAAATGGGACGGGTACCGGTTGATCGTCCGCTACGTCGACGGTCGGCTCCGCCTGACGTCGCGGTCCGGGATCGACATGACCGCGGATTTCCCCGAGCTGACCGAGATCGCCGACGACCTGGGCATGCTCGACGTCGTCCTCGACGGGGAGGTGGTCGCGCTCGACTCGTCGGGACGGACGAACTTCACGCTGTTGTCGTCGCGGCGCAACACCGACGAGCCGTATCAGCTCAAGCTCTTCCTGTTCGACCTGCTCGCGCTCGGCGGCAAATCCCTGCTCACCACCCCGTGGGAGGCGCGTCGCAGTCTCCTCGAGGAACTCGGGCCGCTGTTCCGCCGGTCGCGCCACGTGGAGATCCCACCGCTGCTGCCCGGCCCGGGGGCCGCGGCCGTCGCGGCGAGCCGCGATCGGGGTTACGAGGGCGTCGTCGCCAAGCGGCGCAGTTCGACCTACCAGCAGGGTCGTCGGGCCAAGACCTGGCTCAAGCACAAGAACTGGTCCGACATCGAAGTCGTCGTGGGCGGTTGGCGGCCCGGCCGCGGGTCGCGTGCGAACACAATCGGCTCGCTGTTGGTGGGACTGCCCGAGACGACCGGCCTGCGCTATGTCGGCCGGGTGGGTACCGGATTCACCGATGCGGCACTGAAATCCCTTGCGGCAGAACTGAAACCGTTGAAAATCAGTCGGAGCCCGTTCCTCGACGAGATCGACGCCCCGGTGGCCTCCAGCGCCACCTGGGTGCTACCGAAAATCGTCGGCGAAGTGCAGTTCCTAGACTGGACATCGACCGGGCATCTCCGCCATCCCAGTTGGCGGGGAATTCGACGCGACAAGCTGCCCGGAGATTTGTAGAAGGGGCAGCCGATGTTCGTCATCGCCCAACTGTCCGACTTGCATGTCAACGGGACGCACCACAACCGCGCGCGCATCGAAGCGGCCTTCGGGTACATCAACTCGCGCGCCGACGGAATCGACGCTCTCCTGGTCACCGGCGACCTGACCGACCACGCCAGCCCCGACGAGATGCTCGAGGCCCGCAAGCTCATCACCAGCCCGCTGCCGACGCTGATCACCATCGGCAACCACGACGCCCGACCGTCGTTCAACACCGTCTTCCGGCCCGAGGTCGAACCGACGTCCCCGGTGAACGAGGCGCTGACCATCGGCGACGTGACGCTGCTGTCGGTGGACAGTTCGCTGCCCGGCGAGCGGCGCGGCTTCCTCGACGACGAGACCCTCGCCTGGCTCGATGCCCAACTCGCCACTGCCGCCGACCGGGTGGTGATCGCGTTCCACCACCCGCCGGTGACGCTCGGCATGCCGATGATGGACTCGATCATGCAGTCGAGTCCGGAGCGCTTGGGGGCCGTCGTCGACGCCCATCCGAAGATTGTTGCGCTGGTCTGCGGTCACGCCCACTCCGGCGCCGTCACCACCTTCCGCGGGCGCCCGCTGTGTCTGGCCCCCGGGGTCTCCTCGACGCTGAACCTCCCGTTCGAGGGCAGCGGCGTGATCAACCGCGGACAGCCGGCGGGCGTCGCCTTCCACCTGATCGACGACGACGGCCGCGTGATCACCCACTTCCGCGCCATCCCCGACTGAGAAAGTCACCGTGCCGACCGGCAAAGGGAACATCTCCCTTCGTCGGTAGGGGAGTTTTCTCAGCAGCCCGGGAGCCAAACCACCGTCCGCTGCGTCTAAGCAGGTATGAGCGGAGTCTTCACACGCGATCAATTGCAGCGGTTAGGCCACGACGACGCGGTGATCCGCCGGGAGGTTCGCCTCGGCCATCTGACCCGGATCCGCGATGGTTGGTTCGCCACACCGACCGCCGAGCAGCAGGTCGTCGAGGCCGTCCGCCGGGGCGGGGCGCTGAGCTGCGCATCGGCACTCAAGCGCGCCGGCTTCTGGGTACCTCCCGGCTACGGCGGCGCGCACGTCCGGGCGCGCCGCCATCTTCCCGGCTACTGCCGGTTCCACGGTCGCGCCCGCCCGGTTCACGACGCGGTCGATCCGGTCGGCATGGCATTGGCCTACGCCGCCAAGTGCATGGCCGACGAAGACTTCCTGGTCGTCGCCGATTCCGTGCTGAACAAGAACAGACTCACGGTCGACGACCTGCGCTGCGACCTCACCGGGCTCATCGACGCCAAGACGAGCCGCCTGCTCGACAAATGTGATCCGAGGTCGCAGTCGGGAACTGAGACCCTGGCCCGGGTTCGGCTCCGCGCCCGCGGCTACCGGGTCCGAGTTCAGCCGCGCCGACCCAGCGGCGGACACGCCGACCTCGGCGTCGGCCGCCTGATCATCGAGTGCGACAGCAGAGAGCACCACGAGGTCGACGAGATTCAGTACGAGAAGGACCGCCTCCAAGACCGCAAGTCCCTGCTGGCCCGCCGCCCGACCATCCGCCTCACCTACGCAATGGTGCTGCACAAGTGGGACGACGTCCTGGCCGACATCGCCGAGTTCGTCCGGGCCGACCGCCATCGCGACCGTCGCGCCTGCTGAGAACGCTCCCCTACCGACCCACAAAGGGAGTATTTCCCCCGGCCCATCACCTCGGGGCCATTCTCAGCAGCTCAGGGCTTCGGCGCCTGACCCTGGCCCGACGAGCCGGCCTTCATGAGTTCTTTGAGGAGCTTGTCGGCCAGATCGCCGATGAGCCCCGGACCGGTGTCGGGCAACATGTCGGCCGCCCCCTTGGTGACTGGGATCTTGGCCGCCTGCGTGGCCTCGTAACGGATGCCGGCAATGCTCGACCCGGTCAGCGGCTTGGCGTAGCGGCTGAGTTCGGTGGGCGTGGTGACGGTCGCCGCGACCCGGGTGCCGGCGCCGGCGAAGTCCGCGGCGCCGCGGCGGATGTGGTTCGGCGAGGTGATCAGCACGACCTGCGAGATGCCCCGGGCCCGCAGCAGCTCGGTGGTGTTTTGCGCGTTGGAGATGGTCGAGGTCGATTTGTCCTCGGTGGTGATCCGCGACGCGGACACCCCTCGGCCGACGAGCCACTTCTGCATCGCCGCCGCCTCGGTGATCCCCTTCTTGGGCACGCCGCCGGTCACGAAGATCGGCGTCGACGGCGAGGCCTGCGCCTGGGCCAACCCGGCCTCGAGGCGCTTGACCAGCTCCGGCGCCATCGACCCGTTCGGCCGCAGGCCGTAGCCGAGGATGACGATCGCCGAACCCGCCGGGGCGCTGACCGGCGAAGTCGACGGCACGATCGCGGCGGCGGCGGTCACTCCCTCGACCAGGCCGCGCGCCTGCGAGGCCGCGGTCGGCCGCACCATCGTGAGGCGCTGCAACGCTCCGTCGCGGGTCGTCGCGTCGCCCTCCTGGTCGGCCCAGATCGCCTGGAGCGCCAGGGCGTCGGGATCATTCGCGGTGATCGCGAGCATGCTCTTGAGATCGGCCAGTCCGCCGGCGACATCACGCGCGGCGAACTTCTTCTGGGCGTTGTTGTACAGGCCCATCGGCTCGACCGCGTCGGCGGTGTGGACGATCGACGGCGATCCGTTGGGGAGCGTGCCCAGCGCCGCACCGCCCGCGGCGGCCAACCCGACGGCCACCAGACCGACCCCGAGGCGCCGTTTCACATTAGTCACATGAGTCACACGCGTAACAGTAGCGACGGCTGGCTACGCCGGAGGTTCGGCACGGTATCGGTACGGCAACAGCCGAGCACGCGCGTCGGTGCGCTCCTCTTCCCGAGCCGGGGTCACCACTGCGGATCGTCCGCGAACGGATCCGGGGCCGCCGCGGCGCGCGCCTCGCCCTCTTCAGTCAGGTCGAACCAGAACTCAAAGGAGTTCTGCACCGAATCAGGGTGGTGACCGAGCAAGTCGCCAATCCTCTGGATCGCAGTGCCAGTGTCACAATCCCACGGGGTGAAGTCATCGTAGGGCACCGCAATCGGCTAGATGTACTTCCCCGACACGTTGTGAACATCTGAGGTGAGGCGAAAACCTCCGGGCAGGATGTGGGTTACCACAACCACCATCTAGCCACGGAGGTCTTCGTGACTCACGCTAACGCACCTTTGACGCCCGAGGGGCGTCGACGTCTTGCTTCACTCGTGGTGGACCAGGGCTGGTCACTGCGGCGCGCTGCCGAACGGTTCCAGTGTTCACCGGCCCACAGCCAAGCGGTGGGCCGACCGCTACCGCGCCGGCCAGGTGCTGACCGACCGCAGTTCCCGGCCCACACGTTCACCGGCCCGGCTGCCCCGCCGCACCGAGCGCCGGATCATCAACCTGCGCTGCACCCGCCGGTGGGGCCCGCATCGGATCGCCTATCACCTGGGTATCCCGCGTTCGACGGTCGGCCGGGTCCTCGACCGCTATCAGATGCCGCTGCTGGCCAATATCGACCAGGCCACCGGACTGCCGGTACGCAGACCGAAACCGAAACGGTACGAGGTCGGCCGGCCCGGCCAGCTCGTGCACGTCGACATCAAGAAACAAGGCCGAATCCCCGACGGCGGCGGCTGGCGTGTGCATGGTCGCGGATCAGCCGCCGACCGTACCGCCGGTGTGGCCCGCGACCGGGCAGCACGCTCGGGAGCACCGGGCTCGCGTGGCTACCGCTACCTACACCACGCCGTCGATGACCACTCCCGGGTGGCGTACTCGGAGATCCTTGATGACGAACGCAAGGAGACCGCGGCCGGCTTCTGGCGGCGGGCGAACGCGTTCTTCGCCGAGCACGGCGTGAGGGTGACCGCAGTGATGACCGACAACGGCGCCTGCTACCGCTCAACGATGTTCGCCCAAGCACTGGCCGACGCCGGGATCAAACACAAGAAGACCAAGCCCTACCGGCCACAAACGAACGGGAAGGTCGAACGCTTCAACCGGACCCTGGCCGCCGAATGGGCCTACGCGAAACCCTATGCCAGCGAAGCCGAACGAGAAGCCGCCTACACCGCATGGCTCCACCACTACAATCACCACCGACCCCACACCGGGATCGGCGGCCAAGTCCCCTCAGACCGCGTACACAACCTCACGGGGAAGTACAGCTAGAGCGCGGCGATGATGTCCTCGACGCGGTCCTTGGCGTCACCGAAGAGCATCTGCGTGTTGTCCCGGAAGAACAGCGGGTTCTGAACACCGGCGTAACCGGCGGCCATCGACCGCTTGAACACGATGACGTCGCGGGCATTCCAGACCTCGAGCACCGGCATGCCGGCGATCGGCGAGCTCGGATCCTCGGCCGCGGCCGGGTTCACGGTGTCATTGGCACCGATCACCAGCACGACGTCGGTGTCGGCGAGGTCGTCGTTGATCTCGTCGAGCTCCAACACGATGTCGTAGGGCACCTTGGCCTCGGCGAGCAACACGTTCATGTGGCCCGGCAGACGACCCGCGACGGGGTGGATGCCGAACCGGACGTCGATGCCCTTGGCGCGCAACTTGGCCGTGAGGTCGGCGACCGGGTACTGGGCCTGCGCCACCGCCATGCCGTAGCCGGGGGTGATGACCACCGACGACGCGCCGGACAGCAGCTCGGCCACCGCGTCGGCCTGGACCTCGCGGTGCTCGCCGTAGTCGGTGTCGTCGGCCGGCCCGGCCTCGATCCCGAAGCCGCCGGCGATGACGGAGATGAACGAGCGGTTCATCGCCTTGCACATGATGTAGCTCAGGTAGGCACCGGAGGAGCCGACCAGCGCACCGGTCACGATCAGCAGATCGTTGTTGAGCAAGAAGCCCGACGCGGCCGCGGCCCAACCGGAGTACGAGTTGAGCATCGAGATCACGACCGGCATGTCGCCGCCGCCGATCGAGGCGACCAGGTGCCAGCCGAGGAACAGCGCCAGCGCGGTGAGGACGCCGAGCAGAATCAGCGACGTGGTGTCGTTGTGGGTGTCTCGCGCGACGTAGAAGCCGGTCAGGACGGCGAAACCGACGAGCGACCCGAGGTTGATGACGTTCTTGCCGGGCAGCATCAGCGGCGCCGACTTCATCTTCGCCGACAGCTTCAGGTAGGCGACGATCGAGCCGGTGAAGGTGACCGCACCGATGAAGATGCCGATCGCGACCTCGGCCTCGTGGACGTTGGTCATGGTCCGCAGGTCGACCGCGGACGCCTCGCCGTGGTAGCCGCCGAGGGCGCCGTTCCACCCGATCAGGACCGCCGCGATACCCACGAAGGAGTGCAGCAGCGCGATGAGCTCGGGCATGCCGGTCATCTCGACCCGGCGCGCCTTCCACAACCCGATCAGGGCGCCGATGACAACGGCCACGGCCATCAGTGCGATCAGGATCCACTGGAGGTTGGTGTCGTCGAAGTCGAAGACCGTGCGCAGCACCAGCGCGATCGTCGCGATGAGCGCGATCGCCATGCCGACGATGCCGTAGGTCAAACCGCTGCGGGAGGTCTCATGCTTGGACAGCCCGGCCAGCGAGAGGATGAAGAGCAGTGCGGCGATGATGTACGCCGCGGTGGTGATGGCGGGAATGATGCCGATCGTCATCGTCAGGCCCCCTTGCTGAACATGGCGAGCATGCGACGCGTCACCGCGAAGCCGCCGAAGACGTTGATGGAGGCGACCAGGATCGCGATCGCCGACAGCACTCGGATCGTGGTGGCGTTGCTGGCCGCTTCGCCGACGGCGATCTGCAGCAGCGCACCGACGATCACGACGCCGGAAATGGCATTGGTCACCGACATCAGCGGCGTGTGCAGCGCGTGCGCCACATTGCCGATGACGTAGTAGCCGATGACGATGGCCAGCATGAGCACGGTGAAGTGCTGCGGCAGCGGCTGCGGCGAGACCGCGATCAGCGCACCGAACGCGAGGATGCCGGTCAGCGCGAGCGCGACCTTCTTGGCCGGGGACATCGGCGCCTTGGGCTCGACCACCGGAACGTCGGCGACCGCAGCCGCCTTCGGCGCCGCCGAGACCTGGACCGGGGGCGGCGGCCACATGCCCTCACCGTCGCGGACGACGGTGATACCGCGTTGCACCACGTCGTCCATGTCCAGGGTCAGCTCGCCGTCCTTGCCGGGGGTGAGCAGCTTGAGCAGGTTGACGATGTTGGTGCCGTACAGCTGCGAGGTCTGCGCGGCCAGCCGGCCGGCGAGGTCGGTGTACCCGAGGATCGTGACACCGTTGTCGGTGACGACCTTCTCGTCGGTGACGGTGCCCGCGGCGTTGCCGCCGTTGGCCGCGGCCATGTCGACGATGACCGAGCCCGGGCGCATCGCGGCGACCGTTTCCTCGCTGAGGAGCTTGGGCGCCGGGCGCCCGGGGATCAGCGCGGTGGTGATGACGATGTCGGCGGCGCGGGCCTCCTCGTCGTACATCGACGCGGTGGCGGCCTCCTGCTCGGCGGTCATCTCCTTGGCGTAGCCGTCCTCGGACTTCTCCGCCTCGAAGTCGACGTTGACGAACTCCGCGCCCATCGACTCGACCTGCTCGGCCACCTCGGGCCGCACGTCGAAGGCGCGCACGATGGCGCCCATGGCCGACGCGGCGCCGATGGCCGCGAGGCCGGCGACACCGGCACCGACGACGAAGACGCGGGCCGGCGGGATCTTGCCGGCCGCGGTGACCTGCCCGGTGAACATGCGGCCGAACTCGTGGGCGGCCTCGACGACGGCGCGGTAGCCGGCGACGTTGGCCATCGACGAGAGGACGTCCATCGACTGCGCTCGCGAGATGCGGGGCACGGCATCCATCGCCAGCGCGGTGACGCCGGCCTGCTGCAGCTTCTCCAACAGCTCGGGATTGCGCGCGGGTGCCATCATCGAGATGAGGACGGCGCCGCGGCGCATCTTGGCGATCTCGTCATCCGACGGGGCGTTGACCTTGACGACGACGTCGGCGGCCCAGGCCTCCTCGGCCGAGCCGATGCGGGCGCCCGCCTCGGTGAAGGCCGCGTCGGACAGCTCGGCCAACCGGCCGGCGCCGGATTCGACGATCACCTCGTAGCCCAGCTGCTCGAGCTGGCCCACGGTCTTGGCGGTGGCCGCGACGAGGGTCTCGCCCGACTTCGATTCTCGGGGGACTCCGATCAGCATGTCATTGCCTCTCCGGTCGCCTCACGCACGACTCCGACACTCATGTGTTGCTTCCTTCGCTGACTTCGTTGTCATTTCGGCGTCCCCCGGCCCGCACATCCACCAACGGCGTGTGGTGATGACCGGCCGCGCTTTACCGCAGTCGGCCTTCGATTGCCAGGTGACACGCTGCGTGGAGTCCGCAGACTGCCACGTGGGTCACAAACTGACAGAAACATAGCACGCGGGCATGCATGCACCAGCAGGCGGTTGGGTACCTCACATTAGGGTTGCCAAACCTGTTCCGTCAGTGCGAACCGGCCCCCGCGGCGGCTGACGGTGCTTGCGGCGCGGATCCGCCCGTTTGCGGCGAAGGCGACGATTCGGGCGCGGCCCGCCCCGACCGCGGTGCCGCCCAAGGAGTCGCCCCGGGGCCCCACGAGGCCTGGGGGTGCGGCGTGGCGGCCGGTGACTGTGGTTGCTCCCACGGCGGCGTCTGCGCCTGTGGCTGCTGCCACGGCGGCGTCTGCGCCTGCCGCGACTCCCACGACGGGGTGCGGGATGCCCAGTGCGGCGTCGTCCGGGCCGGCGCCGCATCTGCGGCACTGGACCGCCGAGCCGTCGGGTCCGTCGGTGCTGCGCTGGCCGCGGCGGCCGGTCCCGTGGCAGCGGCGAGTGTCGTCGTCGGGGTCGTTGCCGTCACCCCGGCGGGGGTCGAGCTGGTCCCCGGCGTTCCGACCACGTCGGGATCGGTCACCGGCATCGACCACCCCAGGGCGCGGTACAGCGAGGCCTGAATGGCGCGCGGGGTGGGCACCTCGTAGCCGAACACCGTGTCGGGTTGCCCGGGCATCTGGCGCGGGATGAGCACGTTGAGCACGTCGTCGACCTCACGGGGCACCGGCACCCCGAGGTCGCGCAGCATCATCCCCCACGGGTTTCCGCCGTCGAGAACCACGAAAGTGGTGTTGCCCGAGGTGAACTCGTCGACCTGGGTGAAGGTGCCGGCGTCGTCGTACATGTTGCCGTGGACGTAGAAGCCGGGCAGGAAGTAGAAGGCCCAACTGATCGGGTGGACCAACGGGTTGGCCATCCCGCAGGTCGTGTCCCCGACGACGCAGATCGAGGTGACCGGGATGTCGCCGGTGCCGGCGGTGTCGCGCTCGCCGTTGGTGTAGAGCCCGGGGATGATGCTGGGCATCACCACTTCCGCGCCGGTGTTCGGGAACCGGGGGTCGGCGCCGACGATGACGCTCAGCCTGCCGTCGTTGCCGGGGTCGGCCTGGTGCAGCAGGTAGGCCGCGCTCATCACCGGGGTGGCGCTTTGCGAGAAGCCGTTGAGGACGACGCGATCGCCGTTGGCCAGCCGGGGTTCGGCCGCGGCCACCAGGTTCGCCGTCCCGGCCACCGCCGATTCGTTATAGGTGGCGTCGCCGACGAAGGGGACCAGCACGCCGAGCAGCCGGATGCCGAAGGCGGCCGGGTAGTCCACCACGACGACGCGCCCGTTCGCGACGGTCGCGTCGTCGAACCACCCGACGCCGACCGTCCGGCCGATCTGGTCGGCACCGTCGCGGTCGCCGGTGCCGGGGAGCAGCAGGATCGTCGAGCCGGTGGTGTCCGGAATGAACGCCGGACGCTGCGCCTGCGCCGGCCCGGCCCCGAGCAGTGCCACCCCGACGACTGCCGCCGCTCCGGCCGCCAACCATTGACTACGCCTTCTCACATGCGGAGTGTAGCGTCGCGAACCGACAATGAGGGTCGTTACGCCTCGACAGCGGCAGCAGCGGAGACGGCGGCGTGCCGACCGGCCCGCCGACCGAAATACGAACCCTCGCCGAGCTGCGTGCCGCTGGCGTAGCCCTTGCCGTCCTGGGCGAGGTTCGCCGCACAGGCACCGGCCGCGTACAGGCCGGCGATCGGCGCCCCGGACTCGTCGAGGACCTCGCCGTCGACGCTGGTCGCCATCCCGCCGATGGTGAAGCCGGCATACATCGCCTTGCCCAGCGACATGTCGAAGGCCGCCCACGGGCCGGTGTCCTGCGGCGCGAGGAACTCTTCGCCCTTGTGGAAGTCGGGGTCCTCGCCCTTGGCCGCGTACTCGTTGTAGCGATTCAGCGTTGCCACCAGGTTCCCGGTGGGGATGCCGAGGTCCTTCTCCATCTCCTCCACGGTCTCCCAGCCGTCGATGAACGGGCACAGCGGCACCTCGGGGCGCTTCATGTGCGCCTCGTCGACGATGAGGAAGGCCGCCGAGTCCGGCTGGTCCATGACGAATCCCGACGTGCGCGAGTGGTAGCTGTCCTCGGTCACGAACCGTTGGCCATCCTTGTTCACGATGATCCCGGTCAGCAGGATCGACGGCGGGTACACCGGCGCGGTGACGAAGGCGGAGTCCATGTGTTTGAGCGCCGCACCCACCGACGCCCCCATGCGGATACCCAGCCCGTCGTCGTAGGTGCTGCCCAGGACGAAGGGCTTCTCCGCCATCTGCGGGACGTGCTCGGCGACCATCTCGGGGTTCATCACGAAGCCCCCGGCGGAGATGACGACGGCACGGGCGCGAATGTATCCCTCCCCGTCGGTGGTCTTCCAGCGCACGCCGACGACCGCCGGACCCTGCGGACCCGTTTCCACGACGAGGTTGCGCGCCCCGGTCTCATACCGGACTTCGACGCCGAGCCGCTCGAGTTCGGCCTGCAGCAGGTCGATCACCATCGAGGCCCCACCGGTGTCGCCCGGCTTGGGCACCTTGTGGCCGCGCGGGGCCGGCTTGGCCATGTTCTTGAACGGCCAGACCTTCTCGTTGCCGGTGAACATCAGCCCCTCGGTGTTGGGCTGGATCACCGCCTTGCCCGGGAAGTAGGACCGTTCGAACTTCAGGCCCAGGTCCTCGAGCCAGTTGAAGTGCTCGACGCTGTCGGCGCAGTAGGCCTGGATCTTCTCCGGCTCCGGATCCCGGGACACCGCGGTGATGTACTTGGCCATCTCTTCGGCCGAGTCCTCGTGGCCGGTGGCCGTCTGCACGGCGGTCCCGCCGCCGAGGTAGAAGTGCCCGCCGGCCATCCGCGTCGTACCGCCGGCGTCGGCGCCCCGTTCCAACACCAGCACCTTCGCGCCGGCCCGGGCGGCATCGACGGCGGCACACCCGCCGCCGATCCCGAAGCCGACGATCAGCACGTCGACGTCGTCGGTGTAGTCGGTGATGTCGCCGGCGTCGATGACGGCCGGCAGGGTGGTGCCCTTGGCCTCCGCGATAGTCATGACGACATGCTAACGCAAGAACTAGAACACGTTTCAGTTTAGTTTCAGTTCGTGGACCGCACCTCAGGCGATGACCCGGCGGATGAACTCGTCGGCGGCTTCCTCGAGCTGCGCCAGCCCCGGGTCCTCGAGTGGGAGGTGACCGGCGTTCTCGAGGTCGACGACGTCGACCGAGACCTTGCGGATGGGGGCGAGCACCGGCCCGCTGAGCTCGCGCGGGGTCCACCGGTCCTGCGCCGGTTGGGTGAGCAACACCGGGCAGGCGTCGAAGTCGGCCGGCTCCACCGCCGGGGCGTAATTCATATACGACGAGAGGAAGTCCATCGACATCCAGTTCGCCGCCGACGACCGGTCGCGCTTGAGGAGCTTCATCGCCGCCGGTTCGTTGACCAGCGTCGACAACTTGGAGGCGAGCGACATCGGATAGCGGATCCGACCCAACGGGGTGCGGACGGCCAGCCCCATGGCCGGCACCCCGACGCGGGAGGTCAGCTTGTCGTGGGCCGTCTCGTCGCGGACGTGTTGCACCCGCTGGTCCAGGAAGGTCATGCCGATGATGCCGCGCACCGCGCCCCGCGGCGCGGCGGCCGCGACGTGATAGGTGAGCATGCCCCCGGCGGAGAGCCCGTAGAGCACGATGGGCCGATCGTCGCGGGCCTGTTCCGCGGCGATCAGGTCGAGTACGAGCTCGACCCAGTCGCCGTAGTCGTAGCGGGTGCCGGGGGCCACGTCGGTCAGGCCGTAGCCGAGGTTGTCCACCGCGACGACCTCCCAGCCGCGCCGCGCGAGCGGGCCGCCGAGGATGAGCGACATCTGCCGGCCGTTGGTGCCGACGCCGTGGTGGGCGATGACCTTGGCCGGGGCGGACGGGTTACGGAAGGTGTCGAGGTGGACGTCGTGGCCGCGCCACTCCCAGAACTCCTCGGCGGGGGCGGTCGCGTCGGTGAAGCGTAGCCGCGGCGGCAGGAACTCCTGCAACTGCTGCCATTCGGGTTGGTCGCGGTACAGCCCTCGTGCCATGGGTGAACCTTCCTCGAGGGGGTTTCACCCAACCTTACCCACGAGTCAGTTCGCGATGACAGACCCTATTTCACGAAACGGGAGATAGCGGCCATCGCCTCGTCGATCTTCGCCTGCGCCTCGTCGCCGCCCTTGGCTGCGGCGTCGACCACGCAGTGGTTCATGTGATCGGTCAGCAGTTCCAGGCTGACCGATTGCAGCGCTTTGGTCATCGCGGAGACTTGGGTGAGGATGTCGATGCAGTAGGCGTCCTCGTCGACCATGCGCTGCAATCCGCGCGCCTGGCCCTCGATCCGCCGCAGGCGCTTCAGATAGGCGTCCTTGGCGGCGATATAGCCGTGCTGATGGTCGCTGTTGCCGCACTGACAGTCGGACGCGACCGCGGGCTGCTCGGCCATCGCCCCTCCTCTACCGTTGGGGATATACCCCCCTATGGTATCGCGGGAGTCAGCTGCTGCGGTGGCGAACGGCCTGCGCCAGGTTCTCGATGGCCGCTGCCAGCTCCTGCAGAGCCGTCGCGACGGCATCGTCGGTATCGATCCCGGCCGCCGGTGCCGCCGCGTGGGCCGCCCGCGAGGGTGCGGGTGGCTGCGGTGCGACGGGGGGCTGCTGGGGGGCAGGCTGTTGCGCGGCCTGCGGGGCTGCGGGCTGCTGGGCGACAGGCTGCTGGGCGACAGGCTGTTGGGCGACCTGCGGCGCAGCGGCGGATTGGGTGACCCGCTCGTGGGTGTCCAGGGTGCGCGACGGTCCGGTGGACACGTCGACGTCGAGCGGCTCGTCGTCACGCGCAGCCGTGCGGCTCGGCGCCACCGTCGGGTCACCGGGCCGGCGATCGGTCTCGATCCCGCCGCTCGGCATCCGCACGTCGGGTGCATCGATCGAGCGGGTCGGCTGGGCCGGGCCGCCGGGCGCGCCGTAGTAGTGCATCCCGCCGTGGCCGGCGAACAACAGGCACGGGGTTCCAGCCCGACTGTGCATCGGGCAGGGCTCGCGGTCGACGAGGCGATGGGCGGCGCGATCGTTCCACGTCAACCAGACACGACGGTCCGACCGGGGTCGCATGCTCGCGTCGGTGGCGTGCTCGCCCTCGTGGCCGTCGGAGAGACGACAGGTCAGCAGCCACTCACCGTCGGAAGCGAGGCCCAGGGCGCGCCGCTCCGACTCCGTGCAGATAGCCGTCGACCAGCACGCACCCGTCATCACAATCACCTTTCATCCCGACGCCGGCAGTCTCGGCTCGGGGGAACTACCCGAGAGTACGTGCTGAGGGGCTAGAGAGCGAGACCCGAAAACGCATAAATATCGTCGCCGGTCGCCACCGGCCCGTCGTCGGGGTCGAGGGTGAAGGCGGCCGAACGGGCTTGCGCCGCATCGGTGTCGGGATAGTCGAGCCGACCGTGTGCCCCACGAGACTCGGTGCGCGCCAACGCCGCCGCGCACACCGCGGACGCGACGAGCGTCAACGCGGCGTCCTCGAAGTCGGCCCGGCCGGCCATCGACGTCACCGGCGCCGCGCGCAACGCGGCCGCAACCTCCCGCAGCCCCGCGTCGGTCCGACGCAGCGCCACGTGATGGCTCATCAGGTTCTGCAGTTCGTTGCGCGGGAGTACCGGCAGTGCGGGATCCTCCGTGGGCTCCTCATTGTCGAGGGGTTCGACGGCCGCCCCGGATCTTGCGAGCCGGACGGCCTCGTCGGCGGCGCGCGACCCCATGACCAATCCCTCCAACAGCGAGTTGGAGGCGAGCCGGTTGGCGCCGTGCAGCCCAGTGCGGGCCGACTCCCCGGCGGCGAGCAGTCCGGGCACGGTCGTCGCGCCGGACTCGTCGGTGACGATGCCGCCGCAAAGATAGTGGGCACCCGGTACCACCGGGATCAACCCGCCGGAGATGTCGACGCCGGCCGCGGCGATTCCGGCACTCACCGTCGGGAACCGGGTGTCGAAGTCGGCCATCGCGGAGATGTCGAGGTACACGCACGCGGCGCCGGTCCGCTCGATGGCGGCCTCGACCGCCCGGGCCACGACGTCGCGCGGAGCCAAGTCGCCCATCGGGTGGACACCCTTGGTCACCGAGTCGCCGTTGGCGTCGACGAGTCGGGCGCCTTCGCCGCGCAGTGCCTCGCTGACCAGTGATCGGCGGCCACGGGCCCCGTCGACGTAGAGCATCGTCGGGTGGAACTGGATGAACTCGAGGTCGGCAACCGCGGCACCGGCGCGCAGGGCCAGCGCGATGCCGTCCCCAGTGGCGCCGCCCGGGTTGGTCGTCGCGGAGTAGAGATGGCCGGCGCCCCCGGTCGCGAGCAGCACCGTCGGGGCGGCGATGACCCCGGCCTCCCGGTGGTCGCCGTCCTCGACGAGGTAGGAGACGCCGGCCACCACCCCGTCAACCCGCCGGATCGAGGTCGCCATCGCGTGGTTGATGCAGGTCAGATCCAGTCCGCCGGCCATCGCCTCGGTGGTGGCCCGCTCCAGACTCCGCTGGACCTGCGCCCCCGTCGCGTCGCCGCCGGCGTGGATGATCCGCCGGACACTGTGCCCGCCCTCGCGGGTGCGCAGCAGCGCGCCAGCGGCATCTCTGTCGAACTGCGCCCCGTCGGCGATCAGCGCGGTCACCGCATCCCAGCCGTCGGCGACAATCGCCTCGGTTGGGTGGGACGCGACGAGCCCGGCACCGGCGGCGAGCGTATCGGCGACGTGCAGGCCGATGGAGTCCTCGGGATTGTCCGGCGCGACGACGGCGATACCGCCCTGCGCGTAGAACGTCGACGTGCTGCGCTCAACCGGCCCGGAGTCGGCCCCCGTGCCCTTGTTGAGCACGACGACGCGCAGACCGGCGCGCGCGGCCCGCAGCGCGGCGGTCAAACCGGCCACCCCGGCTCCGACGACGACGAGGTCGGCACTGCGCATGGTCGACTCCTTCGAGTTTTCGACTACTGATCGAAAACTCTACGCCCCGGCGGGAGGGCCCAGTCGGCGAGATCGAGGGCCCAGTCGGCGAGATCGAGGGCCCAGTCGGCGATCAGGCGAGGAAGTCGGCGGCGCGCTGTCCCCACGTCGCCAACTCGGCCGGCGTGCTCGCGACGACGAGTTCGGCATTGGGCAGCGTCTGCGCCAGCACCTCCCCCGAGGACACCGGATGCGTGCCGTCGCCGGTCCAACTCAGCACCAACACCGGCAGGTCCAGCGTCGCCACCGTCTCCCTCGGCGGGAAGTCGGTCTGCGCGGAACCGCGGAACACCGCGGGCAGCCTCGACGCGGAGACCCGGATCGGGGTGATGAATCGGCGGGCCTGCACCAATGCCGGCGAAGCCGGGGCGTCGACGCTGAGCGCGGCGAGGGCGGCCACCCCCCTGTCCTGGACCAGCTGGGCCGATCCCAGCCGCACCCCGTTGGCCGCCGGCCGCGTCTCCCAGCACGTCGGCGGCGTGGTGAGGACCAGACGCCGGAACCGCGCGGGCGCGGCGAGGGCCGCGTACAGAATCGTCGCGGTCCCCATCGACGAGCCGATCGCCCCGACCCGCTCACCGGGGGCCACGGGCGGCTCGACGGCATCGAGCAGCCCCAGCAGGTCCTGCCCCAATTCCGGCCAGGTGTACTCGCGCGGATCGGTGCCGCCGGTGGATCGGCCGTGGCCGCGCGCGTCGTAGCGGATCAGCCGATGACGCGCCGACACCGGCCGCCAGTCGAACTGCCCGGCGCGCTCCTGGGTGTAGGCCGCGGAGTTCATCCCGTGCGCCCAGACCACCGGGGAACCGGTGCCGGTGGAGTTGTAGGCCAGTCGCGCGCCGCGCACATCCGCATGGTGGAACGCCGGTGTCATGGGCCGCAGCTTACGACCGACGATTCGGCTTCGCTTGCGGCGGCTCGTAGAATCACCTCGGGTGAGCACCCGAAAAGACGACGCAACGCGGTCCGGCTCCCCCGCCGGGCCCGCCGGAAAGCGGCGCGCCACACTCCCGTCGGTGTCCCCGCTCCGGGAATTGGGCCGCGCCGGGGCCACCGGTTTGGCCGCCGTCACCGGTGTCGGCCGCTTCGTGGTCCACGCCGCTGGCGACGCGGTGGTCCACCGCCGACTGCCGACGAAGGTCGGCATCGCCCACGAAGTCCGGACCACCTTCGAACAACTCGGCCCCACCTATGTGAAGCTCGGCCAGTTGATCGCCTCGAGCCCGGGAGTCTTCACCGAAGAGCTCTCCGCGGAGTTCGAATCGCTGCTCGACCGCGTGCCGCCCGCCGATCCCGACGAGATCACCGCGCTGTTCGTCGACGAGTTCGGCGCACGGCCCGAGGAGGTGTTCGCCTCCTTCGACCCCGAGCCGATCGCGTCGGCATCGATCGCCCAGGTGCACACCGCGACCCTGCACGACGGGCAGGAAGTCGTCGTCAAGATCCAGCGGCCCGGCATCGCCGGCCGGTTGGCCCCCGACGTCGCCATCCTCGAGCGCGCGGCCGGACTGCTCGAGATCAGCGAGTACGGGCGGATGCTGTCGGCGCGCCACATCGTCGAGGACTTCGCCAACGGCCTCGACGACGAACTGGACTTCCGCAACGAGGCCGCCGCCATGCGCGAGTGGTTCGAGTGCCTGCAGCCCAGCAAGTTCGGCGACCAGGTACGCGTCCCGGCCGTGTACGACCAGTTCACCACCCCCCGCGTGCTCACCATGGAGCGCATCTACGCGACCCGCATCGACGACGCGGACGCGGTGAAGGCGGCCGGCCACGACGGCGTCGCCCTGTGCCGCACGCTGTTCCTCTCGCTGCTCGAGTCAGCCTTCCACGGCGGGCTGTTCCACGGCGACCTCCACGCCGGCAACGTCCTGGTCGACGCGGACGGCAAGCTCGTCCTCCTCGACTTCGGCATCGTCGGGCGCTTCACCCCGCGGACCCGGCGCATTCTGCGCCAGCTGGTCGTCGACCTCATCGTCCGCAAGGACTACGAGTCGGCCGGCCGGGCCATCTTCCTGCTCGGCGCGGTCCACAAGCCCGGTTCGACCAGCAAGGGCGGTGCCGACATCAAGAAGGTCGCCATGCCGCTCACCAGTACCGAACTCGGCGAGATGTCCTACACCGACCTGGGCCGCCAAATGGCGGCGGTCGCCAAGGCCCACGATGCGCGCCTGCCGCGCGAGCTGGTCCTCGTCGGCAAGCAGCTGCTCTACGTCGAGAAGTACATCAAGCTGCTCGCACCGCGGTGGAAGGCGATGTCGGATCCGGAGATCTTCGGGTACATGGCCTCGATCATGAAGGAAGCCGAACGCGACCGGCGCGCGGACAATGCCGCCAACGGCTAAGGCTGCGCCCAGGTTGTCGGATATAAGGTTGTCGACATGAAACGCATCGTCGTCCTGAGCACGCTGGCGTTCTTCGGCTTCGTGTGCCTCACCGCGGCCGTGGGGACCAGGTTCTTCCTCGTCCCCCAGTTGCGCGTGGTCCCGCTCGACCTAGATATCACCTCGGTGGCGACCACGGTGTCCCCCGACAACCAGGCCGGCAACCGCTTCCCGGCGGTCCTGTTCGACCGCTGTTCGATCAGGGCGAAGAAGGCACGGACCGTCGACGCCCACCTGACGCAGCAGCGCCGGTCGCGGATCGTCGACCCGTCCGACCGTCGCCAGGCCACCGTGCAGTCGGCGCAGACGGTGCGCATCGACCGGGTCCGGGAGGCCAACGGCAAGCAAGTGGAGCCGACGATGGCCGGGGCCGGCGAGGAGCGCCGCTGCGACGACGCGCTGCTCACCGCGAGCATCGACCGGGTGTCGGTGGACCGCAAGACCTCGGTGCCCAACGGTGCGGTCAACTCGATCCAGACCGAGGCCGCGCCCGAGGGCGCCGACCCGAAGACGGTTTCGGTCGAGGCGAAGCGGCAGGGTTTCCAGTACAAGTTCGGCTTCAACGTCAAGAAGCGCGAGTACTACTACTTCGACCTGAACACCCGACAGGACACCCGGGTCCGCTTCGTCGACGAGAAGACCATCAACGGGGTGACCACCTACCATTTCGTCACCGAGGTCCCCGAGACCGATCTGGCCGACCTGGAGACGCCGCAGGGCGAGGCCGCCCTGGGCACGATGGTCTCCATGCCCGCCCGCTGGTGGGGGATCGCCGGCAAGGGCGTCAAGCCCTCCGAGACGCTGACCATGCACCGGTACGCCCGCTCGACCCGCCACGTGTGGGTGGAGCCCAAGACCGGCACGATCGTCGACGGGCGCGAGGACCAGTACCAGTACTTCAAGTTCCCCGACCAGAGCGAGGAGACGCCGGCCGCGGTCCGCGACTTCGAGATGCCCTCCCTCAAGGCCACGTTCCAGTGGGATGAGGCGACCGTCAAGGCGCAGGCGGAGCGGGCCGAGCACTACGCCGGGGAACTCCGGTTCGGCCAGACCGTCCTGCCGCTGATCCTCGGCGGCGCGGGCGTCGTCTTCCTGCTGCTCTGGCTGGCCGGGTTGTTCCTCGCCCGCCGTCGAGGCGACGACGGTCCCGACGACGTCGCCGGGGCCGACGCCGTCGCCGAAGGCGCTATCGCCGACGAACCGCAGAACGTGACCCCCACAGGCGAACCCGACCCGTGGGGATCGGAATCGCCGTGGCGCCGCGACGACGAGGAGTCGACGACGGTTTACTCCCAGCCGGGCGGCTACCAGCAGCCTGACTGGGAGACGACGGCGTTCCGGCCCTTCTCCCCGTCGGGTGAGGCCCAGACGGCCGGCGACGATGACACCTGGCACTACGACCAGCAGGGGCGCTACGTCGCCGACCCGGACAACCGGGACGACACCCGCTAGCTACCCCCTTCCCGCTCAGCGAACGGGGACGAGTTCGCCGGATTCGGGATCGTCGGCGTCGCGGCGCAGTCTGCGTTTGGCCGCCTCGCGCCGGGCCCGCCGTTGGGCCTCGCGGGCCCGTTCGCGGCGGATGACGACGACGCCGACGGCGACGATGGTCAGTGCCACGGCGACGACGCCGGCGATGAGCAAGGGATCCGCCCCGCGCAGACCGCCGTAGAGCAGCCAGGCGGCGAATCCGAAGAACAGGGCGGCCGCACCCCGGCTGACGACCTGCGGCGGCAGGTGGCGCGCCAGGGCGGCACCCAGGACGATCGCCAGCGCATCGGCGGCGACCATCCCCAGCGTCGAGCCGACCCACACGCCGAACCAGTTGTTGTCGGTCGCCAGGGCGATGGTGGTGAACATCGTCTTGTCACCGAGTTCGGCGAGGAAGAAGGCGCCGGTGATGGCGAAGAAGGCCGACGGGCCGATCTTCGCCGGGCGCATCGGACCCGGGTCGATGGAGTCGCCACGGATGGTCCACAGACCGAACACGAGCATCGCCAGTCCGGCCAACACCGACGTGAGGTGGGCGGGGATGGAGGCACCCAGGAAATGACCCACCCCGACCGATACCAGGTGGATCAGCGCGGTGGCGGTGGTGATCGCGGCGATGACGAGCCACGAGCGGTAGCGCATCGCGAACATCATCGCCATCAGCTGCGATCGGTCGCCGAGTTCGGCGACGAAAACCACGCCGAAACTCAGGATCAGGGCAGCAATCATGTGCTCGACGCTAACGGCCTCCCGACCGCCCCGCAACTCATTGATCGGCCGCATTTATGCAGGTCGAAGGCACAAAATCAGAGTTTTGGGTGGCCTAACTTATTTGGTTGTGGACCCACCCCGGACTGACCTGGAAAAACACCTCGGGGCCACCGGCGAATGCCGATGGCCCCGAGGGTTTGTCGAGCGCGAGGGGCTAGCTGCTGCCCATGCTGCCGCCGCCGCCACCGCGAACCGGGCTGTTCGGGGCGAAGAAGGACGGGCGGTAGGTCGTGTACCACGACTCCTTGAAGCGGCGCTGCCAGTAGTCCCACCAGTGTCCGCCGTCGGGCGAGATGTGGGTGGTCAGCCGGACGCCGACCGTGCGCAGCCGCGTGATGTACATCTGGCTGCTGATCGACGCGGCGGTCTCCAGCGGCACCATCTGGACGAAGCGCATCGGGTCGAAGTTCGGGCTGCCCGGGTTGATCGCGCTGTCGTACTTGCTGGTGATGCCGGTGCCCGAGGACACGTAGACCCACTTGCCGGCCAGGTTGCCCGCCGACAGGAACGGGTCGTTGGCGAACCAGTCGCCGGCCGGGTAGATCCCCCACATGTTGTTGGGGTTACCGCCGACCTCGGCGACCGAGGCCTGGATGCCCTGGGTGAAGCCGGGCATGGTCACCGTCGGGTAGCCGCTGTAGGAGGCCACCGACTTGTAGAAGTTCGGGTGGCGCGAAGCGATGTTCAGCGCCGAGGTGCCCGACATCGACAGGCCGCCGATGGCGTTGCGCCGGTTGTCCGACTTGTACTTGCTCTTCATGTAGCGCGGGAGCTCGCGGGTCAGGAAGGTCTCCCACTTGTTCAGGCCCAGGCGCGGGTCGCGCTGCTGCCAGTCGGTGTAGAAGCTTCCGGCACCGCCGAAGGGCAGAACCAGGTTCACGCCCTTACCACGCATGAAGCGGGCCACGTCGGTGTTGATCAGCCACCCCGTGTCGTTGTTGGGGGCGCGCAAGCCGTCGAGCAGGTA
Source organism: Gordonia crocea (assembly GCF_009932435.1). Classification (NCBI taxonomy): domain Bacteria; kingdom Bacillati; phylum Actinomycetota; class Actinomycetes; order Mycobacteriales; family Gordoniaceae; genus Gordonia; species Gordonia crocea. The sequence continues at coordinate 160,620 of NZ_BJOU01000001.1, forward strand.
GATCGTCGGCGCGTTCGGGCGGTTGGCCGGAACGACGTACACCGGGATCGACTTGTGCATCGCACGGGAGTACACACGATCGGTGGCGGCGCGGGCCTCGGCCGACGGCGCGGAGACGGCTGAGGCCAGCCCAGCGCCCACGAGGAGCGCCATGGCACCGGCAGCAAGCCGCATGCGGGGTCGAGTCAACATTTCTTGGTTGTCCTTTGATTTGGGCGGCACGCACACCTGACTAGAAGTTCGGGCCGCTTCGTCTTCTGGATTGCTCGGACATCAGGTCGACAATGACGTGACTCCGGTCGCAGACGAGTGTAACGGCTTCATAACGAGCGGGCAAAAGCTGCGGCCCTCCCAACGGGGGTCGCCGACACGACAACGGCATCTCTCGACAGTATGACGTGCACGTATGCGGTCGAGTGCGGATTCATCACAAAGCAGGAACGAAGTCACGGCACACGACAACAACCACACCGACCACACCGAAACGGGGTCGAATTGGCCTGAGCCGCCGGGTGCGGTTGGATCGACACCGACCGACAGTCGGGTTCGACCCCGGCGAAGCATCACCGTCAGGAGCAGTGAACATGAAGAACGTTGGAGTGATCGGTGGCGGCACGATGGGCGCCGGAATCGCCGAGGTCGTGGCCCGCGCCGGGTCGACCGTGCGGGTCGTCGAGCGCGACGAGGCCATCGACGCCGCACAGCAGCGCATCGAGAAGAGCCTCGCCCGCGCGGTGAAGTCCGGCCGCCTCTCCGACGACGACGCGAAGGCCGCGCTGGCGCGGATCACCATCACCTCCGACCTGTCGACGCTGGCCGACTCGGAGCTGGTCGTCGAGGCGATGCCGGAGATCGAGGAGCTCAAGGTGGAGTACTTCACCAAGCTCGACGAGATCGTCTCGCCGGACGCGATCCTGGCCACCAACACCTCGTCGATCCCGGTCATCCGCCTGGCCAACGCCACCAAGCACCCCGAGCGCGTGCTGGGCATGCACTTCTTCAACCCGGTGCCCGTGATGGCGTTGGTGGAGGTCGTGACCACCCTCAAGGTCGACCGCGCCGTCGTCGACAAGGTCGCCACCTATGCCCGCGAGACGCTGGGCAAGAAGACGATCGAGTCGAAGGACCAGGCCGGCTTCATCGTCAACGCACTACTGATCCCCTACCTGACCAGCGCCATCCGGATGTTTGAGACCGGCTTCGCCAGCGCCGAGGACATCGACGAGGGCATGGTCAGCGGTTGCGGCCACCCGATGGGCCCGCTGCGCCTGTGCGACACCGTCGGCCTGGACATCTGCCTCGCCGTCGCCGAGTCGCTGTTCGACGAGTTCGGCGACCCGCACTATGCCCCGCCGGTGCTGCTGCGCCGCATGGTCGACGCCGGTTACCTGGGCCGCAAGACCGGCCGCGGGTTCTACGAATACTGATCGGAGCGAACCCGCGGGGACCGGCCGCGCGGCCTATCGGTAGGCCGCCTGGCCGGTCACCGCTTGCCCGATGATCAGCTGGTGCACCTCGCTGGTGCCCTCGTAGGTGAGCACCGACTCGAGGTTGTTCGCGTGCCGCATGATCGGGTACTCCAGGGTGATGCCGGCGGCACCGAGGATGGTGCGGCAGGTGCGCGCAATCTCCAGGGACTCGCGAACATTGTTGAGCTTGCCCAGGCTGACCTGTTCCGGCTTCAACTGCCCGGCGTCCTTGAGGGTGCCCAGCTGTGCGGCCAGGAGCAGCCCCTTGCCCAGTTCGAGGGTCATGTCGGCGAGCTTGGCCTGCGTCAGCTGGAAGCCGGCGAGCGGCTTGTCGAAGATGTCGCGCTCCTGGGCGTAGGTGATAGCGGTCTCCAGGCAGTCGCGGGCGGCGCCGAGGGCACCGAAGACGATCCCGAACCGTGCCTCGTTGAGACAGCTCAGCGGGCCGCGCAGACCTTGCGCCTCCGGGAGCACCGCGGATGCGGGCAGCCGGACGTTGTCGAGGACCAGCTCGCTGGTGACCGAGGCACGCAGCGACATCTTGTGCTTGATCGCCGGCGCCGAGAATCCGGGGGTGTCGGTCGGCACGACGAATCCGCGCACCCCGCGGCCGTCGCCCTGGTCGCCGGTCTGGGCCCACACGACGGCCACGTCGGCGACCGACCCGTTGGTGATCCACATCTTGTTGCCGGTGAGGATCCAGTCGTCGCCGTCGCGGCGGGCGCGGGTGCGCATCCCGCCCGGGTTGGACCCGAAGTCCGGCTCGGTCAGGCCGAAGCAGCCGATCGCGTCGCCGGCGGCCATCCGCGGCAGCCATTCCTGCTTCTGCTCCTCCGAGCCCCACTTCCAGATGGCGAACATCGCCAGCGATCCCTGCACCGACACGAGCGAGCGCAGGCCCGAGTCGGCCGCCTCCAACTCCAGGCAGGCCAAACCGTAGGCCTTGGCCGTGGTCCCGGCGCAGCCGTAGCCCTCCAGGTGCATGCCGAGGACGCCGACGCCGCCGAGGCCCTTGGCCAGTTCGCGCGCCGGGATCTGGGCTTAGGATGAACCGCAATTCAGTGGGAGGAGCAGCGCGAATGTCGACCGACGCCGATACGACGACCGACGCCACCGAGGCCGCCCGGGCCGCGGGGGCGGCCGTGCGCTCCCGACAGATCCTCGACGCGGCCGCGCGCCTGATGGAGCGCAGCGGGTCCGAGTCGGTGTCGATGCAGGCCCTCGCCGCCGAGGCGGGTGTCAGCGTCGGCCTGATCTACCGCTACTTCGGCGGCAAGGACGAGGTGTTGCTGGCGGTCATCGTCGACGTGTTGCACGCCTTCGCCGCCGACGTGCCCGAGGCGGTGGCGGCGGCCGGCGACGACCCGGTCCGACGACTCTCAGCCGCATTCGAGGCCTATTGCCGGGTGATCGACCGCTACCGGCACGCCGCCGTCTTGACCTATCGGGAGTCCAACGCGCTCAGCGGCGAGGGCCGCGAGCAGATCAAGCATCTCGAGATCGAGACCAGCCAGCCGTTGCGCACCGCCGTGCAGGAGGACGTGACCAGTGGGCGGCTGCTGACCGACGAGCCCGATCTGGTCGCCTACAACCTGCTGTTGCTCGCCCACTCGTGGGCACTCAAGCACTGGTACTTCGGGCGAACCCTGACGCTGGACCGCTACATCGCCGCCCAGCGCTCCCTGGCGCTGCGCGCGATCATCGCCCCGCAGTTCCGCGACGAATACCGCGACCTGCTCGACTGACCGCGCTACCGCGTCACCCGCAGGACGAACTCGACCGAAGACTCCAACGCCGCCCGGCCCGCGGCGGTGCCGAGTTCGTATTGGAACTCGTGGCCGAGCCGTTCGGGCGTCGACTCGTCGAAGATCAACGGCGTCACCTCGACACCGACCGCGCGCAGCTTCGCCGCCAACGGCACACTCTGCGTCGCGGTGAGCGGATCGGCATTGCCGGCTCCGATCCACGTCGGCGGAAACGCCGGGGTCAGGTGGCGGATCGTCGACATCTGGTCCAGCGCCGGCGACGGCACCGCCCGCGAGCCGGTGTAGGCCCACAGCGTGTTGTCGATCCCCCAACCCAGGATCCGTGCCAACACGCTGCCCGGCTGATCCGCCGGGAACAGCGCATACGCGTCGTAGACCCCGCAGTTCAGCAGGGCCCCGCGCAACCGCTCGGGGCCGATCGCCGGGCGGATGCCGACGTCGCGCGCAAAGCCCGGATTGGTGATCATCGCGGCGAGCTGCGACGCCAGGTTCGCCCCGGCCGAGTCGCCGGCAACCACCAGCTTCGACGCATCGATCCGGTAGTCGCCGGCGTGGCCGACGAGGAACCGCAGCGCCTCGTTGAACTGGGCGATCGCCAGCGGATAGGTGCGCTCGGGCGCCAACGAGTAGTTCAGCGACACCACCGTCACCCCGCGCGCGGCGATCCGGCTCAGGTAGTGCGCGGGGTCGGACTTGTCCCCGGACACCCAACCGCCGCCGTGGATCCACACCACCGTCGGCCGTCCCGTCGTCGACGGCGGGCCGGGGGCGAAGTACACGTCGAGCATGGTGTCGCGCGGCGCCGCACCGGCGGGCCGCGACGATGCCGGCAGGTAGGCGATGTCGCGCTCGACCCGGATGTCGGGGGCGGCGAATCGGGCGTTGCGCTCGCGCATCTGGGCCGAACCCTGGTCGAACACCCGGCGGGTGAGCAGGGCCCCCGGCGTCGGCGTCACGTGCAGCACGAACACCGCGACGACGAGGAGAAAGACCACCAGGCACACGGCCCACCACAGCCAGCCGCTGGTCAGCACACGACGCATCGTCCCAGCATGCCCGACGGGAGATGCGAATCCGGGCAGATCCACTAGGCTCAACGGTCATGGGTTCGCAAAAGGAGTTTGCCGCCGACGCCATCGTCGTCGGGTCCGGCCTCTCCGGCCTCGTCGCCACCTATGAGCTGACGAAAGCCGGCAAGAAGGTTCTCGTCGTCGACCAGGAGAACCGCAACAACCTTGGCGGCCAAGCATTCTGGTCGCTGGGCGGGCTGTTCATGGTCGACACCCCCGAGCAGCGGCGCCTGGGCATCCACGATTCCGAGGAGCTGGCGCTGGGCGACTGGATGGGATCGGCCGGCTTCGACCGCGACGACGAGGACTACTGGGGCCGCCAATGGGCGCGGGCCTATGTGCACTGGGCGTCCACCGAGAAGCGCGACTACCTGCACACCCTTGGCCTGCGGATCACCCCCATCGTCGGGTGGGCCGAGCGCGGCGGCGGGTTCGCCGACGGTCACGGCAACTCCGTGCCCCGCTTCCACCTCACCTGGGGCACCGGCCCGGAGGTCGTGCGCATCTTCGCAGAGCCCGTCCTCGACGCCGAGCGCCGCGGCCTGGTGAGCTTCGCCTTCCGGCACCGCGTGGACGAGCTCATCGTCGACGACGGGGACGTGCTCGGCGTGCGCGGCTCGGTCCTCGAGCCGTCGACCACCGAGCGGGGCGTCGCCAGCACCCGAGAGGTGGTGGGCGACTTCGAGTTCCGCGCGCCCACGACCATCGTCACGACCGGCGGCATCGGTCACAACCACGACTTGGTCCGGGAGAACTGGCCCGTCGACCGCCTGGGCCCGATACCTGAGCACATGATCTGCGGCGTGCCCGCCTACGTCGACGGCCGGATGCTCGCCATCGCCGAGTCCGCCGGGGCCAACCTGGTCAACCGCGACCGGATGTGGCACTACACCGAGGGCATCCACGATTGGGACCCCATCTGGCCCGACCATGCGATCCGCATCATCCCCGGCCCGTCGTCGCTGTGGCTCGACGCCAACGGCGAACGCCTGGCCCCGCCGAACTTCCCCGGCTTCGACACCAACTCGACGATGAAGGCGATCCTCGCCACCGGCTACGACTACTCGTGGTTCATCCTCACCCAGTCGATCATCGAGAAGGAGTTCGCGCTGTCGGGCTCCGAGCAGAACCCCGATATCACCGAGAAGAGCTGGAAGGTCACCGCCAAGAGCCGCCTCGCCAAGGGCGTGCCCGGTCCGATCCGCAAGTTCCTCGAGAACGGGGAAGACTTCGTCTCCGCGTCGAACCTGGCCGACCTCGTGGCGAAGATGAACGAGATCAGCCGCGGCCCCAAGCTCGACCTGACGCAGGTGGAGCGCGTGGTGTCGGCGCGCGACGCGCAGATCGACAACAAGTACTCCAAGGACGCCCAGCTGATGGCGATGACCAACGCGCGCCAGTACCTGGGCGACAAGGTGGTCCGCGTCGCCAAGCCGCACAAGCTGACCGATCCCGAGCACGGTCCGATGATCGCGGTGCGCCTCAACATCCTCACCCGCAAGACCCTCGGCGGGATCCAGACGAATCTGGACTCGCAGGTGATCGGCACCGACGGCCAGCCCGTCGACGGCCTGTACGCCGCGGGTGAGGTCGCCGGGTTCGGCGGCGGCGGGGTCCACGGCTACAACGCGCTGGAGGGCACCTTCCTCGGCGGGTGCATCTTCTCCGGCCGGGCCGCCGGTCGGGCCGCCGCGCGGGGCTGACCGCGCGAGGCCGATCCACTGTCCGACCTCGCGCCTACGGTCTGACCCATGTATGACCTGATGGCCAAGTTGGGGCCGGCACTCACCGCCGCGCCGATGGATCGCAAGCGGGAACTGGACGCGTTGTGGGCGGAGATCGACGACCATGCCGCGCGATGCATCGTCGCCCACTATCGGGCCGACGTCGCGGACGACATCGATGCCGAGGTCGGCTGGGATGAACTCGCGCTCGCCGAGGCCGTACACCTCAACGACGACGAGCTGCGTGCCATCCACCCGACCCTGTCGGTGGCCGGGTTCCTGCCGTCGCTCCATCTCAACCTCGCCGATGGGTACCGGCGCCAGGGCCGTTTCGCCGAGGCCGCGGACCGGTTGCAGACGAGCCGCGAGTTCGACTTCGCGCTCGACGGTGCCGCCGACCCGACCTATGCCGCAGGGATCCGCGAGGCGCAGCGCGTCGTCGGCGACAAGATCGCCGCGGGCGACAGGTCGTGACCGCCGACAACCACGTCCCACCGCGGGCCGACACATCCACCGCACGGACCCAAGTCCCGCCTCTGGCGATGCGGGCGGCACCGCACCGCCGGTTCCTCTAGCCTTAGAACTGTGGCCGCGCCGCAGATCATCATCACCCGCAAGCACCCGTACGCCTACTTCCTGGTGCTGACCCTGGCCGAGGACGCCGACATCGACCGGGTCCGCGACGTCGTGTCCGGCTTCTCCGGCACCGTCCGCTCGGTCTCCTCGCGCGCGCCCGAGGCCAACCTCACCGGCATCCTCGGCATCGGGTCGGCGGCGTGGGACCGCCTCTTCACCGGGCCCCGCCCGGCGGAGCTGCACCCGTTCATCGAGCTCGCCGGACCGCACACCGCGCCCTCGACCCCCGGTGATCTGCTCATACACCTCAAGGCCGACACCGCCGGGCTCTGCTATGAGGTGGCGACGAAGATCGTCGACGATTTCGGCGCCGACGTCACCGTCGTCGACGAGACGCACGGCTTCCGGTACTTCGACCTGCGCGACCTGATCGGCTTCGTCGACGGCACCGAGAACCCCACCGGCCAGGGGGCGATTGATGCGATCACGGTCGTCGACGACGACCCGACGCTGCAGGGCGGCAGCTACGTCGCGGTGCAGCGCTACGTCCACGACCTGTCCGCGTGGACCGCGTTGACCACCGAGGACCAGGAGGCGGCCATCGGCCGCACCAAGATCGACAACATCGAGATGGACGACGAGACCAAGCCGTCGAACTCGCACATCGCGCTGAACGTCATCACCGACGACGACGGCAACGAGCTGGACATCTTGCGCGACAACATGCCCTACGGCAGCGCCGAGGGGGAGCGCGGCACCCTGTTCATCGCCTACTCCTCGTCGCCGACCACCACCGAGCGGATGCTGGAGAACATGTTCCTCGGCGACCCACCCGGAAACACCGACCGACTGCTGGACTTCACCACCGCGGTGACCGGCAGCCAGTACTTCGCCCCGCCGATCGACTTCCTCGACGACCCGCCGCCCGCACCGGCGGCCGTCGCAGCCCCACCCGCCGACGAGACGCCGGCACCGCGGGCCGACGGCTCGCTCGGCATCGGATCCTTGCGCTAGACCACCTCATCCCACCCGCACAGGAGGACACCATGAACAACCTGCATCGCGAACTCGCACCCATCTCGGCAGCGGCGTGGGAGGAGATCGAGACCGAGGCGTCGCGCTCCTTCAAACGCAACAGCGCCGGGCGGCGCCTCGTCGACGTCGTCGGCCCGCTGGGTCTGGACGTCGCGTCGGTGGGCACCGGCCGGGCCCGCAAGATCGATTCACCCGGAGACGGGATCGAGGCCGCGCTGCGCGACTCGCAGTCCCTCGTCGAATTGCGGGTGCCGTTCACCGTGACCCGCGAGTCCATCGACAACGTCGACCGCGGCGCCAAGGACTCCGATTGGGACCCGGTCCGCGACGCCGCCCGCGACCTCGCCCTGGCCGAGGACCGCGCGATCTTCGAGGGCTTCGAGGCCGCCGGGATCGACGGGCTCGGCAAGAACGCCCTCGGCCCGGTGAAGCTGCCCGACGAGGTGTCCGACTACCCCGAGGCACTGGCCGCGGCACTGTCGGCGCTAAAGATGGAGTCGGTGGACCACCCGTACTCGGTGGCGGTTTCCGCCCCGCTGTACAACGCGATCGCCGAGACCACCGATCACGGCTACCCGGTGCGCGAGCACCTGCAGCGCCAACTCGTCGAGGGCGACATCGTGTGGGCACCCGCCCTCACCGGTGCCTACGTCGTCTCCCAGCGCGGCGGCGACTTCGAGTTGACCATCGGGCAGGATGTCTCGATCGGCTATGACTCGCACAACGCCGACGTCGTCAACCTGTACTTCATCGAGTCGTTCACCTTCCTCGTCTACACCCCCGAAGCCGCGGTGCGCCTGGCCTGACCGTCCACCCGTTTCCGTGTTGGGCGGAATGGGCGAATCGCCGCTTCGGGCCGGCGGCAATTCGGTGGCACGAGCCGTCGGCGCCCAGTAGCGTCGGCGGGGTGCTGACCCGGCTTTTGCGCATCTACCTGTCGCGCTACAAGCGCGAACTAGTCCTGGTGGTGGTGCTGCAGCTGATTGCGACGGCGGCCATGCTCTACCTGCCGACGCTCAACGCCGACATCATCGACCGCGGCGTGGCCCGCGGCGACACCGACTACATCCTGCGCATCGGCGGGGTCATGCTCGCGGTGACGCTGGCCCAGGTCGCCTCCAGCGTCGTCGCGATCTACTTCGGCGCCCGCGCGGCGATGGGCGCCGGGCGCGACATCCGCCACGACCTCGCCCACCGGGTCAGTTCCTTCTCCCAACGCGAGATGGGCACGTTCGGCGCACCGTCGCTGATCACCCGGACCACCAACGACGTCCAGCAGGTCCAGATGTTGACCGTGATGAGCGTCAGCATCGTGATCATGGCGCCCATCATGTGTGTCGGCGGCATCATCATGGGCCTGACCGTCGCCCCCGGGATGTGGTGGGTGCTGGCGGTCGCCGTCCCCATGCTCGGCTTGTTCATGGTGGTCGCGATCAGCCGGATGATCCCCGGGTTCCGGGCCATGCAGGAGCGCATCGACGCGGTGAATCGGGTGTTGCGCGAACAGATCACCGGAATCCGTGTGGTGCGGGCGTTTGTCCGGGAGCCCGAAGAGGTCGCCCGGTTCGGCGTCGCCAACGACCATCTCGCCGACGCATCGCTGCGCGTGGGCCGGGTCTTCGCCCTGATGTTCCCGGTGGTCATGGGGATCACCAACATCACGATGGTGGCGATCATCTGGGTCGGCGGCCACCAGATCGTCGACGGCCGGATGGAGATCGGTGCCCTCTCCGCCCTGATGAGCTACGTCATGCAGATCCTGATGGCCGTCATGATGGCGTCTTTCCTGGCGATGATGGCGCCCCGGGCGGCGGTCTGCGCGGAGCGGATCATGGAGGTCCTCGAGACCCAGACCAGCGTCGAACCGCCCACGGCGCCAGTCGGTTTCGCCGGCGACCCCGCGGCGGTGGCCTTCGACTCCGCAACCTTCGCCTATCCAGGTGCCGACGAGCCGGTGCTGGCCGACCTTGCCTTCGAATGTCTGCCCGGGACCACCACCGCCATCGTCGGGTCGACCGGGTCGGGCAAGTCGACGCTGCTGTCGCTGGTGCCGCGACTGATCGACACGACGGCCGGGCGGGTCACCGTCGGTGGTACCTCGGTGGCCGACCTCGACCCGGACGCGCTGCGTTCGGTCATCGGCGTCGTCCCGCAGCGGCCCTACCTGTTCTCCGGAACGGTCGCGTCGAATCTGCGCTACGGCAAGGCCGACGCCACCGACGAGGAACTCTGGGAGGCACTGCGGATCGCGCAGGCCGAGGACTTCGTCACCGCGATGCCCGACGGGCTGGACACCGCGATCGCGCAGGGCGGCACCACCGTCTCGGGCGGACAGCGCCAACGGTTGGCCATCGCCCGGGCCCTCGTCCGACGACCCTCGGTGTACCTGTTCGACGACGCGTTCTCCGCCCTCGACGTTGCCACTGACGCCCGGCTGCGCGCCGCGCTCGCGCCGGCCACCCGCGATTCGACGGTGATCATTGTGGCGCAACGGATTTCGACGATCGCCAACGCCGACCAGATCATCGTCCTCAACCGCGGTCGGGTCGTCGGGCGCGGTCGCCACGCCGATCTCCTCGAGACATGCGAGACATATGCGGAGATCGCCGAATCGCAGCTTGCCGGCGCCGGGAGCGCAGCGAGCGGGCCGAATCAACACGGCGCCGGGAGCGCAGCGAGCGGGCCGAATCAACACGGCGCCGGGAGCGCAGCGAGCGGGCCGAATCGGCACGGCGCCGGGAGCGCGGCGAGCGGGCCGAATCGGCACGGCGCCGGGAGCGGGGGTGAGTCATGACGGGACCGCGCGGTGGTGGCATGCCGGGCGCACCGAGCCCGGAGGACAAGGCGCGTTCCTTCGGCCCGTCCATCAAGCGGCTCATCCGGCTGTTGGCGCAGTACCGGGTGATGATGGTGGTGGTCGTCGGCTCGATCGTCGGCTCCGTCGTCGTCACCTCGATCGCCCCGCGGATCCTCGGCCATGCCACCGACCTGATCTTCAACGGCATCATCGGTTCGCGGATGCCGGCCGGGATCACCAAAGAGCAGGCGGTCGCGGGGCTGCGCGAGCGGGGCCAGGGGACGTTCGCCGACATGGTCGCGTCGATGGACCTCACGCCGGGCGTCGGCGTGGATTTCTCCGCGGTGGCCCGCGTGCTGGCGGTCGTGCTGGGCCTGTACGTCGCGGCCAGCCTGCTCGGCTGGTTGGCGGCCTACCTGCTGAACATCGTCGTCGTCGGAACGATCGCCCGGCTGCGCGCGCAGGTCGAGGAGAAGGTCCACCGCCTGCCGCTGCGGTACTACGACGAGGCCCAGCGCGGCGATCTGTTGAGCCGCGTCACCAACGACCTGGACAACCTGTCGCAGACGTTGCAGCAGACCATCATGCAGTTCCTGAACTCGGTGCTGATGGTGATCGGGATCTTGATCATGATGGTCTGGATCTCGCCGCTGCTCTCGGTCATCGCGCTGCTGACGATCCCGGCCGCCGGTGTCGCCACGGCGATGATCGCCAAGCGCTCCAAACCGCATTTCGGCCGCCAGTGGGCGTCGACGGGCACCCTCAACGCGCAGATCGAAGAGGCGTTCACCGGCCACGAGTTGGTCACCGTCTTCGGCCGGCAGCAGCAGGTGATGGATTCGTTCGATGACCGCAACGAGAAGCTCTACGACTCCAGTTGGCGGGCGCAGTTCATCTCCGGGATCATCATGCCGACGATCATGTTCCTGGGGAACGTGAACTACGTCGTCGTCGCGGTGGTCGGCGGGCTGCGGGTGGCGTCGGGGTCGCTGAGCCTGGGCGAGGTGCAGGCGTTCATCCAGTACTCGCGCCAGTTCACCCAGCCGCTCACGCAGATCGGTTCGATGTTCAACCTGATGCAGTCGGGCGTCGCGTCGGCGGAGCGGATCTTCGACATCCTCGACGCCACCGAGGAGACCCCCGATCCGCTCGAGCCACAATCCCCGGCCGCGGACACCGGCCGCATCGCCTTTGACGACGTGTCGTTCCGCTACCTTCCCGACGCCCCGCTGATCGAGGAGTTGTCATTGGTGGCCGAGCCGGGCCACCTCGTCGCGATCGTCGGACCGACCGGTGCCGGCAAGACGACGCTGGTGAACCTCATCATGCGGTTCTACGACATCGACTCCGGCGCGATCACCCTGGACGACGTCGAGACCCGCGCGATGACGCGGCGAGACCTGCGTTCGCGCACCGGCATGGTGTTGCAGGATTCGTGGCTGTTCGGCGGGACGATCTACGACAACATCGCCTATGGCAACCCCTCGGCCAGCCGCGAGGAAGTCATCGAGGCTGCCAAGGCGAGCCACGTCGACCACTTCGTGCGCACCCTGCCCGACGGCTATGACACCGTCATCGACGAGGAGGGCGGCGGCGTCAGCGCCGGCGAGCGCCAGTTGATCACCATCGCCCGGGCCTTCCTGGCAAAGCCGACGATCCTGATCCTCGACGAGGCGACCAGTTCCGTCGACACCCGTACCGAGCTGTTGATCCAGCAGGCGATGGCCGCGCTGCGCACCGACCGCACGTCTTTCGTGATCGCCCACCGGCTCTCGACGATCCGCGACGCGGACACCATCGTCGTGATGGAGCAGGGCCGCATCGTCGAGCAGGGCACGCACGAGGAGTTGCTCGACGCCCGCGGCGCCTACTTCCGCCTGCACCAAAGCCAGTTCAGCGGCGCACTCGACTGACCTCCCGCTCCCCCATCATGGTCCCGCTCCCCCGGCCGGAGGCGCGGGACCATGGCGGGGGCGCGGGACGGGCGGCGGGCCCGGGCGCGGGGCGGGCGCGCGGCGGGGAGCGGGGCGGGCGCGGGGAACCGTTCGCGGGGCTGGCCGCGTCTAAGTAGGCATGACCCAGTTCCCGTGTGACCGGCACGGATTGATCCGACGCTCGGCAGCGCTGGCGGCCGACCTCACCGACGACGACCTGCGCGCGGGGGTGAAGTCCGGCTCGCTCTTGCGGTTGACCCCGGGGGTCTACGTCGAATCCGACGACCAGTTCGACGGCCCCGCGGGGTCGGATCGGCTGTACCGGCTGCGCTCGCTCGCGGTGGCCACCGCCGAGATCGGCGGATCATTGCCGTCTAGCCACGTCTCTGCCGCCGCGGTCCACCGGCTCCCGCTCCTCGCACCGACCCGCACCCGCGTGCACCTCACCAATGGGAAGGCTGCTGGCGGAAAGACGACGAGATTGCGCCACATCCACGCCGCGCCGCTGTCCGACGACGAGGTGACCGTCGTCGACGGCGTCTCCGTCACGTCGCTCTCGCGTACCGCCGTCGACGTCGCCGGCGACGGCAACTTCGCCCAGGCGCTCACCGCGTTCGACGGGGCGTTGCGCGCCGGTGCCGACCTGGAACCGATGGCCGCGGCCCTCTCGCGGCGCCGGGTCGGCGCGCGATCGGCCCGGCGCGCGCTCCCTCTGGCCGACGGCCGGTCGGAAAGCGTGGGCGAGTCGTGGAGTCGAGCCCAGATGATCGACGCCGGATTCCCGGCCCCCACCCTCCAACGCGAGTTCCGCTGCCGGGCCGGCCGCTACCGCTGCGACTTCTGCTGGGGCGACAAACTGATCGGCGAATTTGACGGCGCGGTGAAGTACGGGCGTTACCGCCGACCCGGCGAGTCCATCAACGCCGCGGTCCTGCGCGAGAAGTCCCGCGAGGACGAACTGCGGGCGATCGGGTTCATGGTCGTCCGCTGGACGTGGCCGATGCTGCAGCGCGGCGAGATGCTGGACGTGCTGCGGCCGTGGCTGCAGCACGTCAACCTGGTTGCCGCCTGATCCCGCTCCCCCGTCCGGGTCCCGCTCCCCCGGCCGGGTACGCGGGATCCGAATGCGGGAGCGGGAGCCCACTGGACGGACAACCTTACCGCCGAGTAAGGTGTCGGCATGGCTATCAACACCGAGCTCCCGGAGAAGCTGAACTCCACGGTCGAGCAGGCCCACCTCGCGGCCGAGCACATCTTCCGCCCCATCTCCCGAAAGTACGACAAGGCCGAGCACGAGTACCCGACGGAACTCGACGACTTCGCCAAGCTCGCCAAGCAGGCCGCCGAGCGCGACAAGGCCGAGGCCGGCGAGAAGCCCGCCGCGGGCGACACCGTGAACAGCACCAACATGCGCGGCGTGTTGTCGGCCGCCGAGATGAGCTGGGGCGACGTCGGCCTGATGCTCTCCATCCCGGGCCGCGGGCTGGGCAACGCCGCGATCGCCGCGGTTGCCAACCCCGAGCAGCTCGAGCGCTTCGGCGACGTCTGGGCCGCCATGGCCATCACCGAGCCGAGCTTCGGCTCCGACTCCGCGGCCGTGTCGACGACCGCGACCCTCGACGGGGACGACTACGTCATCAACGGCGAGAAGATCTTCGTGACGTCGGGTTCGCGCGCCAGTCACGTTGTCGTGTGGGCCACGCTGGACCGCTCAATCGGGCGCGCCGCGATCAAGTCCTTCGTCGTGCCGATGGACACCCCGGGCGTCACCGTCGCCCGCCTCGAACACAAACTGGGCATCAAGGCCTCCGACACCGCCGTCGTCGTCTTCGAGAATGCCCGGGTGCCCAAGGAGAACCTGCTGGGCTCGCCGGAGATCGACACCAAGAAGGGCTTCGGCGGGGTCATGCAGACCTTCGACAACACGCGGCCCGTCGTCGCCGCGATGGCCGTCGGCCTGGGCCGCGCCGCGCTGGAGGAGATGCGGCGTCTGCTCGAGGAGGCCGGGCACGAGGTCGACTACGACAAGCCCGCCGCCGCCCAGCACGCCGCGGTCGCCGAGTTCATCCGCCTGGAGTCGGACTGGGAGGCCAGCTGGCTGCTCACCCTGCGTGCAGCGTGGATGATGGACAACCGCGAGCCGAACTCGGTCGAAGCGTCGATGTCCAAGGCCAAGGCCGGGCGCACCGTCACCGACATCACCAACAAGGCCGTCGAGGTCGGGGCCACCGCGGGCTTCTCCGAGACCCTGCTGTTGGAGAAGTGGGCGCGCGACGCGAAGATCCTCGACATCTTCGAGGGCACCCAGCAGATCCAGCAGCTGATCATCTCGCGGCGGATCCTGGGCAAGTCCAGCGCCGACCTCAAATAGGCGCTACCGCGCCGAACTGAACAACGCTTCCTGAAGCTTCTGGTTGCGCGCGATGCGCTTGGCGTCGCGCTGGTAGCGCTCGGCGGAGATCGCCGCGAGCACCTCCAGCGGCGACGCCGTCGACGGCGGGGCCGGTGACACGTAGCCGAGGGCCCGCGCCATCAGCTGCTGGCCGGTGACGGCCTGGGCCTGCGGCGTGAAGCTTGCGTAGCGGTCGAGAAACCCTCGGATGCCGTTGGACAGATTCGCCGGCATCGGCGCCAGGTCCGCCGTCGCCGCCCACTCGGACAGGGTCGGCGGCATCGCGACGTGGCGCGCGGGCGGCGCGGCCCGCCGGTCCCGGATCACATAGGTACCCGCGATCAGGTCGCCCAGACGCTTGCCCTTCGAGCTGACCGCCGCGGTGATCAGGGCCGGGATCCCGAACAAGAGGTACAACTCGACCACGCCGACCAGCGCGCGGGCGAAGGCCTGGCGGGCGGTGATGAGCCCGGCGTCGTCGTTGACCGTCCGCAATCCGAGGGCGAGGTGACCGAGCGATTTGCCTCGCGTCGCCGTCTCGACGACGAAGGGCAGGGCGATCAGCACCAGCACGAACCACGACGTGAACAGCCCGTTGGCCAGCGCCTCGTCGAGCTTCACCTTCTCCAACAGCTTGGAAAACCCGATCAGCCCGAGCACGAACAGTGCCCAGCCGACCATGACGTCCAGCACGCCGGACAGGACGCGCAGCCCGATGTTGGCCGACGGGAGGTCGAGCGCGACCGCCTCGCCGGACACGAAATCGTCGCGGCCGACGCCGCGGGTACCGCTGTGCGACGGGGCGACCGGCGGCGGCAGGGGCCGCATCGGCGGGCGCGGGGCCGGTGCCGGGTACCGAGCGGGCACGGGGTGGGACATGACCACGACTCTAAGCGACGATTCGTCCGGACGACACCGATGGCCTCGGCTGACTAGGGTGTGACGGGTGGACTTGGATGCCTATCTGGATGCGCACCGCGCCGAATGGAATCGCCTCGATGACCTCGTGCGAACCCGCAACCTGACCGGGGCGGAGTCCGACGAGCTCCTGGACCTGTATCAGCGCGCCGCGACCCACCTCTCGGTCATTCGGTCGACCTCCCCAGACGCGCAGACGGTCGAGTACCTGTCGACGCTCGTCGCGCGGGCCCGGTTCCGCGCCACCGGGTCGCGGCCGTTGTCGTGGGCGGTCGTCGCCACCTACCTGACGCGCACCCTGCCCGCCGGGTTGTATCGGCTGCGGTGGTGGTGGGTGCCGATTCTGATCGGATCGGTGGTGGCGATGACCGTCGTCGTCGTGTGGAGCCTGAACCACCCGAACACCATGACCTGGCTCAACAACCGTTACGGCCAGAAGTACGTCGACAGCAGCTTCGCCGACTACTACTCCTCCCACCAGGCGCAGTATTTCGCCTTCAACGTGTGGACCAACAACTTCCGGCTGGCCCTGTTGGCGATCGCCTTCGGCGTGTTCTTCTTCCCCGTCGTGTGGGTCTTGTACGAGAACGTGTTGTCGGTCGCGCAGATCGCTGCGCTGATGATCGGCAACGGCAAGGCCGACGTCTTCTTCGGCCTCATCCTCCCGCACGGCATGCTCGAGCTGACCTGCCTGTTCGTCGCCTCCGGGATGGGTCTGAAACTGTTCTGGACCTGGGTGGCGCCCGGCCACCGCAGCCGTGGTCGCGCCCTCGCCGAGGAGGGCCGCACGGTCATCTCCGTCGGGATCGGACTGGTCGGGCTGCTGCTGATCTGCGGGGTGATCGAGGCGTTTGTGACACCGTCGCCGTTGCCGACCTTCGCCCGCGTCGGGATCGGCCTGGCCGCCTGGCTCGGCTTCCTCGCCTACGTCTTCGTCTTGGGCCGCAAGGCCTTCCTCGACGGTGCCACCGGCGACCTGGAAGACCAATCGGACCGCGGGACCGAAGCACCCGTCGCGGCCTGAGGGCCCACTCGACGAGATTGAGGGCCCACTCGACGAGATTGAGGGCCCAGTCGACGAGATTGAGGGCCCACTCGACGGATCGCGGGTTAGAGCAACCCGCGCGACTTCAGCGACAGGTAGTGGTCGGCGAGCGCGGGCGGCAGGTCCTCGGGGCCGCGGTCGATGACGGTCACCCCGAGTCGGGCCAGAACCGCGGCGGTCTCCTCGCGCTGGGTCAGCGTGCGTGCCGAGGCGGCGGCACGATAGGCCGACACGGCATCGCTTCGGTCGTCCAGCATCTCCTCGAGAGCGGGATCGGAGACCGAGGCGATGACCACCTGGTAGCGCTGCGCCAACACGGCCAGCGTCGGCAGCAACGACTCGGCGATGGCCGACGGCTCCAACGGCGTCAACAGGACCACCAGGGCGCGCTGGCCGACGGTGCGCGACACCTCGGCGCCGAGCAGACCCCAATCTGCTTCCAGCAGAACCGATTCCAGCGGCGCCATCGCCGTCACCATCTCGTTGAGCAGGTTCACCCGGCGGGTGGCGCGGACCTTCTTGTGGATGACCCGGTCACCGGCGATGAAGTCGATACGGTCGCCGGCGTGCGACGCGAGCGCCGCCAGCAGCAGTGCCGCGTCCATCGCGGCGTCCAGACGCGGCTGGTCGCCGATACGGCCGGCCGAGGTCCGCGAGGTGTCGAGCACGAGCACGACGTGCCGGTCGCGCTCGGGCTGCCACGTGCGCACCACGGTGGAGCGACGACGGGCGGTGGCCCGCCAGTCGATGGACCGCACGTCGTCGCCCTCGACGTAATCGCGCAGCGAGTCGAACTCGGTGCCCTGACCGCGGGTGCGGACCGCCGAGCGCCCGTCCAACTGTCGTAGCGAGGCGAGCCGCGACGGCAGGTGCTTGCGCGAGTCGAAGGCCGGGAGCGCGCGCACCGAACCGGGGAGGAACAGCGAGCGCTGGCGGCCGGCCAGTCCGAGCGGCCCCCTGCGCCGCAGGGTGATCCGGATGGCCAGGCGGTCGCCGCGCCGGGTGGGGCGCAACCCGACCTCGAAGAATTGCCGTTCCCCGGGCGCCACGTTCAGGTCCTGCCGGTTGGCCAGCGGCCCGGGCGGGGCCGGGTCCCCGCTGAGCTTGACCCGGAAGTCCTCCCACCGATCGGCCAGATCGGCGAAGAAGCCGGGGTCGCGCGCGAGGCGGCGCTCCGGGTTCTCCGGCGCGCCCGCGCCGGCCGACGGCTGCCACGCGTCGCGGATCCGGCCGCGGTAGCGGCGTCGGGAGGTGTTGACGACCGACAGCCGGGTGGTGGTGTGCTCGCCGAGGCGGATCGGCGCGGTCTTCGACCGGGTCACGGTGAGCGCCGACGTCGGGCCGGCGACCATCAGGTCCACCAGCATGACGGTGAACACGATCGCCACCCAGGCCATCACCGTCCACCCGTTCGGCCAGATCAGCACCGGAATGGCGCCGAGGGCGACGAGGAGGGCGAAGCGGCCGGTGACGAACATCAGCGGGGCACGGGCACGGAGTTGATCGCGGCGTCGAGCACCGCCGAGACCGACACGCCCTCGAGCTCGGCCTCCGGGCGCATCCCGAGGCGGTGCGCCAGCGTCGACTGGGCGAGGGCCTTCACGTCGTCGGGGGTGACGAAGTCGCGGCCGGACAACCAGGCCCACGCCCGGCTGGTGGCCAGCAGCGCGGTGGCGCCGCGGGGGCTCACGCCCAACGAGAGCGACGGCGACATCCGGGTGGCCCGCGCGATGTCGACGATGTAGCCGAGGACCGCCGGGGCCACCGACACCTGGCGCACCGCGGCGACGCCGGCCGCGATGTCGGCAGGGGAGGCCACCGGGGTGATCCCGGCACCGGCGAGGTTGCGCGGGTCGAAACCGCCGGCGTGACGGGACAGGATCGCGATCTCGTCCTCGCGCGGCGGCAGCGGCAACGTCACCTTCAGCAGGAAGCGGTCCAGCTGGGCCTCCGGCAACGGGTAGGTGCCCTCGTACTCGACCGGGTTCTGGGTGGCGGCGACGACGAACGGCGACGGCAGCGGGTGCGGCTCGCCGTCGATCGAGACCTGGTGCTCCTCCATCGCCTCGAGCAGCGACGCCTGCGTCTTCGGCGGCGTCCGGTTGATCTCGTCGGCGAGGAGGAGGTTGGTGAACACCGGCCCCTCGCGGAAGGTGAACTCCGAGGTGGCGCTGTCGAACACCAGCGACCCGGTCACGTCGCCGGGCATGAGGTCGGGGGTGAACTGGACGCGCTTGGTGTCGACGTCGAGCGCTGCGGCCACCGAGCGGACCAGCAGCGTCTTGGCGACGCCGGGCACGCCTTCGAGGAGGATGTGGCCGCGGCACAGCAGGGCGATGAGGATGCCGGCGACGGCGGAGTCTTGGCCGACAACGGTTTTGGCTACCTCGCCGCGCACCGCGGACAGTGCGGCGCGGGCCCGGTCGGAGTCGATGTGGCCTGCGGATGGTGTCGTCATAGTACGGGTCGGACTTCCTCTTCGAGGGTGGACAGGTCGGTGGCGAACCGGACGAGGTCGTCGGTGTCGACGGGCAGCGGTCCGGCCAGGAGTGCGGTCACGGCGGCGTGGTCGCGGCCGGTGGCGCGGCAGACGGCGGCGATCACGTCGTCGACGGGCGCGTGGCGGGAGACGCCGAGCCGGCGCGGCATCGTCCGCAAGGCGTACTCGCGCAGCTGCTGCGCGGCGCGTTGGGCGTCGGCGGCGGAGTGGTACAGCCGACCGCGCGCCTCGGTGGTCTCGGTGGCCTTGACGACGGCGGGCAGCGGCTCGGCGACGAGGGCGCCGAAGCGGCGGCCGCGCCACAGCATCATCGCGATGAGCACGAAGAAGCCCAAGCCGATCATCGGCCACACCCAGCGCGGCACGTCCGGCCCCGCCTTCTTCTGCGACGGCGGGGCGGCCGGGTTGTCGTGCTGCAGGTCGCTGTAGTCGGGCGCGAACCACGCCACCTCGGTACCGGTGCCGATCATCCGCACCCCGATACCGGCCTGGTCCCGGTTGAGGATCGAGCCGTTGGTGAACCAGTCCTGTTGGGTGACAACGATTTCGGGCCGGTTATACGACGCGGGGAACACGAGTGTGGCACCGAAGGCCGAGTTCTTGGCGGTGCGGAAGCACACCGTCGCCCGGTCGTAAGAGGAGGCGGTGAACGCCGTCGACGGCACAGCGGCGGTATCGGTCGGTGCAATACCCGCCGCCGAGCAGTCGGCGACCGGATTCACTGCGTCGCCGTACAGCTCGGTGCGGTCGATCGAGATACCCCACGCGCTGAGCACCTCGGGACGCGGGTCGAGCAGCACGATGCGTCGCGCGTTGCGCGCCTTGGACGCCACCACGCGCGAACTGCTCACCGACGCGCCAGTGGCCCGGGAGATGACGACCACCGTCGACGACGAGGCGTCGCGCCAGCCTTGCACCTCGCTTTGCGCACGGGCCACCCGCACGGGAACACCGTGCGACTTGAGAGTCTCGACCAGCGCGGCAGTGCCGTCGGATCGTGAGTTTCCTGGATCGCCGGGGACCTCGTTCTCCGCGGGCTTCTTGTCGCTGGTCCCGGCGACGATCAGGACGCCGAGGACCAACGCCGCAATGAGGCCGACGGCGACCACACCCAGCACCGCGACCCAGGTCCCGGTGTGACGCTTCTTCTCCGGTGCGCCATCGCCGGCGGCCGGTGCGGGTGGGGGTACCACGGCCGGGGCGCTCATCGGCTCACCGGGGGGAGCAGGGGCAACGACATCTCGGCGACCTCGTCGTCGACGTATCCGCTCGGTTTGGCCTCGCGCAGCTCGGTGTCGAGGGCTACCAGCGCCGAGGCGGACGCCGCGTCGGTGTGCCGCCCGCCATAGGCGACGGCGTCGAAGACGTCGGCGGCGCGGTAGAGCGACGGGTAGTGGGCGGGGAAGACGTGGCGCAGCCGGCGGCCGATGTCGTGAGCGGTGGCCGAGCGCGCACCGAGCAGCAGCGTCCGATCCGACGCCGTTTGCGCTATGGCACGCATGGCCGCGAGCACCGCAGCGTCGAAGTCGCCGGCGGCCAGCGCGGCCTGCGCCGACTCGCGGAACTGATCGGCGGTACCGGTTACTCCGCCGAGCACGGCGCCCGGTTCGGGCGCCTCGGCGTTGGCGCCGGAGCTCCGGGTCTCGCGCCGGACGCGGTAGACCACGTAGACCGCCCCCGCGATCAACAGGACCAGCAGAATCAGGCCGAGGATCTTGGAGAGGTCGCTGTTGAACAGGTCGGCGATCCATTTGCCCAGGCGGTCGAGAAAGCCTGGCTCGTTGTGGGTCGACTTCGGCGCCTTGGTCGGTTCCGGTGAGTAGCGCGGCTTGGACAACTCGTCGCGCAGCCATTGGCGCGCGGTGTCGTTGTCGGGCTCCAGGCCGAGGTAGGTGATCATCGGGCGTCGTCCCCCGCCAACAACTCCACGTCGAGCCCCTCCTGCCGGATGCGCGCGTCGACGTACGCCAACGCGGCGAATCCCGCGACCACCGGCGATAGTACCGCCGCGGCCACCAACATCGAGATCATCGGCGTGCCGCCCAGCCCGAAGAGGCGACTGAACCCGAGAACCGCGCTACCCACGGCACTGAACATCACCGCCGCCAACCCGATCGGCACCAGTTGGTGCACGAGTCCGCGCCCGGTCAGGACGAGTGCCCGCCGGATCGACGCGCCCAGCGGGGCACCCTCGACGGCGACGACGGTCTGGGCCATCAGGATCGGCGACGATAGCAGGAGGTACAGGGCGAGCGGGACCGCGTAGAACACCGGCAGCGCGACGACGGCGATGATGACCGCTGTCGCCGTCCTCGTGATGCCGGAGATGAGCAGCCCCACCACGATCGCCGGCGCGGCCAACACGGCCAGGGCGGTCAGGTCGACGGTGAGGCGCGGAAGCATCCGCGACCGCAGTACCGCCGCCGACTCGCGAAACGACAGGGGCCGACCCACCGCGGTCGCGGTCATCGGCGCGGCGAGCATGCCGGTGACGACGACCGGCACCACCAGCGCCGCGACCATCACCAGGATGCGGCCCAGCTCCGCGTCGGCGATCAGCCCGGCCACGACGACCGCGACGACCGGGATCCAGACGCAGGCCCAGACGACGGCGACGATGCCGAGGTTGCCGCGGATGACACCCACCGATCCGCTGATGATGTCGAGGAAGCCGAGCGGACGCAGCGGGGCCACGCCCGGTTTGTGGGCGTCGAGGCCGCCGGTGACCTCGGGCTGGGGCTCCGGCAGCCGGGTCGGCAGGTCGACCCCGGGGAGCGACGGGATGTGGGCGACGGGTTCGTCGTCGGGCCCGGTGAAGGCGGTCGGCCCGACGGGTCGCCACTCCGGGTCGACCGTGCCGTCGGGGGTCGCCGCCGGATCGATGTTGGGCGGTACCCAGGGGCCAGCGCTGTCTGACGACATACCAACCCCTTTGCCTGCGAGAACGTGCGTCTGATGTGCAGTCTCTCGAACCGCGAACCTACCAAAGCAAACACCATCCGGCTGTTATCGTGACTAGAACCTGTTCTAATTTGTCATTCGAGGAGAACACCAGATGGCCGACACCGCCACCGACCTGACCGCCGCGATCAACGCCGCGGTCGACACCTACATCGACCTGCTGACCAACGGCACCCCCGAGCAGATCGCCGACCTCTACGCCGAGACGTTCAGCGTCGAGGACCCGATCGGCGCCCCGCTGCGCACCACCCGCGACGAACTCGTCGAGTTCTACGGACTCATCTGCAACCTCGACGAGCACAAGGCCACCCTGAAGTGGAAGAAGGTCGCCGGCAACACCGCCGTCTTCGAGTTCCACCTCTTCACCAAGGCCGGCGACGCCGGCTTCGAGATCCAGCCGGTGGACGTCATGGTCTTCGACGAGAACGGCAAGGTCTCCTCGATGCGCGCGGTCTGGGACCCCGCCACCGATCTGAAGCAGGTCTGATCCGCCGGGCCTAACGCCGCCCGGTCGGACGCAACACCACGTCCACCGGGTGCGCGTCGGCGGGCGTCGCCACCGCCGTGGCCACCGCGGCGGCCACCGTCGCCGGGTCGAGGTACTTGCGGCCGTCATACTCGTGGCCCTCGATGGCCACCAGGTCGCGTTGCATGTCGGTGTCGATCCGGCCGGGGTAGATGGACGTCACCCGCAGGTCCGGCTCTTCCAAACGCAAAGCGTCGGCCAGCGCGCGCAGCCCGAACTTGCTTGCGGCATACGGCGCCCATCCCGGGTTGGCGCGCATTCCGGCGCCGGAGTTGATGAAGACGACGTGCCCCCCAAGCGGGCCAGATCCTGAACCGGCGCCGGGAGCGCCAGCGAGCGGGCCAGATCCTGAACCTGCGGCGCGCAGCGCCGGGAGTAGTAGCCGGGTGAGCTCGGCCGCCGCGACGAGGTTGACCTCCAAGATGTGGCGCCATTCCTCCACCGGAGTGTCGGCGACGGGTTCCAACGTCGACGCGACGCCGGCGTTGTGGACCAGGACGTCGAGTTCGGTGATCGCCTCGGTGGCCGCGGCCACCGCCTCGTAATCGGTGAGCTCGACGTCGAAGGTGGCGGCACCGTCGAGCGAGGTCGCCAATTCGTCGAGCTGGGCCGACGGACGCCCGCCCAGCAGCAGGTCGTGGGTGGGCGCGAGCGCACGGGCGATGGCGGCGCCGAGGCCGCGGCTGGCACCGGTGATCAGGGCGGTTGGCATGGTCGCGACCTTACTCGGCGGCCGATGCTGCCAGAAATGGCCGAATTCAGGCCCCTCGAGGGCATATTGCCCTCGACCCCTGCAATTTCTGCAGTTTCTGGCAGGTCCTCGGCGGATGATGGACGGATGGCCGACAGCGCACCACTCCCCAACGGCGTCGAGTTCTCCGCGGCTGGCCGCACCCGACATCCCGGCACCGATCGGGCGATCGCGATTGCCCTGCTTCTCGGCCTGATCCTAATCGGCGCCTTCGCGCCGCTGGCCCACGACGATCAGATCATGACCTATGAGTTCACCGGCGACCCGAACGGCCGAGCCGACATCCTCGACCGGGCCGTGTGGGCGGACTTCGGGTTCATCGCGGGGTACACGCTGGCGCTGGGCGCAGTCGGACTGTACTTGCGTGCCCGGGCGTTCACCGGCGCGTTCCGCAAGGCCACCAGCGTGCTGCTCGGAATGCTGGGCGTCGCGGCCCTCGCCGATGTCGCCGAGAACATCGGCCTGCTGTTCCACAACGGCCACGTCTCGGCACCGTTCGCGACGCTGAAGTTCGTCTTAATCGTCCCGGTGCTCTTCCTCGTCCCGACGGCGGCCTTCGTCGCGGTCCGGTCACGTCGCTCCGCCCGATGGTGGAACCGCCACCACGGACAACTCGGTGCGGCGACGTCAGTGTTCACCGCCCCGGTTCCCGACGAGGATCCCGACCAGTACCGGTGGCGCCGTGCGTACTGGGCCCCGACCGTCGCCGACCCGCGAACCACCGACACGATGGCGGTCTGTTTGTCCGGCGGCGGAATCCGGGCCGGCAGTGTCGCACTCGGCGCACTGCAGGCCCTCTCCGGCAGCACCGACGCCAACGACGCGCACCGTGGCGAGGACCGATTGGACGATGCCGACTACATCATCTCCGTGTCCGGCGGCGGGTTCCTCGCCGGCGCATTCCTGCAGGCCGCGCACCGGGTGCCTGACGAGTCGGTGTGGCCGGACAACCTCGCGGAATCGCTCGGCGCCGCCAGCCCGGAGCAGGTGCGGACCGAGTCGCTGCCGGTCACCGAGGCGTTCAAGCAAGGGTCCGTCGAGTACGACCGGGTGCGCCGCCACGCGAGCTACATCGCCGACTCGCCGCGCGAGCTCGCCTACGCGTTGGCCGTCGTGGCGAAGAACATGTTGCTCACCCTGGCGTCGGTCTTCGTGCCGGCCGTCGTGCTCGGGCTGCTGCTCGGCGTGCTCTACGCGCAGATCCCACTCGCGGCGGTCGGGCTGGAACCGGAGTGGGGCGCGGTCACCCAAACGCTGAACACCACCCCGTCGCTGGTCGTCATCGGCGTCCTGGCGGGCATCGCGTTCCTCGCCCTCGTCGGCGCAAACGGGGCCGAGACCCGCGGGGCCGACGCGCGGATGGCCGGTGTCAAGCAGCTCCTGACAACCGTCGGACAGGTCGCCGCCGGCGGGGCGGCCGTCGTCGCGCTGGCCACCTTCGCCATTCCGTGGGCGATGCGCCTGGTGTGGACGTGGCAGGGCAATGCGGGCGGTTCGGTCCTCGCGCCGGCGTCGGGCGTCGTGGCGTTGAACTACATCGCGGTGTTGGCCGCGATGCTGTGGCGCAAGCGCGGCTCGGTCGGCGGGGTGATCTCTCGTCTGCGCGGCAAGGGGACCGCGCAGAAGCAGGCCCTGCCGCAGGGGGCGCTGCAGTTGGTGATCGTGCTGGTGACGCTGGCGGTGCTGGTCGCATCGTGGTTGTTGACGGTCTCCGGGGCGGCGGCCTGGGCGGTGCGCGCCGCGGCACCGGGGGCGGATCGACATTTCGCCGTTGCGGTGGCATTCGCCGCGGCCCTGATCGCGTTGATCGCCGTCGCCCGTTTCGACGTGACGTCGACGAGTCTGCACCCGTTCTACCGGCGCCGGCTCGCGCGTGCCTTCGCCATGCGCCGCGTCCGGTTGCCCGAGGGGCAACAGCGGGCCCAGGCCTATCCGGATTCGGAATCGACCGAGCTGTCATTGTTCACCGAGCCCCGGCGCACCGGGTTCTCCGGCGAGACGACCCCCAGGGGCAAGACGCCCGTCTTTGTGTTCGCGGCGGCGGCGGCGGTGTCCGGGGAGGACAAGCCGGCCAGCGGGCAGACCTCCTCGTCGTACGTGTTCAGCGCCGACTACGTGGGCGGACCCGACCTCGGCTATGTCCGCACCGACGGGCTGGCGCGGCTACTCCCCCACCGCATCGAACGCGATATGACCGTGCAGGCCGCCGTCTCGATCAGCGGCGCGGCGTTTGCCTCGGCCATGGGGCGCGCCGCGCGCGGCTACCAGAGCCTGCTTGCCGTCTCGGGGGCGCGGCTCGGCAGTTGGCTGCCGAATCCGCGGTTCCTGGACCAGTCGCAGTTCGAGGGCGACAATCCGTCGTGGCCCCACGGATTCCCGTCGTATCGCGGCCTGGGTTACCTGTTCCGAGAGGTGTTCGGCTTGCATTCGAGCCACGGCCGATTGGTCCAGATCACCGACGGCGGGCACTACGAGAATCTCGGCCTCGTCGAGGCGTTGCGGCGGCGCTGCACGACGATCGTCGCCGTGGATGCGAGCGGTGACAGCCCGCCGAGCCTTACCACCTTCGCCGAGGCGATGCGCCTGGCCGAGGCGGAGTTGGGGGTGCGGTTCACCATCAACCCCGACGACGACCCGCGTTATTCGCCGACGGAATTGGCGCCGGGGACAGCGCCCGCGGTTGACGACGCGAGTATCACCGACGGCATGCAGACGCGGCTGGCGGCCTCACCCATCGTCCGCGTCGCCTTCACCTACCCGGATGCCGTCGGCGGTCGCACCGGCACGTTGATCCTGGCCAAAGCCGTGCTCACCGCCGACTTGCCCTCATGGCTGCTCACCTACGCCGACAACCACCCGGTGTTCCCGCACGACTCCACCTCCGACCAGTGGTTCGACGAGGGACAGTTCGCCGCCTACACCGAACTGGGCCGCCACATCGGGGCCAAGGCGTCGGCGGCGCTGGAACAGGAGAACTAGTCAACGTCGAGATCGTTCCACATCAGCGGGCACGATCTTCCCGATCCTCGACCGCACGACGAGCACCGTCGACCTCGCGGAGCTTTACGAGCGCGTAGTCCAGTGCCGCTGACTCGTGGTCGAATTCCCGCACCGTAGAATCGATCACCTGAGCTCGTTCATCCACCAAATACACGCGCCACGTCTGCGCGCTGCTATCCACGACAACAGAATCCTCGCGCAGCTGACCCACTCCGTCGATAACCGGCGTATCAAGACCTTCCGCGGCAATCACTTCCGCAGTTTCTCGTCGATCCATCAGCTAATCCCGACTTCCCCAGGTGGCAACAGGAGGTCCTCCACGTATCGGAGGATGACCCATTGCTGTCGACTTCCCTCGACGGCGAAACACGTGCGGGACCCGAGCGTAGCCAGTGAGAATCGTAGCCACAACGCCGCCGCAGCTGGAGAAGCCGCAGTGGGCAACGTCACTCCTCGTCGGGATTTTATTTCGTATGCCTAAGTATTAGCCTTGTGGCATGCCTGATGACGTCGACCTCGCCCGGGACCTGCGCCCGGCGATCACCCGTCTGTACCTCGCGCTGCGGCGCCGGGCCCCGATCGCCGAGCTGAGCGCCGCCCAATCCTCGGCGCTGTCAACCCTGCTGCACCACGCGCCACTGCGGATGGGCGCCCTCGCCGAACGTGAAGGAATCCGCATGCCGACCGCGACCGCACTGGTCGACGGCCTGATCAAGCTGGACCTCGTCCAGCGCGACGCCGACCCCGACGACCGGCGCGCGGTCATCGTCGACCTCACCGCCCAGGGCCGCACCGTCATCGAAACCGCCCGCCGCCACCGCGACGACGCCCTGGCTGCGGCGCTGGCCCAGCTGTCCCCGGACGAGCGCGACCAACTCGCCGCCGCGACCCCGGCCCTGGCCAACCTGTTTCGCCACCTGGAGACGATCCCCGCCGCGACGACCACATCCACCAACTGACCACCGCCCCACATGAAGAAGGAACCCGTGACCGCAACAGTCGATGATGCCCGCGACCCGTCGTCCGACGACCAGTCCGCCGCCAACCACGCCACCGACGCCCACCCATCGCTGATGGAGACCTTCCGCCAGCAGCCCCGCGCGGTGTGGGTGACCGCCTTCGCCGCCGTCATCGCCTTCATGGGCATCGGCCTGGTCGACCCGATCCTCAGCACCATCGCCGAGGCCCTGAACGCCCCCGAATCGAAACTCACCCTGCTCTTCGGCGTCTACCTCGGCATCCAGGTGCTCGCCATGCTGATCACCGGGTGGTCGGCCTCCCGGTTCGGCCCCAAGCGCACCCTGACCGTCGGATTGGTCCTCATCGTCGTGGCCGCCGGCCTCAGCGCCTTCGGCTCGAACATCGACCAGCTCATCGCCCTGCGCGTGCTGTGGGGCTTGGGCAACGCGCTGTTCATGGCCACCGCCCTGGCGTTCATCGTCGGCCAGGCCCGCGGCGGGCAGCGCGGCGCCATCCTCCTGTACGAGGCGGCGCTGGGCATCGGCCTGGCCGTCGGCCCCCTCGTCGGCGCGCTGCTGGGCACCATCTCCTGGAAGGCTCCGTTCGCCGGCACCGCCCTGCTGATGCTGGCCGGCGCCATCCTGTGCGCCTGGATGCTGCCGTCGGACGGCCCGCGCACCAACCGCATCCCAGTCGCGATCAGCGACCCGATCAAGGCCCTGCGCAACCGGACCCTGCTGGTCACCGGCATCGGATCGGCCTTCTACACCGGCGCACTGTTCACCGTCGTCGCCTGGGCACCCCTGGCGCTCTCGACCGCGAACAAGGCCAACGGACACGGTGCCGTCGGACCGATCGGCACCGGCCTGGTCTTCTTCGGCTGGGGTCTGCTGACCGCGGTCTCGGGCGTCTTCCTCGGCTCGCGCCTCGCCGATCGCTTCGGCCAGAAGGAAGGCGTCATCGGCGCCATCATCGTCTACGCCGCCGTCATGGCCGTCGCCGCGTACGGCGCGATGACGCACTCGGTCCTGCTCATCGGCCTGGCCGTGGTCCTGTCCGGCATCCCCTCGGGTGTGTTGAACACGCTGTTCACCAGCGTCGCAATGTCCAGCGGCGACCCGGCCACCCCGCGCTCGGTGGCCAGTGCCGGCTACAGCTTCCTGCGCTGGTTGGGCGGTGCCGCCTCGGCGATCCTCGTCGCCCACCTCGCCTCGTGGTTCGGCGCCCCGGCCCCGTTCTGGTTCGCCGCGGCCTACTGCCTCGTCGCCGTCGGCGCGGTGTCACTGGTCCGCAACGACGCCACCGACCACCAGCCGGTGCCCGAGGATGCGGCCCTCATCGGCACCGAGGAGATGTAACCCCGTCGCTACCCGCCCGCCAGCGGATCCAGCGCGATCGTCACCGATGTGCCGCGCTGCCCGCGGCGGGCGGTCGCATATCCGGTGCGGTCGCGACCGTCGAGACGCACTCCGATCGGACCGCCGTCCGGGTAGAAGTTGCGCCACCACGACTTCTGGTCCGGCGCGGCCACCCCGACGAGCAGGTCGTCACCGCGCCGGCGATACGAGACGACGAGGCTGATCGGGCGCCCGGACTTGCGGCCCACATAGGACAGCTCGACCATGTTGCGGCCGAGCACCGAGCCGACGCCGGGGGCACGCAGCAACGGCGACACCCCGCGGTTGACCAAAGCGGCAGCACTTTGGAAGAGACTCATCGGTGCCTCACTCCGCCACGTCGGCAGCACAGTTCAGCGGACCGCCGGAGCTGGTCCCCTCCGCCACCACCGCGCCACCGGCGACGATCTGGCACGTCACGCTGCCGCGCACGACGATGGCCCCGAGACTGGCCTGCCCGTCGGGCACCGATGCGGTCACCGACCAGGGGCTGCGCACTGTCGCCAGGGTCATCGTCTCCGAATCGGCGCTGTAGCGCACGACGATGAGATCGCCGTCGCCGACGAGGCGGTACACCACCTGGCCGGCGGCCGTCGGCGCCGTCGTCTCCGACGTGGGTGAGGACTCGGTAGTCGTGGTCTCCGACGAGGTGGTCTCCTCCGACGTCGGGGAACTCGTCGACTCCGAGGGCAGCGGCGCCGGGTTGTCCCCGCCCTTGCCGCCGGTCACCGAGATGAGGAAGGCGACCAGGAGGATCGCGAGGAGCGCGGCGATGATCGACCCGATCAGCACCCGGGTGCGCCGACCGGAACCGCCGCTCCCGCCGTCGTGTCCCTGGCCGTACTGCTCGGTCCCGTACTGGCCCGTGCCGTATTGACCGGTCCCGTACTGCTCGGTGCCCGGGTAGGCGTCGGGCTGATAGGCACTCGTCGGCTGTTCCGGGTCGAACCGCCGGGTCGACGAGCCGAACGGGTCCCGCGGATCGGGGGGTTGCGTCATACAGCCATTGTGACACCGACCGACGACACCGCGCCGCAATCCGCGTTGCGCATCACTCGCCGGCGATCGCCTCCAACGGCTGCGTGCGCGAGGCGCGGATCGCCGGCCACACCGCCGCGACGACCCCGACCACGGCCGCCCCGATCAGCGTCTGGACGATCAACGACCAGGGCAGCACCGGGTTGCCGATCCCCCATTCGCGCAGCGTTCGCACCAGGGCGACGGCCAGCCCGCTGCCCAGGACGACCCCCAGCACGGCCCCGAAGATCGCGATGAGCACCGATTCCAGATAGATCATCCGGCGGACCTGGCTGCGCGCCATCCCGATGGCCCGCTGCATACCGATCTCCTGGCGCCGCTCCACCACCGACAGCGCCAGCGTGTTGACGATGCCCAGCACCGCGACGAGCAGCGCCAGGCCCAACATCGCGTAGAGCACCCCCAGCATCTGGTCGATCAACGACGACACCGCGGACTTGTACTCCTGGTTCGTCTGGACCTGGACGGTCAGATACTTCGCGGTGGCGTCGGTGAGGCGGTCCTTGAGCTGGCCCGAGTCGACTCCCTTATCGGCCAGCACGTAAATGCCCAACAGCATCTGGGTGGCCGGCGGCATCAGCTTCTCGTAGGCCGCGGACCCGACCAACCACGGCCCCAACGCGTCGTTGCGCTCATAGATCCCGACGACCGGCACGTCGACGGGGGTGCCGTCGGCACGGGTGAAGGTCACGACCGAACCGACCTTCCACCCCTTGGTCCGCGCGGTCGCCTCGTCGACGAGCATGCCGTCGGGGGTGACGTCGGTGCCGTCGATGATGGTGTAGCGCACCAGGTCGGACAGGCGGCCGCCGACGATGCCCCGCCCGGAGACGTTCCGGCCGTCGATCGAGCCGACCACCATTCCGGCGCCGACCACCTCCGCGACGCCCGGGGTGTCGCGCACGGCGGGCAACACCGCGGGCGGAACCGGGCCGTTGTTCACGCCGGTCACGAAGTAGTCGGCGAGGACATCGCGGTCCAGCGACTCGTCGATGGTCGCTTTGAACGTGGCGCCGAGCGTGCCAATGATCGCCACCAACATCAGGCCGATGGTCAAGGCGAACGCGGTCGCCGCGGTGCGCCGCGGGTTGCGCCCGGCGTTGGTGCGGGCCAGTTGGCCGATCTTGCCGAACGGCCGGGTGATCACCCCGATCACCGAGATGACCGGTCCAGACAGCGCCGGGGCGGTCAGCACCACCGCGGCGATCAACAGGACCGCACCCAGGCCGACGGCCAGCGCCGGCCCGACGCCCTGCCCCGTCGCGGCCGCCACGGTGATGAGGATGGCGACGATGCCGATGACGGCGCCGACCGCGGTGCGGGTCCGCAACGACCTGGGCTCGGCCATCGTCGCGCGCATCGCCTCCACCGGCGCGACGCTCGACGCCCGGCGCGCGGGCAGCCACGCGCTGAGCATGGTGACGACGACGCCGATGACGAGGGTGACGATGACGGTGGCCGGGGTGACCAGCAGACCCCCGTCGGGCAGGCCCGACGTGGCGACGGCGATGGCGCGCAGCGCGGCGGCCAGGCCGATCCCGGCGACGAGCCCGACGGCCGCGCCGAGGAGCCCGACGATCAGCGCCTCGGTCAGCACCGAGCGCGACACCTGTCTGCGGTTGGCGCCGATCGCGCGCAGCAGCGCCAACTCGCGGTTGCGCTGCGCCACGATCATGGCGAACGTGTTGTAGATGAGGAAGGTGCCGACGATGATGCCGATGCCGGCGAACGCCAACAGGATGTAGGTGAAGATCTGCAGGAAGCGGTTGATCGCGTCCTTGCTCTCCTGGCGCACCTCGTCGCCGGTCTGGATCTTGAGCGGGGTGTCGCCGAGCAGCTCGGCGACGCGGCGCTGCAGTTCGACGTCGGAGACGCCGGGTTGCGCGGACAGCGAGACGGTGCCGGCGTGCTGTCCGTCGGAAAACAGTTTCGCCGCGGTCTGCTCGTCGAAGGCGACGTTGACGAATCCGCCGACCTCGAACGGCCAGTCCAACAAGCCGACGACGGTGACCTCCTGCGGTTGGGTCAGCCCCTGGCCGGCGACCACCCGCGTCTTCGACCCGACCTTGAGCCCGGCCTTCTCCGCGGCGGTGGCGTTAATGGCGATCTCACCGGGCCGTTCCGGCCCGCGCCCGCCCGGCAGGATGGTGTTCTCGCCCTTGGCGACGGCCCGGTCCGGCGGCAGGAACGTCGTGCCGATGCTGGGCGCGTTCCCGGTCTGCAGCGCCTTGCCGTCGGCCGCGGCGACCGCGACCAGCCCGTTGTAGTTCACCGCGAGTCGGTCGAAGCCGAGGCGGTCGCGGTTGGCGCGCAGCTTCTCCACCACGGCCAGCGGCACCCCCGGGCTGGCCTGGGCGCCGACGGCCTGCATCTCGGCCGGGTTCCGGGGCGCGACCTGGACCGCGACGCCCTGCGCGGTCTTGTCGAAGATCGAGGTGAAGGCGTTGGAGATACTCGCGGTGAAGGTCATCGACCCGGCCACGAACGCCGTCCCCAACACCACCGAGAACACGGTCAGGACCAGCCGGACCTTGTGGGCGGCGAGGTTGCGCAGCGACACCCGGCGCATCACCGAGGCCACGGCTAGCGGCCCTCGTCGGTGCCGGCCGGGCCGACCGCGTCGTCGAGGTGGCGCATCACCTCGAAGACCCCGTCGGCGTCGGGGTGGCGCAGCTCGTTGACGATCCGCCCGTCGGCGAGGAAGACGACACGGTCGGCATAGGAGGCGGCGCGCGGATCGTGGGTGACGATGACGACGGTCTGGGAGAACTCGTCGGTGGCCGCGCGCAGGATCGACAGCACCTCCCCCGACGAGCGGGAGTCGAGGTTGCCGGTCGGCTCGTCGCCGAAGATGATGGCCGGGCGCCCGACGAGGGCGCGGGCGCAGGCGACGCGCTGCTGCTGCCCCCCGGACAGTTCGCTGGGCCGGTGGTCGAGACGGTCGGTGAGGCCCAGGCGGGTGACCACGGCATCCATCCAGGCGGTGTCGACGTCGCGACCGGCGATGTCGCACGGCAGCGTGATGTTCTCCCGCGCGGTCAGGGTGGGCACCAGGTTGAACGACTGGAAGACGAATCCGATGCGGTCGCGGCGCAGCTCGGTCATCGCCTTGTCGCCCAGGTCGGTGAGGTCGATGTCGCCGATGCGGACGGTGCCCGACGTCGGGGTGTCCAATCCGGCGAGGCAGTGCATCAGGGTCGACTTGCCGGACCCGGACGGGCCCATGATCGCGGTGAACTCGCCGGTCGGGAAGTCGATGCTCACCCCCCGCAACGCGTGGACGGCGGTATCGCCCGACCCGTAAACCTTGGCTACTTCTCGGGCGCTGGCGGCGACGGCGGCGGGCGGTGCGGGCTCGGCGGACGCGGCGTGACGTGGCGGCATGGTGTCCACCGTGCCACAAATCGCGCGTCGGCTCCGCCCATGACGCTAGTCGGCGAGCCGCGTCGTCAGCGCGTCGAGCTCGGTGCGCAGCTGCACCGGGAGCTTCTCGCCGATGAAGTCGAACCACTCGTTGATCGAGGGCAGCTCGTCGCGCCACTGCGCATTGTCGACCTCGAGGGCCTCGGCCACATCGGCGGCCTCGACGTCGAGACCGTCCAGGTCGAGCGCGTCGGAGGTGGCGACGACGCCGATCGGGGTTGCCTTGCCGTCGGCACGGCCCTCGATCCGGTCGACGATCCACTTGAGGACGCGACTGTTCTCGCCGAATCCGGGCCAGAGGAAGCGGCCGTCGGCGCCCCGGCGGAACCAGTTCACGTAGTAGATCTTCGGCAGCTTGTCCGCGTCGGCCTTCTCGCCGATCGACAGCCAGTGCTGCAGGTAGTCGCCGACGTGGTAGCCGATGAACGGAAGCATCGCCATCGGGTCGCGCCGGACCTGGCCGACGGTGCCCTCGGCCGCGGCGGTCTGCTCCGAGCCGACGGTCGCGCCCATGAACACGCCGTGCGCCCAGTCGCGCGCCTCGGTGACCAGCGGGATCGTCGTCTTGCGCCGCCCGCCGAAGAGGATCGCCGAGATCGGCACGCCGGCCGGGTCGTCCCACTCGGGGGCGACCGACGGGCACTGCGCCAGTGGGGTGCAGTAGCGCGAGTTCGGGTGCGCCGCCTTGGTGTCGGTCTCGTCGCGGTACCAGTCGTTGCCGTGCCAGTCGATCAGGTGCTCCGGATCGCCCTCGAGGCCTTCCCACCAGATGTCGCCGTCGTCGGTGCGCGCAACGTTGGTGTAGATCGTGTTGCCCGCCTCGATGGTCTTCATCGCGTTGGGGTTGGAGCTGTGGTTGGTGCCCGGGGCAACGCCGAAGAAGCCGAATTCCGGGTTCACCGCGTACAGGCGGCCGTCCTCGCCGAAGCGCATCCAGGCGATGTCGTCACCGACGGTCTCGGCGCGCCAGCCCGGGATGGTCGGCTGGATCATCGCGAGGTTGGTCTTGCCGCAGGCACTGGGGAAGGCCGCGGCGACGTAGTAGGCCTTGTCCTCCGGGCTGATCAGCTTGAGGATCAGCATGTGCTCGGCGAGCCAGCCCTCGTCGTGCGCCATCGCCGAGGCGATGCGCAGCGAGTAGCACTTCTTGCCCAGCAGCGCGTTGCCGCCGTAACCCGATCCGTAGGACCAGATCTCGCGGTCCTCCGGGAAGTGGGTGATGTATTTGTCGGTGTTGCACGGCCACGGCACGTCTTCCTGGCCGGGCTCGAGCGGGGCGCCCACCGAGTGCAGGCCCTTGACGAAGAAGCCGTCGTCGCCGAGTGTCTCGAGCACCTTGGGTCCGACGCGGGTCATCACGCGCATCGAGAGCACGACGTACTCCGAGTCGGTGACCTCGACGCCGAGCTTGGGGTCGTCGCTGCCGAGGGGGCCCATGCAGAACGGGATCACGTACATGGTGCGGCCGCGCATGCAGCCGCGGTACAGCTCGGTCATGGTGGCCCGCATTTCGGCGGGGTCCATCCAGTTGTTGGTCGGTCCGGCCTGCTCTTCGGTCTTGCTGCAGATGAAGGTGCGCGACTCGACCCGCGCCACGTCGGCGGGATCGGACAGGGCGAGGAAGGAGTTCGGCTTCTTCTCGTCGTTCAGCTTGACCATGGTGCCGGCCTCGACGAGCTTGGCCGTCAGGCGGTCCCACTCCTCGTCGCTCCCGTCGGACCACACCACGCGGTCCGGCTGGGTCAGCTCGGCAACCTCGGCGACCCAGGCGATCAGGTCAGCGTGTTTCGTGGGTGCACTGGCCGCATCCAGGCCGGGAATCGTGGCAGAGGTCATTAGAAGCGTCTCCTGAGAAGTCTCCGACCGCCGGCAGCGCGGTCAGTCCATTGCTTAGGATACGCGATCTACCTGCCCGATCGGGAGTCGGGTTTGCCACTATTGAGACGATCTGACGCAAAGGGTCTCAGCGGCCTCGGGAGAGGCCGGGGCCAGCCACCCCCCGATCGACTGGCCCCGGCTCCCGTTACCGCAGGCGGCCGGGTTTGGCCGCACTCCACGTACCGCTGGTCGGGTCATAGGTCGACGAGGAGATCTCGCCGTCGGCCCCGACCCTCGTGATCAGGTCGACCCGGCCATCGCGGTCGGTGTCGGTGAAGACGGTCAAGCCCTCCGCATCGGTACGGGAGAGACTGTCGCCCACCCCGTCGGCATCGGTGTCCGAGGTGGCCGGGCCCAAATCCCAGAGCCGGCCCGCCTCGGGCAGCCACAGGTGCGCGCCCACCCCACCGGAGGTTCCGGTGGCGTCGTCGTCGAAGTGGTGGCCGTCCATCACTTACTTAGACGCAGCGGACCCGCCCACGGTTCCCTCACGATGCGACGGCCCGCCGGATCCGGGCCGTCGCCGTCGGTTCGACGGCGTTGAGCATCCCGGCGACGCGCCACTCGGTTCGGGCCCGCGCATCGGCGATCACCTCCCCCGCCCACGACCTGGCCTGGGCGCGCAGCAGCACCCGGCGGCGCAGCGCGACCGCCCCCGCGGCGACCGACACCCCCAACACGACCGCCAGCGCGACCGCCGTCCACGGTGAGATCCACCCGGACAGCGAACCGGCCACCAACCGGCCCACCCCCAGGCCGCTGGAGGCGCCGATCAGGACCAAGACCGCGTCTTCGGCGCCCCACGCCCGGCGGGGCCATTGCGGTGCGGCGGCCGGCGGAGCAGCCGGTCGGGGGTCGTCGACCGGGTCGTATGCCCGCAACCCGACCAGCGCCACCGCCTGCAGGTGCGCGGCCTGCTCGGCAACCCCGACCACCAGCCGCTGCTCGACCGCCGCGCAGCACTGCCGCAGCCAACCGGTGTACGCCGGCACGTCGCGGGCCCGCAGCGACGCGGCCGCGTCCTGGGCCTGGAAGGCCACCTCGCGGAACGCGCCATGGATGTGACCGCCGGCCCAGGACCGAACGGCTGCCGATCCGACGCGCAGCCCACTCAGCCGTTCCGCGGTGGCCCGGCGGGACAGTTCGGCGCCGGCCCGGGCATCGGACTCCTCCCCCACCCAGTCGAGCAGTTCCGGCAGCCCCGACGCCGGTCGTTCCCCGCGCGCGGCCACGTCCAGGGCCAGGGCGAAGACCGGCAGCACACCGTCGGGGTCGAGGACCCGCGCCGCGTCGGCGATGCGCGTCGGCCAGGTGGGGCACGCGGTCAACCCGGTCCCGACCAGCGCCACCGCCCCGCAACGCCGGCGCAGGGCACGCACCGACTCGACGAGGGCCGGAGCTGCCGACTCCCCGACGTCGAAGCAGCACAGCCCGACCACCCCGTCCCCACCGGACTCGACCGATTCGACGGCGAACCCGTCGTCGGCGAACGCCTCGACGAGGACGTCGGGCGGGGGTCCATCGGCACCCGCGACGACCACCCGCCCGAACCGGGCGCACTGCTGTTCCACCGGCATGAATCCCCCCGAACTCACCTCGACCACCCCCGTAGTCGCGGACCCTCATGTAATCAGGTGAGACCATGGTCGGGTGAGCGATACCGTCGATCAGTCCCGGCTCTACCCGCGCGTGACCAGTTTCCGGTTCCGGCGTGGCACCCTGACCCCGGGCCAGCGCAACAATTGGGAGCGCCTCTGGCCGACGCTGGGCCGCGATCTGCGCACCGGCGCCGACCCCGACGGGAAGGTCGTGGAACCGCCGCTGGACGCGCCCGCGTGGTTCGGGCGCCAGGCGCCGCTGATCCTGGAGATCGGCTCGGGCACCGGGATCTCGACGGCGGCGATGGCCGCCGACGAGCCGCAGTTCGACGTGATCGCCGTCGAGGTCTACCAACCGGGGCTGGCCCAGCTGGTGGGCCTGGTAGACCGCAACGGGTTGACCAACGTCCGGATGATCCGCGGCGACGCCGTCATCGTCCTCAACGAGCTGATCGCGCCCCAGAGCCTGCAGGGGATCCGGGTCTTCTTCCCCGACCCGTGGCCCAAGGCCCGCCACCACAAACGACGGCTGATCCAGTCGGGGACGTTGGCCGCGATGGCCGAGAAGCTCGTCGACGGCGGGGTGCTGCACATCGCCACCGACCACGCCGACTACACCGAGTGGATCCGCGAGCTCCTCGACAACCAGGACACCTCGCGCACCCACCTGGTGGAATTGCCCGGGGACAGCCCCATCTCGCTGGCCCGGCCGACCACCAAGTTCGAGGGCCGCGCCGCCGACGAGGGGCGGGTCGTCACCGAATTCGTCTACACCCGAGCCGAGGGGGACCGATGAGCGCCGAACGGACCGACAGCCCGGCGGGAACCGGCGACATCATCTCCGGCCAGACGGCGGCCCGGCGCGTGCTGCTCGTCTGGGACGCCCCGAACATGGACATGGGGTTGGGTGCCATCATCGGCGGCCGGCCCACCGCCTCGCACCGGCCGCGCTTCGACGCGATCGGCCGCTGGCTGCTGGCGCAGACCGATC
This sequence comes from Gordonia crocea, assembly GCF_009932435.1. Lineage (NCBI taxonomy): Bacteria > Bacillati > Actinomycetota > Actinomycetes > Mycobacteriales > Gordoniaceae > Gordonia > Gordonia crocea. Next base: position 198,369 of record NZ_BJOU01000001.1, read on the forward strand.
GGCTGCGCGCCGCCGACGACCGGCGCCCGGCCGGCACCGCGGGCGAGATCGAACCGGAGGCGACGGTCTTCACCAACGTCAGCCCGGGCAGTGCCGACGTGGTGCGCCCCTGGGTCGACGCGCTGCGCAACGTCGGCTACGCGGTGTTCGCCAAGCCGAAGGTGACCGACGACACCGACGTGGACGAGGACATGCTCGCTCACATCGATCTGCGCCACCACACCACCGGCCTCGCCGGGCTCATCGTCGCCTCCGCCGACGGTCAGGCCTTCCGCGGACCGCTGCTGGCGCTGGCCGGCGACGGCGTGCCCGTCACCGTCATCGGATTCCGGGAACACGCCAGTTGGGCGCAGGGACTCGACGGCATCTCCTTCGTCGACCTGGAGGACATCCCCCAGGTGTTCCGCGAGCCGTTGCCGCGGATCTCGCTGGACGCGCTCCCCGACGACGGGGCCTGGCTGCCGCCGTTTCGACCGCTCGCCTCACTCCTGCGCTAACCGCGCGCCGGGCGACACCCGGCGGAGAAATCCTGCGACTTTCGGGCCTGCTCAGTTTGTATTCAGGCGGTTCCTGGAAGAATGGGCCGACGTGGGTCTGCTGCGAACGCGGCCGAAACCCGGCAGCCGACGAAAGGAACGCAGGTGTTCGGATGGATCGGCGCGTTCGCCTATCGAATGCGGTACACCGTCATCGCGGTGATGGTGGCGTTGATGGCGGGCTTCGGCCTCTACGGCCTCGACTTGTCCAAGCACCTGTCGCAGAGCGGGTGGTTCGACCCCACGTCGGAGTCGGCCAAGGGATCGGTCATCGCCGACAAATCGTTCGGCCGCGACCACAAGTCCGACATCGTCTTGCTGATCACCCCGCCCGCCGGAGTCAAGGTCGACGACCCCGAGTTCGGCGCCAAGGTGGAGAACTTCGTCACCGACCTCACCACCAACCCGAAGACCAAGGACCTCGTCGGCCGCGACAAGCCCGGCATCATCGACCCGTTTTACCTGCCCGACAACGCGTCGACGGCCGCCAAACTGGCCCACGACGTCGTCCGCCAGCGCACCTTTAACGAGGATAAGACCAAGGCGTTCATCAGTATCGGCGTCGTCGGCGATGACGACACGACGATCCTCAACAACTTCAAGAAGCTCCAACCCGCGTTCGAGAACATCGACGAGCGCTTCGACCTGCAGGGCACCACGTTCGAATTGGCCGGGTTGCAGCCGATCGCCAATTCGATGGCGATCGGCATGGAGCACGACATCAAACGCGCCGAGGTGATCGCCCTCCCCGTCGTCGCCCTGATGCTCCTCTTCGTCTTCGGTGGCGTCATCGCCGCCGCCCTCCCGGTGTTCATCGGCGGACTCACCATCGCCGGCTCGCTGGGCATCATGAAATTCCTGACCCAGGTCACCGAGGTCAACGTGTTCGCCCAGTCAGTGGTCACCCTCATCGGCCTGGGTATCGCCATCGACTACGGCCTGTTCATCGTCAGCCGGTTCCGAGAAGAGTTGGCCGAGGGGTACACCACCAAGGCCGCGGTGCGAAGAACCGTGATGACCGCCGGCCAGACGGTGTGGTTCTCCGCGACGATCATCATCGCGGCGATCGCCTGTCTGCTCATCTTCCCGCAGGCCTTCCTCAAGTCCGTCGCCTACGGCGCGATCGCGTCGGTGGCCCTGGCCGCGTTCCTGTCGATCACAGTGCTGCCGGCGATCCTGGGCATCCTCGGACCCAAGGTCGACGCCTTCGGTTTCTCCTTCCTGCGCCGCACCAAGACCAAGCAGGAGATCGAGGACGGCTTCTGGGGCAAGCTCTCCGGCTGGGTGATGAAGCACCCGCTCAAGACGGCGATCCCCACCGTCCTGTTGCTGCTGGCACTGATCATCCCGTTCGGCAACATCCAGTTCGGCGGCATCAGCGAGCGCTACCTGCCGCCGGACAACGCGACCCGCATGGCCCAGGAGGCCTTCGACGCCAAGGACGCCTTCCCCCGGGAGCGCACCGAGGAAGTCAAGATCATCGTCGTCTACCGCGTCGACAGCGATGAGGACCAGAACAAACTGGTCGCCCTGCAGAACGCTGCCAACGCCCACGACTCCAAGGTGGGCCCCGAGCAGAAGTTCTTCGCCAAGCCGTTCTCCTTCTCCGAGGACGACGGCGGGTTGTCGGCCATGTACCCCGGCAGCGAGGAGTACGGCGTCCAACAGATGTCGGCCGGGTTCTCCGAGGCCGCGCGCCAATCCCCGACCCGGCAGAACGAGGCGATCAAGTACCTCCGCGGGCTCGACCACCAGGGGCTGCGCGTGTACATCGCCGGCACCCCGACGCTGACGCAGGACTCGATCGACGCCCTGCTGTCGCGGCTGCCGCTGATGACGATCATGCTGGTGCTCGTCACCGGATTCCTGATGTTCCTGGCCTTCGGCTCGATCGTGCTGCCGATCAAGGCGGCACTCGTGTCGGCCCTGGGCCTGGGTGCGACCCTGGGCATCCTGACCTGGATCTTCGTCGAAGGGCACGGCTCGGGCCTGCTGAACTTCACGCCGGGTCCGCTGTTCGCCGCGGTCCTGGTGCTGATCATCGCGATCGTGTTCGGCCTATCGACGGACTACGAGATATTCCTGCTGTCCCGCATGGTGGAGGCGAGACAGAAGGGTGCCTCGACGACGGAGGCGATCCGCGTCGGCACCGCCCACACCGGCCGCATCATCACCGCCGCCGCCGCGATCCTCGTCGTCGTCACCGGGGCCTTTGCCCTGTCGGACATCGTGATGATGAAGTACATCGCCTTCGGCATGATCGCGGCGCTGATCCTCGATGCGACGATCATCCGCATGCTGCTGGTGCCGTCGACGATGAAGCTCCTCGGCGACGACTGCTGGTGGGCGCCGCAGTGGATGCAGACCCTGCAGCGCAAAGTCGGGCTGGGCGAGACGATCCTCGACGTCGAGCCGGACCAGATGGTCGACACCGAGGTCGCCGCAGCCCGCTCGATGTCGGCGGGCACGGTCATCGCCACCGCCCCGACCTCCGCGTTCCGCAGCCCGCTGCGCGGCTCGCGCGCCTCGCGCCGCGAATCGGCGGCCACCACCGTCATCCCCGCGCCGCGCCCGGCCACCCCGCCGACGACGCGCAGTGCACAGCCACCGATCCCGGCGCCGCCGGCGCCCACCCCGGCGCCGCCGAGCACCCCCGTGGAGCCCGAGCAGCCGCCGGTCACCGCGCGTCCCGCCGGGCCGCCGCAGCCTCGGGTGCGGCGCTCGACCCGGGTGGCCCCGACCACCGCCGCGGTCACGCCGAGCGGGCCGAACCCGGCCACGCCGGCGGTCACCCCGAGCGGGCCGAACGCCGCGGTCCCCGACGCCCCCGACACCGGCGGGTGGAAGCTGGGCGAGGGCGGCATCCGGCTGACCGGCGGATCGGCATCGGCATCGGCCGAGACCGACCCCGACGACGGCGACGGCAAACGCGCCGCGGGCAACCGGGATCAGGAGATCAGCGTGCAGGACCTGATGCGGCGCTCACGCGGCCAAGACGGCCAGGCGACGTAGCCCGACTCAGTCGTCGGCCTCGTCGAGGCCGTGTTCGATTGCGTACCGGGCCAGTTCGACGCGGTTCGCCAGCTGCAGCTTCCGCAGCGACGACTGGACGTGGTTCTCCACCGTCCGGTGGCTGAGAAACAGCTTCGCGGCGATCTGTTTGGCCGTCATGCCCTTCGCGACGTAGCGCAGCACCTCGGTTTCGCGCGGCGACAGGACCGGCTTCTCCGGGTCGTCCCCGCCCGCCGACATCCGGCGAAACTCCCCCAACACCAGCCCGGCCAGCCCGGGGGTGAAGACGGCCTGCCCGTCGGCGGTGGCCCGCACCCCGGCGACCATCTCCTCCCGCGACGCGCTCTTGACCAGGTATCCGGTGGCCCCGGCCTTGACCGCCTCGAGCACGTCGTCGCGCTCGTCGGAAGCCGACAAGACCAGCACCCGCGACGACGGGGAGGCGGCCAGCACCTCCGCGGTGGCCTGCGCCCCGGTCCCGTCGGGCAACTGCATGTCCATGAGCACGACGTCGGGGGTGACCGCGGTGGCCCGCCGCACGGCCGCACCCACCCCGTCGGCGGTGGCGACGACCTCGAACCCCTCGGCGGTCAAGTCGCGCTCGATTCCGTCGCGCCACATCGGGTGGTCGTCGACGACCATCACGCGGATTGTCATGCCTGCTCCTCGTCGCGGCGGATCTTGTCATCGTGCACGGGCACGGTCAACTCCCAGTCTGTCCCCGCCCCCGGGGTCGAATCCAATTCGACCCGCCCGCCGAGCGCCTCGATCCGCCCGACGATGGCCTGGGCGACGCCGAGGCGGCCATCGGCGGCGGCCTCGTCGAGCCGGCCAGGTTCGATGCCGACGCCGTCGTCGCGGATGCTGATCACCAACTCGTCGCCGAGGTCTTCGAGCAGCACGAACGCCCGGGCACCCGGCCCGGCGTGGCGGATCACGTTGTCCAGCGCGTTGAGCACGGCGCCGTCGATCTCCGCCCCGACCTGCGATGGGACCGACACCGCCTCGCGCGGGGTGGAGACGGAGACGTCGGCGGCGCTGTGTCGGCGCAGCAGCACCGCCAGGTCGACCCGGTCGGCGGCGGCGCGCGCAGTGGCGTCGGCGTAATCGCGGTCCTCGTCGGCCCGCTCGGTCAGGAACGCCCGCAGGGCCCGCTCCTGTTCCCCGGCCAGCTCGGCGAGCTCGGCGGTGTCCCCGCCGATCTCCCGGCCCCGCCGCGAGATCAGGGCCAGTACCTGCAGGACGCCGTCATGGACGTGGCGGGCCAGCCGGTCGCGCTCCTCCCCCGCCGCCGCGTAGCGCGCGGCCTGGGTGAGCAGTTCGTGGTTGCGCCGTCCGCTCGTCGCCGCCCAGCCCACGACGAGGCCGAGGAAGAGCAACTGGATGAGTTGGGCGTTGCGGCCGAAGTCCAGATTCACATCGCCCTTGACGGTGATCGACGAGACCCACACCAGCACCCCGGTCAGCGCGCCGCCGGTCGCCCCGCCCAGGATCGCTGCGGAGATGATCGCGTTGCACGCCCACAGCGTCGTCGGCCATGCCTGGTTGTCGGCGATCCACTCGTCCGAGGCGACCAGCGACGTCGAGAACAGCAGTCCCACGGTCACCGCGATCTCTGCGCCCACCCACAACCAGTTGCGGCCGAAGCCGACGAGGTAGGCGACGCCGCAGGCGACCGACCAGGCGATCAGCACGGTGAACAGCGCCAGGGTCACCCGCGGCCGCTCCAACGAGTCGTTGACCGCGATCTGGAACCCGACGGCGTACACCAACGACAACGCGCGGAATACCTGCGCGGCGCGCCACAGCGGTGCCGAGGCATCCTCGTCGATGCGTTCGCGCACCCGGACCAGCCAGGCCCGCCGCGCCTCCGCCCGAGACTGGTCCATCGGCTCCGAAGCGGTCACCGGGTGTCCCACGTCGGGTCGTCGGGCTCGGCGCTGAGCGTGACTCCCCCGCTCTCGCCCACCGACCGCCCCGGCGCACCCTCCGCGGCGAGGCGGCGCGGCCAGGCGTGCAGCTCGTGCACCGCGGTGTTGATGAAGGCGATCAGCGGGACGGCGAGCAGGCCGCCGACGATGCCGGCCAAAACGATGCCGGCCGCGATGCCCAGCACCACCGCGACCGGGTGCAGGCGCACCGACCGTCCGAGCAGGAAGGGCTGCAGCACGTGGCTCTCCAACTGCATCACCGCGACGACGATGATCAGCGCTATGACGGCGGCGAGCCATCCGTTGGTCACCAGGGCCACCAGCACGGCGACACCACCGGTGAGCAGTGCACCGACGATCGGGATGAACGCGCCGAGGAAGACCAGCGACGCCAACGGCAGGGCCAGCGGGACACCGATGAACGCCAGACCGATGCCGATGCCCACCGCGTCGACGAGGGCCACCGCCACCGTGGCCCGCACGTACCCGACCAGGGTGCCGAAGCCGGCGTGGCCGGCCGACTGGACGCGCTCGCGCTGCGCGGCGGGCACGAATCGGGTCAGGTACTTCCAGATCTGGCCCCCGCCGTAGAGGAAGAAGATCATCAGGAACAGCGTCAGGAAGGCACCGGTGATGATCTCGGTCGCCGTCGTCGCGGTCGCGAGCGCACCGCTGGTCACCTTCTCCTGGTTGTGGTTGATGAAGTCGATGACGTCCTTGCCGACGTTGTCGACCTGCTTCTTGTCCATCCCCAACGGCCCGCTGATCAGCCAACTCTTGACGCTGTTGACCGTGGCGGTCACCTGTTTGGTCAGTTCGGGCAGTCCGTTGATGAACTCCCGGACGACGAAGGTCAACACCAAGCCGAGGGCGCTCAACATGCCGACCATGGCGATGATCACCGCGACCGATCGGGGCAGCCCGTTGCGGTCCATGAAGTCCACGAGGGGCACCAGCATCGCCGTGCCGAGCACCGCGATCGCCACCGGAACCAACACGGTGTCAAACTTCATGAAGGCGACGAAGAGCGCGACCAACAGCGCGCCGATCACCAACAGGCGCCACGACCAGGCGGCGGCGGCGCGGACCCCGGGCGGCACCGGATGCGGCGACGGATTTGCAGTTTCGCTCATGCGCCCCAGACTAGGCAGTTCAGGCCCCATACCGGGTTAGGTAACCTATCCGGCATGGCACAATCGCGTCGCGCGATCTGGCAACGCAGCAGAAAAGCGCTTCGCTGGGTCATGTTGGTCGCGATCATCGCGGTCCTCGTCGTCGAGGGCTACCTCGTCCGCGACCAGTTCTCCACCGCGTGGGGCCGCATCGGCGACATCCACTGGGGCTGGCTCAGCGCGTGTTTCGTGGCTTCGATGGCCAACCTCGACAGTTTCGCCCGCGTTCAGCGCGCCCTGTTCCGCTCGGCCGGCGTCATCGTCTCGCAGTGGCGCTCGCTCTCGGTGGTCTTGGCCGCCAACTCGCTGAGCCAGACGATGCCCGGCGGCCAGGTCCTGGCCCCCGCGTTCACCTACCGCGAGACGCGCCGGTGGGGCGCCAACCCGGTCGTCGCGTCGTGGCAGGTCGTCATGTCCGGCCTGCTCGCCGGTGTCGGCCTCGCGACCCTGGGTATCGGCGGGGCGGTACTGGCGGGTGCCCGGACCAACCCGTATTCGACGATGTTCTCCATCCTCGGCTTCATCGCCTTCGTCGCCGTGCTGCAATACCTGGCCAGCCACCCGGCCACCGTGCACACCCTGGGGTCGAAGATCCTCACCTGGTACAACGAACTGCGCAATCGCCCGGTGGACGCCGGCCAGGAGCGGCTGACGAAGCTGATCGACCAGCTCGGTGCCGTGCAGCTGACCCGCAAGGACGCCGGGATCGCCTTTGGGTGGAGCCTGTTCAACTGGATCGCCGACGTCTTCTGCCTCATGTTCGCCTGCTGGGCGATCGGTTCCCACCCCTCCATCGCCGGTATCGCCGTCGCCTACGCCGCGTCGAAGGCCGTCGGCACCGCGATCCCGCTGCTGCCCGGCGGGCTCGGCGTCGTCGACGCGGCGATGGTCGCCGCCCTCGTGCCGGCCGGGATGACCACCGGTGACGCGGTGGTGGCGGTCATCCTGTACCGCCTGGTCAGCTGGGTGCTGGTGTCGCTCGTCGGATGGGTCGTCATCATCGTCATGTTCCGGTCGCGAATTCGGACCGCCGAGGATTCAGCCGACGAGTTCGAGGAAAGCCTGCGCACCGCGACCCCGGCCGACCCGGATCGGCCGCTGCTCGGATTCACCGACGACCAGCGACGATTGATCCTCGGGCACCCCCTCCCCGAGGACCCGATCCCCGGGCGCGGTGGCAGGTTCGGCGCCGATACGAGCGGTTGCGACGACGACGACGGTGACGCCGGAGACGACCGGCCGCCCGAGGACGACGCCTGGAAGCTACCGTAGAAGGCGATGACATCCGGGGTGAGAGCACAACAAACACGCACGGCGCTGCAGCTTCCGCTGCTCGTCACCGCGCTCGTGGACGCGGCGATGATCGTGGTGTTCGCGGCGACGGGGCGGCGCAGCCACGACGAAGGGCTGTCGGTTCTCGGGATCGTCGACACCGCCTGGCCGTTCCTGGCCGGCGCCGCGGTCGGATGGTCGCTGACGTACGTCTACACCCACATCGGGACGACGGACCAGCCCGGCTCGCGCGCCTTCCGGCCCGAGCGCGTGGTGCCCTACGGCATCGCCATCTGGTTCTTCACCGTCGCCGTCGGGATGGCGCTGCGGGCGGTGCTGCACCAGGGCACCGCGGCCTGGTTCATCGCTGTCGCGACACTGTCCTTGTGCGTCTTCCTGCTCGGTTGGCGCACCGTGGCCGCGCGCCTGTACCACCTGGTGCGGCGCTAACCCACGCCTCCGCCGGGTGATCGGCGGTCAGCGGACCTGTCAGCGGACCTTGAGGTACTTCTGCATCGCCTGCAGCGCGGCGGTGCCCGATCGCTGGCCCTCGGTGTAGACGACGATCACCTTGTTGTCGATGATGCCGAGGAACCACCCCGGGCCGTCGGGGCCGTTGGTGCCGACAAGTGCGCGCAACCCCTTCGCGTCGGTGAGGTCGCTGGCGTCTCCCCGTCGCACGGTCGTGGCCATGGCGTCGAGGATCGGGCGCACCAGGTCGCCGTCGAGCGACCCGAGCCGTCCGCCTTCGATCTTGGTGACCTGGCCGGAGACGATGTAGGGCGCTGCGGCGGATTTCTCGCCGGCGACGGCCCGACCCAGCGCGACACCGAGCGCGCCGACGTTGAGCATGGAGGCGCGGACTTCGCCCGGACGGTAGTCGATGCGCTCGACGCCGAGGCCGTTGCGCTGCGGCGACGAGGCACCCGGCACCGTGAACGCCACGCCCAGACCCAGCCGGTCCAACACCTCGTCGGTGCCGATGTTGTGGGCCTTGGCGTAGGCGGTCACCGCGTCGAAGACCGCGGCCAACGACGACCCGGTCGTGTACTCGCCGTCGATGTTGATCCCACGGTCGGTGGCGGCCTGGTTACGGGCCATACCGAGGATGCCGCCGGTCCTCGCGTCGAGCGCCAGCACCGTCGTCGGCTGGGCCACCTCGATGGCGGCGATCCCCACCGCACGCTGGACCTTCGGATCGACCGTGGTGGTGATGTTGCGGGCCGCCGGTCCCTGATGGCCGTCGAGGCGGTTCGGCGCCTCACCCGGCTGCTGGACGACGATCTGCCAACCGGCGGTGGCGTCCCGGATGGCCTGCCAGTAGTTGCTCAGACCCTCCTCAAGCGGTGAGCTCAGCTGCCGATCGGTCATGACCAGGCGCTCGGTCCGGCGCACGGTGACGCCGCGGATCTTCGCCGGGTCGCCGGCCAGGACCTTCATGTCGGGGTCGCGCAGCGCCACGGCGACGACCGGCTCGCCGGGACTGCTCGAGATCTTCTTGAGAATGACGTCGGAGGTGACCTGCGGGGCCATCGGCGCGATCACCCGGGCGACGGCAGCCACCGTCCGGCCGATGTTCTCGGTCCGCGAGGTGTCGATGACGACCTCGTTGATCGGCTGCATGACCATGAAGGGCTGGTTGCGCCGCGAGAGCACCCGCGGGGCGGGACGGGCGTCGGTACGGATCTCGTTGATCCGCCCGCCCGGCCGCAGCCCCGGGTAGATGATCGCCGGCTCCCACTGCACGCGCCAGCCGGTGGACAGTTCGCGCGCGGTGCCCTGGGTCTCCACGACGAATTCGCGGCGCTTGGCCGTCCCCGTCTCGTCTCCCTCACCGCCGGTGTTCCAGTGGTAGGTCGTCTTCAGGGTGAACCCGGCGGTGCCGTCGCTGTAGCCGACGGTGCGCAGGACCTTCGCCTCGACATTCGACGCGTGCATCCCGTCCATCGTCTCGGTCAGCTCGGTGCTGGCCTGCCCGGGTGCGGTGGTCAGCGACGCCGCGTGCTGGATGTTCTGCTGGGAGACCGCCGACGCGAAGTCGTTGATGACCGCGGCGGCCGCGGCCGGTTCCGACGAGCACGAGGTGAGCGCAGCGCAGCACGCCCCGACCGCGGTGACGGCAATCGCCGCCCGCGGCACCCAGCCACGTCGGGCGCGTCCGTCGTCGACCCCAGAAAACATCATGAGTCCCATAAGTAACAATCTTCACATCTGTCGCAGTCTTCCTGCGACTTCTCCGGGCACCGTCTCCGTTACAACCCCATCACGCCCCCATAACGCCGACTGGGCCCTCCTTTTCGCCGACTGGGCCCTCGATCTCGTCGACTGGGCCCTCGATCCCACCGAGTGGGCCCTCATTCCTGCCGAGTGGGCCCTGTTCTTCGCCGACTGGGCCCTCAATCTCGCCGAGTGGGCCCTCGGCTCCTCGACGTCCACGCCGTCGGGTGCACACTGGAGACATGGGTTTCTCGGTGCATCGGGCCGGCGACCGGTTCACCACGACGACGGACTGGTTGTCGTCGGCGCACAGCTTTTCCTTCGGCGATCACTACGATCCGGCGAACACGCATCATGGCGTCCTTCTCGTCCACAACGACGAGACATTGCGGCCGGGCCAAGGTTTCGATACCCACGCCCATCGCGAAACCGAGATCATTACGTGGGTGAGGTCGGGAAGCCTGGTCCACCAAGACTCGCGGGGCAACAGCGGGATCGTCTACCCGGGCCTGGCCCAGCGGATGAGCGCCGGCACCGGGATCGAGCACTCTGAACGCAACGACACCTGGAGCGACGACGGGTTGCGGGTCGAGGGTTCCGGGCTCGTCGACGTCAGCTATGTCCAGATGTGGGTCATGCCCGACGAGCCCGGCATCGACCCGGGCTACGACCAGGCCGACATCGATTCCGAACTCACCGCGGGCGGCCTGATTCCCGTCGCCTCGGGCGATGCCGACGTCGATTCGGCCATTCGACTCGCGAATCGTGCGGCGACGCTGTGGGTGGCCCGCCTGCAGAAGGGCGGACGCACGGTCCTGCCCGGGGGGAGGTACGCCCATGTCTTCGTCACGGCCGGGGAACTCCGCGTCGAAGGAGAAGTTCTCGGGGTCGGAGACGCGATGCGTGCGGTCGACCTCGGTGGGACGCCCCTCGTCGGGAACGGCGACGAGACGTCTGAGGCGCTCATCTGGGTGATGCGCAAGGGCCTCGGCGAGTAATCGGGGCCCACTCGGCGGGATCGAGGGCCCAGTCGGCAGGAATGAGGGCCCACTCGGCAGGATCGAGGGCCCACTCGGCAGGAATGAGGGCCCAGTCGACGAGATCGAGGGCCCACTCGGCAGGAAGGAGGGCCCACTCGGCAGGAATGAGGGCCCAGTCGACGGACAGAGACGGGCGGAGACCCGGGTGATTCAGGCAGGATGGAGACCGTGACTGCGACGACTCCCACCTCCGGCATCGACCTCTCCTTCATCGACGACACGGTGCGCGCCCAGGACGACCTGTACGCCCACTTCAACGGCAAGTGGCTGGCCACCCACGAGATCCCGGCCGACCGCAGCATCGACGGCTCCTTCATCGTCCTGCGCGACCGCGCCGAGGAGAACGTGCGCGACCTGATCGTCGCCGCGTCGCAGTCCGCGGCCGAATCTGGCACCGACGAGTGCAAGATCGGCGACCTCTACAACTCCTTCATGGATGTCGACCACATCGAGGCCCTGGGCATCGGGCCGATCGCCGACGAGCTGGTCGCCATCGCCGAGATCACCACTGCTGAAGCCCTCGCCCGCCGGATCGGTCGACTCCAGCGCCACGGCGTGGCCGGCTTGATCGGCTGCTACGTCGACACCGACGCCAAGAACTCGTCGCGCTACCTGGTCCACCTCACCCAGTCCGGCATCGGTCTGCCCGACGAGAGCTACTACCGCGACGAGAAGCACGCGCAGACCCGCGCGGCCTACCGCGACCACGTCGAGGCGATGTTCGCGCTCGCCGACCTGCCCGATCCGGCCGGCGCCGCGACAACCGTGCTCGACCTGGAGACCGCGATCGCCGCGCACCACTGGGACGTCGTCGCCCGCCGCGACGCCGAACGCTCCTACAACCTCCTCTCCTACGGCGACCTTGAAACCGCGGCCGGCGCCTTCGACGCCGAGCAGTGGATCGCCGGCCTGGGCACCAGCCACGACCCGGTCTTCGCCGAAGTCGTCGTCCGCCAGCCCGACTTCATCTCCGGGATCGGCGAGCTCGTCGCCTCCCGGCCGCTGGAGGACTGGAAGACCTGGCTGCGCTGGAAGCTCCTCCACTCCGCCGCGCCGTACCTCCCGCAACGCTTCGTCGACGAGAACTTCGCCTTTTACGGCCGCACCCTGTCCGGTGCGCCGGAGATCCGGGAACGCTGGAAGCGCGGCGTCGGATTCGTCGAGGGGGCCATGGGATTCGCGGTTGGCCGGCTCTACGTCGACGAGCACTTCCCCGCCGCCGCCAAGGCCCGCATGGACGAACTGATCGCCAACCTCGTCGAGGCCTACCGCCGCAACATCTCCGACCTGGAATGGATGACCCCGACGACCCGCACCAAGGCCTTGGCGAAGCTCGAGGCCTTCAACCCCAAGATCGGCTACCCGGCCCGGTGGCGCGACTACTCGGCGCTGCTCGTCGACCGCGGCGACCTCATCGGCAACGTCGCGCGGGCCTCGGCCTACGAGTACGACCGCGAATTCGGCAAGATCGGCCAACCGGTCGACCGCGACGAATGGTTCATGACCCCGCAGACGGTCAACGCGTACTACAACCCGGGGATGAACGAGATCGTCTTCCCCGCCGCGATCCTGCAGCCGCCGTTCTTCGACGCCGACGCCGACGATGCCGCCAACTACGGCGGGATCGGTGCGGTGATCGGCCACGAGATCGGCCACGGCTTCGACGACCAGGGCGCCAAGTACGACGGCGACGGCAACCTCGTGGACTGGTGGACCGACGAGGACCGCACCGAGTTCGCGGCCCGCACCCGCGCGCTGATCGACCAGTACAACGAGTTCACCCCGACCGGCCTGGATGCCGAGCACAAGGTCAACGGCGAGTTCACCATCGGCGAGAACATCGGCGACCTCGGCGGCCTGTCGATCGCGCTCGTCGCCTATTGGCTGGCGAACCCGGACCCGCCGGTGATCGACGGGATGACCGGCGAGCAGCGGCTGTTCTACAGCTGGGCCCAGATCTGGCGGTCCAAGACGCGCGACGAGGAGGCCATCAAGCGCCTCGCGATCGATCCGCACTCGCCGCCGGAGTTCCGCTGCAACGGCGTGCTCCGCAATGTCGACGCCTTCTACGACGCTTTCGACGTCGAGCCGGGCGACGATCTGTACCTCGAGCCGGCCCAGCGGGTGCGCATCTGGTAGCCCATAACTAGAACGTGTTCTAGTATGGCGGTCGTGGATGTCTCCTACGACGCGACCAAGCGCGAACTGACCACCGACAAGGGCGTACTCCGCTACCACGAGGCGGGATCGCCCGACGCTCCCCCGCTGATCCTGCTGCACGGATCGGGGCCGGGCGTGAACGGCTGGCGCAACTACCGCGGCAACCTCGGGTTCTTCGCCCAGACGCACCGCGCGCTTGTCCTCGAGTTCCCCGGCTTCGGTGTCAGCGACGCCGTCGAGGGGCACCCGGTGATGACCGCCGGCTCCTCGGTGATCCGCTTCATGGATGCGCTGGGCATCGAGTCGGCGCCGATCATCGGTAACTCGATGGGCGGTGTGGTGGGTGTCAACCTCGCCATCAAGAAGCCTGAGCGGGTCGCCAAACTCGTGACCATCGGCGGTGTGGGACCCAACATCTTCAGCCCGACCCCGACGGAGGGCCTGCGGCTGCTGCAGGAGTTCACCGACGCCCCCGACCGCGACAAACTCGTACGCTGGCTCAACTCGATGGTTTACGACCGTTCCCTGGTCACCGAGGAACTCATCGAGGAGCGCTGGGCGGCGGCCACCAATCCCGACGCACAGCAGACCGCGGCAATGATGTACGGCTCCAAGGCTTTTGAGATGCAGCAGCAGTTCATGGCCGCCTCCGACGCGCCCCCCTACTGGGCGATGATGCACAAAGTCTCGTGCCCGACGCTGCTGACCTGGGGACGCGACGACCGGGTCAGTCCGCCGGATATGGCCATGGTTCCGATGCGCCTGATCCCCGACGCGCAGCTGCACATCTTCCCCCGGTGCGGACACTGGGTGATGATCGAGGCGAAGCAGGCTTTCGAGTCCACGGTCGCCGCCTTCCTCGCCGACTGAATCGTCGGCGGTAGGCCTCGCCGACCCAAGCGTCGCGCCAGACTACGACGAGGGGCGCAGCGTCGCGACGATCCGGTCGATGACCGACGGTTCCGGCGCCCCGTCGTATCCCTGCCCGATCGAGATCACGAAGATCACCGTGTTGCGCTGGGCCGGGACCCGCGTCGCGATCATGCTGTGCAGGGCTCGGGGCCCGATGCAACGCTTCGGACTGATTCCGCTGACCGACGCGACCTGCTGCACGGCGGGCCGCCCGGCCACCGTGATCGACCGCTCGGAACCCATCTCCACCAGGGGCGGCGGTCCACCCGACGACGAGGTGTAAATCCTTTTGACCGCGCGCTTTTCGACGTCGAGGGCATCACGGATGTCGGGGAGACGGGCGGCACCGCCGAATCCGACGATCGTCGTCTGGGTGCCCAGGCACCGCGCCTCGCGCGACCGCTGGACCGCCGAACTGTCGAGTGCGCGGGCCACACAGAAGCCGAACGGCCCGTCGTCGCAGGGATACTCCCACCCGACGACGCGGTTGCACCCGCTGACCGTCCACTCGGCTGGCACGTCGTAGGTCAGGCCCCAGGTCCCGACCACGGTCTTCCATCCCGGCGGCGTCTGGGCCGTGGGCGTCGCGGCCAGGCCGGTACAGCCGCGGCGCGGTGCCGTGCGGGTGGGCGCCGGCGGAGTCCACCGCTGGGCCTTCGACAGTTCCGCGAGTACGTCATCGGTGCGCGACGACGACGGCTTGCCAAGACTGTGCACCCACAGCCCGCCGACGACCACCGCGATGACCGTCACCAGTACGCCGAGCTTCACCAGTGCCGGGTCGAACCGGCGCGCCGACGGCGGACTTGCCGCGGCCGGACCGGACACGCCCGAGTCGGGCACGGGCGTCCACACATCGCCCTGGTCGTCGACGTAGGGGTCCCGCGCCGGACCGGAGGGGCCGGGCGACGCGCTCACGACGACCCCGGCGCCTTCCGCAGAATAGACACCGCGAAGTCGGCATCATCGCGCCACGGCCGCACGTCCCAGGTCGCCAGGCGCAGGTCGAGGTGCAATCCGGCCTCGTCGACGGCGCGGTCGAAATCGGCCAGCGCCAAGTCGCGGTTGGTGTGGAAGCCGACGACGACCACCCCGTCGTCGGCCAGGTGCGCGGCGAAGCGTCTCAGCACCAGGGCCTCGGTGCCGGGTGCCAGGAAAACCATCACGTTGCCCGCGCACACGATCGCGTCGAACGGCTCACCGATACCACGTGCCGGCAGGTCCAGTTCGGCCAAATCCCCCACCAGCCAGGTCGGGCCGGGGTGGTCGGCGTCGGCCGCCGCGATGAGCTTTGGGTCCACGTCGACGCCGACGACGGCGTGCCCCACCTCGTGGAGGTATCCCCCGACGCGACCGGGCCCGCAACCGGCGTCGAGGATCCGTGAGCCGCGCGGCACCATCGCGTCGATCAGGCGGCCCTCGCCGGCGAGATCGGCACCCTGTTCAGCCATCGTGCGGAAGCGTTCGATGTACCACTCGCTGTGGCCGGGCTCGGTCTCGGTGATCCATCGCGGTTGTGGTGTGGCCATGTCACCGAGCCTAGGCGCTGACCGGGGCTCGGCGGGGCCGGGTCAGTCACCCTCCCGAGGCACATAGGTGGTCACCGGGTCGCCCCGGATCACCGCGACCATGTTCCGGAAGGCATCGCTGCCCGGGTCGTCGAAGTAACCGCCGTGCCCGCGCGAGCCGCGCACACGTTCCCCGTTCGAGTAGTCCCCCGAGTCCATCCGGGTGACCCCCGGCGCGGTGTCCGGATCGCCGCCGTGCATCCCCGACGATTGGGCCGCGTGGATGGGGTCCCCCGGCGGTGTCACTGAGAACCGTTGTGCTGCATCAGGATTGGCCCATGTCTGCGCCCCGCCGGGGAGGACTCCGGTCCCCGACGCCGACGCGTACACGACCCGGTCGGCCCGCAGCCCCAGCTGCTCGGCCGTCCCCACCACAGCGCCGCCGTAGGAGTGACCGATATACGTCGTCGCAGCGCCGGGCACGTGGTCGGCGACCTCGGCGTCGAGCGCCTGTCCGAAGGCCACCAGACCCGGCGCCATCGAGGTTGCGAATCCGGGGCTGACCGCTGCGGCGAGGGTCTGCGGGAAGTCGCCGTCCATGTAGAGGAAGACCGGTCCGCCGCTGCGGTTGGCCAGATTCCACGCGGCGGTGCGGTTGGGCGCCGCCGTCTCGAGGGACGTCCCGGTACCCGGCACGTACACCGCGGCGCCGCGGGTGTCGGGACCCCACCGGCCGAACATCTCGATCGACCGTCCGGCCCCGGCATTGGCGAAGCTCACGAACTGCCGGCGCACCCGTGCGCCGGGACGGTGCGGATCGGCGACCGTCCCGAGCATGCCGCGCAGTTCACGGGCCCGTGCACCGTCGCCGGCTCCCCGTCGGATCTCGTCTTCCAACGCCTCCTCGATCGCCCGGCGGTTCGCGGCAATCCGCACCGGGAAGGGCACCCCGTCGAGCCGTCCCAGCATCTGCGGGTTGGCCGCGACGAGACGGTCGACGTCACCCAGGCTCATGCGCCGCATCAGCTCCCGGCGCTGCTCCGGGCTCATCGCGACGAGACGGTTGACCACCGCGTCCGGGTCCCGACGACCCTCGTCGGTGGCGACCGTGACGTGGCCCCCGACCATCGCCTCCAGGTCCGCGACCAGGCGTGCCAGGCGTGCCGCACGACTCCGGTCGAGCGCGTCGAGCTCGGCCAACGCCCCCGCGACTCTCACCCCCCGTGCCGGCTCCGGCCCATCGGCGTCGACCCCGCGCGGCCGCTCCCCGACCGGTAGGCCCGATTCCTCGGCGACCAGGCGCAGCACCCGGTCGCGCCCCTCGCCCAACTCCGCTCCGGCCTCATCGGCCGCGTCGGCGAACGCCGCGAGCACCCGGGACACCTCGTCGGCATGGTCGGCCTCCTCGGCGATCCGCCGACCGGCCGCCTCGTGTGCACGTCCCCGCCACCGCGCCATCCCCGTCAGATCGGCCCGGGCCGCAGCCACCTCGGTCCGCACCGTGCGGGCGTTGTCGCGCGCCTGGCGCGCGGCCTGCGCCAGGGGCCGGTCGGGCCAGCCGGCGACCTCCTCGACGGTGAGCATCAGCGGTCCGCCAGTCCGTGCAGCGCGCGCCCGGCCGCGGCGTCGTCGTCGACCGCCCGCGCCTGGAACCGCCCGACGATCTGCCCGAGCACGTCGAGCCGGTTGGCGATGTCGACGCCGACGCGCTTGGTGGGGGCGGCAGCCGCGCGGGCCGCAGCCAGGCAGTGGCCGGCGCCGACCGTGTTCGCCAGCTCGTCGACGTCGAGGTTGGCCAAGACCCGGCCGTGGCGACGCCACGAACGGGCCAGTGCCGCCGTCTCGGCCGGATCGACTCCGAAGGTGTGCGTGGATTCCGGTGGGGGACTCATGCATCTTGGACGCAGCGCGGCCCCCGACGGTTCCGTCAGGCCCGGGCGAGGGCGACGAGCTTGGCGACGGTGTTGAGGTTGCGCCCGGTCCCGGTGAACCCGAGAGCGCGTTTGATGACCGCCGGTGTCAGGGCCGATTTACCGGCCCCCTCGTCATACCTAATGTGCAGGTCGTTGCCGATCACGGCGACGTGTTCGGTGGCGGCGACGCGGTCGGCGAGGGCCGCGGCGGCCGCCGCCGTCGGGGTCCCGGTCAGCGCGTAGACGTAGGAGAATTTTGGTTCGACGACGTCGAACGGATGCGCCCGCAGCGCGGCATCGAGCTCGTCGGGGGTGCGACTGATGACCTCGCGGTAGAAGCCGAACTCCGCTTCGATGGCGCGCTCGAGCGCCTCGTCGAACTCGGCCGAGGCACCGGGCGGGGTGTAGAGCAGGTTCCCCGAGGCGATGTAGGTCGAAACATCTTGTGCCCCAAGCATTTCGGCGATCTCACGCAGCCGCGCCATGGGTAGCGTCGCGCCGCCCACGTTGACCGCGCGAAGCAGTGCGATGCGCTCGCTCACCGACGCCGGGCCTACCTGATCGAGGAGAGGTCGGTGCGGATCAGCATCACGTTGTAGTCGTCCCACCGGGAGGCGACGAAGTACAGTGCGCTGCCGGTGTCGCGCGGCCAGATGTAGGGCGCGTAGAGCTTGCTGATCTGCCGGCCGGAGACGATGGTGCGCGGTCCGCTCCACGGTCCTTCCGGGTTCGGCGCGGTGCGCAGCGTGATGCTGCCCTTGCGCGAGGACAACATGACGTAGCGCTTCAGGAAGCTGTTGTAGCGCACCGAGACCTCGGCGATCGGCTCGGTGGCGATCTTCGTCGCGTCGCCGCTGAAACCCGACCACTGCCCGCCACCGCGGTAGTACTGGTAGGCGTTGATGTCGAGGATCCGGTTGGCCGGGACCCGACTCAGGAACAGCGCGCCGTAGCGGCCGTTGGGGGTGCCGTACTGGTAGACCCACGGCCCGTCACGCAGGAACGAGCTGACCTGGAACCGGCCCTGCCCGGTGGCGGTGTTCGGCACGCCCGGGATGTTGAGTTCGTACCGCGAGCGGATGGTGTTGTTCTCCACCCGCCAGGTTTGACCGTTGTCGCGCGAGGTCGCGATCGCCGAGAAGTTGGTCTCCCAACGGCCCGCCGCGCCCCAGCGCAAGATCGACATGAACGACAGGTACTGCACGCCGCCGATCGAGATCGCCGCCGTCGGGATGCGCCCGACCTCGATGTTCTTGATCCCGATGCCGTTGGTGATCGGCTGCGCGAAGTTCGGATGGGCCGCGGTCACCGAGGCACCCGAGCGGATGTTGCCCGGCATCGCGTTGGGGAAGGAGATGCCCTTGGACACGTCGCTGTTGCCGTTGGCGCGCAGCATCGTGTTGTGGCGCCAGACCATGGCACCGTTGCACTTGCCCCAGGTGTCGCCGAACGCCATCAGGACCTGGCCCGAGCCGTTGTCCCACGGGATGCCGACGTCGGTCGAGGTGATCGAGAACCGCTTGTCGGTGCGGTTGGGGCTCAACGGCCCGGTCACCCACTGGACCGTCTGCGACGGGCCGCCGTGCAGCTTCTTCAGCGGCATCTGCGGCTTCTTGCCCGGGGCGGAGTAGCTGCCGAAGTCGAGGCTGCCCATGCCGATCCGCGACGACGCGGCGCTCCCGGTGCTGCCGACGTCGTGGCCAACCGGTCCGAGGGCGTTGCACGGTGAGGCGTGGGCGGTCGGCGGCGTGAGAGTCAGGGCGGTCACGGCCAGGCCGGCGGATAGTGCGGCCACGAGGAGTCGGCGTGCGGGCATGCGGGTACTTCCAATCAAGGATGTTGCTGGTGTGACAATTGTGATTGGTGGTCCGATGCACCGCGAGTGCCGCGACCGAATCGCAACGTCGTCGTGACGGTACCCTCATTTGTCGTGAGTGGCGACACCGACCAAGTTGTGGAGATTTCGACCGACGGCGCATGCCTGGGCAACCCCGGGCCCGGCGGGTGGGGCGCCGTGCTGCGTTACCGGGGCCACGAGAAGCGGATCTCCGGCGCCGTCCCCGATACGACGAACAACCAGATGGAACTGACCGGGGCGATCGAGGCACTCGCCGCGCTCACCAAGCCGTCGACCGTCGTCCTCTATACCGACTCGAGCTACGTCCGCAACGGCATCACCAAATGGGTGGCGGGGTGGCAGCGCAACGGGTGGCGCACCGCGGACAAGAAGCCGGTCAAAAACGTCGAGCTGTGGCAGCGCCTCGTCGACGAGGAGTCCCGCCACAGCGTCACCTGGAAATGGGTCAAGGGCCACAACGGCGACCATTACAACGAGATCGCCGACGAACTGGCCACCTCGGCCGCCAAGTCCCTGCGGGACGGGTGATCCCGACGAGGGTCAGCGCGACGCCACGGCAAAGGTCCGGGTGAACGAGAAGACCGTCCCGAACGACTGGGCCGGATAGGCCTGGCGCAGCGCCGCGCGGTACTCGTCGGCAAACCGGGTGCGCAGATCATCGGGCAGACCCTGCAGGTACGGGCGCGCGCCGGTACCGGAGATCCAGGCGAAAACAGGATCATCACCGGTCAGGACCTGGAGGTAGGTGGTCGACCACGCGTTCACCGCAAATCCGCGGTCGGTGAAGAACCGCAGGTAGTCGTCCGGTTCCACCTGTGCCAGCCGTCGTGCGCCGAGCAGGTGCGGCGCATACGGTTCGCGGCTGGCGAGGTTGTAGAGCAGCCGGTGGGCGGGCTGCCCGGAATTGTTGGGTACGCCGACGGCGACGACGGCGGGGGAGAGGTCGGTGATCAGGCGGTCCAGCACCGCCCACTGGTCCTCGACCCACTGGAACATGGCGTTGGACACCACCAGGTCGACGGGCCCGCCGGACCAAGTCGTGATGTCGGCGGTCTCGTAGCGCACGCGCGGGTCGTCGTTGGTCCTGGTCGCCTGCTCGATCATCGCCGGCGACGAGTCGACGCCCAGGATCGTTGCGTCGGGCCAGCGCTGTCGCAGGTAGTGGGTGAGGTGGCCGGGGCCACAGCCCAGGTCGACGATGCTGTCCACGTCGGCAGGTCCCCGGTCGACCGCGGTGATCAGCTCGAGGAAGGGACGGGTGCGGTGATCGGCGAACGCCAGGTACGTCGACGGATCCCAGGTGGCCACGGTCGCGAGCCTAATCGCGCCTGACGTCGGGTGGCTACGATCGAGGGTGTGGGTCCGGTCGTTGCCGCAATCGCGCAGTATTGGTGGCTGATTTTCCCGATCAGCGCCGTGGCCGGTCCGTGGCTGCACCGGTACAACCGCCAACTGGAGCGGCGGCGTCGCTACAAGCTGGACATGGCGCGGGCGCGCTCGGCCGCACAGATCGAGGAGAACCGCCTCGCACGCGTGAACGCCGAGCAGTTGCGTACGGCGTTGCGCACCCATGACGAGGTGAATCAGCGCTGGTGGGACTATGAAATCGACCTGGCGACGATCATCAGCTATCCCATGCTCGTCGATGTTCGTGAGCCGCTCACCCGCGAATTCCACAAGGCCAAGGCCCGTGCGGATCTCCTGCGCCCGGGCCAGGACGCGAGCCCGACCGGCGTCGACGCGTCAAACCTGGATGCCTCCGAGTTTGTCGAGTACCGCGACGCCGTCCTCGACTTCTCGACGGCGTTCGACGTCGCCGAGCGCGAGGCGCGTCGTCGCAAACAGGCCGACTTCTCACCGGTGGAGCGGGAGTCGTTGGAGCGGGCACGCCGGCTCGTCATGATCGCCGCCGACGAGGCCGCCACGCCGGCCGAGCGTCAAGCCGCGTACCGCAAGGCTCGCAAGGAACTCGACGGACTGATCGAGATCCCCGTCGTCGGCGCACAGTCCCTGGAGCGCTCCATCGCCAAGGAGCTCGAGAGCTGACGCCGGGTGGGTCGCCCCTGTCGTATGGGCATGGCGCCCCCGTCGAGCGGCCTAGAGATATGGCCCTAGAGATATGGCGCGGTGAGGAACTCCAAGAAATGGCCGCTGGGGTCACGCAGATAGACGCCCCGACCGCCGTGTCCGCTGTTCGTTTCACCGGGCTTGGTCATCTGCGGGTCGGCCCAGAACTCGAGTCCTCGCTCGCGCAGACGATCCATCGCCCGATCGAAAAGATCGTCGTCGACGAGAAGCGCGAGATGCTGCGGTTGGATCTCATCAACCGGGGGAGAGGCGAACTGCAGCAACGCCCCCGTGCCCCCGTCGAGCAACAGGTTGCGGAACGGGCCCCAGGCAGGTCCCTCGTCGAGCTCGAAAAGATCCCGGTAGAAGTCGGCCGCGGTGTCGCGGTCCGCTGAGACAATAATGATGTGGTTGAAAGTGACTGTCACAGTGAAGCTTTCGCATACCGCGCCTCCATGCCTGGCGCAGTCCACCATCAACACGCGACGCTGACCGCCACGCTACTCCGGGGCGACCAGTGCCCACAACCGCGACGACGAGGGCTGAGGGCCCAGTCGACGAGATTGAGGGCCCAGTCGACGAGATTGAGGGCCCAGTCGACGAGATTGAGGGCCCAGTCGACGATTACGGGACGACGTTGACCATTCGGCCGGGAACGACGATCACCTTGCGCGGCTCGCCGTCGAGCAGCGCGGCGATCTTCTCGTCGGCCAGCGCCGCGGCACGGATGGTGTCCTCGTCGGCGTCGACGGCGACGGTGATCCGGCTGCGCACCTTGCCCTTGACCTGGATCGGGATCTCGATGGAATCCGCCACCAGCCACTTTTCCTCCGCGACGGGGAAGGGGCCGTGGGCGAGCGAGGCATCGTGGCCCAGCCGCTCCCACAGCTCGTCGGCGATGTGCGGCGCGAGCGGTGCCAACATCAACACCAACGGCTCGACGACGGCGCGCGGCGCACCCGCCGGGTAGGCCTTCGTCAGGTGGTTGGTCAGCTCGATGAGCTTGGCGCCGGCGGTGTTGGTCCGCAGGTTCACCAGGTCGTCGCGCACCCCGGCGATCGCCTTGTGCAGGGCGCGCAGATCGTCCTCGGACGGCTCCGCATCGGTGACGCGGACGGCGCCAGTCTCCTCGTCGACGACTAGGCGCCACGCCCGCTGCAAAAACCGCTGCGCGCCAACGACATCCTTCGTCGCCCACGGACGCGACTGGTCCAACGGACCCATCGACATCTCGTAGACGCGCAGCGTGTCGGCGCCGTAGTCGCGGGCAATGTCGTCGGGGGCGACGGAGTTCTTGAGCGACTTGCCCATCTTCCCGTACTCCTGGCTGACCTCGGCGTCGGCGAAGTAGAACTTTCCGTCGCGCTCGGTCACCTCCTCCGCCGGCACGTAGACGCCACGCGCGTCGGTGTAGGCATAGGCCTGAATCATGCCCTGGTTGAACAGCTTTCGGTACGGCTCGCGGCTCGTGACGAAGCCGAGGTCGAACAACACCTTGTGCCAGAAGCGCGAGTACAGCAGGTGCAGCACCGCATGCTCGACGCCGCCGATGTAGAGGTCCAGCCCACCGGGATCGTTGTCCCCGTGCACCGCCGGGCGCGGGCCCATCCAGTACTGCTCGTTCTCCTTAGCGCACAAGGTTTCCGAGTTCGTCGGGTCGATGTAGCGCAGCTGGTACCACGAGCTGCCCGCCCACTGGGGCATGACGTTGACGTCGCGGGTGTAGGTCTGCAAACCATCGCCGAGGTCGAGCTCAACCGTGACCCACTCGGTCGCCTTGGCCAGCGGGGGAGAGGGCTCAGAGTCGGCGTCGTCGGGGTCGAAGGCCACCGGTTGGTAATCGGCGACCTCGGGGAGCTCGACGGGGAGCATCGACTCGGGCAGCGCGTGCGCGTTGCCGTCGGCGTCGTAAACGATGGGGAAGGGTTCGCCCCAGTACCGCTGCCGCGCAAACAACCAGTCGCGCAGTTTGTACTGAACGGTCCCGACGCCGGTCCCGTCGGCCTCCAGCTTCGCCACGATCGCGGACTTGGCCTCGTCGACGGACAGCCCATCGAGGAAGCCGGAGTTCACCAGCGGTCCGTCGCCGATGAACGCTGCTTCGGCGACACCCGACTCGGAGCCGATTACCTCGCGGATCGGCAGACCGAAGGCGGTGGCGAACTCGTAGTCGCGGGTGTCGTGCGCGGGCACGGCCATGATGGCGCCGGTGCCGTAGCCGATGAGGACGTAGTCGGCGATGAACACCGGGATCTGCTCGCCGTTGACCGGGTTGGTCGCGTAGGCACCGGTGAAGACGCCCGTCTTCTCCTTGTTCTCCTGGCGCTCCAGGTCGGACTTCGCCGCGATGGAGGCCCGGTAAGCGGCGACCGCCGCCATCGGATCGCCCTTGTCGCCGGTCCAGCGGGGGTCGACGCCGCTCGGCCACGCCTCGGCGACGATCTCGTCGACGAGGTCGTGCTCGGGCGCCAGCACCATGTACGACGCTCCGAACAGCGTGTCCGGGCGGGTGGTGAACACCTTGATCAAGCGGTCCCCGGGCAGCGCGAAATCGACGTGCGCACCGCGCGACCGGCCGATCCAGTTGCGCTGCATGGTCTTGACCTTCTCCGGCCAGTCCAGCAACTCGAGGTCGTCGAGGAGGCGGTCGGAGTACGCGGTGATCCGCATCATCCACTGCCGCAGGTTCTTGCGGAACACCGGGAAGTTGCCGCGCTCGCTGCGCCCGTCCGCGGTGACCTCTTCATTGGCCAGGACGGTGCCCAACCCGGGGCACCAGTTCACCAGCGAGTTGCTCAGGTAGACCAGGCGGTGCTCGTCGAGGACGGCCCGGCGCGCGCTCTCGTCGAGATCGGCCCACACCCGGCCGTCGGGCAGGCTGCGCACCCCGGACTCGAACTCGGCGACGAGGTCGGCGATCGGCCGCGCCTTGCCGCGCCGGCCGTCGGTCCCGGTCTCGGCCTCGGGGTCGAACCAGGCGTTGTAGATCTGCAGGAAGATCCACTGCGTCCAGCGGTAGAACTCGACGTCGGTGGTCGCCACCCGGCGGCGTTCGTCGTGACCGAGCCCCAGGCGGCGGATCTGCTCGAGGTACCGCTCGATATTGGCCTCGGTGGTGGTGCGCGGATGGGTGCCGGTCTGCACGGCGTACTGCTCGGCAGGCAGACCAAAGGAGTCAAAGCCCATGGTGTGCAAGACGTTTCGCCCGTCCATCCGGGAGAAGCGGGCGAACACATCGCTGGCGATGAAGCCCAACGGATGGCCGACGTGCAACCCCGCGCCCGACGGGTAGGGGAACATGTCCTGGATGAACAGCTTGTCGTCGGCGGAGAATCCGCTCAGGTTGCCGGCGAGCGGTCCGACGGGGTTGGGCGCCTCGTAGACCCCGCGCTCACTCCACTCCTGCTGCCAGCGCGATTCGATCTCGCCCGCCAGCTGCGCGGTGTAGCGGTGCGCGGCCTCGGGCTCGGGGGCGTTCGGGTTCGATCCAGTCACCCGACCAGCGTAAATGGTGGCGTCCGCCACGTCGTACAGTGGTAGGCGTGGCCGATGTGATCGCACTTGTCGTTGCGGCGATCGCCGCTGTCAGCGGCGTCGCCTGGATCGCGCTCGGAATTGCCGGGTGGACGGGTCTTCTGCGCCGCAACCGCTACGTCGGTATCCGCAGTAAGGAAACGATGCGCAGCGAGCGCGCGTTCACCACGGCGAACCGGGTGGTCGCGCCCGGCCTCATCGCCACCGGCATGCTGGCCCTCGTCGCGGCCGGTCTCGCCGCCACCCAGAAGGGTGTCGCCGGCATCATCTTGGGCCTGATCGGCCTGGTCGTCGCGCTCGCCCTCGTGGGCCTGCTCTCCGGTGCGGCGATCCGCGCGGTCGCCGGCCTGCCCGCCGACCCCGAGCCGTCGGGCTGCGGCTCGGAATGCGGCTGCGGCGGACACGGGGAGGAGTCGCCGGCCGCCGACGCTCAGGCATGCGCCACCGACGAGGACATCTGCGGCACCGGCACCACCTGTGGTGGGTGCGAGATGCGCGACGCCTGCTTCGACGGTTCCGAACGAGTCTGACACCGGTGGGTTTCTCGCCGCGCGCCCTGCTGGCCAAATCCCCCGTCGACGGCTTCGTGTTGGCCATCATCGCCGCCGTCGTCGTCGCGTCGTTGTTCCCGGCACGCGGGGATTTCGCCGATGTGATGGACAAGGTCGTCATCGCGGCCATCGCCCTGCTGTTCTTCCTCTACGGTGCGCGGCTGCATCCGCGCGAGGCGCTCGCGGGTCTGACCCACTGGCGGCTGCACCTGACGATCCTGTCGTTCACCTTCATCGTCTTCCCGATCATCGGGTTCGCCATGCGCCCGATGGTGCAGCCCCTCGTCGGCGAAAACCTCTACCTGGGGCTGCTGTTCGCCTGCCTGGTGCCGTCGACGGTCCAGTCGTCGATCGCATTCACCAACATCGCCCGCGGCAACGTCCCGGGTGCGATCGTCAGCGCCTCGATGTCGAACCTGCTGGGTGTCTTCCTCACACCGGTGCTGGTGGTCGCGTTGATGAGCACCGAATCCGGGGTGAAGATCGACGCCACGTCGATCATCAAGATCATGGCGCAGATCCTGCTGCCGTTCATCCTGGGCCAGCTCGCGCGGCCGTGGATCTCCGGCTGGGTGACCCGGCACGCGGAGTCGACCAAGATCGTGGACCGCGGCTCCATCGTGCTCGTCGTATACGTGGCGTTCTCCGACGGCGTGCGCAACGGGATTTGGTCGCAGGTCGACGTGTGGCAGGTGATCGCGGTGACCGCCATCGCCGCGGTGCTCGTCGTGGTCATGCTGCTGATCACCGGCAATCTCCCCCCGCGCCTGGGCTTCGACCGCGCCGACACCATCGCCATCCAGTTCTGCGGCACCAAGAAAAGTTTGGCGACGGGGCTGCCCATGGCGACGGTCCTCTTCGCCGGCGGCCCGGTCGGCCTGCTGGTCCTCCCGCTGATGATCTTCCACCAGATCCAGCTCATCCTCTGCAGCATGCTCGCGTCGCACTACGCGAAACAGGCCGCGACGGAAATCGAGTAGTCCTCTACTCGAGCCCTCCCCGACAACGCGCCGCAGACTCATTCGCACGGCTGGGGAATCCAGCTGTCCGGCTTCGTCGCCCGGCACCTGCGACCGAGAACGGAGGGTCCCGATGCCCGCCATGACACCATCCACTCGCCGCCTCGGCGCCGCCGCAATCGGCCTGGCGACTGCGGCATCCGTAGCGCTGGGATCTGCCCCGGCACACGCCGCGACCTGGCAGGCCGGAGGAGGGGCCCTGTTCTTCATCTCCTACCACGACAACGGGAACGGCACGGTCACGAAGACGCTGAAGAACACCAGTCAGGTGACCTTCCGCTACACGGTCTTCGAGAGTGACACTCCAATGCTCGGCGGCCGGCTTGTCGAACCCAAAGGTGTGCTCGGTCCCGGTCAAACCAAGTCCAGCGTGAAACACCTGGCCCCGGGCAGGTACTACGTCATCTGGCTCGTCGAGAAGTCCGGCTTCCGGACCCAGAACAACGGGCAACCCTTCACCATGGGCGCCGCGAAGGCGAAGCCCAAGAAGGAAGCGCCCAAGAAGGATGGGCCCAAGAAGCTCGGCCCGAACACCAAGGTTCCTCAGGGTCAGTGCACCTACTGCAACCCCAAGCCCGGCAACCCGCCCAAGGCGCCGGTGAAGCCGGCACCGAAGGGACCGTTCGGAATCGACTTCGGGAGCCTGAAATTGTAGTGCCGCCCCCCGAGTCCTGCGCATAGGTCGGCCTCCGTGGGAATTGCTCCCTCGGAGGCCGATCTATCTGCAGTTTCAGATTCGAGTAGTCCGCTACCCGCGGCATTCCGCACAACCCGCCGCAGAGTGGTTGACACGGCTGGAGGAACCAGCGGTCCGGCTTCGTCGCCCGGCACCTGCGACCGAGAACGGAGGGTCCCGATGCCCGCCATGACACCATCGACTCGACGCCTCACGATCAGCATGATCAGCGGCGCCACCGCCCTCGCCGTCGCGATGGGGTCGGCCCCCGCCCACGCGGCCACCACGTTGGAGCGGCCCGGAAACTTCCGCGCCACCGTCGATAAAGTCGATGCCAGGCAGGTCAAGATCACCTTCAAGAACCTCGGCGGCAGCGCCATCACCGTCGCAGAGGTGCGATTTCACATGGAGGTCCCCGCCGGCAGCCCCGGAAAATATGCCACGAAATCAACCGGGAAGATCGCTCCCGGGCAAATGTTTACCGACACCTCGGGATTGCCACCCGGCACGTACAAGGAGGTGTCAGCATACGCGGGGAGTCAGGACACCACGGTGCGGAAACCGTTCTCTATGACCGTCACCCAGTCCACGCCGATCAACCCGGCACCGGCACCTAAGCCCGACCCCAAACCAGAGCCCAAGGGTCCGTTCGGCATCGACTTCGGCAGCCTGAAGTTCTGGTGACAAACCACCAGTGCCGAAGACCTACTTCGCCCAATCCGGCTGCGGAACGATTCCCGGAACCGTCTTGACGTGGAAGTTGCCCTTGTCGTCGGTCGCGTTGACTGCGACGAGTTGCCACTTCCCGCCGAACTCGATCGCGCATTCCTGAGTGGCCCCGGCCTCAGCCTTGAGACCGCCCTTGCACTTGAGTTGGTTCAACGTCACCTGAACCTGCGGCTGAAGCGCGGCCTTCGACTTGCTCTCCAGTTCCGACTGGCTGATGGTCTTGCCCGCCGAGCCGGAAACGCTGCACCCGGTGAGTGCGGTGGCGAAGACGAGTGCACCCGCCCCCACCGCTCTAATGATCGTGGCCCGCATGTGGTCTCCTTCCAGACCTTTCGAACCTTAACAACCCGAGGTGGGCTGCCGGGGCCGGATCAGCCGCCGAACTCCTTGGAGAACGGGACGTTGATGAAGCTCGGCCGGTTCGGGTCGAGCTGGATGTGCTGCGGGCGGAGCATCGACTCGTTCAGCAGCGGCCGCAGCGGAAGACCGCGGGGCAGGTTCATCGCGAAGATGTCGATCCGCAGCCGGTGTCCGGGCTTGAGCAACGCCTCGGTCGGCAACAACCCGAGGTCGATCTGCACCGGGACGCCAGGCTTGACGCGCTTGCGCGAGGCCAGCGACATCACGTAGAACGGGTCGATCACGTCGCCGTTCGCGTCGAAAACCGATTGGCTCTTGTCGATCGCCCGCAGCGACGCCATGATCTGTCCGGACGAAATGACCTTCGATTCACCGTTGGGGGCGACGTCGGTGAGCATCGCCGTCCAGTACCCGTCGGTCGCATCCATGACCGCGTTGATCCGCAGGTTGGTGTAGCCGGAGATACTGCGCGCCTTGCGCATCGGTGCCGTGGTGAACGTCAGGGCGTTGTGTTCGGCGATGCGGTTGTCCTTGCCGCAGAAGCGGAAGATCGACGTGACACCCGCGGTCTGCTGACCGGCGTCGCGGGAGCAGAGGGTCAGCACCCCCGGCCCGACGGTGAGCCGGCCGCGCGAGTTCGGCTTGACCGAGGTCAGTCGGCCGTCGCGCACGGCGTGCGGCGCGGTTCCGCTCGGCCGGTCCGACAGGTAGAGCCGCTGGCGCTTCATCCCCGGACGCGGGAAGTTCGGCGCGGTGATCCAGCCGTTGCCCATCTGGTCGAGGGTGGCCGGGCCGTACTTGTCGATCCCGTTGTCGATGCCCTTGAGCCACTTGTCGAACCAGGCACGTTGGAGCACGTCGATCCGCGGGGGAGTGTTGCGCGCACCGTGGCCGGCGCCGGGCGTGATGTGGTACGCCTCGCCCATGACCAGTTGCTTCTGGCCCAGCGGGAGCGGGATCATGTTGAACATCCGCACTTCGCTGTTGGTGAACAGGTCGAACCAGCCGCCGGTGATCATCGTCGGAACCTTGATCCGGTCGGCGTGGTCGAGCCAGCCGCGTCGTTCCACCGAACCCGGCACGAGCAACCGCTTCATGTCCGGCGGGATCGAATTCATGTCCGGGGTCAGCAGCGCGGCGAACAGTTGTGGGAAGAAGGTCACCGGATCGGCGAGACGGTCGGCGAACCATTTCCAGTCGAAAGTCCCGTTCAGCATCGACGCGACGTTGGGGACCATCTTCGTCACATTGACCAGTGTCAACCACATCGGCAGGAAGCCGGCGCCGAGCGCGCCGCCGGGGGCGACGATGTCGCGCACCAGGTCGCCGCCGGGGACGAGCGGGAAGATCGCCTTGAGCGCCGGCGGGTTCTGGTTGGCCGCGTAGATCTGGTTGATCGCCGAGTACGACATGCCGGTCATGCCGACCTTGCCGTTGGAGAAGCGCTGCTTGGACGCCCAGTCGATGACCTCGATCGTGTCCTTCTGCTCGCGCTGTTTGAACACGTCCCACTTGCCCTGGGAGAAGCCGGTGCCGCGCACGTCCACGACGATGAAGCTGTATCCGGCGCGCACCAGGGTCTTGTCGACGGTGAACGTGCGGAATGCGCCGCCGGTCTGCGCCTTGAGAATGTCGCCGAGCCCTTCGATCGGGGTCCCGGTGAGGTTGATCATGTCCACGATCTGCTTGGTCAGCGGCGCCAGGATCGGGTGCTGCAAGGTCTCGGCGGCGATCGTGGAAACGAGCTTCGTGTACGGCGTCATGTTGACGATCGTCGGGGTCTTCGTGCGGACCGGGCTGCCGTCGGCGTGCGCCGGGCGGTAGACGTTGGCCTTGAGGACGGTGCCGTCGCTCATCCGGATCGGCACATCCCAATCGATATGGACACCGGGGTAGCGCTGGTTCTGCTTGTCCTGCGTGTAGGCCCAGGCCTTACCCGCGCGGCCACCGCTGGGACCCACCGGCGTGACCGCACCGGCGGTCGCCGCGGGTGCCATCAACGCAGCGGTCGCGCCCAGCGCAGCCGTCAACAACGCAAGTCTTTTCATCACAGGCCCCCTGACCCCTTTGGCGCCGAAACGTCGTTGCGCAGGTCTCCGCTATGGACTCGGACCGGCTACGTCACTCGACTTAACAGTTGTGATGGAGGTTACTCACAGGTAAGTATCAGAATCAAGAGGGGTCCGGAAAGTCCGAATCAGTGCAGGTGGTGGACCGGATCGACGAAATCAGTTGGCGGTGACGTCCATCGGATAGGTCGCCAGCAGGGGGAGCGGCCACGGTTGGCGGCGCAACACCTCGGCCCACAGGTCCACCGCCGGCGGGGCCAACACGTCGTCGGCCATCGCCGACGCGACGAGCCAGCTGTCCTGCGCCAACTCGTCGTCGAGCTGCCCCGGGCCCCACCCGGCATAGCCGGCCATGATGCGGATCCCGACGAGCAGGGACGCCAAATCGGCCGGATCGGTGTCGAGGTCGACGAGGACCACACGCCCACTCACCATCATGACGCCGTCGACACCGTGCAGATCGACCCCGCGTTCGGCAACCCCCAGGCACAGTGCGCCGTCGCGCTTCACCGGCCCGCCGACATAGAGCGCCTTGGGATTGGCGGCAAGGTCCGACCACTTCGGCAGCAGGTTGTGTACCGCCGAATGGGACGGCTGGTTGATCACGACGCCGATGCTGCCGCCGTCGTCGTGCTCGATGATGTAGACGACGGTGCGGGCGAAGGCAGACTCGGTCAACGACGGGGAGGCGATCAGCAGGGTACCGGCCCGAATGGGCGCGAACCCGTGACGACCGTCGGCGCTACCGCCGGTGGCCTTCGGGTCGTCGAAGTCGTCACCGCCCACGACCTCATCATGGCACGGCCGACGCGGCGGCGCCGGAAAGCTGGCGCTACTTTTGAGCTGTGAGAACGCGGCTGCTGATGACGCGCATGGCCGGTCAGGCGGCCGACGGAGTCTTCCAGGCAGTGCTGTTCGCCGCGATCGCCTTCAACCCCGAACGCCAGGCCTCGCCGTTGCTCATGGCGGCGAGCCTCGCGGTGCTGTTCGGTCCCTATTCGCTCGTCGGCCCGCTCGTCGGGACACTCCTCGACCGGTGGGACCGCCGGTTGGTCCTGTTGTGGGCCAACGTCTTCCGCGCGCTGTTGATCGTCGTGACCGCCGGATTGCTGGCCGCCTCGCTCCCCGAGCCGGCCGTCCTCGGCAGCGCCCTGCTGGTGATGGGTGCCAGTCGTTTCGTCGCATCGGGACTGTCCGCGTCGCTTCCCCACGTCACCGACCGCGACTCCCTGGTCACCGTCAACGCCGTGTTCACAACGCTCGGCGGCTTCGCGGCCATCGCCGGGCTCGGCCTGGCCGCGGCGGTCCGCGCGGCCGTCGGCGGCGACGACGCCGGGGCGGCCCAGACCATGCTCGTCGGCACGGCTCTCGCGCTGATCGCCGCCGCCATCGCCGCCGGCTTCCCGGTCCGGTCCCTCGGCCCCGACGCCGCAAGGTCGCCGACCGCCGCCGGCCACCGTCGTCGACGGGCGCTGCAGTTGATCGCCGCCACCCCCTCGGTGGCCGTCGTCTTCCGGGCCATCAGCGCGCACCGCTGGGCTTTCGGAATGAACTCGTTGTTCCTGCTCGTGCTGGCCAACCACGCCGGCGTCACCACCGGTCTGCAGCGGTTCCTCCTGCTGGTCGGGGCGACGGCCGTCGGAGCCGTCCTCGCCGCGGTGACCACACCGGTCCTGGCGCACCGAATCGGCCGACCGCAAACGCTGGCGACAGCACTGGCCGTCGCCGTGGCCGGGCAGGTGCTGCTCCTGCGTTTCGACCCCGCGCTGTCGATCGGCGCGGCGACCATCCTCGGCTGGGCCGGGCAGAGCGTGAAGTTGTGCGGCGACGTCGCCATGCAGACCGACATCCCCGACGAGTCGCGCGGCGAGGTCTTCGCCGTCCAGGACGCCGTCTTCAATGTGGCCTTCATCGTGGGCGCGGCGATCGCGGCGATCACGGTTCCCGACGACGGGAAGGCGGTGGCGGTGGTGCTGATCGGCGTGGTGCTGTACGCGGCGGCCCTCGCCGACGCGCTGGTGCACCGGGCCCGTCAGTAGCCGGTGGTCCGCAACTCCGCGGCCAGCCGGTCGATGTCCTCGCGCGTCGCGTCCAGGTGCGGGCTGAGCCGCAACACGGCGGTGTCGAGCATCAGCGGGGTCCGTTCGGCCACCGCCGGGGTGACCAGGAGCCCGACCTGGCGCAGGTGCTCGGCGACGCCGACCACGTCGGCGCTCTGGAATCCGGGCGGGGGAGCCAGCGTGATCAGCGCGGACCGCTCGTCGACCGGTTCCACGACCTCCCAGCTCGCGATGCCGGTCAGCCGTTCGCGAACCGCACGGCCGATACCGGCCAACTCGTCGAAGACCCGGTCCGGGCCCAGGGTGATCAGCTCGTCGACCGCCGCTCCCAGCCCCAGCCGACCGGCGATGAACCCGCCGGTGGTCCCGGCCGCCAGCGCCTCGGTGTCGACGGGCAGGCGCGAGTCGGGCCGCACCGCGACGAAGCCGACGCCGCGCGGGCCGGTCAGCCATTTGCGGCTGGTGCCGTAGACGACGTCGGCCCCGGTGGTGGTCGACACGTGACCCACCGACTGCGCCATGTCGACGACGACGGGCACGTTCGCCGCGTGCGCGATCCGCACGATCTCGGCGACCGGCTGCACGATCCCGACGGCTGATCCGATGTGGCAGATGTGGATGAAGTCCGGCTGCTCGAACTGCAGCATGTTCTCCAGCGCGTCGGTATCGACGTGGCCGTAAACGTCGGCCTGGGGGAGGGTGTGGACCGCGTACCCGCGGCGCTCGAACTCGACGAGGTTGGGGCCGAACTCGTTCTTCGCGACCCAGATCGTGGCGGCCAGGGGCAGGTTGGCCACGCCCAGCAGCGCCCGAAGGGCGGCGCGGGCGGTGTCCCGGTACACCACTTCGTCGGCGCTGTGCCCGATCAGGGCGGCAAGCTCGCGCGACCCCTGCGCCAGCGCCGCCGTCGCCGCATCCATCGCGACGTAGGAGCCGTGCTTGGACTCCTCCCACAGGTGCGCGGTGATCGCCTCGATCACCGCGTTCGACGAGCGTCCCGCCGACGCAGAATCGAGGTGAACGATGCCGGGCTCGATGCGAGCGGCGTGCCAATCGGACCCTAGATCGCTGAGGAACATGGCCCCAATCTATCGCCCGGGTCGTCGTGAGCTGGATCTCAGTGGAACCGTTCGGCGCCGCGCTGCGTCCAAGGATCATGGACCCACCGCTGATCGCGCACTCCTTCGGTACCGGCGCGGGGCCGACCCACACCTGGTACGCGCCCGCCGATGCCGATCTCAACGGTGACGGGCGGGCCGAGTCGGTGTCTCTCGACTTCGACGGCGACGGTTTGGCCGACGACGCGATGATCGACAGCGATGGCGACGGAGTGGCCGACCTCGTGGGGCTCGACCTCGACGACGACGGGGTCCCCGAGACCTTCTATTCCGACGACGGCAGCGGCGTCTGGGGCGTGCGGACCGCGTCCCCCTTTGCCCGCGCGCCGTCCACGTCGTCGGGGCAGCCGCCGACCGGACCACCGCGTCCCGGCCGGCAACCCGTCGACACCGACGGCGACGGCAAGGCCGACGCCACGCTCGTCACCCGCGGTTCCTCCCGGGAGTTGCGGCTCGACACCGACGGGGACGGGCAGTGGGATCTCGCCCTCGTCGACGATGACGGCGACGGGGTGGTCGACCGGGTGGCCCGCCGGGACCCGTGAGTTCCGAATGCTCGGCATACTGGGTGGATGAAGACGATTCTGAACATCATCTGGCTCGTGCTGGCCGGGTTCTGGATGGCCATCGGCTACGCGGCCGCCGGGGTGCTGTGTTTCATCCTCATCATCACCATCCCGTTCGGCATCGCGTCGTTCCGGATGGCCAATTACGCCCTGTGGCCGTTCGGCCGGACGGTCGAGCGCAAGCCCACCGCCGGGACGGCATCGCTGCTCGGCAACATCATCTGGTTGCTCGTGGCCGGGATCTGGCTGGCCATCGGACACATCACCACCGGTCTCGCCCTCTGCGCCACCATCATCGGCATCCCGCTGGGCATCGCCAGCTTCAAGATGGTGCCGCTGTCATTGATGCCGCTCGGTGCCGAGATCGTGCCCACCGGCTCGAACCGCGAGGTCATCGTTCGGACCTGAGCACTGACCGAAACGGCGGTTACCCCAGGACGCCGGCGGCAATCTGCTCGACGGCGGCGCGGGACTTCGCCGCATCGCTCGGGACCAGGCCGATCCGGGTCCGCCGGTCGAGGACGTCGTCGACGGTGAGAGCGCCCTCGTGGGTGAACGCGAACTCGACCTCGGCCCGGGTGACGTCGATGCCCTCGGCGATCGGCGCCAACGGCTGCGCGAGGGTCGCCTCCTCGACGACCCGGACGGCTTCGGACCCGAACCGCGCGACGAGCGAATTCGACAGTCCGGCAGGTACTTCGGCGGGCGTCGCCCCGACGAGGGGGATTGACGTCGTCACACAGCCCGAGGCCGTCAGGCCGGCGGAGGCGACCGCGGCGTCGACGGCGTCCTGGGCCATCTGCCGGTAGGTGGTGAGCTTGCCGCCGATGACCGAGACCATCGACCCGTCGGTGACGCGGACGTCGTGGCGGCGGGAGACATCGGCGAGAGAGTCGCCGTCTCCGCCCGGCACATCGATGAGCGGGCGTAGCCCGGAGAACGCGCCGCGGATGTCGTCCCGCCCGACCGGTACCGCCAGCACCGTGTTCACGGTGTTGAGCAAGAAGTCGATCTCGTCGTCGTCGGGCACCGGCTCGTCGGGGATGGGGCCGGGGGCCGCGACATCGGTCAATCCGAGGTAGATGCGGCCGAGCTGCTCGGGAAGGGCGAAGACGAATCGGCTCGTCGACCCGGGGACCTGGACGGTGAGCGCACCGGTCGGGTTGCCGAAGGCCGCCGCGTCGAAGACCAGGTGGGTGCCGCGGCTGGGCTTGATGCTCAGCGTCGGGTCGAGGTCGGCCGCCCAGACTCCGGTGGCGTTGATGACCGATCGCGCGGCGATCGGGAACTCCCGGCCGGCCACCTCGTCGCGCACGACGGCACCGGTGCCGTCGGCCCGCAGCACGCGGGTGCGGGTGAGGATCTGGGCGCCGTAGCCGGCGGCGGTGCGGGCGATCGCGGTGACCAGTCGCGCGTCGTCGATCAGCTGCCCGTCGGTGGTCGACGCGGCACCGCGCAGGCCGTGCCGGCGCACCGTCGGACAGGCGGCGATGGTCTCCAGCGCCGACAGGCGCTTCGGTCCGGGCAAGACGTCGGCGGGGGTCCGCGCCATGCGGCGCAGCACGTCGCCGGCCAGGAAACCCGCGCGCACCAAGACGCCGGTCCCGATGCCCCCGTAGTCGGGCACCACCTGGCGGACCGGCCGGATGAGGTGTGGGGCGATCGTGGTGATGAGGTGGTGGCGCTCGGCGGCACTCTCCCGCGCGATCCCGATGTCGCCCGAGGCGAGGTAGCGCAGTCCGCCGTGGACGAGTTTGCTGCTCCACCGCGACGTCCCGAAAGCCAGGTCGTGGGCCTCGACGAGGACCACCGAGAGTCCGCGCGTCGCGGCGTCGAGGGCGGCGCCGACACCGGTCACCCCGCCGCCGACGACGAGGACATCGACCGGCTCGGCGCGCGCGGTCAGCTCGGCGAGATCGGCGGCACGGCGGGCGGCGTTCAGTACGGTCATCGGTTCACTCCTTGCCGGGTAGCTCAAGATAGCTGGCGAGCGCGCGGTGCAGCTCGGTGGACCAGTCCTCGCCGAGGATGGGTTCGACGACGGCGCGCGACTGCACCGCCGACTGGGTGATCAACAAGACCATGGCGGCGAGTTTCTCCGGGTCACCCTCGCGCACCCACCCGTCGGTCTGGCCCTGTTCGATCCTCGTCGCGATGAGCCGGAGCAGGCTGCGCTGGCTCGAACCGAGCCGGTCGAAGACGTAGGGCTGCAGGAATTCCGGCTGGCCGCGCCACAGTTCGGCGAACAGCTCGTCGTCGCGGATCGCGCCGGCCACCCGGACGATCTGGTCGATTGCGGCCGCGAAACCGGTACGGGTCCGCAGCGGCGTGGTCGCCCCGACCGCGGCGACGATCCGGTTGATCTCGCGGCTGCACAGGTCGCGGACCACCGCGTCGAGGTCGGGCCAGCGGCGGTAGACCGTCGGGCGGCTGACCCCGGCCACCCGTGCCACGTCGGCGAGGCTGACCTTACGGCCGCGTTGGCGCAGGATCTCCTCGCGCGCGGCATCGAGAACCCGGGTCCCCAGCTCGTCCCCGGGCCCGGCGGCGGTGTCGACCGGCGGATCCGTCGAATCTGCATTACGAATTGACATGATGTGTAACACTGTATCGCATGACTGCTGGTTTTGACCCCTCGTCGCATCAAATCCCCGTCCCCCCCATGCGTTGGGACGCCTGGGGCGACCCCGAACTCGCCGCTCCACTCTCGGAGGGGACCGCCACCCTGATCCGCGGCATGCTCGGCGTGTCCGGCGAGGTCACCCTCCCCACCATCGATCCCGCGACGGTGGCCGTCTCGCCCAGCCGGCTGTCCGTCGACGACCTCGCAGGGCTGCGGGCGATCGTCGGCGCCGACTGGGTATCGGCCGCCGACGCCGACCGCCTGGTCCGCGCGGGCGGCAAATCGACCCCGGACCTGCTGCGACGACGACGGGCCGAGCAGGACGCCCCCGATGCCGTCGTGGTTCCCGGCACCGACGACGAGGTCGCCGCACTGCTCGCCTGGTGCGGCGAGAACCGCGTCGCCGTCGTCCCGTTCGGCGGCGGCACCAGCGTCGTCGGCGGTGTCGACCCGACGGCCGAGCAGTTCCGCGCGGCGATCTCGGTCGACCTGCGCCGCATGGACGCACTGATCGACCTCGACGAGGTCTCCCAGATCGCCACCCTCGGCGCCGGGGTGACCGGACCGGAGGCGGAACGGCTCCTCGGCGATCGCGGCTTTTCCCTCGGCCACTTCCCGCAGAGCTTCCGCTACGGATCCATCGGCGGGTTTTCCGTCACCCGCTCGTCGGGACAGGCGTCGGCCGGGTACGGCCGCTTCGACGACATGGTCCAGGCGATCACCCTGGTCACCCCGCGCGGCATCCTGCGCGCCGGCCGCTCCCCCAAGAATGCCGTCGGTCCCGACCTGCGACAGCTGATCCTGGGTTCGGAGGGCGCCTTCGGCATCGTGACCTCGGTGTCGGTCCGGGTGCACCGGGTGCCGGCGGCCACCGAGTACGAAGGGTGGCGGTTCGACACCTTCGCCCATGCCGCCGCCGCCTTCCGGGCCGTCGCGCAGGAGGGGGTGATGCCGACGGTCATGCGCGTGTCCGACGAGATCGAAACCGCGCTGAACCTCGCCCGGCCCACCGAGATCGGCGAGTCCGACGACGACCTGCCCGACAAGCAGGTTCCCGGCGGCTGCCTGGCCATCACCACCTTCGAGGGTTCGCCGACCGCCGTCGCCGCCCGCGCCGGCGTGGTGCGCGAGATCTTCACCGCCGCCGGTGGGCAGTCGCTCGGCGACGGACCGGCGAAGACGTGGGAGCACGGGCGGTTTTCCGGACCGTACCTGCGCGACGCACTGCTCGACATCGGCGTCGGCTGCGAAACCCTCGAGACCGTCACGACCTGGGCCAAGCTCGAGGAGGTGAAGGCCGCGGTCACCGCGGCACTCGCCGAGGCCCTGCCCGAACCCGTCGTCGTGATGTGCCACATCTCGCACACCTACGCGACCGGGGCGTCGCTCTACTTCACCGTGGTCTACCGCCAGGGCGACGACCCCTTGGCCCAGTGGCAGGCGGCCAAGCAACGGGTCACCGGGGCGATCGCCGCGGCCGGGGCTTCGATCACCCACCACCACGCGGTCGGCCGCGACCACCGTCCGTGGCTGGCCGCCGAGATCGGTGACCTCGGCGTGGAGGTGTTGGGCGCGGTGAAACACGCGCTTGACCCGCTCGGGGTGTGCAATCCGGGCAAACTGGTGTGATGCCCACCCGAACGATCGCCGTCCTGGCCAATCCGATGGCGCGCAAGGGGACCGGCCGACAGATCGCGGGTGAGGTCGACCAGCTGTTGCGCGGCCATGGCGTCGCTGCCCGGATCCTCGTCGGCGCCGACCTGGCCGACGCGGAGCGGCTGGCCGCGCAGGCGGTCGCCGATGACACCGTCGAGGCGCTCGTCGCCGTCGGCGGTGACGGCTCCATCCGGCTCGCCCTCGAGGCGGCCGCCGGATCGTCGACACCGGTCGGGATCATCCCCGCCGGCACCGCTAACGACCTGGCCCGCACCCTTGGCGTCCCGCTGCGGGACCTGCCCGCCGCCGTCGGCATCATCGTCGACGGCCACACCGCGCCCATCGACCTGGGCCGGGCCCGACTCGCCGGCGCCGACGGCGACCCCGCCGAGGCGCTGTTCGTCACCGTCGCCGCCACCGGATTCGACGCCGACGTGACCGATCGCGCCAACCACATGCGCTGGCCGCGCGGCAAAGCGCGCTACCTGGTCGCCGCCGTCGCGGAGGTCGCCCGACTGGCGCCGCGGCGATTCACCGTCCGTGTTGACGGCGACACCGTCGTCGACGGCGACGTCATCTTCACCGCCATCGGCAACACCCGCTCCTACGGCGGCGGGATGTTGATCACGCCGGACGCCGATCTGCACGACGGGCTGCTCGACGCGACGATTGCGACGAAGGTTCCCGGCGTCGGCCGGATGACACTGCTGCGCCTGCTGCCGACAGTGTTCAGCGGCAAGCACGTCGAGCAGGAGATGGTCCGCACCGCCCGCGGCAGCCGCATCGAAGTCGACTCGACCCCGCCGGCACTGGTCTCGGTGGACGGCGACATCGTCGGCCGACTGCCGGCGACGTTCGAGACCATCCCCGACGCAGTCCGCGTCCTGGTCCCGCGAACCGCCTAGTCCGCCTGGTTGCGCTTCGCCCACCACCGGCGCAGTTCGGCCTCGGCCTCGTCGCGGTCGAGCGGTCCGCGGTCCAGGCGCACCTCTTTGAGGTGCTTCCAGGCCTGGCCGACCAACGGCCCGGGCGGGATGTCGAGCAGTTCCATGATCGCGTTGCCGTCCAGATCGGGGCGGACGCGTTGGAGGTCCTCGGCCGCAGCGATCTCGGTGATCCGCCGCTCGAGGTCGTCGTAGTTCTCCTGCAGTCGGCGCGCGCGCCGCTTGTTGCGCGTGGTGCAGTCCGCGCGCACCAGCTTGTGCAGCCGGTCCAACAACGGACCGGCGTCGGTGACGTAGCGGCGCACCGCCGAATCGGTCCATTTGCCGTCGCCGTAGCCGTGGAATCGCAGGTGCAAGAACACCAACTGCGAAATATCGTCGACCATCGCCTTCGGATACTTCAGCGCGCGCAGGCGCTTGCGCGCCATCTTCGCGCCGACCACCTCGTGGTGGTGGAAGCTCACGCCGCCGCCGGCTTCGTGGCGCCGGGTGTCCGGCTTACCGATGTCGTGCAGCAGCGCCGCCCAGCGGAGCACCGGATCGGGATCACCGGTCTCCAGGTCGATCGCCTGTTGGAGCACGGTCAACGAGTGCGCGTACACATCCTTGTGCTGGTGGTGCTCGTCGATGGTCAGCTTCATCCCGGGAACTTCCGGGATGATGCGGTCGGCCAACCCGGTCTCGACCAACAGGTCGACGGCCTCGAGCGCATGCTCGCCGCAGATCATCTTGTCCAGTTCGACGCGGACCCGCTCGGCGGTGATCCGGTTGATCTCGTCGGCCATCTCGGTGATCGCCTCGAACGTGCGCGGCGCCAGCGAGAACCCGAGCTGCCCGACGAACCGGACCGCCCGCAGCATCCGCAACGGATCGTCGCCGAAGGACTGCTCCGGCGCAGCCGGGGTGTCGATCACACCGGCCAGCAGGTCCGACATCCCGTCGAGCGGATCGTGGAAGTCCGCCGCACCGGCGCCGGTGATGGCCACCGCCATCGCGTTGATGGTGAAGTCGCGCCGCACCAGATCGCCGTCGAGGCTGTCGCCGAAGGTGACCTCCGGGTTGCGGCTCACCTGGTCGTAGGAGTCGCTGCGATAGGTGGTGATCTCGACGAGGTGCGAACCCTTGCGCGCGCTCACCGTCCCGTAGGCGATCCCGGTGTCCCACACGGTGTCGGCCCACTCCTCCAGGATGGCCGCGATGGCCTCGGGTCGGGCGTCGGTGGTGAAGTCGAGATCGTTGCCGAGCCGGCCGAGGACCGCATCGCGGACCGACCCGCCGACGAGGAACAACTCGTGGCCCGCGTCGGCGAAACGCTGTCCCAGCGGATTCAGCACATCGCCGAGGTCGCGCAGCGCCACCGCTGCCGCGGCCAGCAGGCGCGCGCGCCGCAAATCGGACTCAGTCACGGGGTCACAGCCTATCTTCTGCCCTGACACGCCTCACACATCCCCGGCGTCCACGGGAAACTTAAGGTTACAGGCGGCTAGCATCGAAGCGTGTCCTCCGCCCAGCCCTCACCCACGCCCCGCGACGACGCGGGTACCGGGGGAGGGGTGTCTCCTCATCGGCCTCGTCGCCGACGGGGCCGCCGACGACGCGGCCGAGGCGGCGGTGGCGAGACCGACACAACCCCCTCGATGGGGGCCGAACCCACCTCGGCGGCGGCCTCCGCGAACAAACCGACGGGCACTCGCACCGGTTCTGACCAGGCGAAACCCGGACCCAAGCCCGGACCGCGCCTCGTCTCGGCACCCGAATCCAGCGAACCGCAGCCCCCGAAACCCTCCGATCTCGCCAGCACCCGCGGCTCCCACGCGTCGGCCACGGCCCAACCGGACGCCGGCCAGCGCAAGGAACGCGGGAAGGCCCGCAACCGCGGGCCCCGCCTGCGCACGGTCCGCGAGACCTCGGCCGGCGGTCTCGTCGTCAGTGACCTCTCCCGCCCCTACGACGAGCTGTCGGCCGCACTGATCGGCCGCGTCGACCGCCGGGGCCGGATGATGTGGTCGCTGCCGAAGGGTCACATCGAAACCGGGGAGACCGCCGAGCAGACCGCGATCCGCGAAGTCGCCGAGGAAACCGGCATCCACGGGTCGGTCGTCGCTCCGCTGGGCAAGATCGACTACTGGTTCGTCAGCGAGGGCCGCCGCATCCACAAGACGGTCCACCACTACCTCCTGCGCAGCACCGGCGGCGAGCTGTCCGACGCCGACTACGAGGTGGCCGAGGTGGCCTGGGTGCCGCTGGTCGAATTGCCCAAGCGGCTCACGTACTCTGACGAGCGACGATTGGCCCGGATGGCCGAGGGGGTCATCGCCGAGTTGACCGCTGATCCGGGCCGCCTCGCGCAAAGCGAAGCCGACAGCATCCGGACCGAGCCCAACGAGTATGAGAAAGCCGCAGCCGCACGCAACCAGCGCCGCAAGGACCCGCCGCCTCCGCCGCCGTCCGCGCGCAGGCGTCGCCGACGCGGCCGTCGGCCGGCGCCGCCCCGTGACTAGCGCATCCCGTCACCGGCCCGGACCACTGGGCCGCCTCGCGGCGCTGGTGGCCACCCTGGGCCTGGTCGCCGTCCCGTGCCTGTGCACCGCCGCTTCGGCCGCCGACCCACGCACCCCCGCGCCGTCCCCGGCCCCGGAACCCGCCCGCCTGGCGGCCATCGACGTCAACGGCGTCCGGCCAACGGTGGTCACCACATCGACCGGACCGACGGTGGTGGTCGAAGGGGTCATCCGCAACACCGGCGACCGGGTCCTGCACTCCCTCGCGGTGCGACTCCAACGCGGTC
Source organism: Gordonia crocea (assembly GCF_009932435.1). Taxonomy (NCBI): domain Bacteria; kingdom Bacillati; phylum Actinomycetota; class Actinomycetes; order Mycobacteriales; family Gordoniaceae; genus Gordonia; species Gordonia crocea. Next base: position 240,660 of record NZ_BJOU01000001.1, read on the forward strand.
AACCGGCCCGACAGGCGGCACACCTGCGCACCGAACTCGCCGACGACGTCGCCACTTTCGAGATCAACGGCGAATTCCAGACCATCGCCGAACAGCTCCGGCCGGGCCAAACCACCGGGTTCTCGATCACCATGCCGTTGAGCGGACCAGCCGGGCTGCAGATCTCCGATCCCGGGGTCTACCCGATCCTGGTCAACCTGAACGCCACCCCCGACTACGGCGATCGGGCCAGGGTCGCCGACTCCCGCACCCTCCTCCCGGTGCTGTCCCTCCCGCCCAACCGGGATCGGGCCCGCGAGTACCGGGCCAACCCCACCGCGGCCGCGAAGACCGGGTTGGGTCCGGATGGCTCGGTCGCCGCCGCCACCGCGCAGCCGGCCCCGTTCACCATGCTGTGGCCGATCGCCGCGCCCGCGCAGACCGTCCCCGGACGGGTCGGCGCCGGCGCCACCGACCACATCGTGCTGGTCAACGAAGCCCTGGCCCATTCGCTGGCCCCGGGCGGGCGCCTGCACAACCTGCTGGTCGGGCTGCGGCCGGTGATGACCGCCGGCGCCGACGACCCGCGCGTCGCGGTGCGCGACAGTCTCTGCCTCGCGATCGACCCCGATCTGTTGGTCACCGTCAGCGCGATGACCCGCGGTTACGCCGTCCCGCGCGACCCGGCCGACCCGACCGGCGCGACGACGCCCGGCCGGGGTCAGGCCGACGCCAAGGCCTGGTTGGCCGAGCTGACCAAGCTCGCCGCCGGGCGCTGCACCGTCGCACTGCCGTATGCGGGCGCCGATCTCGACGCGCTGCACCGGGTGGGGAACACCGCGCTGACCCGGCTGGCACTGGCCGATCCGGCCGACCTCGTCGACAAGATCCTCGACGTGAAGACCGTGCGCGGGATGGCGCTGCCCGGCAACGGCCGCATCAACACCGCGAGCACCGCCGAACTCGCCAAGGCCCAGATCCCGACCGCGCTGGTCGCCTCGTCCACCGTCACCCCCCGGGGCAAGAATGCCGCCGACGGGCAGTACGTCGCCGACCGGTTGCGCGTCGCCACCTTCGACCGCGCCATCACTGCCGCACTCGGTGCCGCCGGATCCCAACCGCACACCGCCGCCTCGACCCCGGCGGACCAGCGGGTCGACCTGTCCGGGGAGTCCGCGGTGAGTCGGCGCCAAGCCGCCCTGGCCGCGCTGGCCTTCCCCTCGATCGTCGTCCCCGATCCGCGGTTCCCCGTCCGACCCGGCGATCCGCTCCCGGTGACCGGTCGCAGCTCGGTGATCTCCCCGCCCGCCTATTGGTCGGTCACCCCGCAAGACGCCACCGATCTGGCCACGACCGCCGGACTGCTGCTGCGGTCCGGGGCGGCGAAGCCCGCGGCGCTGCCCGCGGTGATCACGGCCACGTCGAAGTCTGATCGCCGGGCCGCACTCGCCGACCCGGCCACCGACGGCTGGTGGCTGCCCTCGGAGAAGGCCGCCACGTCGATGGACGCCTCGGCCAACCTCACCTGGCAACTGCAGGCGGCCCTCGTCCGCAGCCCCGGCGGTTCGGGGGGCGAATCCCACGGCACCACGCCGCAGCAGTACATGGCTCCGCTGCGCTACGACCTGCTGCGCGCCATCCCCGGTCCCGACGGCACCGCCGCGACGCGCACCGAACTGCGGTCGGCACGCGGTCAACGGGTCTCGGCGGTGTCCGAGACGCTGGAGCGGATGAAGAACTCAGTGCGGGTCCTAGATCCGGGCGGGCGCTACACCCAAGTCTCCGAGCGCAGTCCGCTGCTCCTGGTGACCCGCAACGAGCTCGCCCTGCCGATCCGGGTACGCATCGAAACCGCCGCCCCGCTCGACTTCACCATCGGCGACGTCGGGGTCATCGAGATCCCCGCGCGCGGTACCCGCCAGGTGCAGTTCCCGGCGAATTCGGCCAACTCCGAGTCCACCTCGGTCACCTTCACACTGGTGTCCGCCTCCGGGGTGCTCCTCGGCGGCGACCCGATCAAACTGTCGGTGAATTCGAACGCCTACGGCAAGCCGCTCTTCGTCGTCACGCTGATCGCCGCCGCCGTCTTGGTCCTCCTCGTCGCGCGCCGGCTGTGGCGGCGGTTCCGCGGCACCCCCGACCCGGCCGACGCCGACCGCCCCGAGGTGAGCGTCCAGGACCGCTTCCTCGCCGGGCGCGACTATTCCTGGCGTCAGGTCGAATCGGCCCAGCACCCGCCCGGGGCGCCCGATGACTGATCGCCGCGACGCAAGCGCCGACGGCGAGGTCGAGTCGACCCCGCCGCCCGGCGGGTTCCGTCCGCTGTCGGGCCCGCTGGCGGAACCGGGCCAGTCCCCGGTCCCGCCCCCGCGCCAATCCCCGGGCCCAACCCCCCGGGCCCAACCCCACCCCATCCCGCCGCGTCGCCCGGCTCCCCGCCGGCCGCCGGAGCAGGCTCCCCCCGACAAGTCGGGTGAGACCTCCGACGCCTCGGTGGTCCGCACCGGCGGATCCATCGCGCTGGCGACGCTGATCAGCCGCATCACCGGTTTCGTCCGCACGGTGATGCTCGTCGGCATCCTCGGCGCCGCGTTCTCCTCGGCCTTCCAGGTCGCCTACGTGCTGCCGAACATGATCGCCGAGGTCGTCCTCGGCGCCGTCCTCACCGCCATCGTGATTCCCGTCCTGGTGCGCGCCGAGGCCGAGGACGACGACGGCGGCGTCGGGTTCATCAACCGCATCTACACCCTGACTCTCACCGTGCTCGGCACCGCGACCCTGCTGGCGCTGATCGCGGCACCGGTGTTGACCTGGTTGAACGTCGGCTCCGACAGCCAGGTCAGCCGCCCGCTGACCACCGCATTCGCCTATCTGCTGCTGCCGGAGATCCTCTTCTACGGTGTGTCCGCGCTGTTCATGGCGATTCTCAACGTGAAGAACGTGTTCAAGCCCGGCGCCTGGGCACCGGTGCTGAACAACGTCGTGCAGATCGCCACGCTGGTGCTGTACTCCGTGATGCCCGGTGAGTTGACCCTCAACCCGGTGCGGATGACCAACCCGCAGCTGCTGGTCCTGGGCATCGGCACGACGCTGGGCGTCGTGGTGCAGGCCGCCATCCTGGTCCCGTTCCTCAAGCGGGCCGGGGTCCAGCTGCGAATCCAGTGGGGCCTCGACGCCCGGCTGCGCCGGTTCGGGAACATGGCCGCGGCCATCGTCCTCTACGTCTTGGTCCTGCAGATCGGCCTCATCGTCACCAACCGGATCGCTGCGGCCCACGCCGAATCCGGGATCATCGCCTACGCCACACATTGGCAATTGCTCCAGCTGCCCTACGGGGTCCTGGGCGTCACCATCCTCACCGCGTTGATGCCGCGGCTGTCGCGCAACGCCGCGGCCAACGACAACCGCGCCGTCGTCGCCGACCTGTCCCTGGCCACGCGGCTGACGATGGTGGCCCTCGTGCCGGTCGTCGTCTACATGAGTTTCTTCGGTCCGCAGATCGGTCTGACCCTGTTCGACTTCGGGCGGTTCGACGCCAGTCAGGCCAGCCAACTCGGATCGGTGCTGGCGTGGGGTGCGTTCACCCTCATCCCGTACGCGATGACCCTGGTCCAGCTGCGGGTGTTCTATGCGCGCCAGGACGCCTGGACCCCGACGGCCATGGTCGTCGGAATCACCGGCGTCAAGGTCGCCTCCTCCTACCTGGGGCCGGTGTTGTTCGACGACCCGGACATGATCATCCGGTGGCTGGCCCTGTCGAACGGATTGGGCTACCTCGTCGGCGCCGTCGTCGGACATTTCCTGCTCCGCTCCCAGCTGGGTGGCGAGCGGATGCCGGCGGTCGCCCGGACCACGATGATCACCATTGCCGCATCGCTGGGCGCCATCGCGACCGTCTGGGGTGTGGCCCGCCTGACGGGAGCCGACGTGCTGGGGGAGAAGTTCGGTGCCGCCGGGTGGCTGGTGTACCTGGCGATCACCGCGGTGGCCGGGCTCGGTCTGGCCTACGCGATCATGGCCGCGGCGCGGGTCCCCGACGTCGTCGCCATCACCGCGATGGTCCGCCGCGCCCTCGGCCGATTCATCCCCGCGCTGGCGCCGCCGGCCGCTACGCCCAACGAGGATGAAACCGCTCTCACGGTGCAGTTCCCGCGAATTGGCTCGGAGGAATCGCTACCCTACTCTGGTCAAGTCGAGGTCGTGCGACGGTTTGACCGGGGAACCGCGACCTGGCAGTCCTACACCGTTCACAGTGGTGGGGCCGCCGGAGCCGGTAGCCTTCCGTATCAGCCGCGCGGCGCCGATGGAATCGTCCGCCCTGACATGCGCTACCGCAGGAGAGGAATGCCGCTCATGAGCGACGGCGACGCCGACAGCGCCCTGCCAGAGGCCCCCTCGGCCCCGACCGACGACAATCCGACCGACACCAGCCAGACCGACGGCAGCGAGGGTACCGCCGTCGCCACTCCGGGCCCGCCGCCCCGGTTGCGCGGACCACGGCTGGTGCCGGGAGCGGCCGTCGCCGGTGGCCGGTACCGGTTGATCGCGCACTGCGGCGGTGCCCGGGGGCTGCAGTTCTGGCACGCGCGAGACATCAACCTCGACCGTGACGTGGCCTTGACCTTTGTCGACGCCGAGCAACTCGCCGAACCGCCGAAGGCCGGGGAGACGCCGAGCGCCCAGGGGGAGGGCCCGCAGGCCGTGCTGTCCCGGACGCTGCGCATCGGCAATTTGAACTCCGCCGGCGCGGCCCGGGTTCTCGATGTGATCCGCGGGTCGTCGGGCGGGATCGTCGTGTCCGAGTGGGTGCCCGGTTCGTCCCTCGCCGAGGTCGCCGGGACCAATCCCTCCCCGATCGGCGCTGCGCGCGCGGTACGGGCGTTGGCCGCCGCCGCCGAGGCGGCACACCGGGCCGGCGGCGCCCTGTCCATCGACAGCCCGTCGCGCATCCGGATCTCCACCGACGGGGATGCCGTACTGGCCTTCCCCGGCACGCACCTGGGCGACGACAAGACCTCCGACGTCCGCGGACTCGGCGCGGTCCTCTACGCGCTGCTCCTCGACCGCTGGCCACTCACCGCCGACGGATCGACGACGACGACGGTCAAGCAGTCCACCGACCGGATCGACGGGATGCATCCGGCGCTCGCCGACGACGACGGCGACACCCCGATCGAACCGCGCCGCGTCCGGTCGACGATCCCCTTCGAGATCTCCGCTGTGGCAGCCCGCGCGCTCGCCGGCAACCAGGGGATCCGCACCGCCGCCACCGTCCAGCACGTCCTCGACCAGGCCACCGTGGTGGACCTGCCCACCGACATGATGGCGCCGGTCGACAGCGACGGAAAGCCGATCGCTCCCCCCGACGATGCTTCGGGTACCGCCGCTGCCGGAGCGCCGGGCATCCGGTCGACCCCGGTGGCGATACCCGCGGCCCAGCCGGCCGCCGGCCGTAACAAGCCGCTGTGGATCGGCCTCGGCATTGCCGCGCTGCTCTTGGTGATCGCCTTGGTCATCGCACTGGCCAAGGTGTTCGGCGGCGGCAACGACTCGTTGTCCAACATCGACGCGATCCTTACCACCGGCACGAGCGAACAGGCGCAGGCCCCGGGCGCGGTGATCCCCCTGCAGAATGTGTCGGTCGTGGACTTCTCCGACCAACCGGCCGACCCGTCGACGAATATCGCGAACATCATCAGTGGCGCGTCGCCCTCCTGGCACACCGACAGCTATCGCTTCTCCGCTGATTTTGGTGGCCTCAAGCCCGGTATCGGCCTGCTGTTCAACCTCGGTGGGAGCCGGTCCGTCCGCACCGTCATCATCGCGACCCCCAACCCCGGGTTCACCGTCGAATTGCGCACCGCGGGGGCCACCGTGACCGACCTGTCGGCCACGAAGAAGGTGGGCGGGGGGACTGTCGACTCGCCGCAGACCACCTTGACCATCGATGCGCCGCAGCCGTCGCCGTTTCTGTTGATCTGGATCACCGAGCTGGCACCGTCGACCCAGAACTCGGGCCAGTACGAGGCCACCGTGCAGAAGGTCACGATGAAGAGCTGACCGCAATCAGCGCCTGTGCACAGCGCTTTGTCGGTCGGTGGTATGTGAGATTCGTTGTGGCACAACGGAATTCCCGGTCAGATCGGGTTGACTCACATTTCGTTGGGCTTTAGCAGTATTAACCCGTTGTTCGAGTTATCCGCAGGATTGCGCAAACGCCGCCGAATCGATCCCGACAAGGCGGGCACTGCCTATTGTCGTGCCTATGAACTGGGGGGATCCGGAGCAGTTCAGCGATGCTGACCTGCTGCAAGCACACATCGACGGCGACGACTTCGCCTTCACCCTGCTGGTCCGCCGCCATCATGACCGGATGGCGGCGGTGGCCTACCGCACCATGAACGACCCGCAAGAAGTCCCCGACGCGCTCCAGGAGGCGTGGACCAAGGCCCACGAGATGGCGGCCCAGTTCCGCGCCGATTCCCAGGTGTCGAGTTGGCTGCACCGGATCGTGGTGAACGCCTGCCTCGACCGGATGCGGCGGTCGCGCGTCCGGGCGGCCAAACTCGTCGCCGAGATCGACACCCAACTGCCCGACGAGGCCGAGCAGGCCCGCGACATCGATCTGACCCTGTCGATCAACGGTGCACTCCGCCTGCTTCCCGAGGACCAGCGCCGGGCCATCCTGCTCGTCGACGTGGAGGGCTACTCGATCGCCGAAGCCGCCGAGCTTCTCGCCGTTCCGACCGGTACGGTGAAGAGCCGCTGTGCGCGGGGCCGACTGCGCCTCTCGGTGATCCTGCGGGCATTGCGGGCACCCGCCTGAGCGCGTCTTTCCCCGACGAATCCGCGCGGCCGCGAACGCCGGAACGCCATTTTCCGCCGGCGCCCGGCCGTCACCAGGCGGTCGCCGATGATCGCTTGCCGCAAAGGGAACCACGCGGCGTCGCGGCGCGTCGTAAAGTACGAACTGTCCCCACCTCGAAAGCAGACCGATGTCTCACGTGAGCGAAATGTCCCGGGTCTTTCCGGAGCCGCCTTTCGCACCCGAGTTGATTGCCGACCTCCACGCCGGCGCCCTCGAGGACGACCTTGCCACCCATATTCGGTCGCGGTTGGACGCCGATCCCGACGCCAGGGATCTCCTGGAGTCACTCGACGCGACGGTCGACGCCCTGGGCGGGTTGCCCGCACCCGCGGTCACCGTTCCCGAGGAGGTGCGCGCCGCGTCGGAACGCACGCTCGCCCGTCTCGCGCAACAGCGCTCGGCGCCCGCCGCGCCGCGCCCGCGCCACGGGGCGCTGCTGCTCGGAGCGGCCGCGGGTGTGTGCGTCGTGGCCGCCGGGGTCGCCGTCGCCGCGTTGATGAGCCCGGGGAATCCCGCGTCGCCCGATTCCGCGGACGAGGTCGCCGCCGCCGAGACCGCATCCCTGTTGGCCGCCGTCCGGGCGCCCCAATCGGTGGCGCTCGACGCGAACCGGTTGGCCCGGTGCCTGACCGCCAATCGGTTGGGCGACGTCGGCGTCGTCGGCGCCGGCTATCTCACCTACCGGGGCCGCCCCGCCCAGGTGATCCTGACGCCGACCGGTCAGGCGGGCCGCTTCAACGCCCTGGTCACCACCAGGGACTGTGATGCCGGTAAACCGGGCACCCTGGCCCGCGCCGTGGTCACCGAGTAGCCACCCGCGCCCCCGACCGGGAACATCGGGACCTACGCTGGTGTTACTGCCTGAGAGCACCGACGACCGACCCCGGAAGAGGATCCCCTGTGAGTTCCAGTTCTGAAGCCGAGAACCCCGTCCACGAGCTGATCATCGTGGGTTCCGGCCCCGCCGGCTACACCGCAGCCATCTACGCCGCCCGGGCCGAGCTGGCCCCCGTGGTCTTCGAGGGCACCCAGTTCGGCGGCGCGCTGATGACCACCACCGAGGTGGAGAACTTCCCCGGTTTCCGCGAGGGGATCCAGGGCCCCGAGCTGATGGACGAGATGCGCGAGCAGGCGTTGCGATTCGGCGCCGACCTGCGCATGGAGGATGTCGACGCCATCCGCCTCAACGGCGAGGTCAAAGAGGTCGAGGTCGGCGGCGAAGTCCACCGCGCCAAGGCCGTCATCCTGGCCATGGGTGCCGCTGCCCGCTACCTGGGCCTCGACGACGAGCAGCGCCTCCTCGGCCGCGGCGTGTCGGCCTGTGCCACCTGCGACGGCTTCTTCTTCAAGGACAACGCGATCGCCGTCATCGGCGGCGGCGACTCGGCGATGGAGGAAGCCACCTTCCTGACCAAGTTCGCCAGCAAGGTCTACCTGGTGCACCGCCGCGAGGAGTTCCGCGCGTCGAAGATCATGCTGGACCGCGCCAAGAACAACCCGAAGATCGAGTTCGTCACCAACGCCGCGGTCGAGCGCCTCGTCGGCGATGATTCGCTGACCGGCCTGGTTCTCTCCGACACACGGACCGGGGAGGAGCGCGATCTGGACGTGACCGGAATGTTCGTCGCCATCGGTCATGACCCGCGCAGCAACCTGGTCGCCGGCCAGGTCGACCTCGACGCCGAGGGCTACGTGTTGACGCAGGGCCGCTCGAGCTACACCTCCATTCCCGGCGTCTTCGCGGCCGGCGACCTCGTCGACCACACCTACCGTCAGGCCATCACCGCCGCGGGCAGCGGGTGTGCGGCCGCCATCGACGCCGAGCGCTGGTTGGCCGAGCGGGCCGACCAACACACCTCAGACCGCGCCGCCGCGGTCTGAGTCCTTCCACGACACCCCGAGAACCCCGACACCACTGACAACCCGAGACAAAGGAACCGCAATGGGCGCCCACACCACCGATGTCACCGACACCTCGTTTGCCGACGACGTGCTCGCCTCCGACAAGCCCGTGCTCGTCGACTTCTGGGCGACCTGGTGCGGTCCGTGCAAAATGGTCGCGCCGGTGCTGGAGGAGATCGCCCGCGACCACGGCGACAAACTCACCGTCGCCAAGGTCGATGTCGACGCCAATCCGGGCGTCGCGCGGGACTACTCGATCATGTCGATCCCGACGATGAAGCTCTTCTCCGGCGGCGAGGTCGTCAAGACCATTGTCGGTGCGAAGGGGAAGGCCGCCTTGCTGCGGGAACTGGACTCGGTGATCAACGGTTAACCGATCGACCGACGTAGCTCGGCCGTGACCTGCACCGTTGTTTCGCCACCGGCGATCAAGTTGTGCTGTTCAGGGTCGGCTGACAGAATTGGTCGTCGACACCGGCGTCGTGATGCCCAGGCAGGGCCACACTTGGACCCGGGGATCATGGCCGATGAGCGGCCGAGGTGAGGAGCGCACGAATGCCGAACTTCAGGCTTGGTGATCAGGATTCGGCCGTTGCCGAGATTCGAGCCATCCTGGTCGGGCACCAGTTGCTCCCCGATACCTCCGGCCCCGGCGACCTCACCACCGCCGCCGACGGCTGGGCCTCGCCGGAAGCCGTCTTCGATACCGCCCTCGACCACGCGGTCCGCGCCTTCCAGCAGCAGCGCGGCCTGATCGTCGATGGCGTCGTCGGGCCGGCCACCTACCGCGCGCTCCTCGAATCCTCCTACCATCTGGGCTCACGCGTCCTGCTCTACCGCCTGTCCTCCCCGATGACCGGTGACGACGTGGCCGCACTCCAAGCGCGGCTGCAAAACCTCGGCTACTACCCGAGTCTGGTCGACGGGATCTTCGGCGACAGCACCCATCGGGCCCTGTGCCGCTACCAGGAGGAGTACGGCCTCTCCTCGGACGGCATCTGTGGCCCGGCGACCCTGCGCTCCCTGGAACGCCTGGGCAACCGCATTACCGGTGGGTCGCCGCACGCCATCCGCGAGGAGGAGCGCGTGCGCCGGTCCGGCCCGTTGCTCTCCGGCAAGCGCGTCTTGATCGATGCCGGCCACGGCGGCACCCACCCGCTCTCCGTCGGGTCGGTCGCCGAGCTCGAAGAACGGATCCTCAACGACGTCGCCCACCGCTTGGAAGGGCGCATGGGGGCCGCGGGGATGGAGACCTTCCTGTCCCACGGTGTCGGGTCGGTGCCCGACGATTCCGAGCGGGCACAAACGGCCAACGCCGTTGACGCCGACCTCGTCATCGCGCTGCGCTGCGCCCATCACCCGACCGCGGCCGCAAGCGGCGTCGCCAGCTTCTACTTCGGGAACAACCACGGGTCCTACTCGACCATCGGCCGGAATCTCGCCAGCTACATCCAGCGCGAAATCGTCGCTCGCACAGGGCTTTACGACTGCCGCACCCACCCGCGCACCTGGTCGATCCTGCGCGAGACGCGGATGCCGACGGCACTCATCGACATCGGCTACGTCACCAATCCGACCGATGCCGCGTGGCTCGACGACCCGGCCCACCGCGACACCGTCGCCGAGGCCATCCTCATCGCAGTCAAGCGGGTCTACCTCCTGGGGGAGAACGACCGGCCCACCGGGACGTACACCTTCGCCGATCTGTTGGCCGCCGAGCGCGCCATCTCCTGACGCTAGCCGGGTGCCGGTTCCAGCGTCAGACCGGTATCGATCGTGATGCGCATCGCCGCCTCGACGACCAGCTTCTCCAGCGCGCCTTCGACGGCCGACTTCCAACCCAGCCCTTCGTCGAGGGCGAGTCGATAGCGCGGAAACCGATGGTGCGGCGCGACCAACTCAAAACCCGAGTCGGCGAGGAACTGCGCGTCGATCAGGCAGTCGGGGCAGATGTCCTCGTCGACGCCGGCCGACCCGGTCAGTCCGAAGGCCTCCACCGCGCGGACGCCACGCTGAACGAGATCGGCGACGACGGAGTCGAGCAGTATCGCCTTCGCCTCGTCGAAGCCGGCGTCGACCCGCAGCGAGGTGAGCAGAACCGCGTCGGCGCTGACGGGCGAGGTGGGGAAGTGGGCCGCCCGCGGGACCCGCAGCGGTGGAGCGTAGAACGCCGTGCCGACGACGCGCCGACCACCGGGTGACGCAGCCTCACCGCGACGGATCACATTCGGCCCGTTCTCCGCGAGCTGGGCACACGTACCCCATTCCAGGAGGAGTCCTGAGGTCCAGGCCTCCTTGTCGAACTCGCTGATCCGAACACCGGCGCTCGGGTCGACTTCCCAGAAGACGCACTCGCGGACGTGGCGCGGTAACCGCTCAAAACCACCGATGTCGAGGGGGAGGAGCCGGATTCCCATCGGAACTACCCCATCCCCGACTGCGAAACGCGAAAGCTATTGTCCCACAAGAGGTTTCGCTTCACGCTTCGCTTCTTTCTCAGTTGTCGTCACAGTGACGTTACGAGGTGGTGTCGCAGTATCGGGAAAACTCGCCGCTATTTTGCCAATTCGGCGACGATCCGCTCGAGATCCTCGACCGACCCGAACTCGACCACGATCTTGCCCTTGCGCTTGCCGAGGCTGACCGTCACCCGGGTGTCCAAGCGATCCGACAGCCGCTCGGCCACGTCCTGGAGACCCGGCATGACCATCTGCTTGCGCTTCGCCGACGGCACCGGAGCCTCCGGACCGTCGCCTCGGTTCGCCAGCGTGACCGCCTCCTCGGTGGCGCGCACCGACAGACCTTCAGCCACGATCCGTGCGGCGAGGGCCTCCTGCGCCTCCGTGCCCGCGTCGAGTGAAAGCAGCGCGCGGGCATGCCCGGCGGACAGCACACCGGCCGCCACCCGGCGCTGGACCGCCACCGGAAGCTTGAGAAGCCGGATCATGTTGGTGATGACCGGCCGCGAGCGTCCGATCCGGCTCGCCAACTCCTCCTGCGTGACATCGAATTCTTCGAGGAGTTGTTGGTAGGCGGCCGCCTCTTCCAGCGGGTTGAGCTGTGCCCGATGGATGTTCTCCAACAGCGCATCGCGCAGCATGTCACCGTCGGCGGTCTCGCGCACGATGGCCGGAATCGTCTCGAGGCCGGCCTCCTGCGAGGCCCGCCAGCGCCGCTCGCCCATGACGAGTTGATACTCGACCTCGCCCTGCGCGACCGGGAGCCGTCGGACCACGATCGGCTGCATGAGGCCGAACTCCCGGATCGAGAAGACGAGCTCGTTGAGCGCCTCTTCATCGAAGACCGTCCGGGGCTGTTGGGGGTTCGGCTGGATCTGGGTCGGCCGCAGCTCCCGGTAGACCGCACCGACCTCGTCGCCGATCGGGGCATCCGACGCAGTGGCCGTCGCCTCGGTCGCCGGGGGAGTCGGTCCGGTACCGATCACGACGTCGGCCGCCGCTGCGCCCATCCGCTGGGTGCCCATCGTCGTGGGCTCCTCCGGACCGGTGGGGATGAGTGCGGCCAGACCGCGACCCAGACCGCCCTTGCGCTGATTGTCTCGACTCATCAGGATCTCCTCCTAGCGGGCGGCGCCGTCGGTGGCCGCACCGGCGATCGCGAATTCTCGGGCAGCGTCCACGTAGCTCATCGCGCCACGCGAACCGGGGTCGTAGTCGATGATGGTCATCCCGAAGCCAGGAGCCTCGGAGACCTTCACACTGCGCGGCACGATCGTCTTGAGCACCTTCTCGCCGAAGTGGCGGCGAACCTCCTCGGCCACCTGATCGGCGAGCTTCGTCCGGCCGTCGTACATGGTGAGTAAGACCGTCGAGACGTGGAGATCGGGATTCAGGTGTGCCTGGACCAACTCGATGTTGCGCAGCAGCTGCCCGACACCCTCCAGCGCGTAGTACTCGCACTGGATCGGAATGAGGACCTCCTTGGCCGCAACCATCGCGTTGACGGTCAGCAGACCCAGCGACGGGGGGCAGTCGATGAACACGTAGTCGAACCCGTGACGGGCGAGCGCCTCGGCGTTGAGCGCATTCTTCAACCGGTTCTCGCGAGCGACGAGGGAGACCAACTCGATCTCGGCACCGGCCAGGTCCAGGGTCGCGGGCACGCACCACAGGCTCTCGTGTGCCGGACTCTGCTGTGCCGCCCCATCCAGGGTCGCCTCGCCCAGCAGCAGTTCGTACACCGACGAGATGTCGGGTCGACGGTGGTCAATCCCCAGCGCCGTGCTGGCGTTGCCCTGTGGGTCGAGGTCGACGACGAGGACGCGGAGTCCGTGGATCGCCAGGGCGGCCGCCAGGTTCACCGCCGTGGTCGTCTTGCCCACGCCGCCCTTCTGGTTGGCCACCGTGATGATCCGGGTGGACGCAGGGCGGGGGAGTGGCGGGGTGCCACCCGGGGTGAGGATCTCGCTGGCCCGCGCCGCAGCGGCCGCGATCGGGGTGTCGGCGAAGCCGTCCGTCCCCCCGTTGGCCGACGTTTCACGTGAAACATTCGGTTGGTTACTCGGCACGCTCGTCCATCCTTTGGTCGTTCATGATTGTTCTATTCTGCGCCTGCCGTCCGACACGGACAACGGCGGGCATCGCTATCGTCCGCGTTGTGGATCTCGCCGACGACGCCCGCTCGCGGGCCTCTTGGACTGCTGTGCGGTCCGGGTCCCGACGACCAGCGTCGTCGGATCGGCCAGGACCTTCTCGCCGGCCGTGGCGACCCTCAAGTCCGTGATTCCGGCCGCCTCACACGACTGCCGGTGCTGATCGATCTCCTGCTGTGCACTGGCGCCCTTCATCGCCACCAGTCGCCCGCCGGCCCGGATCAACGGAGCCGACCAGCCGACCAGCCGATCGAGGGGAGCGACAGCGCGAGACGTCACGGCGTCGGCATCACCGTGATTGGCAACCACGGTCGGCTCCTCAGCCCGGCCCCGGACGACGGTCACGTTGTCCAGTCCCAGCGCCTCGACGACCTCGTCCAGAAAGGTCGTGCGCCGGAGGAGTGGCTCAACGAGGACGATCGTCAGATCGGGTCGGGCGATGGCCACGGGTATCCCGGGCAGTCCGGCGCCACTGCCGATGTCGACGACTCGCTCGCCCTCGTCGAAGAGTTCCCCGACGACGGCGCAATTGAGGATGTGCCGGTCCCAGAGTCGGGGAGTCTCGCGGGGCCCGATCAGTCCCCGGGTCACCGCAGCCTCCGCGAGCCATCCGTGATACCCGATGGCGGTGTCGATCCGTTCGCCAAACACAGATTCGGCCGTCTCCGGTATCGGCACTCTCTCCCCTTCGCTCACCGTTTCACGTGAAACATTTCGGCTCACCGCGCCCCGATGTTTCACGTGAAACATCGAGAATCACATGGTTGTCATTCACGGCCATCGAACCGAGAAAGGCCCCGGCAAACGCCGGGACCTTTCCGTAGATCGCTTGTGTGGTTCTAGCTTACGACACCTTGATAACGACGACGCGTCGCTTGGGCTCCGCCCCTTCGCTCTCGCTGACGACCCCGTCGACAACGGCGACGGCATCGTGGACGATCTTGCGCTCGAAAGGCGTCATCGGGTCGAGCGCCTCCCGCTCACCGCTGGCCAACACGCGCTGCGCGACCTCGGTGCCCAAGCCGGCGAGTCGCTCCCGGCGATCCGCGCGCCACCGGGCGATGTCGAGCATCAGGCGGCTGCGATCACCGGTGGCCTGCTGCACCGCCAGGCGGGTGAGCTCTTGCAGAGCATCGAGCACCTCTCCGCGACGGCCGACCAGCTTGGCCAAATCCTTGCCACCATCGATACTCACGATCGCGCGGTCGCCGTCGACATCCAGATCGATGTCACCGTCGAAGTCGAGAAGGTCGAGGAGCTGCTCGAGGTAGTCGCCGGCGATCTCACCTTCCTCGACCAACCGGTCTTCGTCGTCGAGCTCCTCCTCGTCGGCGGCAGGCGAGTCGGCGCCACTCGAGGCGGGGGCGGGGGCCTCAGCGGTCTCGCCATCGCGAGCCTCGGTCTCGTCGGCAGCCACTGCCTCTGTGGCACCTGCCTCGTCAACCGCTGCCTGGTCCTCGGTGACGGCTTCTTCTGGAATCTGCGCATCAGCAGTCATTGGGGGTCTCCTCTATCTCAATGCGAAACGAATGTGGGGGAGGGGCTCAGCGGCCCTTCTTCTTTCTGGCCGCTTGACGGTTCTTCTTCGAGCCGGCGGCCTTCCCCTTCGCCGCAGCCTGCTTGGGCTGCTTCTGGCTGTTCTGGCTGCCCGACTTGTTCGTCGTCTTGGTCCCCGTCGTCGACGACGCCTCACTCTCGGCGGTCTCCGCCTCCGAAGGGGACTCGATTTCATCCTTGAGTGGAACAGCATCGTCGTCGCGCTTGGTCCGGTCTGGGCGGGCTCCCGGCTTGGGTGCGTTGGCTTTGTTCTTCTCCAGCTTTGCCTGGCGCGCTTCTTCTTCCTCGCGCTCGATGCGGCCGAAGACCAGGTGCTGCTGACCGTAGGTCCAGATGTTGTTGCTGACCCAGTAGAGCAGGATCGCGACGGGGAAGAACGGACCGGACACCAGGATGCCGAGCGGGAACACGTACTGCGACAGCATGTTCATGATCCGCGTCTGCTGACTCTCCAGCGCTGCCGCAGGCTGGCGCTTCACCGAGGCGCGGGCGTTCAGGTAGGTCATGAGCGAGGCGACGATCATGATCGGTACGACGACGGCGACGATGCCGATGCGGGTGAACTGCGGGGCACCATGCGTCAGGAACGCATTCCACTGGTCGCTGTCCTGCTTCATCGTGACGAACGAGCCGAGCGGCACCCCGAAGATCCGGGCCTCGAGGAAGTTGGCGACGTCGGCAGGACTGAAGAAGTAGTTCCCGTGCTTCAGGTTCTCTTCCACGCTCATGGTCTCCATGCGCATCCCCATCTGACCGCCGGTGCGGTTGAAGGAGCGCAACACATGGAAGAGACCGATGAAGACCGGGATCTGCATGAACATCGGCAGGCAGCCGAGGAGCGGGTTGAAGCCGTGCTCGCGCTGCAGCTTCTGCATCTCCTCGGCCATCTTGACCTGATCCTTGCCGTACTTCTTGCGGATGGCCTGCATCTGCGGCTGGATCTCTTGCATCTTCTTCGTCGTCTGGATCTGCTTGACGAAGGGCTTGTACAGGATGGCGCGCAGGGTGAACACCAGGAAGACCACCGACAGGGCCCACGCAATACCGTTGCCGTTCGGGGTATCGGGGGTGATGTGGTCGAAGAGCCAGTGCCAGACCCACATGATCCCGGACACCGGGTAATAGATGATGTTCAGCACGTTGTTTCCAGTCCCTTACTGCGATGGTTCCGATGAGCCGGAACGGGGTCATATCCGGGTTTGTGCCACGGACCGCACTTGGCCAGTCGAACCACCGACAGCCAGGTGCCGTAGAGGAATCCGTGTTCCGTCAGTGCCTCAACCGCGTAGGCACTGCAGGTTGGTTCGAAGCGGCAGGTCGGCAGCCGAGTCGGCGAGATCCACACCTGATAGAAGCGGATCATCGCGATCAGAACTCGACTCATCGCCGGACCGCCCGGCTCAACTGCTCGGCCAGTTCCACCGAGGTGCGGTTCGCCGCCGACGGGCGTGCTCGCACCACGAGGTACGTCTCGCTATCGCACTGGGGCAACACGGTGTCGCGAAAGGCGGCCCGGATTCGACGCGCCACCCGGTGGCGCACGACTGAGTTGCCGACCTTCTTGCTGACGATCATTCCCAGGCGGGGGCCACCAGACAGCGCGAGATCGCTCCGGGAACGGTGCGGCCAGGCCGGCACCACCTCGAGCCGATGGACATCGAGGTCAGGGGTACGGATGCGCATCCCCTGTGAAAGAGTGCGCTTGAAGTCGGATCCCCGATGGATCCGGTGCGCGGAGTTCATCGTCGAACCGGCACCGCCTCAGCGGCGATGCGTGATCGAACAGAACTCAGGCGCTCAGCTTTGCGCGGCCCTTGGTGCGACGACCGCTGATGATCGCGCGCCCGGCACGGGTCCGCATACGCAGGCGGAAGCCGTGCTTGCGAGCACGACGACGGTTGTTCGGCTGGAACGTCCGCTTTCCCTTGGCCATCGGATTGACTCCTTCAAGTTGGTGTCCACTCACGCGGACGGTAAACAAGTCTCGGTTGTCGTCGCACGGTGCCGAGGCATCTCGGATGGCAGGGTCACAGATTGGTGTCCCAACCGGCGGCCAGACCGAAAGTCCGCACGACGGACATGACCTGTCGAGGGTACTGGACCCGGTACACCACAATCAAACCGCTGAGCAGGCGAGAACCCGGACAAGGCGCTTGCTTTTGTACACACTTGTGAATAACTGTGTGGAAAACTTGGACCTCCGGAGACCCCCGTGGCATGCTTGAAATTCCGGCAACCGTCCAGGAAGGGGGCGCTACCACCATGCCGAGCGAGTCTTTTCCAGACGTGTGGATGACCGTGATCGACGAACTGAACGACGACACTCGCGTCAACCCGCCCCTGACCCGGCAGCAGAAGGCATGGCTTTCGCTCGTCCAGCCGCTGACGTTCGCCGAGGGGTTCGCCCTCCTGTCCGTTCCCAACCGCGTCGTCCAAGAACACATCGAGCGCGACTTGCGCGACGTCATCTGCACGGCACTGTCCCGGCAGCTCGGCGAATCCATCGACCTCGGCGTGCGAATCCAACCGCTGGCGGTGGAAGCAGACACCGAAGCACCGGCCGGCGATGACGCCCCGGCCGATGACCCGGCGCAGGAATCCGCGCTCGCCGACGACGATTGGAAGTCGCGTCGGCGCCACTTCGGCGGCCGCGACGACAACACCGACTGGTCCGATACCTTCAGTCCCGGCGCCGAGTCACAACCGGTCAACTCCGCGGGAAACCTCCACCCCCGCTACACGTTCGACACCTTCGTCATCGGTGCTTCCAACCGGTTCGCCCACGCCTCCGCGGTGGCCGTCGCCGAAGCCCCCGCCCGCGCCTACAACCCGCTCTTCATCTGGGGGGAGTCCGGTCTCGGCAAGACCCACCTCCTGCATGCCGCCGGCCACTATGCGATTCGGCTGTTCCCCCAACTCCGGGTGAAGTACGTCTCCACCGAAGAATTCACCAACGACTTCATCAACTCGCTGCGCGACGACCGTCGCGTCCAGTTCCAGCGGCGGTACCGCGATGAGGTCGACATCCTCCTCGTTGACGACATCCAGTTCTTGATGGGACGCGAAGGAACCCAGGAAGAGTTCTTCCACACGTTCAACACGCTGCACAATGCCGACAAGCAGATCATCATCTCGTCGGACCGGCCGCCGCATCAGCTCGCCACCCTCGAGGACCGGTTGCGCACCCGGTTCGAAGGCGGACTGATCACCGACGTCCAGCCGCCCGACCTCGAGACCCGCGTCGCGATCCTTCGCAAGAAGGCGCAGATGGACAAGATCGACGTGCCCGACGACGTCCTGGTGCTCATCGCGTCGCACATCGAGCGCAACATCCGCGAGTTGGAGGGTGCACTCATCCGCGTCACCGCCTTCGCGTCGTTGACCAATGCCGAGCTCAACCGATCGCTGGCCGAAGTGGTGCTGCGCAACCTGCTACCCGAGAGCGGCACCTTCGAGGTGAGTGCACCGCGCATCATGGCGGTCATCACCGACTACTTCGGCGTCACCATCGACCAACTCAAGGGACCGTCGCGCAAGGCCGAGATCGTGACGCCCCGACAGATCGCCATGTACCTCTGCCGCGAGCTCACCGATCTGTCACTTCCCAAGATCGGGGAAACCTTCAACCGGGATCACTCCACCGTGCTGCACGCGGAGAAGAAGATCACCGAGCAAATGAAGGAACGCCGCGAGATCTACGACCACGTCCAGGAACTCACCACCCGGATCAAACGTCGGCCGAATCCGGCGTGATCCGGGCTGCCACCGGCAACCCTCAACCAAGTGACGAGGGTTCTGCCGCTGTCACCCGATGCCGCCACACCGGTCGACACGCCGGTCCGGGGTTTGTGGACGACCTACGGAAAACCACACGACTGGTGTGCACAGGACGTGGACAACGATGGAACAACATTGTGCCGGTCCACAGCGCCGGAAGCTTCCCGCAGCTTTACCCACAACCAATCAACAAGAATCCGTAGGGTCTGACCTGCACTGATGTGGGTTACCCACAGTTTCCACCGTGCTTACTAACACTACTTATCTCTCTATAGAGATTTCTTGTAATAGTCGGCGTGTGCACAACCGGGCCTCAGCTCCCGATCGCCAGCATCGTCGTCGAGGATCTTTTGTGACCCGGACCGCCGAGTTGGGCTCGGACGCTTTAAGGTGACCACCATGAAGTTTCGTGTCTCGCGTGACGAGTTCGCGGAGTCGGTGGCGTGGGTTGCCCGCAGCCTGCCGGCCCGTCCCCCGGTGCCCGTTCTCGGTTGCGTCGTGCTCACCGCCGGCGACCCCGGACTGACCGTTTCCGGATTCGACTACGAAGTCTCCGCCGAGGAGGCGATCTCGGCCGAGGTCGCTGAGCCGGGCCGGGTGCTGGTGTCGGGGCGACTGCTGGCCGACATCACCAAGGCGCTGCCGGCCAAGCCGGTGGAGGTCGGGCTCGATGGGGCACGGGTCGCCATCACCTGCGGTAGTGCCAAGTTCTCGCTGCCGACGATGCCGGTCGAGGACTACCCGGAGATGCCGGCGATCCCGCCGACCACCGGCACGATTCCGTCGAATATCTTCGCCGAGGCGATTTCCCAGGTCGCCGTCGCGGCCGGGCGCGACGACACCCTGCCGATGTTGACCGGCGTGCGGATCGAGATCGAGGGACGCACCGTGGTCCTCGCCGCGACCGACCGGTTCCGCCTGGCGGTCCGCGAGCTGGAATGGCAGCCCGGGGACCAGTCGGCTTCCGGTGCAGTCTTGGTGCCGGCAAGAACCCTCGCCGATGCGGCCAAGACGGCCAGTGGCGACTCCGAAACCGAGATCACCCTGGCATTTGGAACGGGTGCGGCCATCGGCGCCGACGGCATCTTCGGCATTCTCGGCGGGGGCAAGAAGACAACCACCCGATTGCTGGACGCCGAGTTCCCCAAGTTCCGCCAGTTGTTGCCGGCCAGCCACACCGCCGTCGCGACGATCGAGAGCGCTCCGCTGCTGGACGCCATCAAGCGTGTGGCACTGGTGGCCGACCGCGGTGCCCAGGTCCGGATGGAGTTCTCCGAAGGATCGGTGCTGCTCACCGCCGGCGGCGATGAAGCGGGTAAGGCGGAGGAAAGCCTTCCCGTCGAGTTCCGCGGTGAGCCGCTGACCATTGCCTTCAACCCGGGTTACCTCCAGGACGGGTTGAATGCGATCGGCGTGCCGACTGTGGACTTCGGTTTCACCACCCCTAGCCGGCCGGCCGTGTTGCGGCCGTCGACGGGGGAGGAGCCGGTCGCCGACGAGAGCGGTGCCTTCCTGGCACCCGATTCGGTGTTCAGCTACCTGCTGATGCCGGTCCGCCTGCCCGGCTGATCGGTGTTCGTCCGCCACCTTTCGCTGCGGGACTTCCGGTCATGGCGCGAGCTCGACCTGGAGTTCGCGGCGGAACCGGCGATTTTGGTGGGGCGCAACGGGTTTGGCAAGACCAATGTGCTCGAAGCCCTCTATTACGTGACCAATCTGCGGTCGCACCGGATCAGTTCGGATGCGGTCATCGTTGCCGACGGTGCCGAATCCGCACAGGTCACGGCGACGGTCCGCAACGAAGGGCGCGAACTGACCGTCGACCTGAATGTGGTGCGCAGCGGGGCGAACCGGGTCGCCCTCAATGGTCGGTCGGTGCGGCGCCACCGGGAAGTCGTGGGCGTCCTGCGGTCGGTGATGTTCGCGCCGGAGGATCTTCTCCTGGTTCGGGGGGAACCGGCTGACCGCCGACGATTCGTCGACGAACTGGTCACCGGGCTGGGGCCCGTAGCGGTCGCGGCCAAGGCCGACTATGACCGCGTGCTGCGGCAGCGCGCCGCGCTGCTCAAGACGGCCGGCGCCGCGTTGCGACGCGGCGGCCCGGATGCCGAATCGGTGATGAGCACCTTGGACGTGTGGGATTCCCAGCTCGCGGCCTTCGGGGCCCAGGTGACGGCCCACCGGATCACCACCGTCGTCGCGGCGGCCCCGCATTTCGAGGCGGCCTATGCCTCGATCGCGCCGCACTCGCGGCCGGCGACCATCGCTTACCGCAGTGCCATCGGACCCGGGGTCGCCGAGGCCGACGGCGCGGCGCGCCCGGTGGAGGACATCGAAGCGCAACTGCTCGAAGCCCTGGCACAGGCACGGCAGAAGGAGATCGACCGGGGCGTCTGCCTGGTCGGTCCGCATCGCGACGACCTCGACATCACCCTGGACGCACAGCCGGCCAAGGGATACGCGAGTCACGGCGAATCGTGGTCGTTGGCCCTCGCCCTGCGGTTGGCCACGGTCGAGTTGATCCGCGCCGATGGGATTGAGCCCGTCATCATGCTCGACGACGTGTTCGCCGAGCTCGACGCGAAACGGCGCGAACACCTGGCCGCCTACACCGACGGTGCTGAACAGCTGTTGGTGACTGCCGCCGTTCCAGAGGACCTTCCGGTTGGCGTACGCGGTCGGCGGTTGGCGGTGCAGATGGAGACCGAGACCGATGACGATGGCGAGATTCGCCGCCGGTCTCATGTCAGTGACGACAGTAGAATCGACGACGATGACTGATCCCGAATCGAGCGAGACCGAGTCGGCCCAAGGGGCGGGCGAGCTCAGCGGATATGAGCTCGCGAAGAAGGCGCTCGAGGACGCCCGCGCGAAGTCCCGGTCCCGCCGCACACCGGCGTCGCGACCGGTCATCGACGGACCGCGGAACAAATCGCGACGCCGCTGGTCGGGCTCCGGACCGGATCACCGCGATCCCCAGTTGCTGGGCAATCTCGTCGGGCGGCTGGCGCAGGCCCCCGGGTGGCAGTCCCGGATGGGGGCGGCAACGGTGATGAGCTCCTGGGACGGCATCGTCGGCGAGGACATCTGTGCCCACGCCCAACCGACGCGGCTGGAGGACGGCATCCTCTACGTGTCGGCCGAGTCCACCGCCTGGGCCACGCAGCTGAGATACGTCCAGAGCCAGATTCTGGCGAGGATCGCCGCCCGCGTCGGCAACGGTGTGGTGACGCAACTCAAGATCACCGGCCCCCAGGCGCCGTCATGGCGCAAGGGGCCCCGGCATGTTCCCGGGCGGGGTCCGCGCGACACCTACGGGTAGAGGCGGTGAGTGACCGCAGCGGCGAATAACCGCCGATTCCTACAACCCGGGGACAATTTCGCCGAAATAATCGATCTGAGAGCGATCTAGCGGCCTGCCATCCCCACTCTAGAGTGAGTCACCCAGTAGGATGGTCTTCGTGCCCGGAATCGGGCTGCCGGGGGCGGAAGCGCCAACCGGGCGCAATTTTAGCGAATTACCTGTCAAGGGAGCGGTGCAAGCGCGTGGCTGAGAAGAAGAAGTCGACGAATAAGAGCGGCGAGTACGGCGCAGATTCGATCAGCATCCTTGAAGGCCTGGAGGCCGTCCGCAAGCGGCCGGGTATGTACATCGGTTCGACCGGCGAGCGCGGGTTGCACCACCTCATCTGGGAGGTCGTGGACAACTCGGTCGACGAGGCGATGGCCGGACACGCGACCCGCGTCGACGTCACCCTGTTGGCGAACGGCGGCGTCGAGGTCGTCGACGACGGGCGCGGTATGCCGGTGGCCATGCACGCAACCGGAGTGCCGGCCGTCGAGGTCATCATGACCCAGCTGCACGCGGGCGGAAAGTTCGACTCGGACTCCTACGCGGTGTCCGGTGGTTTGCACGGTGTCGGTGTGTCCGTGGTCAACGCCCTGTCGACGCGCGTCGAGTTGGAGATCCAGCGTGACGGCTACGTGTGGGCGCAGGACTACACCCGCGCCGAGCCGGGACCGCTGCGCAAGGGCGACGCGTCATCGAACACCGGGACCACGGTGCGGTTCTGGGCTGACCCGGACATCTTCGAGACCACCACGTTCAGTGCGGAAACCGTGGCCCGGCGCCTGCAGGAGATGGCCTTCCTCAACAAGGGCCTCACCATCACGCTGACCGACAACCGGATCTCCGACGACGAGGCGATCGCCGAGGCCGAGCTCGACGGAGACGGCACCGATAAGGCCGAGTCGGTGAAATCGGCCGAGGAGAAGGCCGAGCAGGCGGCGGTCGTCCGCACCCGGACCTACCACTACCCGGACGGGTTGGTCGACTACATCAAGCACCTCAACCGGACGAAGACCCCGATCCATTCGTCGGTGATCGGCTTCTCCGCCAAGGGCGAGGGCCACGAGGTCGAGATCGCGATGCAGTGGAACACCGGCTACGCCGAGTCGGTCCACACCTTTGCCAACACCATCAACACGCATGAGGGCGGTACCCACGAAGAGGGTTTCCGCGCGGCGCTGACGTCGACGGTGAACAAGTACGCCGCAGACAAGAAGCTGATCAAGGAGAAGGACGGGAAGCTGACCGGTGACGATATCCGCGAGGGTCTCGCCGCCGTCATCTCGGTCAAGGTCGCCGACCCGCAGTTCGAGGGTCAGACCAAGACGAAGCTGGGCAACACCGAGGTCAAGAGCTTCGTCCAGAAGGCGTGTAACGAGCACCTCGGCCACTGGTTCGAGGCCAACCCCGCCGAGGCGAAGACCATTATCCGCAAGGCCGTCGACTCGGCCCAGGCCCGCATCGCCGCCCGCAAGGCCCGCGAACTGGTCCGCCGTAAGACGGCAACCGACATCGGCGGTCTCCCCGGCAAGCTCGCCGACTGCCGCAGCAACGACCCGACCAAGTGCGAGGTCTACATCGTCGAGGGCGACTCGGCCGGTGGTTCGGCCAAGTCCGGGCGCGACTCGATGTACCAGGCGATCCTGCCGATCCGCGGCAAGATCATCAATGTCGAGAAGGCGCGTATCGACCGCGTCCTCAAGAACGCTGAGGTCCAGTCGATCATCACCGCCTTCGGCACCGGTATTCACGACGAGTTCGACATCGCCAAGCTCCGGTACCACAAGATCGTGCTGATGGCCGATGCCGACGTCGACGGCCAGCACATCGCGACCCTGCTGTTGACGCTGCTGTTCCGATTCATGCGGCCGTTGATCGAGAACGGGCACGTCTACCTGGCGCAGCCGCCGCTCTACAAGTTGAAGTGGCAGAAGGGCGCCGAACCGGAGTACGCCTACACCGACCGCGACCGCGACCGGTTGCTCGAAGACGGCCGCGCGGCGGGCAAGAAGATCAACACCGATGACGGCATCCAGCGATACAAGGGTCTGGGCGAGATGAATGCCAGCGAGCTGTGGGAGACCACGATGGATCCGTCCATCCGGGTCCTGAAGCAGGTCACCCTCGATGACGCCGCCGCCGCGGACGAGCTGTTCTCCATCCTCATGGGTGAGGATGTTGCGGCCCGCCGTGGATTCATCGCGCGTAACGCGAAGGACGTCCGGTTCCTCGATGTCTGATCGCCGATGACACCAAACTCGTTGCACTGCACCAACTTTGGTGACTGTCCCGAACAGACACCAGCACTGAAGAGGACCCCATGACTGACACCACGCTGCCGCCCACCGACGACGACGGCCACGACCGCATCCTTCCTGTCGACATCCAGCAGGAGATGCAGAACAGCTACATCGACTATGCGATGAGCGTGATCGTCGGGCGCGCGCTGCCCGAGGTCCGCGATGGTCTCAAGCCGGTGCACCGGCGTCTGCTGTACGCGACGAACGACGCCGGCTACCGCCCCGACCGCCCCTACGTGAAGTCGGCCAAGCCGGTCGCCGAGACGATGGGTAACTATCACCCGCACGGTGACAGCGCAATCTACGACGCACTCGTCCGCCTCGCCCAGCCGTGGTCCATGCGGTACCCGCTGATCGACGGCCAGGGCAACTTCGGCTCGCGCGGAAACGACGGTCCGGCGGCCATGCGTTACACCGAAGCGCGTCTGACCCCGTTGGCGATGGAGATGCTTCGCGACATCGACGAGGACACCGTCGACTTCGTCCCCAACTACGACGGCAAGACCGAGGAGCCGACGGTTCTGCCGGCGCGCATTCCGAACCTGCTGATCAACGGGTCCGGCGGTATCGCCGTCGGCATGGCGACCAATATCCCGCCGCACAACCTGAACGAGGTTGCCAATGCCGTCTTCTGGGCGTTGGAGAACCCCAAGGCCGATGACGAGACGATGCTGGCTGCGTGCATGGACGCGGTTAAAGGACCGGACTTCCCGACGGCCGGGCTCATCGTCGGCGGCCAAGGCATCCGTGACGCATACACCACCGGGCGCGGGTCGATCCGGATGCGCGGTGTCGTCGACATCGAGGAGCACAAGGGCACCACGACCCTGGTGATCACCGAGCTTCCGTACCAGGTCAACCCGGACAACCTGATCCAGTCGATTGCCGAGCAGGTCAACGAGGGCAAGCTCAAGGGCATCAGCCGGATCGAGGATCAGTCGTCGGACCGCGTCGGCATGCGCATCGTCGTGACGCTGCGCCGCGACGGCGTCGCGAAGGTCGTGCTCAACAACCTGTACAAGCACAGCCAGCTGCAGACGAGTTTCGGCGCCAACATGCTGTCGATCGTCGACGGGGTGCCGCGCACCCTGCGGCTCGACCAGATGATCCGCCTATATGTCGCCCATCAGATCGACGTGATCGTGCGCCGCACCCGGTACCGGTTGCGCAAGGCCGAGGAGCGCGCACACATCTTGCGCGGTTTGGTGAAGGCCCTCGACGCGCTCGACGAGGTCATCGCGCTGATCCGTGCATCAGCCAACACCGAACAGGCCCGCAACGGGTTGATGGAACTTCTCGACATCGATGAGATCCAGGCCGACGCCATCCTCGCGATGCAGCTGCGCCGCCTGTCTGCCCTCGAGCGGCAGAAGATCATCGACGAATTGGCCGAGATCGAGCGCGTCATCGCCGACCTCAAGGACATTCTCGAGAAGCCGGAACGGCAGCGTGCGATCGTGCGCGACGAACTCACCGAGATCGTCAACAAATACGGCGACGAGCGTCGGACGCAGATCGTGGCGGCCGAGGGAGATGTCGCCGACGAGGATCTCATCGCCCGGGAAGACGTCGTCGTCACCATCACCGAGACCGGGTACGCCAAGCGGACCAAGGCCGATCTCTACCGCAGCCAAAAGCGTGGCGGCAAGGGGGTCCAGGGTGCCGGGCTCAAGCAGGATGACATCGTCGCCCACTTCTTCGTCAGCTCGACCCACGACTGGATCCTCTTCTTCACGACGAAGGGCCGCGTCTACCGGGCCAAGGCTTACGAACTGCCGGAGGCAGCCCGTACTGCCCGCGGTCAGCACGTGGCGAACCTTCTCGCCTTCCAGCCGGAGGAGCGGATCGCCCAGGTCATCCAAATCAAGTCGTACCAAGACGCGCCGTACCTGGTGCTCGCCACGCGCAACGGCCTGGTGAAGAAGTCGCGGCTCGAGGACTTCGACTCCAACCGCTCTGGCGGAATCGCCGCGATCAACCTGCGTGGCGAGGACGAATTGGTTGCCGCGCGGCTGTGCAGCGCCGACGATGACCTCCTGTTGGTCTCCGCACAGGGTCAGTCGATCCGGTTCTCCGCGACCGACGATGCGCTGCGCCCGATGGGTCGCCAAACCTCTGGCGTGCAGGGCATGCGCTTCAACGAGGGCGACGAGTTGCTGTCGATGGTGGTCGTCGACGAGGAGGATTACCTGCTGGTCGCGACCAACGGTGGCTACGCCAAGCGGACGCCGATGGAGGAGTACCCGGTTCAGGGTCGAGGCGGCAAGGGCGTGTTGACCATTCAGTACGACAAGCGCCGTGGCACTCTGATTGGAGCGATCCGAGTCAATCTCGACAGCGAGGTTTACGCGATCACGTCGTCGGGCGGGGTCATCCGGACACGGGCCAAGGAGGTCCGCAAGGCCGGCCGCCAGACCAAGGGTGTTCGTCTGATGAACCTTGATGAAGGCACTACGCTGTTGGCGATCGCCCGAAATGCTGATGAGCCCGACGAGGACTCGACGGACTAGAGCTAGGAGTCGCCACGTGACGACCTCAGGACCCGATCCGAAGGACGACGGCGAGAAGTCGAAGGCCGAGACGACCGAGCAGGCAACTGCTTCGGAGGCCGCGCAGAAGGCTGCTGATTTGGCCAAGACGGCCGAGCAGGGTTCTGCGACCGACGATGCAGGTGGGAACGGTGCTGGGTCCGGGACTTCGGCCGCGGCCGGCGACTCCGGTCCAGCCGATAAGCCCGGGGTGAAGCCGCCGTGGCAGCGTGCCGACGAGTTGGCTCCCGAGACCAGTGGTGCGGTGCCACCGCCGCCCGGCCCTTCGTCGAAGAAGAAGAAGCCGATCATCACCGGTACCGCCGCACCCAAGATCGACGAGCCCAAGATCGACGAGCCCGGGGCGTCGTCGACTGACTCGCCCGAGGCCCAGGATGGGTTCGTCGAATCACCGACCCGCAGTATCGGGCGGTCCCAGCTCAAGGCGAAGGATCTGCCGAATTTGGACGAGATCCACGCTGCGCCGGTGGGTGCTGCGGGTCGCGGAGTACCGCAGGGTCAGCGTTCCGCACCCACCCACGTCGGCTCGGCCGGCGGCTCGCGCGCGTTGCGGGCCACCGTGCAGATCCGTCGGATCGATCCGTGGTCGACACTGAAGATTTCCGCGATTCTGTCTGTGATCGGCTTCTTCATCTGGATGATCGCGGTGGCCATCCTCTACCTCATCCTTGACGGGATGGGGATCTGGTCGCAGGTCAACTCGTCGGTCGGAACATTGACCACCGATGGAGGTGGCGCAAGCGACGCGATCGGCGCAGGAACGGTCTTCGGCTGGGCATTCCTGCTCGGAATCGTCGACGCGATCCTCCTTACGGCGCTCGCGACAGTCGGGGCATTCGTCTACAACCTTTGCGCCGACTTCATCGGAGGCGTCGAAGTCACGCTCGCCGATCTGGACTAATAGTCAGGCGGGTTCGGTAGTCAGGCGGTCAGGCCACAGGTTCCTCCCGGGAGGTGGTCGGGGCCGTTCGTGCGCCGGCGTTGTCCTGGCGTGCGTTGTGCTGGCGTAGTGGACCGGCCCCGACCGGGGCCGCTTTTCGCTATGGAGTTCTCAAGGTACGTGCGCGGCCCTTGGAGGCCGTCTCATCGGGCCGGGTTTAAGCCGCGGCGTGGTTGGCGAGGGTGAGGGTGCGTCGGTTGTGGCAGCGGATCGGTTCACCTCCTTCGGGTGGTTGGAACCAGGGGTGGCCGTCGATCCCGATCTGGATGTTCCAGCCTTTGCCGTGGACATAGGTGTGGTGATGCATGCTGCACAGCAGCACCGTGTTCTTGAGGTTCGTCTCGCCGCCGTCGGCCCAGTGCTGAATATGGTGACCTTGCTTGGATTGGGCCCGCTCGCTGGCGCTCCCGGCGCCCGGGCACCAGGCTGGTGGTCTGCCACAGCCGGGGAATTGGCAGCCACCGTCGCGGGCTTCGAGTGCTTTGCGCAGGGTGCCGGTGACGAAGCGTTGGGTACGTTTGGCGTCCAACGGCACCGAGTCCGCGGTGATCAACGCGGTGACTTCGGTGCTGCCGCAGGCGATCTCACGTGCGGTCTCGGCTGAGACCGAGCCGGTGAATCCCAACCGCGCGACCCGCGAATCTCCTTCACCACCGCTACCGACCAGGACAGGCAAGGGCACGGTCATGGTGATGTGCGGGACGACCCCGCCGACGGTCGGACGATTCCGTGATGCCAGGTATGCGGTGATCACGCTGACCAGGGCATCGGCGGTGCGTTGGGCCCTGGGACGCGGATCCGGGGAGCCATCAGGCGCTGGGATCGGCTTCGCGAGCGCATCCAGCGCGGTGTGGAGTTTCTCCCCGGACAGCTGATCCAGATCAGCTTCCAGGGTCACACGCCCCTCGTCGGTCCGGGTGATCGATGCTTGGTTCAACGACGGGTTGTCCGCCGGCGGGGTGGATGGCGGATCCAGGGGTGCCAACTCGTGGCCGAGTTCGCGCGCCATTTCCATGACTTGGGCGGGTTGATCGATCCGGGCATGCGCCAACAAGGTTGATGCGGTCTTGTCGCGCACCTCGGTGAATCCATCAGCCCCCATGCGGGTGGCGATGTGGTCGAGACCGCGGATCACCGCATCGGCATGGTCAACGGTGAGGTCGCCGTCGCGGACCTCGCGCACCAGGTTCGGCAGATCATCCAAGTGCTGCGCCAACCGGGCCACCCGGTTGACGGTGGCCGGCGCCAACGGCAACTCCCGCAACAAGTCCCGCCCGTTCTTCAACCGGTGCCGAACCGGGATACCGACGGCCTCGGCGCGAGCGGTCGCCGCGGCCAACAGATACGAGGCGATGTTGCCCATCCGCACCGCGGTGACCATCACCCCCAACAGAGCCTTGTCGTCGGCGATGGCTTCGGCCGAGGCCATCAAGGCACCCACACCGGTACCGGATTCGACCGCCGTCGGTGCCAAATCGTCGGCCAGTTCGGTGACGAATGCGGCGAGTTCGTCGTGGTTCATGAGACCCCCCATGCCCGGGTTCGCATCATCGTGTGCGGACTCGGTTAGAAACTGTGTGCTGTTCTGCTTCTATCTATACACCGAATCTACAACGGAGGTCGGACAAGCAGGCCACAGCGCTGTGACCTGCAGTTTCTGCGGTAAGGATCAGCGCCGCGGCCCGACGGGGACGAACTCGGTCACCTCCACCGAACTGGTGAACGACCGCGTGGCGAGCCGCTCGAATCGGATTGGGCGGTACTCGCCCGCGAACAGTGGCCTGCCGGCCCCGAACACCACGGGGTGGCGTTTCACGATCACCCGGTCGATCTCGTCCGCCAGTTGTCCGGCGAGGTTTGATCCACCACAGAGCCATACGTCGCCAACGTCCTTTGACTTGAGTCGGCGAACCACGTCGCTCGGTTCCTCGTCGGTGAATGTCACGTTCTCAGCGGGGGCATGGTCGCGGTGGCTGAACACAAATTGGTCCAGATGCGGATAGGGGCTGGTCGTTTCGGGCAGCCCCATGGCGTAGGTCTGCGCACCCATGACGACCGCACTGAAGCGACCCGCGGCTTGGTCGAGGCCCAGGTGCGCGGCGAGCTGGGTGGGTAGTGCATCCGGGTAGCGCTCGAAGAGATCGTCCATGTGGTCTCCCTCGGTCGCGAACTCGGAGAATTGATGATCGGGGCCGGCGATGAATCCGTCGAGTGAAACGGCCACAAGGTAGATGAGCTCAGACATGTATCGTCTCCAATCACGGCAACTGTAGTGGTTGGATAAGACTACGACGGAAGTAGTGGTTTCGTCTATCGTGT
Organism: Gordonia crocea; assembly: GCF_009932435.1. Classification (NCBI taxonomy): domain Bacteria; kingdom Bacillati; phylum Actinomycetota; class Actinomycetes; order Mycobacteriales; family Gordoniaceae; genus Gordonia; species Gordonia crocea. Next base: position 270,812 of record NZ_BJOU01000001.1, read on the forward strand.
TTTCGTGGCGCGCAACGATGAACGGCGGGCAGAACTGGCCGACGCCGGGCTGACGATTCTCGCAACCGAGGGCAGTAGGGGGTTGACTCACCGCGCGGTGGATCGGATGGCCGGCGTTCCCCTCGGCACCACGTCGAACTACTTCCGCGACCGCGCTGCGCTGGTCGGTGGATTGGTGGAACGCATCGGCCAGCGGATCGCCCCGACCGAGGAATTCTTGGCGTCTCGCGCCAACAAGCCCCCGACGCGCGAGCTCTTCACCGAGTATCTGCAGAACATCGTCGACCGTCTCCTCGCTGAGCCCCATGTCACCCTGGCCCTGTTCGAACTGAGGCTGGAGAGCACCCGCCGGCCAGAGGTTGCCGAGGCGATCAGCAGGTGGCAGCGAGAGGGGTTTGAAGCCGACGTGGGGTTCAACATCGCTGCCGGATTCCCGGGGCGCGCGACGGAGATCGCGCTGTTCCACCACGCGATAGACGGTTTGGTCCTCGACCAGCTCACCTCACCACTGCTTGGTGAGACACCCACGACCGTTTTCGTCGAGCGCCTGGTGGAAGCCCTGCTACCCCGGGAGTGAGCGGCAAGCCCGATCCGTTTTGTATCGGTAGCTGCAGATACGGTAAGGTCTGATCTCGGTTCACGGGCCTATAGCTCAGGCGGTTAGAGCGCTTCGCTGATAACGAAGAGGTCGGAGGTTCAAGTCCTCCTAGGCCCACCAAACCCACACTTGCCGGACGCGAGGCGACCTCGTGAATGGCAAACGGGGCCTTAGCTCAGTTGGTAGAGCGCCGCCTTTGCAAGGCGGATGTCAGGAGTTCGAATCTCCTAGGCTCCACCAGAAATTCTTCACTCCTCCGGGTACAGCCACCGGCCGGCCAGCGGGGAGAGCACCAGAAACTCATGCGTCGCGGGCTCGGTGCGTCAGGACAGCTGCGAGCGGCCCTGCTCGATCACCGATTCCGCACTGGCGCCGACTCGGTCCACCCCACCGGTGCTCATCCACGCCTGGGCGGTGTCGGCCTCGGTCTGCAATTGCGGCGTTAGATGATCGTCGCGGATCCGTTGGTAGGAGCCGAGTAGGGCGGTCACCGCCGCCCGGTTGTTCGCGGCGATGTCGGAGGCGATCCGTGTGGCCAGCGGCAGCAAGTCGTCATGAGCGACCACTTCGGTGACCAGGCCGTGCGCCAAAGCGGACTCGGCGTCGACGAACATTCCACTCAAGGACATCCGCTTGGCAAACCCGAACCCGACCATCTCGGGAAGCCGTGCGCTCAGACCCCACAGCGGCATGACGCCGACCCGAGCGTGGGTATCGGCGAAGACCGCCCGCTCGGACGCCACCAGAATGTCGCAGGCCAGGGCGAGTTCGAGCCCACCGGTCACGGCGGGCCCGTTGATCGCTCCGATGATCGGCTTGTCGATGGGAGCCCACGGATGGCCGGTCGGCGTGTTCTCGAACGCTAACCCCGCCCAATCACCGCCGTCGGCCATCGCCTTGAGGTCGATGCCCGCACAGAACGCCGGGTCGGTACCGGTCAGGATGACCGCGGCAACCGTGTCGTCGGCACCCGCGTCGGCGATCGCCTGTTGGAGTCCGGCAATCAATCCCGCCGTCAAGGCGTTCCGCGACTCAGGTCGATTCAGCGTGATGATCGCAGTCGCGGCATCGCGGGTGACTTCGAGTTCGTTCGCCATAGTGAACACCCTTCAAGGGACCTAACAGGAAGTTGCCAGGTTCACACCGATATCCTGAATATTGTGTACGTCCCTCAGCGTGGGCGCCGACGGGCGTCGCTGCCGATGGCCTTGGTCGTCGGCGTTGCCGCCATTCTCGGCGTCACGCTCGTGACAGTACCGGCCAATGCCGCTCCGCAGGCAGAGTTCTTGGGCCGGGTTCCCCACGCCAACTGGTACGGCGCCTATATCCCGGTGGCCGGTGGAGCGCAGATCTACGCCGACGTACTCGTGCCGCGCGAGCGGTCCGGCAAGGTGCCGGTCGTCTTGGCGGTGGGTCCGTACTTCCAGCACCTGCGCGCGTCACGTCAGCGGCTGGCCGAGCGGGTGCCCGCGCAGCGGTACGACGACCTGGTCAAGGGCGCGCGTCTGCTGGAGCGCGGCTACGCGGTGGTGTTCGCCGACCTGCGCGGTTTCGCCAACAGCAGCGGGTGCCCCGACAACAGCGGTCCCGCCGACCGCAGCGACATCCGTCGGATTGTTCGGTGGGCGGCCAGCCAATCCTGGTCGTCGGGGAAAGTGGGCCTGTACGGGAAGTCCTATGACGGCGTGACCGGCCTGATGGCGGCGGGGGAGCGAATCCCCGGATTGGCCGCGGTGGTCGCCCAAGAACCGGTCTATGACTGGTACCGGTACCTGTACGGCAACGGCGTTCCCCGCACCACCCGCGTGGGAACACCGCTGTCGCTGGTCTATACCTCGATGAACCCGCCGCCGTCGAACGTCGATGTGTCCAGCCGCCAGTTCCAGGACTACCTGACCCGCTCGGCTGCCAACGTCATCAATCCCGGATGCGTACCGGCGGCGCTCGTGGCGACGCAGAGTGCCGGTGTCAACGACCCCTATTGGGTCTCGCGTCGGGTCCTCGGCAGGCTCCGCGGCTCGACGGTGCCGCTGTTCCTCTCGCAGGGATTCATCGATCAGAACACGCCGGCCGACGGTCTGGTTGACCTGTTGCGCAACGTGTCCGGACCGGTTACCGGGTGGTTGGGGATGTGGGACCACGTCCGTGGCAACGACACCGACCGGAGCGCGATGATGGGCCACGCGACCGACCGCTCGTCGACCGGGCGAACCGACTATCTGGACCAGGTCGCCGCGTTTTACGGTCACTACCTCAAGGGCGAAGGCCCGCGTCCCACCGGGTTTTACGTTCAGGACAACACCGGATCGTGGCGCGTCCAGAACCAGTGGCCGCTGCGGTCGTCGGTTCGCCGAGTCGCCCTGACCACAGGTGCGTACCGGTTCAACGGACAGCAGGTCGCCACCAAGGTGCCGTTCCGCAATCGTTGGGCCTCGACACAGATCGACGGCGCTGCCGCATCCTTTGGCGTCCTGCAGCGCACGTTCGACGACGCGGCGAACGGCGTGTGGACGTTGCTCCCCCCCGAGGCCGCGGCGATCAGGATCAGCGGCGCACCGCGTATCACCCTGCGGACACGGTTGGCCGGCGGCCACAATCCGGGAACCACGCCGGTGGCGGTGGACCTGTATGACGTCGCGCCGTCGGGCCAGGCCATCTTGATCTCCCAGAACGTCTCAATGCTGGGGCCGAAGACGACCTCATTCCGGCTTTTCGCGACCGACTGGGTCGTTGCACCCGGGCACCGGCTGGCGATCCGGGTCACCGACTCCAACCGTGGCCGATGGGACTACTACGCGGTACCGCCGAATGCGGTGACGGTAAACGTCGTCGGCGGTGAGGCTCTGCTCCCGTTGGCGCCGGTGGTGTCCGGCACGCGGACGACAGGTACCTCGAACACCAGTCTCGAGGGTCATTTGCGGTGGTACCGATACCCGGTGCCCCGCCGATAGCGCGTCGGAGTCAGCGCCCGCCGAGGACGAAGATCAGGTAGGTCGCCAACCCGAGCCCCAGAGCGGTCAGATAGGCCCACCCGATGATGAGGGCCGCGACCGCGTACGGATCGCCGGTCTCACCGGTCTGGGCGATCTCGCGACGGGCCTTGCGGCCGAGATAGACCCCGAACGGGGCGGAGATACCGAAGAAGGAACACAGCAACGCCGGAATGGCGTTCTTGTTCAGTTGCGGCTCCGGCTTGGCGGGCAGCGCATGCGGCTTGGCCGACGCGGTCCCCGACGATGAGCCATGAGGCGTTGCGGGCTTGGCCGGAGCAGTGGGCTTGGCCGGGGTATTCGCGGCAGCCGAGGCGGGCCGGGGTGTGGGAGCGGGTGCCGGTTGGGGAACCGGGCGTGGGGCGGGCGGCGCCTTCGGCGGCTGATTGGTCGATGCCGGCGGGGTGGCGGGCGGCCGCGGGTGGCCTGCCGGGGGACGAGGGCCCTGCTGGGCAGGTGTGGCCGACGGCTTGCCGACGGGTGGGATCACCGTCGTCGGCTGGGAGGCGTTCGGGCGCGGCGGCTGCGATTGGGGCCCAGACGATTGGGGACCAGAGGGTTGGGTGGGCCGGTTCGACGGAACCGGGGGCCGCCGCCGAGCCGGCGGAGGAGGCGCGGGCGTCCACGATCGGCCGCGAGTGCCCGACCCCGACGGAGGCGGGATCGGTTGACGGGTCATCGGTGACGGCGCGGGACGACGGTCCAGGGGGCTTCCGCCCGCCGAACCGCCGGTGCGCTCATCTGAACTCATGCGCCAAAACTACCCGTAGTTGGCTTCTCAGCGCGTGAAGTCAGTCACGCGCGGCGGCGCGGGGGCGATCGGGTCGCGCCCGGAGGCGTCGAGTCGGCGCCGCAGGACGGTCACGGCGACCGCCGCGGCAAATGCCGCGGCCAGCGCGATGGCTACAGTTCGCAAACCCATGGCTACAGCCTGCCAAACTCCGGAGTCACGACCAAACCGGCGACCCGCCGATTCGGGCCACCCCGCCCCCGAGCGCCGGGGAAATGATTGGATGGCGGGGTGACGAATACAGCAATCATCCACACCAATCGCGGCGACATCACCGTGACGTTGTTCCCGAACCACGCACCGAAGACCGTGGCCAACTTCACCGGGCTGGCCGACGGATCCAAGGAGTACAGCACTTCGAACGCTCAGGGTGGTGACTCCGGACCGTTCTACGATGGCTCGGTGTTCCACCGAGTCATCGACGGCTTCATGATCCAGGGCGGTGACCCGACGGGCACCGGCCGCGGCGGCCCCGGTTACAAGTTCGAGGACGAGTTCCACCCGGAGCTCTCCTTCGACCGGCCTTACCTGCTCGCCATGGCGAACGCCGGTCCCGGAACCAACGGTTCCCAGTTCTTCATCACCGTCGGCCCGACGCCGCACCTGAACCGGCGCCACACCATCTTCGGCGAGGTGCTCGACGAGGAGTCCCGCAAGATCGTCGACGCCATTGCGACGACGGCGACCGGCCCCGGTGACCGCCCGGTCGACGAGGTGGTCATCGAATCGGTCGAGTTGCAGGACTAGTCATCAGCACTCCGACTCAACGGCCGGGTTCCGCGGCGATGCGGACCCGGCCGTTGGCCACTTACGCGCTGGTCGCTATCAATGTCGCGGTCTACGCGATCTGCGTCGCGCAGGCCCGAACCGGCGACTTCTACGGATTCGTCGATTCCTCAGTCTTCAACTATTCGACGCTGACCCCGGGTGATATTGCCGATCACGAGTATTGGCGTCTGCTGACATCGGGTTTCTTGCACCTGTCCCCGATCCACATCGGGGTCAACATGATCTCGCTGTACATCCTGGGAACCATGCTCGAGCCCATCCTGGGCACCGGCCGCTTCCTGCTCATCTACCTGATCTCCCTCTTCGGCGGCAGTGCGGCGGTGGCGATCTTCGCGGGCGACAACACCGCGACCGCGGGCGCCTCCGGTGCGATCTACGGGTTGATGGGCGCGATGCTCGTCATCGTGCTCAAACTCAAGGCGCCCGCCGGCCAGGTGATCGCGATCATCGCGATCAACCTGCTGCTGTCGATCACCGTTCCGGGCATCTCACTGGTCGGTCACGTCGGCGGCCTCGTGTTCGGGGCGCTGGCGACCGCGTTGGCCCTGTACATTCCCGACCTCGTCATCGGCCGGCAGACGCCGACCGTTCCGCTGCGCAAGCGGGCGACCGGTACCGCGTGGGCGGCACTGGTCGTTGCCCTGGTCGTCGCCGTCGCGCTGGGGATCGCCGCTCCCGCCCTCCGTTAGCCAGTTCACAGGAACCTCCCAGGTGTCGGATACGTCATAGTCGGGTTGAGGGCGCTACGTTCAACGGGATCAGGCGGGCGGTCCCCCTCCGCCACCGCTGATCCTTACGAAAGGAACAACCCCGATGCGCTTTGCAGACCATCACCGCGGCGGACGCGGTGGCCCTGGTGGACACGGTGGACATGGCGGCCCCCCCGGACGTGGACGCGACGATTGGGGCCGCGGCCCGCGCCCCCGTCGTCGTCGCCGTTACTGGGACCCGCGCTACCGCCGCTACTACTGGGGCTGGTACTGAGCCGGTCTGAACCAACAGGCTGAGAAGAACCCGATCGCGACCGCGGTCGGGTTTCTTCATGTCCCAGATTCCCAGCAAGCTGACAGGAATAGGCCAGTGCGTGCGGAAGGTTGTGGCCTACATTTTGGTGTAGAGAACCGGTGCCGGGCTGACCCGGCACCGATGGTGCACGCGAGCACGGCCAGTACCGAAACGAAAGGGAGATGCGCGATATGTTCTACATACCGCTTCGGCGCAGCCGTCGGCTGGCCGCATGCACGTGGGGCCCGGAGGACAAGTCCCGAAAAGCAAAGTCCAAGTCGCGCTTCTACAACGAGAAGACTGGCCGTTGGGAATGGCGGTACTGCTACTGACCCGTTTCGACGGGGAAGCCGGCCTGCGCGAGCACATCGGCGACGGCGTGGGGATCAGCGCCCAGGTCCCAGCGTCCAAACACCACCAACCGTGAATTGTCCGGCGGCAGTCCCCGCCGCCCGGACTCGGTACCGCGTGACTCTTCGGTGGCCAGATCCAATTCCAACTGGGCCGTTCGGCGACCGATGTGGCGCATCGACAGCACCCGGATTCGGTGCACGTCCTCGGGCGGATACGACTGTTGGCCGGTGAGGGTCCGCACGGTCAACAGATTGTCGTGCACCGCCAAGCGGGGGCGCAGCCGAAGGGCCGACACGCCGAAGAAGACCAGGCCGGCCGCGGCGATCACGATCAGCACCAGCCCGACCGGGTCGAGGTGCACCGCCCAGGCACCGACGACGAGGGCCACCGCACCCGCCAACAGCGCATAGCCGAATCCGGCCGGGGTTGACCAAGATGCCTGCATCGACGCTCCTACGAATACTTGTCCACAGGGGTTACCCACAGTGTGGATGAATTACACACATGTAATTTCCACAGTGTGGATAACCCGCGAGGGGGTGGTGGTGCGCCGCTAGCGCCAGCGCATGGTCATCAACAGACCGGCCACCATCAGGGCAAAGCCGATGAGGAAGTTCCAGGCGCCGAGGTCGGCCATCCACTTCAGGAACTGGCCGTCATTGCTGTACAGACCGGTCTGGGCGGCGAGGTAGTACACGATCAGCCAGACGAGGCCGAGCAGCATCAACCCGAACATCACGCTCTGGTAGATCAAACCCGACGGCCCGGCCTTGACCTTGACCGGAGTCCGGCTCGCGCTGGAGATCGTGTAGTCGGTCTTCTTACGGACTTTTGACTTGGGCATACGTCAACTATCCCACGACCGGGCGGTAGCCTGTCCACGTGAGTCAGGAAAACCGGATCCTCGTGGTCGACAACTACGACAGCTTCGTCTACAACCTCGTCCAATACTTGGGGCAGCTGGGCGTGTCGGTCGAGGTCTGGCGCAACGATGATCCCCGCCTCACCGAGCGTCCGCTGACCGAGACGATCACCGAATTCGCCGGCGTGCTGCTGAGCCCGGGGCCGGGTACCCCGGAGCGGGCGGGCGCCACGATGGACGTCGTGCGGGCCGCCACCACGACGCGGACGCCGGTGCTGGGCGTGTGCCTGGGCCACCAGGCGATCGGCGCGGTATTTGGCGCGACCGTCGACCGGGCTCCCGAGTTGCTGCACGGCAAGACCTCAACCGTCCGCCACGACGGCCAAGGCGTGTTGGCGGGGCTGCCCAACCCGTTCACCGCCACGCGCTACCACTCGTTGACCGTGCTCCCGGAGACCATCCCCGACGAGCTGCACGTCACCGGCCGCACGGAGAGCGGCATCGTCATGGCGATGCTGCACACGGACCTGCCGATCCACGGCGTGCAGTTCCACCCGGAGAGCGTCCTCACCGAGGGTGGGCATCGCATGCTCGCGAACTGGTTGGCGGTCTGCGGGATCGCGGTCGACGAAGCGCTCGTCGACCGGCTCGAAGCACAACTCGCGGCGGCCCTGGACTAACCGATCAGTCGGCTTTCGCCGACGACGATACTGACGCCGTCGTCCTTGCGGATGGCCGAACCGGCCGGCGGGTCTTGGCCGACGACACGTCCGTTGCTGCGATGTCCGAGTGGCAGTCCGCGCTTCGACTGGGTCAGCGTCGAGGCCCGCCATCCGGCGGCGGCGAGCGCCGCCCGAGCCTGGCCGGGGGTCTTGCCGAGCAGGTTGGGCACGATGAACATGTTGCCGCGGGAAATCGTGACCGTCACGGTCTGATCGTCGGTGATGGTGGCGCCCGGGCCCGGGTCCGTGGTGACGACCTCGCCGCGCGGCAGCTCCGAATCCCCGAGGACGACGGTCATCTTCAGCCCGAGTTGCTTGAGGATGGCACGCGCCCGGTCCTCGGTCTCACCGACGAGCTCGGGGATCGTGACTTCCTTCGGGCCCTCACCGATGTGCACGACGATGACCGAGTTCACCGGGGTCTCCGCGCCCGCCGGCGGGGTGGTGTTCACCGCCTTGTCGAGCAGATCCTTCGGCGAGTTCACCTTGTCGGTCTTGACGGTGGTGAAGCCGAGGAGGTTGAGCGCCTTGACGGCATCCTCCTTGGATTTACCCCGGACGTCGGGAACCTTGTTGCGCTGCGGCCCGGTCGACACGTACAGCGTCACCTCAGAGCCCTCCGCGGCGCGCACATCCCCGCCCGGGGTCGACCGTGTGGCATTGCCGGCGGGGATGTCGAGGCTGGCCTCTTCCATCTTCTTGACCCGGAATCCGATTTGGGTCAGCAGCTGTTCGGCCTGGTCACCGGACATGCCGGTGATGGTGGGTACGGTGACCTGGCGCGCCGGACCCGACCACGGCGCCCACACGATGAGGCCCCCGAGCAGGATCACCACGGCAGCGATGATGGCCGCGGCACGCAGCCGCCGCTGTCGGTACACCTGGCGTTCGCCGCCGGCATCCCGGTCGCGTCGGCCGCCGGGAGTCGGGCGCACCAGTTGGCGCGGCCCGCTGTCGATCAGATCGGTCCGTTCCGCCTCGGACATGATCATCGGCGCCGCCGGGCGTTGACCCGACAGCACCCGGATGAGGTCGGCGCGGAACTCCGCGGCGGTCTGGTAGCGGTTCGCCGGGTTCTTGCTGATCGCCTTGAGGATGACCGAGTCGAGCTCGGGTGGAATGTCGGGGCGCACATCCGACGGCAGTGGCGGGTCCTCGTGGACGTGTTGGTGGGCCACGGCCACCGGGGAGTCCCCGGTGAACGGCGGCTCACCGGTGAGCAGCTCGAAAAGCACACAGCCCATCGAATAGATGTCGCTGCGCGGATCGACCTTCAGACCGCGGGCCTGCTCCGGGGACAGGTACTGGGCGGTGCCCATCACCGCGGAGGTCTGCGTCATCGTCGCCGACGTGTCGTTCATCGCGCGCGCAATGCCGAAGTCCATGACCTTGACCGCACCGGTGCGGTCGATCATGACGTTGGCCGGCTTCATATCCCGGTGCACGATGCCGGCGCGGTGGGAGAAGTCCATCGCCGCCGCCACGTCGGCCATCCAGGTCAGGGCCTGCCGCGGCGCCAGCGGGCCGTCGGCGCGGAGGATGTCGCGAAGCGTTTCGCCCTCGACGTACTCCATGACGATGAACGGAAGCGGCCCGTCCTCGGTCTGGGCTTCCCCGGTGTCGAAGACCTGGACGATCGTCGGATGGTTCAGCTTGGCCGCATTCTGCGCCTCGCGGCGGAAACGCAGATAGAAACTCGGGTCGCGGGCCAGATCCGCGCGCAGCACCTTGATGGCGACGTCCCGGTTCAACAGGAGGTCCCGGGCGAAGTGCACTTCGGACATGCCGCCGAAGCCGAGTGTTTCGCCGAGCTGGTAACGGTCCGAGAGGTGGTGGGGGGTCGACGTCATTGCGCTATCCCGGCAGTCCTGGGATGCGGAACGGCGGCCACTGTGCCGTCGGGGCGCCCGGGTCCGGGGGCATGTCCTCGGGACGCGGCTTGGTCCGGGTACGGGTCGGTGGTGTTGTCGTCGTCGTCGTCGTGGTGGTCGTGTCGTCGTCGGTGGTCGTCGTGGTGGTGGTGGTGGTCGGTTTCGTCGTGGTCCGGGGGGTGGTGCGCGTGGTCTGCGGCGGCGTGGGGGTATCGCGCACGACCGTCGTCGTCGGCGTGACCGTCGGCGAGTTGTTCATCTGTGAGACGAGGTAGCCCACCAGGACGAGGGCGGTCAGCAGCAGCATCACCGCGATCGCGGCCAGGGCTTTCTGGCCACCGGTCCAGCCACCGTCCGTGGCTGTCGGAGTGGAACGACGAGCGGCAGCGGAGGACGATCCGGCCGCGGCCGTGCGGCGAACCGCGGCGGGAGCGACGGCAGCATTCGACGCGGTGCGCGGAGTGGGCAGCGACCGGCCGGCACGGACGGCGGCAACGGCATCGGCGAACTCGCCACCGCTGGCGAATCGCTGCTGCGGGTCCTTGGCCAGTGTCGTCTCGACGAGCTCGCGCACGTCGGCGGGAAGATTGGCCGGCAACGGCGGCGGCGCCTCCTGGATGTGCTTCATCGCGATGGTGATCGCACCGTCGCCCTGGAACGGGCGGCGCCCGGTCAGCGCCTCGTAGCCGACCACGCCCAGCGAGTAGACGTCGGAGGCAGACGTCGCCTCGCCGCCGTTGGCCTGCTCGGGCGAGATGTATTGGGCGGTGCCCATGACGATGCCGGTCTGTGTCACCGGTGCCGCGTCGGCGGCCTTGGCGATGCCGAAGTCGGTGATCTTCACCTTCCCCTCGGGGGTGATGAGGATGTTGCCGGGTTTGACGTCGCGGTGGACCAGGCCCTTCTCATGGGCGGCCTGCAGGGCGCGCCCGGTCTGCTCGAGCATGTCGAGGGTGTTGGCGACCGGAAGCTTGCCCATCCGGGAGATGACGGCGTTGAGCGGCTCGCCGTCGACGAGCTCCATCACCAGATAGGCCAGCGCCTGCCCGCCATTGCGGTCGGGGGTCTCGCCATAGTCGAAGACGCCGGCGATCCCGGGATCGTTCAAGCGGGCGGTGGTCTGCGCCTCAGCGCGGAACCGGCCGATGAACTCCGGATCGGTCGAGTACTCCGACTTCAGCACCTTCACGGCGACGCGCCGGTTGAGCCGGGTGTCGAGCGCTTCCCACACCTGGCCCATTCCGCCCGTCGCGATCAACCGCATGAGCCGGTAGCGATCGGCGATCACTGTGCCTTGTTGCAGCGTCATCGTCCGCCACCTCCTCTCAATGCTGTCTCAATCACTGCGCGTCCTATGGGTGCTGCTACCGAAGCTCCCGTGGTGTCGGTTCCCAACTGTCCGTTCTCCACGACGACCGCCACCGCCACCCGGGCGTTGGTGGAGGGACCGAACGCGATGTACCACGCGTAGGGCACCTCGCCGGTGGCCGGACCGGCCGAGTGCTCGGCTGTCCCGGTTTTCGACGCGATGGTGACCGGTCCCCCCGACTGGCGCTCGGAGTCGATCATCAGCGAGGTCAGGATTGCTGTCTGCGCGGAACTGACCGGCTCGTTGACCGTCGCCGGCGAGGTCGTCGACAGCGTTCGGAGGTCGGGTGCTTGTAGCTTATCGACCAGATAGGGCTGCATGCGCACCCCACCGTTGGCTATTGTCGCCGCTATCACCGCGTTCTGCAGCGCGGACACCCGGACGTTGAACTGCCCGATCGCCGACTGGCCGAGTTGGGCGCGGTTCTCGATGGTGCCCACGGTTGACTTGGCGCGCACCGGAAGAGGGATCGTCGGCGTCGGTTCGTCGAGTCCGAACCGCTTGGCCGTCTCGATCAGCGCGGCCTCGGGAAGCTTCATCTTGTTGACCACCAGGTCGACGAATGCAGTGTTGCACGAGTACTGAAACGCTTGGGCCAGCGTTACGGTTCCGTCGACCGCACCCGGGCAGGGCTTGTTCCCGTAGTTGGTGAGCTTCGTCGACGATTCCGGCAGGGTGATGCTGCGGGCCGCGGTGAGCCGGATGTCGGGGTTGATGCCGTCGCGCAGCGCGGCCGCGGTGGTGATCACCTTGAAGGTCGAACCCGGCGGGTAGAGCTGGTCGAGCGGGCGGTTCAGCATGGGATCGGACTTGTTCGCCGGATCGTTCCAGGTCGACCACGCGCGCTCACGGGTCTGCGCATTGTGGCTGGCCAGCTTGTTGGGGTCGAAGGACGGGGTACTGACCAGGGCGAGGATCTTGCCGGTGCTCGGTTCGATGGCGACGGCGGCGCCGCGGCACGGACCGTCGCAGCGCCCGTTCATCAAGGCGTCGTAGGCGGCCCGCTGCAGATCGGCGCGGATCGTCGTGACGACGTTGCCGCCACGGGGGTCGCGGCCGGCGAACATGTCCATGAAGCGTTGACCGAACAGCTGATCGTCGTTGCCGTTGAGGATGGAATCCTCGGCCAGTTCGATTCCGGAGCTGCGGTACTGGAACGAGTAGTAGCCGGTCACCGGGGCGAACGCGGACGCGGTCGCGGCCGGGTAGGAGCGCAGGAAGCGCAGTTCGCCGTTGGTCGGGACCGACTGGGCGATCACGTCCGGGCCGGCGGTGATCGCGCCGCGCTGGCGCCCGTATTCGTCGAGCAGCACCCGGTTGTTGCCGGGGTTGGCGCGCAGCTCGTTGGCCCGAAACACCTGGATGTAGGTGACGTTGGCCAGCAGGGCGACGATGAGGAGGCAGACGAGCATGCCGATGCGCTGGATCGGTTTGTTCATCGGTCACCCCCGATGGGGATCACGCTGGTCGGGATGGCGGTCAGCGCCGGGCCGGGGGTCGGGCGCCGTTGGGGCTCGCGCGCGGCGTTGGAGATCCGGATGAGCAGCGCGACCAGGATGAAGTTCGCCAACAGCGACGACCCGCCGTAAGAAATGAAGGGCGTGGTCAACCCGGTCAGCGGGATGAGTTTCGTGACGCCGCCGACCACGACGAACAGCTGGACCGCGACGGTGGCGGCCAGCCCGGTCGCGGCGAGTTTGCCGAAGCTGTCGCGGACGGTGACCGCGGTGCGCAGCCCCCGCATTACCAGCACGAGGTAGAGGCACAATTACCAGCACGAGGTAGAGGCACAGCACGGCGGCGAGCCCGACGAGGCCGAGTTCCTCGCCGATCGTCGCGATGATGAAGTCGGTGTTGGCGAACGGGACGATGTTGGGGCGCCCGGATCCCAGGCCGGTTCCGAAGAGACCGCCGGTGGCGAGGCCGAACATGCTTTGCACGATCTGCAGGCCGTCGCCGGTCGGGTCGGCGAACGGGTCGATCCAGATCTGCACCCGGGTTTGCAGGTGGGTGAAGAGCAGGTAGGCGACCACCGCGCCGGCGAGGAAGAGCGGAAGGCCGATCACGACCCAACCGATCTTGTCGGTGGCGACGTACAACATGATCAGGATCGTCATGTAGATGAGCAGCGGGGCGCCGAGGTCCTTCTGCAGGATGAAGATGAGGATCGCCACCGCCCACGCGAGGAGGAGCGGGCCCAGATCGCGGGCGCGCGGGACGTCGAACCGGCCGATCCGGCGCCCGGCGGTGGTGAACAGGTCGCGTTTGCCGACCAGGACCGCGGCGGTGAACAGGATCAGCGCGATCTTGGCGAACTCGCCGGGTTGGATCGAGAAGAACGGCGTGACGATCCAGTTCTTCGACCCGTAGACGCGCGAATTCGGCAGCAGGATCGGGATGACCAGGAACACGAGGCCGCCCAGGCCCAACGTGTAGGCATACCGGGCGATGGTGCGATGGTCGCGGATCAGGGCGAGGACCAAGACGAAGACGATGATGCCGATGAGCGTCCACCACACCTGCTGGTCGGCGTTGTTGCGGATCTCGGCCTGTCCGTCGACGGATTCGCCCGGTCGAGCGGCACCGAGGTCGAGTCGGTGGATGAGGACCAGTCCGAGCCCGTTGAGGATCGCGACGATGGGCAGGAACAACGGGTCGGCGTGCGGGGCGAAGAAGCGGACCGCCAGGTGGGCGACCGCGTACAGCGCCACATAGGCGGCGAGGTACTTCACCAGGTCCCACCCGATCGGTTGGGACTGCGCGGTTTCGACGATGAGCAATGCCACCGCGACGAGTCCCACGGCGAAACCGATGAGGGTCAGCTCGGTTCGGCGGGCGCGGTTCTTCGGCTTGTCCGTCGAGGCCGTGGACGGGCTCACGGTCGGCGCGCTCATCGGGCCCCTCGGCAGGGTCCGTCGGTGACGGTCGGTGCGGGCGGCGCGGGTTGTGGTTGTTCGGGCGGCGGCGCGGGTGCGGGGGCCGGCGGCGTGGCCGGCCGGCACATCGGCAACAGCATCAGTCCGCGGACGCGCTCGTGCATGTCGTCGAGGGACAGGTTGCGCACCTTGTGTTCGCGCACCGCGTTGCGGTCGAGTTCGGCCAGGGCGGCCACCGGCAGCGGGTTGCAGGCCGCGGTTTGGTCGGCGACGAAGGTGATCTTCGGGTGCTCGGCGGCGAGGTCGTCGATGCAGACCCGCTCGGCCGGGGAGTTCAGCGTGAACCAGAACACCGGGTCCGGGGAACCGCGGTAGACGACGATGTTGCCGTCGTCGACCTGCAGGAAGTGATTGGCGTCGAGCTTGGATCGGGTGATCAGGGTGGCGACGGCCACCGTCGCGATCAGCAGCGCGATCACCGCGAGGGTGACCCACCGCCGCCAGCGGCGCTTCGGCCGCGTCGGCTGTTCCTCCTCGAGGCTGACCGCGACGGGTTTGGCCGGCTCCGGAGACGGCCGCAGCGCCGCTGCGCGGCCCGCGGCCGACGAGGGATCGGGGGTGTAGACGGCCTCGCCATCCCCGCCAGCCGCTCCGCCGAGGATCGGTCGCGATTCGCCGTACTCGGTGTCGACGACGTCGGCGAGGACGACCGTCACGTTGTCGGGGCCCCCGCTGCGCAGCGCCAATTCGATCAGCCGGTCGGCGCACGCGGACAGCGACTCGACCGAACCGAGGGTGTCACCGATCGTCTCCTCGGACACGACGTCGGAGAGCCCGTCCGAACAGAGGAGGTAGCGGTCCCCGGCGCGCGCCTCGCGCATCGTGAGGGTGGGGTCGACCTCGGTGCCGGTCAGCGCGCGCATGATCAGCGAGCGCTGGGGGTGGGTGTGTGCCTGGTCGGCGCTGATGCGCCCCTCGTCGACGAGCGCCTGGACGAAGGTGTCGTCGCGGGTGATCTGCGAGACCTCGCCGTCGCGGAAGAGGTAGGCGCGGGAGTCGCCGACGTGGCAGAGCCCGACCCGTGTCCCGGAGAACAACAGGGCGGTCAGGGTGGTCCCCATGCCGTCGAGTTCGGGGTTGGCGTCGACCTGGGCGGCGATGGCGTCGTTGCCCAGGTCCATCGCGCGGTGCAGCAGCCCGAGGATGTCGCCGCCGGGCTCGTCGTCGTCGAGGGGTTGCATGGCCTGGATGACCAGCTGGCTGGCGACTTCGCCGGCGGCGTGGCCGCCCATGCCGTCGGCGAGCGCGAGCAACCGGGGACCGGCGTAGACGGAGTCCTCGTTGTTCGAGCGGACGAGTCCGCGGTCGCTGCGGGCGACGTATTCCAAGACGAGGGTCACGGGCGCAACTCGATCACGGTCTTGCCGATGCGGATCGGGGTGTTGAGGGGGACCCGGACCGAGGTGGTGACCTTGGCGCGGTCGAGGTAGGTGCCGTTCGTCGACCCGAGGTCTTCGAGGTACCAGTCGTCGCCGCGCCGGGACAGCCGCGCGTGGCGCTCGGAGGCGTAGTCGTCGGTGAGGACGAGGGTGGAGTCGTCGGCGCGGCCCAGCAGCAGGGGTTGGTCGCCCAACGAGATGCGGGTGTTGGCGAGGGCCCCGCCGGTGACGACGAGGTAGCGGGCCGAGCCGCGGGCCCGTTTGGTCCGGGGTCGCGAGGTGAAGGATCGGCCGCCGACCATCGGGCGTCCGGCGGCGGCGGACAGGTCGGTGCGCAGCGCCCGGATGGTCGCGTAGACGAAAAGCCACAGCAGGATGAGGAAACCGATGCGGGAGAACTGCAGAATCAAACCCTGCATGCCGCACCGCCTTCCGTTTCCGCCCACCGTCCGCAACTGTGGACGGTCGCGCCCGGCGACCGCGGGGCGCTGGTCGTGGGACCAACCGTCATCTTATGGGCCGAACGCCCGGAGACCCTTGTGGAAAGGTGACAGTTCGGTATCGACTGACGCCGAATCGCTACCTTTCGCGCTGCTCATAGGTAACGCGGGGCGAGCGATCGTTCGGCCGGGGTTACTGGAAGCGAACGGTGATGTCGGAGTGCCCGATGCGGATCCGGTCACCGTCGGCGAGCTCCCAGTCGTTCACCGGGACGTCGTTCACGGTGGTGCCGTTGGTGGAGTTGAGGTCGGTCAGCATCGCGGCACGGCCGTCCCACCGGATCTCGACGTGGCGGCGCGAGACGCCGGTGTCGGGGAGGCGGAACTGGGCGTCCTGCCCGCGGCCGATCACGTTCGAGCCCTCGCGCAGCGAGAAGGTGCGGTTGCTGCCGTCCTCGAGGAGCAGGGTGATCGCCGTGGGGGCGTAGTTCTGGGGCTGGCCGTACGCGGGCTGGTTGTAGCCCTGCTGGTAGCCGCCCTGCTGCTGGCCGTACCCGCCCTGGTCGTAGCCGGGCTGGCCGCCCTGCTGGTAACCACCCTGGTCGTAGTTGGGCTGTTGCCCGTAACCGCCACCCTGCTGGTAGCCGCCCTGGGCGTAGCCCTGCTGACCGGCCGGCTGGTTGTAGCCGCCCTGCTGGTTGTAGCCGCCCTGCTGGTCGTAGCTCGGCGGCTGGTTGTAGCCGCCCTGCTGGTTGTAGTCCTGCTGGTCGTAACCGCCCTGGGCGTAGCCGCCCTGCTGTTGGTAGTCCTGCTGGTCGTACCCGCCTTGCTGCTGGTAGCCGCCCTGGTCGTAACCCTGCTGCTGGTCGTATCCGCCCTGCTGGTCGTATCCCTGCGGGTCGTACCCGCCCTGGCTGTAGCCGGCCTGGTCGTTCCGGGGATTCTGGGTCATGTGCGGAGCTCCTAGCTGTGCGTTCTCGCGGTGGTTTGGTTGGTTTGCGGGTCCGGGGTCGGGGCGTCCCGGCGTGATCGGGGGCCGGGGCACGACGTCGGGGTCGACGGTGCCGGTGACGCGCAGTTGCCCGGTGTGAAGTTCTGGGGCCGGGTCGAATTCGACGACGACCGGCCCATAAGTCTGCCACCCACTATCGCGGATGAACTCGTCCAGGTGGCGGGAAAAGGTTTTCCTATTGAGCTCGTACTCGTCGGCGAGCTGGGCGAAGTCGTCCTGGGAAACCTCGACGGTGTAGCTGTTGGCGGTGAGGTAGGAGCCGGGGCTGACCGTCGTCACCGCGTCCTCGGCTTTGCGGGCCAAGGCTTGTTCCACCTCTTGGGGGGCGACGTTTCCCCCGAAGACCCGCGCGAACCCGCCGTCGACGGCACCCTCGAGCTTGCGCTCGATGCGTTGCATGATGCCCAAAGTCGAGACCTCCCGTCGTCATCCTGGCGTGTCGCGCGTGCGGAACAATTCGTTTCATGATAGCGGCTCGACACAAGCCGATGGGACACAGGATCGTCACATTAGTATCGGCAGCACCACTGGTTTCAGCCTCGCGGCTGTGGTGCGGGCCGGGCCTCGCTATTCGGAATTTCATCCCGCCGGAGGCTCGTGCTATCGTTCTCGGGTCCAAGCGGACGCACTGTTTCCAGTGCCACGGGCGAGTGGCGGAATGGCAGACGCGCTGGCTTCAGGTGCCAGTGTCCTTCGGGACGTGGGGGTTCAAGTCCCCCTTCGCCCACCAGGAAACCCCTACCGACTCAGGTAGGGGTTTTTTCGTATCCGTGGGTAGGGGTGGGAAAGCCGGTCTGCGGCCCGGGCGCATCGGCGACTCCCGCCGCCGTCCTTGATCGGCACCGTCGAGACTCGGATGGCGCCGAGCGCCCGGTCTCCGAGGAGGGCGCGCGCAACCGGAAATCGGCGACCGCGAGCCGGTAGGAGAGCCGCATGAGGTGGCCGGCACCGAGGCGGTCGGCCGCGCGGTAGACGCGCACCGTCCGGTCGAAGCGGTGTTGATCGCGCGCCGACCAGTCCCACCCCATCATCGTGCGGAATTCCGTCGGCAGGTTGCCTCGGGTCATGAAGCGAAGGCGGCTGCCGCCGAGGGCCGCGAGCGGGCGGGCCGCCGGACCCCACGCCTCGGTGATGACCTCGGCGCTGGCCAACGACTCGAAGTCGCGGCGGATGGGTTCGTCGATCGCCAGCAGGGGCAGGGTGTGGTGCCAGTAGTCCTCGAACTCGGCCCAACTGCGCGGCCATGCGGATTCGCGGACGTTCAGGGTGGTGGCAAGCGTCGACGCCGATCTCGTCAGCGCGTCGAGGTTGTCGGCCGGGAGTTCGCCGTAGAGCGCCGTGTACTGGTCGAGGTAGTAGCGGAAGAGACACGCGGCAACCCACTTCTGCAGGTCGGGGCTGTTGCCGCTGTACTTCACGGGACTGCCTGGGCCGGAGACGACGGCCCGGTGGACATCGCGGACCTCGCTGCGCATCCGTGCCCGGTCGGCATTGCTCCCGCACAGGGCGACGGCAAGGTACTGGCCCGTCGTCCGAGACCGCTTGACGGGGTGGCGCCGAGGGCTGCCGGAGACCACCCGCGATTCGTGCACGCCGTAGCCAACGGCGGGCAGGGACAACTGCATGATGATGTTCGCGACGCCGTTCGTCATGCCGAAAGCGGTGATCAGGCCGGGCAGCGTCGTCGGGTGTCGAGATGGCATGGGGCCTCCCAGGCGTGAATTGAAAACCATCGTTATCACAAAACGGTAGGCCGACCTCCGGGTCGGGTCAACGACCTGCCGAGATCCCGCTTTGGCGATTCGTCCGCCCGCAGCGGCGGCCGCGTGATGCCGGCTGCTGCGGTCGGGGGAGATGCCCGCGGCTGTTTGTGCGCGGCGGCGATAGATGCTGAGTATTGGACAAATGGTCAGCCCAACGGGCCGGGGGTAGGAAAGCGGGCAGTCGCGTCTCGGCGCAGGCCCGAACCACGAGTGCAGTCGACCATTAGTGTGGTAGGGCCAAATATCCGAAACGGGACTATCCGCCGCGTCGATAGGTCGGCGGCCACAGGCTGCCAGGTGAATGAGGAATGATCACTAGAAAACGGAAGCTAGGTGCCGATGACCGACTCAACTCCCTCCGGTGCCGTCGAGCGGCACCCGGTCCGACTGCAGCCCATGTCGGTGCCCAAGGCGTCCGACGTCCTCGCCAACGATTTGCGCGAACGGATCTTGCGGGGCGACTTCCCGTCGGGCACCGCGTTGCCCCCCGAGCGCGAGTTGGTCAACCAGACCAAGATGAGCCGCACCACGGTGCGCGAGGCGCTGCGGATCCTGGAGGTGCAGGGGCTCGTCGTCATCAAGACCGGCCGATCCGGCGGGGCTTTCGTCCAGCTACCCGGCGCCGAGTCGGTGTCGGCCTCGGTCAGCCTGCTCATCCGCGGCCAGCAGTTGCGCCTGACGGCGCTGTTGGAGATGTGCGAGGCGATCGAGCCGGCCTGCGCCGGGCTCGCCGCGAAGTACCGCGACGACGACGACCTCGCCGCCCTCGACGCCGCGAACGCGAAAGTCGCTGATGACCGGAGTTCGCTCCATGAGTTCTTGAAGGCCAACGTGGACTGGCACCTCGCCGTCGCCGCCGCCAGCCACAACGAACTGTTGACCGGCTTCATGTCGGCGCTGTCGGAGGCGACCTACAGCTCCACCGAGAGCGCGGCCTTCGTCGACGACGAGGTGCGCACGACCATCTATCGGGCGTACAAGAACATCACCGACGCCATCTGGGCAGGAGATTCTGCCGCCGCGACCCGTCGGATGACCAAGGGCGTCCACGGCTTCGCCAAGGCGGTCGCCCGGGTGGAGGAGCGGACTGAGATCGTCATCGGCGACTGAGCCCGCAAGCGCTGCCGGCTACTTCCCCAGGTGGATCAACGGGCTGGCGAGGATGGGGTCGGTGGTGGAGCGGGTCTGTTCGTTGATAGCCCCGTACGGCGGGCGTTCGGGGACTTCGTCCCACTCGATGACAAACTTCTCTGGATTGGCCAGGTCGACAATCACGGGCACGCGCTGTCTGCTTCGAGGGCAGCCCAACGCCATGTACCAGAGCGAATCCGGCGCCGAGTCGGGTTGCGGGCAGGCCTCGACCAGAAACGAACCCGTCACGGGCGTCGTCATGCGCTTGACCCGCCACTAGCGGACAAGGTGGTGCAATCTCATGGTGATGGGATCTGACCTTTTCCTCGGTGAGCACCATTGTCACACCCGTCCAACCGCCACATCCGTTTGACGTGGCTGCCGACAGGGGATCACAGGGGGAGTCGGAAATCGGTGAGACGATGGGCGCAACGGACTGGGGGAGTGGTTGCTGTGGACAGCCGGACGATGAGCCTGGCCTCGTTCGACGGCGGGGATCCCGACCTGTACCTCGCCGTGGTGTTCATCGAACAGCGCGAGCCGGGGCAGGGGTTCCCGCCGCTGTCGCCCGACGAGGTGGTCCTGGCCGAGTACCCGCTCCCGGCCGCCCGTCCCCCCTGGCTTCCGCCGCGTTAGACGGGCTTGCCCGGACGGGGGCATGATGGAGACATGCCGAATTTCGCCGTCGAATACACCTACGCCCCTGACGAGGCGGCCCTGCGCGACGAGCACCGGCCGGCCCACCGGCAGTGGCTCGGCGAGGGCTATGAGAGCGGTGTCATCCGGCTGGTCGGCCCGTACACCGACGGCAGCGGTGCGCTGTTGATCGTTTCTGCCGAATCCAGCGAGGCGGTCGGGCGGATCCTCGCCGAGGATCCGTTCGCCAGGGCCGGGGCCATCGCCGGGGCCCGGTTCACCGAGTGGCTCAACGTGTTCGGCCCCTTCGGCGAATAGTCGGCGCGGCTACTCGTCGCGATCGCGCCGCAGCGCCTGCTCCTCGTAGCCGGCACGGGCGTTCGACTGCTTGACGGCGGCGACCTGGTCGGGGACGGTGCGCCGCAGGACCGCGTCGCGGATGCGCTGGGGTAACAGTCCCGTCAGCGCGACGAGCGGTCCGATATATCCCGGAACCGTGACGGCGAACCGCGGCCGCCCGATCACGCCCACCACGGCATCGGCCACCTCGTCGGGGGAGAGCATCGAGGCGGCACCGGTGTCGGTGCCGGCGGCGAGCTGCGTGTCGACGACTCCGGGCAGGATCGCCGAGATCGTCACGCCGGTGCCGCGCAGTTCCTCTCGCACCGCCGTCAGGTAGCCGAGGACGCCGTGCTTGGTGGCGGCGTAGGTCGCTTCTCCGGGCGGGGCCAGTTTCGACGCCGCCGACGCGACGGTGACGATCTGCCCGCGTCCGCGCCGTCGCATCGCCGGCGCGGCCAGGCGCACCCCCCGGATCACGCCCAGGAGGTTGACCGCGACCATTGCCTCCGACGACGACGGCGGCTCCGCGTCGAAGGCGCCCACCCACATCACCCCGGCATTGTTGACCAGGACGTCGATCGGGCCCAGGTCGGTCTCAACGGCGGACAGAAATGCGGCGAAGGACTCTTCGTCGGTGACGTCGAGGGAATAGCCGCGGGCACGTCCGCCGAGTTCTGCCGCGGTCTGTACCGCCGCCTCGCGATCCCGGTCACCCAGGGCGACGACCCCGCCCTGCGCCGCCGCGCGAGCGGCGATTGCGGCGCCGATTCCGCGGCCACCGCCGGTGATGGCGATGACCGATCCGGCTACGCGTTGCTGCTTCACCACCCCAGCTTGGCAGACCGGACGGGCCCGACGTGGCCGACCCCACGCCACGCGGGAAGTCGCCGCTACGGACCGTCATGGCGCCGAGAACTTGACATACTCGACGAATGGTCGCCCCCGTCACCCTCGCCGCCCGCGTCGCCGTCGTGCTCACGCTGGCCGCCGGGGCCCTCAGCGCGTGTGGCATCGACGGCAATCCGTCGGGAACTTCGGTGGCCACGATCGGCGAGTCCGTGCCACCCTCGGAGGGGTTCACCGCCGTCACCGAGCCGCGGACCGGACACCTCGACGACGGGACGAGCTGGACGGTGATGCTGCCCCAGGTCCGTGGCGGCGATCCGCACGTCCGCACGGCCTTCAACAACGAGGCCGACGCGATCCTCACCCGGCTGACCGGACAACCGAGCGGGAACGGGCAAACCATCGGGGACGGGAGCATCGGGACGGCCGAGCGAAGTCGGACCATCGTCGGCGACCGCACCCTGTCCGGCGTGGTCATCGTGCTGGGAAATGCCAAGGGCGCCGCCTATCCGAGCCTCAGGGTGGCGACGGTGGTCCTCGACAATCAGACCGGCACGGTGATCGACGACCCGTTCACCGACCGCAGCGAGGCGACGAAGCTCCTGGCCAGCCGCGCCGCCGCCCACGACCCGACCGGTCGGCTACGCGACGGAGCGACCTACTCGAGCTTCACCGCCTGGGTACCCCTGCCGGAAGGATTCCACATGTATGTCGAAGTACCGCACGTGCTGGGCGACTACGTGCAGGTGACCCTGCCCTGGAACGAGGTCACCGGCCTGCTCAAGCCGGATGCCGCACAACTGTTGGTCGGCTGACTTGGACTATCGCGATCGCGTCGCCGCCGACCTCGACCGCTGGATCGCCGACGGCCTCGTCGCCCCGGGCAACCGGGAAGCGATCCTGGGGTCCCTGCCGTCGCGGCGCCGCCTCGACGCGGTGACCGCGCTGATCTGGGTGGCCGGCGTGCTGCTCGGGCTCGCCGTGATCGCCTTCATCGCGGCCAACTGGGACGGGATCCCACGGCTGGTCCGCTTCGGCCTGCTGATCGGCGGCTTCCTCGCCGCCGCCGTCGCCGCGGCCGTCGCGAGCCGGCGAGGACGGGTCGTCGTCTCCGACGTGCTGCTCACCGTCGCAGCGCTGGTCTTTGCCGCCGCCATCGGCCTG
Organism: Gordonia crocea; assembly: GCF_009932435.1. Taxonomy (NCBI): domain Bacteria; kingdom Bacillati; phylum Actinomycetota; class Actinomycetes; order Mycobacteriales; family Gordoniaceae; genus Gordonia; species Gordonia crocea. Next base: position 293,811 of record NZ_BJOU01000001.1, read on the forward strand.
ACGGGGCAGATCTTCGACCTCACCGGCGATCCGCCGGCCGTGCCCTACGGCGCCGGGGCCGCGGCGATCGCCCTCGGCCTGGTCGGGGCTTCGCGCGGGTCGTTGGCCGTCGGGGTTGCCGCGGTCCTGATCGGCGACTCCATGGTCGGGACCGGGTCCTGGCCGCTGCCGGTCTCGATCATCGTCGCTCCGCTGGCGCTGGTGGTGGCCCTGCGGTGGCGCTCGGCGGTCGTGGCCCACGTCGCCTCGATCGCCACCCTCGGCGCCCTGTTCTGGTTGACCCTGCGCCACGACATCGGCGGCTGGGCGCTGATCGGCCTGGCCGTGGCCGTCGCCGCGGCGGCCGCCGTGGTGGAGGTGGTCGGCCGCCGGGTCGGCGAATCCACGATTCCCGCGGCCCTGGCACGGATCCCGGTGTCCTGGTTCGTCTTCGGCGCACTGGCCTTCTTCGTCGCCGGCGGCTACACCGACGTCTTCGACGACAACACGGTGTTGGGCCTGTGCCACCGCGTCGCGTGGATCGCGATCTCGGCCGGGCTCATCGCCTACGGGCGGTTCGACCGCCAGCCGGTGCTCACCGCCCTCGGCGTGGTCAGCCTCATCGTCGCCTGCTGTGCCCTGCTGCACGACCTCGGCTTGAACCTCATCGTGATCTCGCTGGTCTTCCTCGGCTGCTCGCTGGTGGCGTTGGTGGCCGGGTTGGTGTTGCGCCGAGACCGAAGCGCTCCGACGAGCGGAGGTGTGCGATGACGGCGCCTGCCGCGGATCGGCGGTCGATCCGTCCACTGTTGATCGTCGGGGTGGCGGTCCTCTGCGTCGCCGTGCTGATCGGCGCGGTCGTCCGGGAGGGATACGCCCGGTCCCACGGCACCGAGGTGACGCTGTCGATGCGCGGCGTCGACCCCCGCGACGTGGTCCGCGGACACTACGTCCGCATCCACCTCGTCGAGGACCTGCCCGGCGGCCAGGTGTGTGCACACGGTGAGGGAAAGTGGATTTCGTTGCAGCCCAAGGGGTCTCGGTGGGTACCGGTGGGTCGGTATAGAAGTCGTGAACAAGCGCAGCGCGACGGTGGCGTGGCGGTGCGCGGCACCCTCGGGTGCACCGACACCACCGTCTCGATGGATATCGGGGTGGACCGCATCTACGTCAACCAGTCCGACGCGACGACCATCGAGCGCGCGGTGATCGCGGGGCACGACGCGGGCGCGATCGTGTCCATCGGGACCGACGGGCGGGCCAGGTTGGTCGGCGTCGACGTCGACGGCCGGCGCTACGACCTCGGCTGGTGATCATGGGCGAATCCGCCCCGGTGGCCCGGTGCGGACGAAGTATCCTGGCGCGATTGGCAATCCGAGCCTGCGGAGGGTGAGTGTGAGGAACCGACTGGGCCTGCTGGTGGCGGTGGCCGCGGCGAGTATGGGCATCGTCTACGGATACGACCAGTCCAACATCGGCGCCGCCATGGAGTTCGTCGGCCAGGAGTTCACGCTCGACGACAACGGCAAGCAGTGGCTCTACACCGTCGCGGTGATCGGATCGATTATCGGCGCCCTGGTGGCCGGGCCCCTGGCCAACCGGATCGGCCGCAAGGCGTCGATGATCAGCGTCGCCATCGGCTACGGGTTGTTCGCCGTGCTGTCGGGTATCGCCCCGTCCTTCGCCGCGCTCGCCGCGGTGCGGCTGTTGCTCGGCATCACCGTCGGCGTCTCGTTGGTGGTCGTCCCGGTGTTCGTGGCCGAGTCCGCCCCGGCGCGCAGCCGCGGCGCGATGCTCGTCGCGTATCAGATGACGACGATCATCGGCATCATCGTCGGGTACCTCGTCGGGTATTTCCTGGCCGGGGATGCCCAATGGCGGTGGATGCTGGGACTGGCATTGGTGCCGTCGCTGCTCGTGCTGCTCCTGCTGATCCGCCTGCCCGATACGCCGCGGTGGTACCTGTCGCGGGGCCGCGACGAGGAGGCGCGGGCGGCGCTGCGGGCCATCGACCCCGACGCCGACGTGGCCGAACAGCTCGACGAGATGCGCGCCGCGCTTGCCGCCGAGTCCGGCGGGCACCTGCGGGAGATGCTGCGCGCGCCGTGGGCGCGGGCGACGGCCTTCGTCCTCGGTCTGGGCTTCTTCATCCAGATCACCGGCATCAACGCCGTCGTCGTCTACAGCCCGCGACTGTTCGAGGAGATGGGCTACACCGATCACTTCGGCACACTGCTGCTGCCGGCGGTGGTGCAGGTGTACGGGCTGCTCGCGGTCATCATCGCGTTGCGCTACGTGGACCGGATCGGGCGCCGGCCGATCCTGTTGGGCGGCATCTTCGCGATGATCGTGGCCACGGTCATCCTCATCGTCGTCTACGGCCCGCTCGGCGGCGAGGGGACCACCGCCAACCTGTGGGGCTTCACCGGACTGGTCGTGTTCACCATGGGCTTCTCCTTCGGGTTCGGCGCCCTGGTGTGGGTGTACGCGGGGGAGAGCTTCCCGGCCCGGCTGCGGTCGTACGGGTCTTCGGCGATGCTGACCTCCGACCTGGTCGCCAACGCGATCGTCGCGCAGTTCACGCTCACGCTGATCAACAGCAGCCTCGGCGGGGCGGGCACCTTCGCGATCTTCGGCGGCTTTGCGGTGATGGCCTTCCTGTTCGTGCTGCGCCTGGCGCCGGAGACCAAGGGTCGCACCCTCGAAGACATCCAGCAGTACTGGACCGACGGCGGAACCTGGGCGCGGCGGTCGTGACCGGCGGGCGGCTCGTCGCGGCGCAGCGCCTCCTCGTCGAGGACGAGGTGCTCGCGCCGGGATGGCTGCGGATCGCGGACGCGACGGTGGTCGGGCTGGGGGCCGGAGAGCCGCCGGGGCCGGCCACGACGACGATCGACGGGACGGTGGTACCGGGCTTCGTCGACCTGCACTGCCACGGCGGCGGGGGACACGAGTTCACCGATCCCGACGTGGCGCATGTGCGCGCCGCGCTGGCCTTCCACGCCGCGCGCGGTAACGCCGCGACCATGCTCAGCCTGGTCACCGCCCCCGCCGACGAGTTGCTCGCGCAGGTCCGCCGGCTGGCGCCGCTGGTCCGCGCCGGCGAGGCGCCGGGGATTCATCTGGAGGGGCCCTGGTTGGCCCGATCCCGTTGCGGCGCACAGGATCCCCGCTACCTGCGCCCGCCGGACCCGGCGGAGATCGACGCGCTGCTCGAGGCCGGCGAGGGCACCGTCGCGATGGTGACGATCGCACCGGAGCTCGACGGCGCGCTGGACGCGATCGACCGGTTGACCGCCGCCGGGGTGGTGGTGGCGATCGGCCACACCGACGCCGATTACGCGCAGACCCGCGCGGCGATCGACCGGGGTGCCACGGTGGCGACGCACCTGTTCAACGGCATGCGACCGCTGCACCACCGCGATCCCGGCCCGGTGCTCGCCCTGCTCGACGACGAGCGGGTCGTCGTCGAGCTGATTGGCGACGGCGTGCACCTCGATCCCCGGCTGGTGTCCTCGATCGTGTCGGCCGTCGGCGCGGCGCGGGCGGCCCTGGTCTCCGATGCGATGGCGGCGGCGGGGATGCCCGACGGCTCGTACCGGCTCGGTTCGTTGGCGGTGACCGTCGGCGACGGGGTGGCGCGGCTGCGCGACGGCGGTGCGATCGCGGGTGGGACGGGCACGATGGCCGACCTCGTCGAGCGGTATCTGGTGGGGTCGCCGGCCGGTGATGCGGCGTTGCGCGACGTCGTCGCACTGTCCTCGGGCACACCCGCCGGGGTCCTGGGACGGGCCGATCTGGGACGGCTGACGGTGGGTTCCGCAGGCGCCTACGCGGTGCTCTGAGCAGTTTGCGAAACCAGTCCGGTTTTGCGCCGCCACGGTTATTTACCGACTCAGGTAGTCGGTAATTTCAAGGAATCTGCTCGCGCTAACAGCGCAGGTCAAAGGCGTGGTTGTCACCGCAACCGGCTTCCGCCTTGGCCCCAACCACTTGCCGACCCTCGGGGTCGGTATTAGTGTCATCGCCCAAGCCGATAGTGAGGCAGATCACTCTCGCGAAAAGGAGCAGCGATGGCACAACGGATTCTGGTGGTGGGCGGATCGTCGGGAATCGGCGAGGAGGTCGCCCAGACCCTGAGCGGGCGCGGGTACGAGGTCACCGTCGCCGACATCAAGCCGAACCCGGCCGGACTGCCCCACGTACCCGTCGACCTGGCCGACCCGGACAGCATCGACGCCGCCCTCGACAGCCTCGACGGGCAGTGGGACGGCGTCGCGCACGTGGCGGGCATCCCCGGGACGGCACCCGCGGAGAAGGTCATCGCGGTGAACTTCCTGGGCATGCGCCGGTTCACCACCGGCATCGCGCCGCGCATCGCCCGCGGCGGCGGGCTCGTCGTCGTGGCCTCGACCGCGGGGTCGGCCTGGAGCCTGCGGCTGGCGCAGAACGAGGGGTTGCTCGCCTCGGCCGGCTTCGCCGAGGGCCTCGAGTGGTCCGCGGCCAATCTGGACGACTACCCGCCGTATTCGGTCTCCAAAGAGGCGGCGATCGCCTTCGCCAAGCAATTCTCCGCCCACGCGTGGCGCGAATACGGCGTCCGGGTCAACACGGTCAGCCCGGGCCCGGTGCAGACGCCGATCCTCGCCGACTTCGAAGACTCGATGGGCAAGGACACCCTCGACACCGTCCGCTCGATCGTCGGCCGGCACGCGGTCCCCGCCGACATCGCGCCGGTGATCGCCTTCCTGCTCTCCGAGCAGGCCGGATGGGTGATCGGACAAGACCTCCAGGTCGACGGCGGATTCGTCGCCGGGCTCTCCGCCGGCACCGCCGCCACCTTCGCCGGCCAACACGCCTGAGACGGGAGAACAGCCATGACAGCCACACGAGTCCCGCCGGTCACCGGCACCTTCCCCGTCGTCGACCCGGCCACCGGTGAGCCCTTCGCCGACGCGCCCGACGCCGGCCTCGCCGAACTGGACGCCGCCGTCGTCGCCGCCGATGCCGCCTTCGCCGCGTGGAGCCGCGACGACGACGCCCGCCGCGAGGCCCTGCGCGGCGCGGGGGCCGCCCTGATGGCTGCGGCCGCCGACCTCGCGCCGACGTTGAGCCGCGAACAAGGCAACCCGCTGCACGAGGCGGCGCTGGAGATGCAGACCGGCGGCTATTGGTTGATGTACTTCGCCGACCTCGACGATCCGGTGGAAGTGGTCGCCGACGACGACTACTCCCGCATCGAAGTGGTGCGCCGCCCGCTGGGCCCGGTCGCCGCGATCACCCCGTGGAACTTCCCGATCACCCTTGCGCTGTGGAAGATCGCGCCCGCCCTGCGCGCGGGCAACCCGGTGATCGTGAAGCCGTCGCCCTATACGCCGCTGTCGACGCTGGCCGTCGTCGACCTGTTGGCGCCGCACTTCCCGGCCGGGGTGCTGCAGGCGATCACCGGCGTCGACCCGCTCGGTGCGCGACTCGTCGAGCACCCGCTGATCCGCAAGGTCAGCTTCACCGGGTCCACCGCCACCGGCAAGCGGGTCGCGGCCTCCGCTGCCACCGACCTCAAGCGGGTCACGCTCGAACTCGGCGGCAACGATGCGGCGATCGTGCTGCCCGATGCCCCTATCGCGAAGACCGCGCCGCTGGTCTTCCACTCCGCGATGGCCAACAACGGCCAGATCTGCATGGCGGTCAAACGCGCCTACGTCCCCGAGTCGATGTACGACGACTTCGTCGACGCGGTGGCAGCCACCGCCGCCGCCGTCGTCCTCGGACCCGGCGACCGCCCCGGCGTCACACACGGGCCGATCAACAACCGCATGCAGTTCGAGCGCGTCGGGGGACTCGTCGACGATGCGATCGCCCGCGGGGCACGAGTCGTCACCGGCGGCCGCCGCCACGGCGACCACGGCTACTTCTACGAGCCGACCGTGCTCGCCGGCCTCTCCGACGGGGTGCGGGTAGTCGACGAGGAGCAGTTCGGCCCGGTACTCCCGATCATCGCCTACCGCGACGTCGACGACGCGATCGCCCGCGCCAACGCCTCGCACTACGGCCTCGGGTCCTCGCTCTGGACCGAGGACGTCGACGCCGCGCGCACCCTCGCCCCGCGCCTCGACGCCGGGACCACGTGGATCAACACCCACCTCCTGGTCACCCCGGCCCAGCCGTTCGGCGGCGCCAAGTCCAGCGGCATCGGCGTCGAAGGCGGCCATTGGGGCCTGCACAGCTTCTCCGAACCACACACCATCCACACCGCCAAATAGGAGTCCCGACCGTGACCACAGCCCAGTCACCGACACCCGAACGCATCGCCGCCGACCGCGCCCACTGCGACATCGACATCTCCACCGAGCGGTTCTGGCGCCAGCCCTTCGCCGCCCGCGAGGAGGCCTTCGCCGCTTTGCGCGCCCGACCGGGGATCACCTGGCACGCCCCGCTCGACGTCCCGTTCCCCCACGAGGAGAAGGGGTTCTGGGCGGTCACCCGCCATGCCGACATAGCCCACGTCAGCACCCACCACGACCTGTTCTGCTCCGGGCAGGGGATCGGCCTGGGGCCCATCCCGGTGGAGTTCGAGCAGATGATGAGCTTCTTCCTCGCGATGGACCCGCCCGAGCACACCACCTATCGGCGGATCATCGGCGCGGCCTTCACCCCCAAGCAGGTGCGCAAGGTCGACGAGGTCATCGCGGCCAACGCCCGCGACATCGTCGACGCGGTGGTCGGGGCCGGCGAATTCGACTTCGTCGAGCGCGTGGCCGCACTGCTGCCGATGCACACCGTCTCGGACATGGTCGGGGTGCCGCGCAGCGAGCGCGACGCGGTGACCGAGGCCGCCGGCAGCATCATCGGCGCCGACCTGGACACCTCGGAGGAGGCGATCACCCGGATGTTCGAGAACATCCAATACCTCCACTCGATGGGTGCCGACCTCGCCGAGCACCGTCGCAAACACCCCGCCGACGATCTGATGACCAGCATCGTGCAAGCGGAGGTCGACGGTCAGCGGCTGACGAACGAGCAGATCGGCGCGTTCATGATCCTGTTGTCCACCGCCGGCAACGACACCACCAAACAGACGAGCGCCCACGTGATCAAGGCGCTGGCCGACCATCCCGACCAAAAGGCTTGGCTGACCGAGGATTTCGACGGCCGGATCAAGCAGTCGATCGAGGAGTTCGTCCGCTACGCGACGCCGGTGATGGACTTCGCCCGGCACGCGACCCGCGACACCGTGATCGGTGATCAGCCCATCGCACAGGGCGAGAAGGTGGCGATCTTCTATTGCTCGGGCAACCGGGACGAGACGGTGTTCGCCGAGCCCGACCGGTTCGACCTGACCCGCTGGCCCAATCCCCACCAGGGATTCGGCGGGGGCGGCATCCACTACTGCCTCGGCCACTTCGTCGCAAAGATCCAGTTGCGCTGCCTGTTCTCGGAGCTGCTGACGAAGCTGCCCGACCTCGAGGTCGGCGAGCCGGTCTACCTGTCGAGCAACTTCGTCAACGGCATCACATCCCTTCCGGTCCGGGCCTGACCCGTCCGTGACACCGACCAATGCTGAGGAGAGCATCATGACCGCCACCTGCCCGTTCCACCTGCCGGCCAGCCAAAACACCGTCCACGCCGAAGAACTCAAGGCGACCTATGCGCAGATGCGCGAGTCTTCGCCCACCGACGTCGTCCGGGTCGATTTCCCGTTCGGCGGCGAGGGGTGGATGTCGCTGGGCTATGAGCGGGCCCGCGCCATCCTCGGCGACCCGCGATTCTCGATCGAGAAGATGAGCGAGCTCGACGACTACCCGCGGATCCGGGAGATCGAAAAGGGTGCGCCACCGTCGTTCCTGCAATACGACGGCCGCAAACACACCACCAAGCGGCGCATCCTGATGAAGAACCTGACCGCCAAGCGGGTCCACGCCCTCAAGCCGTTGACGCAGGAGATCATCGACGCCGCCTTCGACGAGTTCGAGGCGGCCGGAAACCCGGCCGAAATCACCCACGCGGTGGGGCGGATGGTGCCGCTGAAGGTGCTCAGCGCACTGATGGGCGCGCCGGTCATCGAAGACCCGGCGTTCCTCGACGCCTCCTACCTCCTCGTCGACTCGCGGGCGATGTCGCCGGAAGAGGCCATGTCGTCGGCCCTCGTGCTCTTCGGCTTCTTCAACGAGATGTACGAGGAGAAGCGGGCCAACCCCGGCGACGATCTGCTCAGCGCGCTGATCCACGACACCGAGGCCGGGGAATGGACCGAGGAGGAGTTGCGCGCCGTCGGATTCACCCTGCTCGCCGCCGGCCACGACGCCACCGCGACGATGCTGAACGGGATCATGGAGTGGCTCTCCTACGAACCGGAGCTGTTCGAGCGGCTGCGCACCGACGAGGAGGTGTTCCCGCGGGCGCTGGAGGAGATGTTCCGCTGCATCACCGTGGGGATCGGCATCCCGCGCGGGCGCATCGCCCTGGAAGACGTCTGGCTCGACGACGTGCTGATCAAGGAAGGGGACGCGATCGGCGGCAACCTGCTTGCCGCGCACGGCGACCCCGAGGTCTACCCGAACCCCGATGAGCTCGACATCGACCGCGAGTCCCCGCGGCCGCACCTGGCCTTCGGCTTCGGGCAGCACGCCTGCGCCGGCGCCAGCCTGGCCCGGATGGAGATCACCGCCGTGCTCAAGACGCTGCTCGCCCGCTACCGCACCTTCACCAATGTGACGCCACGGCAGGACTGGCGGTCCCGGCGCCTCCTCAAGGGCCCCACCGAGCTCACCGTCGCGTGGACGAGGGCCTAGGGGGTCGGCGGATGCGCATCATCACCCACGAGGACAACTGCATCGGCTCGGGCAACTGCGTCTTGTCGGCGCCGGAACTGTTCGACCAGCGCGACGAAGACGGCGTCGTCATCGTCGTGGACGCCGAGCCCGGCGAGGCGTGGCACGGCGCCGCCCGGACCGCCGAGTCGGCCTGCCCGGCGCGCGCGATCGAGGTCCGGGAATGAGCACCGCCTTCGTCATCACCGGCCCCGGCGAACTGTCGACGGTGCCGGCCCCCGATGCCGAGCCGCTCCCCGCCGGGCACGTCCGGATCGCCATCGCCTACTGCGGCATCTGCGGTTCCGACGTCGACGCCTACCGCCAGGGCTATCCGTACCACCCGACGCTCTCCGGCCATGAATGGTCGGGCACCGTGGCAGCCGTCGGCGCCGGGGTCGACGGGCTCGTCGTCGGGGATGCAGTGGCGCGGACCTGCCAACCACCGTGCGGCGCCTGCGAATTGTGCCGGGCCGGCCGCCCGCACAACTGCGTGCGCCGGTCCCTCTCGACGGTGCAGACCGCACCCGCCCACGGCGCCTACACCCGGACCATCGAGGTACCCGCGCGCTCGGTGGTCGCCCTGCCCGCCGGGGTGGGCCTGGCGCAGGGGGCGCTGGTCGAACCGGCCACCGTCGCCCTGCACGGCGTGCGCCGCACCCGGCCCCGGCTCGGCGACACCGCCGTCGTCATCGGGCTCGGCGTCATCGGGCTGTTCGCCACGCAGTTGGCACTGCTCTCCGGCGTCACCCGGGTGATCGCCGTCGAGCCGCTCGCGCAGCGCCGCGAGATCGCGCAGCGATACGGGCCGGCGCCGGACTCGGTCACCGCCTTCGCCCCGGACGATCCGGCGGCCTTGGACACGATCACCGCGGTCACCGGGGGCCGGGGCGCCGACATGGTCTACGAGTGTTCCGGGCAGGGGGCGGCGGCGATGAACCTCGCCTCGGCGGCTTTGCGGCCCGGCGGGCACCTGATGATGATCGGCGCGGTCATCGCCCCCGTCGAGGTCTACCCGGCGCTGTGGTTGGCCAAGGAACTCACCGTCGACACCGCGCTCGCCCATACCCGCGACGAGTTCGACGTCGTCGTGGACCTGATGGACCGCGGGCTGCTCGACACCGCGGCCATGACCGGCGACGTGCGTCCCCTGCGCGACCTGCCCGACGTGCTCGACCAGCTCGTGGCCGGACCCGGGCCGCTCAAAGTGCTCATCGACCCCACCACGGATTGACCAGAGGAGAAACCATGACTGCCACAACCGGATACGGGCTCGACGCCTTCGACCCCTGCGGATTCGACGGGCACTGGGTGATGGTGAACGACGAGTCGACCATCTGGGACGCCGACCGCGGGGAGTACGTGCCCGAAGTCCTCAAGGGCCAGGAGATCGACATCCGCCACGAGGGCGACGTCCAGATCTACCGGATCCGCGTCGACATCACCGACGACCTCGCCATCCACATGGGGTACGAGTGCCGGTTCGGCGATACCGAGTGGGTGCCGTACACGGTGGTGCAGATCGACGGGGACCCCGACCACCCGGCGCTGGCGCCCAACGACACCCTCAAGCAGGGCACCCGGCTGGGTGCGCCGATCGCGTGGATCAAGCAGGTCTACGTCGACCCGCGAACGCAGTACCGGATCACCAAGAACCCGGACGGGACGGCGCAATACGTGATGATGCGGCGGCTCTCGGAGGACGGGACGCGCAACGTCGGCACCGTGTTGACCCCGGATGGCACTGCCAGTATCGACAAGGCGTTCATGCGCGTGCCGCGCTGAGCCCCGACGGCACCGCGACCACCGCCTATGCTGTGGGACATCATGTCTGCCGACGCCGTCGAACCGCTCGCCGAGGGGCAACCGTCCCGCGGCCGGCCCCGCGACGCCGACGTCGACCGCAAGATCATCGAGGCGGCCCGCAGCGTCTACGGCGAACGCGGTTGGGCCGGGTTCAGTTTCGGCGCGGTGTGCAGGGCGGCCGGGGTCAGCAAAGACGCGATGTACCGGCGTTACGCGTCGCGCGAAGACCTCCTCGTCGCGGCGCTGCACGAGGAACCGATCCCGATCAACTTCGACGCCGATGCCGATCTGCGCGACCAGCTCATCGAGATCGCCTCGCTGACGTTGGCGGCCTTCGCGTCGCCGGAGGGGATGATCCCGTTTCGCGCCTTCGTCGACGCCGCCACCAACCCCGAGGTCGGCGAGCTCTACTACCAGCAGGTCGCCGTCGCGCACGTCCGGTACATGTACGACTTGACCAACCGGGCGATCACGGAGGGCCGCTTCTCGGCGATCGACCGGCCCACCGCTTTCATCGACGGACTGCTGGGCGGGTTGATCATGCACGTGCTGGCGACCCCGCCGGACAAACGCAGCAAGATGGTCGCCCACGCCGACGACTTCGTCCGCGACCACGTCGATCTGATCCTGCGGGGCGCGGGTTACGACTTCGACCGCGGGTGAGCGCCGGTATCCTCCACGGGTGAGCGATTACCAGCAGGTACCGCGGCGGCGCATCGTCGTGGCGTCGATGGTGGGCACCACTATCGAGTTCTTCGACTTTTACATCTATGCGACGGCCGCCGTCTTCGTCTTCCCGACGCTCTTCTTCCCGAAGGGCAACGACACGGCGGCCCTGCTCGCCTCCTTCGCGATCTTCGGCGTCGCCTTCGTCGCACGCCCGGTGGGGTCGATGATCTTCGGCCACTTCGGCGACCGGATCGGCCGCAAGGCCACCCTCGTCGGATCGCTGTTGACCATGGGGATCGCGACGTTCATCATCGGCCTGCTGCCGACCTTCAGTGCCGTCGGCTACCTCGCGCCGGTCCTGCTCGCCCTGATGCGCTTCTGCCAGGGCGTCGGCCTCGGCGGCGAATGGTCGGGCGCGGCGCTGCTGGCCACCGAGACGGCGCAGGAGGGCAAGCGCGGCTGGGCGGCGATGTGGCCGCAGCTCGGTGCGCCGCTGGGCTTCCTGATGGCCAACGGGGTCTACCTGGCGCTGATGGTCACCATGGGATTCGACAAGGACTCCTCGCCGACCGACCACCCGTTCTACGTGTGGGGTTGGCGGGTGCCGTTCCTGGCGAGCGCGGTGATCGTGATCGTCGGGCTGTATGTGCGGCTGCGGCTGACTGAGACGCCGGTGTTCACCGCCGCCGTCGAAGCCGGTGAGAAGGTCCGGGCCCCGCTGGCGACGGTGTTCCGCACCTCGTGGCGCCCGTTGATCCTGGGCACCTTCATCATGTTGGCCACCTACACGCTCTTCTATCTGATGACGGCGTGGGTGAGTGCCTACGGCACCAAGAAGTCGGAGACGACGAACCTGGCGATCGAGGCGACCCGGTTCATCGAACTGCAATTGATCGCGGTGCTGTTCTTCGCCGCCTTCGTCCCCATGTCCGGCTGGCTGGCCGACCGGCTCGGGCGCAAGCCGGTGCTGATCGCCATCACCATCGGCATGGTCGTCTTCGGCCTCACCTTCACCAAGGTGATCGGTCCGGGGGTGGCCACCGAGGGCACCATGCTCGGCTTCCTGATCGTCGGCATGACGCTGATGGGGTTGACCTTCGGGCCGATGAGCGCCGTGCTCCCGGAACTGTTCCCCACCAACGTCCGCTACACCGGCTCGGGGATCTCCTACAACGTCGCCTCCATCCTCGGCGCCGCGGTCGCCCCGTTCATCGCAACCGCGCTGGCGGACCGGTACGGCGTCGGCGCGGTGGGCCACTATCTCGCGGTCGCCGCCGGGATCACCCTGATCGCGCTGATCCTCGCGCCGGAGACCCGCGACGTGGAGCTGACCAAGGTCTGACCATGGGTGCGCTGCTGCTCGGCGACGTCGCCGCGACCTCGGGCCGCGTCGGGCAGACGCGGGGGCGCACGGAGAAGACGGCGGCGATCGCCGATCTGCTCCGCCGGGCGGGGGCCGAGGAGATCGCGACGGTCACCGCGTGGCTCTCCGGCGAGTTGCCGCAGGGGCGGATCGGGGTCGGGTGGTCGAGCCTGCGGAATCTCAGCCGACAGCCACCGGCGGTCGCGGCGGGTCTCACCGTCGCCGCGGTGGACGAGGTCTTCACCCGGATCGCCGCCGTTCACGGCCCGGGTTCGGCCGGGATCCGGGCCGGATTGGTCACCGAGCTGTTCGCCGCGGCCACCGCCGACGAACAACACTTCCTGCGCGGACTCCTCTCCGGCGAGATCCGGCAGGGCGCGCTGGCCGGAGTGGTCACCGACGCGGTGGCTGCGGCCACGGCCATCCCCACCCCGGTGGTGCGCCGGGCGGTGATGCTGTCCGGGTCGTTGCCGGCGACGGCCCGGCTGGCGGTCACCGATGGTGCCGACGCGTTGGACGCCCTGGGCATCGTCGTGGGCCGACCGCTGATGCCGATGCTGGCGACACCGGCCGCGTCGGTGGCGCAGGCGTGGGAGGAGTTGGGGCCGACCGTCGTCCTCGACGCGAAGTACGACGGCGCGCGAATCCAGGTGCACCGCAACGGGTCCGAGATCTCGGTATTCACCAGATCGCTGCGCGACATCACTGGCGCGGTCCCCGAGGTGGTCCGGTTGGTCGGCGAACTCCCTTGTCGCAGCGTCATTCTCGACGGTGAGACGATGGCGGTCACCGACGATGGGCGGCCGCGCCCATTCCAGGAGACGATGAGCGGATTCGGCGACGGCGGTACCGCGTTGCAGCCCTACTTCTTCGACTGCCTCCATCTCGACGGTGCCGATCTGATCGACGAGCCCCTCGTCGAGCGTCTGTCTGCCTTGGACGCGGTCGCCGGGGGGTTGCGAATTCCAAGTAGTGCGGTGACCAGTGCCGCCGGGGTCGCGGAGCTGTTCGACGCCGCGGTCGCGGCCGGGCACGAGGGGGTGATGGTCAAGGCGCCCGACGGGCGGTACGCGGCGGGCCGCCGGGGACGGACATGGCAGAAGATCAAGCCCGTCCACACCGTCGACCTCGTCGTGCTGGCGGCGGAATGGGGATCGGGTCGTCGTCGGGGCCGGTTGTCCAACATCCACCTCGGTGCGCGCGACCCGGACGGGGGTCCGCCGATCATGGTCGGCAAGACGTTCAAGGGCATGACCGACGAATTATTGGCGTGGCAGACGGCCGTGTTCGGCGAGCATGAGACCGGGCGCGACGAGCACACGGTGTACCTGCGCCCGCATTTCGTCGTCGAGATCGCCATCGACGGGGTCCAGCGCAGCACGCGCTATCCCGGCGGGGTCGCGCTGCGCTTCGCGCGGGTGGTCCGCTACCGGCCCGACAAGGCCCCGGACGATGCGACCAGCGTCGTCGAACTGCGCGACTTGGACCGTGACGGGCCCACTCGGCGAGATCGAGGGCCCACTCGGCGGGATTGAGGGCCCAGTCGGCGGTTAGAACTGGACCTGCGGAGGCGCCTGCTGGCCCTCGGGGGCCTGGTAGAAGTCGCGGGCCTTGACCCCGGCGATCCCGGAGAAGAACATCCACGGGATGGTCTGCACCAGCTGGTTGAGGCGCGACACCGCGTCGTTGTAGAACTGCCGGGCGAAGCTCAGCTTGTTCTCGGTGTCGCTCAGCTCGGTCTGCAGCTGGATGAAGTTGGCCGACGCCTTCAGGTCGGGGTAGTTCTCGGCGACCGCGAACAGTCGGCCGAGGGCGCCGGTGAGGGCCTGGTCGGCGGCGGCCTTCTGCTCGACGGTGCCGTTCTGCGCCGCCTGGGCGACGGCGCCGCGCGCCCGGGCGACCTCCTCGAAGACCCCGCTCTCGTGGGCGGCGTACCCCTTGACGGTGTTGACCAGGTTCGGGATCAGGTCGGCGCGCCGGGTCAGTTGGACGTCGATGCCGCCCAGGGCCTCCTGTGCGGCGATATCGGCCTTGCGCAGCTTGTTGAAGCCGGTGATGCCGAACAGGAGCAAAGCGACGATGACCACCACGACGATGATCAGGATGAGAAGGCCAGCGGTCACGGTCGTGCCCTTTCGTTGGTTCTGCTTAGAGGTTACTGGGATGTCGCGGTTCGGGTAGGGGGATAGCGGCTACCAGGAGCCGCCACCGCCACCGCCGCCACCGCCGCCGGAGAAGCCGCCGCCGGAGAAGCCGCCACCGCTGCTGCTCGACGACTGGCTCGCGGTGTAGGCCGAGATCGACGACGAGAGGCTCGACTCGAAGCTGCTGACCCCGCCCGGGCCCGACAACAGCATGGCCGGCACCGGGTTGCCGGTCGGGGTGACGATCCAGCTCGGCGTCGGCGGTTCGGTGCCCATCGCCATCCGGTACTTGTTGGCCCACGCGGCCGCGGCGCCGAAGGCCACCGCGTACGGGATGAAGGAGGTGTACAGGTCTTTGCGGGCGCTGAAGTCCAGCCGCTCCTTGTTCGACGAGGTCGACAGCAACCGCTCGAACCCGCCCGCACGCGACCAGAGGTCGCGACCCAGCAGGGTTCGGCGGGTACCGACCCCGCTCACGAACAGGCCGGCACCGCCGATGACGAAGGCGGCCAGCGGCAGCACCGCCAGCGAGAACGGCAACACCTTGAAGATGAACAGCACCGCGGCGGCGATGGCCACCAGTCCGACCAGGGTGCGCCCGGCAGTTTCGAACCCGCTGCGCGCGATGGCACCGGACTGCACGCCCCAGATCTTGGTCGTGGAGTCCAGGGTCGACTGCGTGGACTGGAGGACCTTCCCGGCGCTGACCGATCCGTCGGCGCTGAACGTGGCCCCGGTGCGGGTCAATCCCAGCGACCGGCCCACCGCCAGGGTGACCGGATCGGCTTGCGCCCAGCGTTGTTCGTCGGCGTCGGAGACGACGGTGAAGTCGCCGTTGTCCTCGCGGACCAGGTGCACCAGCCGCTGTTCGGCCATGAACAGCAGTGTCGAGGTCAGCGCCTTCGTCGGAATGGTCTCCCGGGTGACGTAGTACGACTGGACCGGGGACAGGGCGGTGTTGGTGAGCGGGTCGGCCGGCGGTTCGAACATGACCGGCAGCAGCGGGATCTCCTCGCGGCTGCGCCAGGTCCAGAAGGCCCCGATGGCGAAGGTGATCAGCGAGAGCACCAGGAGCAACGCGACGACCGGCCATGACCGGCCGAGCATCGGGTCGAGTCGGATCGACCACGGGACGGTGGTGCGCTTCGGTGGCGCCAGATCGAGGTCGGCGAGCAGGGCGACCCCGTTGTTGGAGCCGAGTCGGCCGGTGGTGATGACGACTGATCGATCCCCGTCGACCCGCACCTCGCACGGATCGTTGTTGCTCGTCGCGCAGGCGGAACTGGTCACCTTGGCCGGCAGGTTGACGGTGACCTTCGACGCCTCGACCGGCATGGACAGGCCGTCGGGAACGACGCGCCACCGCAGGCGCGACTTGTGCTGATCGCCCCAACTCGACGTCGCCTGGCCGTCGCCCGGTCGGGAGTTGGCCGGTTCGAGGGCGCCGTCGACGGTGTACGTGATCCGGTAGACGTGGGTCCCCGAGTCGATAAACGCGTTGGGTGCGCCGATCTTGGCGACGCGGAAGCGCTTGCCGCGCTCCCAGAGCAGGGTGAACTGTTCCGGCTGCCCGTCGCGGGTCACGGCGATGTTCTCCGGGGTGTAGCGCACGTGGGGGTTGGAGGAGTCGGCCAGATCCCAGAAGCGGAAGATGCCGTGGCGGCCGAAGGGGAATTCGGTGGTCAGGGTTTCGGTGGCGTGGAGGCGGCCGGTGTCGTCGACGGTGTAGTCCGCCTCATAGGACGAGACCCGGACGGGATCGGGAGACCCGTTGCCCGACGACGACGAGAGGCCCCACTGGACGGGCAAGGCCAGGCCGATCACCGTCAGCAGGGCGGCGATCGAGGAGAGGAAGACGCGGCGCACGTATCGCAGCGTAACGCCAAACGGCCGCCGCGTCCGTTGAGAACGCGACGGCCGTCGGGAGAGGCTAAGCCCCCCGTGTGTTTACTTCTTGCCGCCCAGGAGCCCGCCGAGGATGCTGCCGAGCGCGCCGCCGGCGCCGCCGGCGCCGCCGGACTGCTGCTGCGCGCCGCCGCCGAGCATGCCACCGAGGATGCTGCCCAGCCCGCCGCCGGCGTTGCCGCCGAGTGCGCCGCCGAGGATCTGGCCCAGTGCGCCACCGGCGCCGCCGGCCTGCTGCTGTGCGCCGCCCTTGCCGCCGAGGAGCTTCTGCGTCACGAAGGCGATGACCAGCGGGGCCAGCATCGGCATGACCTTCTTGATGAGGTCGGAGCTGACTCCCTCGGGAGCCTGGCCGGCGGCCGCATGCGCGACGTCGTCGGTCTTGTCGCCGAAGAGCCCCTTGATCACGGCGTCGCCGTCGCCGGCATCGGCAGCCTGGGCGACGTCGTCGCCGGAGTCGTCCGACTCGGCCTTGGCCTGCAGTCCGGCCAGGAGGGTGGGTACGGCCTGGGCGACCGCGGCACCGGCGGTTGCTTCGTCGACCCCGAGCTGCGAGGCGATATCGCCGACGGGAATGGTCTTCAACAGGTCATCAAGATCGGACACGGAGTCTCCTTAGTTGAGGCTTTCGAGAACGGTTGGAAGCACTCGGTCGCCGGTGGTGTCATGCTACCGAACGGATGAATCGCGCCGCATCGCTAACGGCCTGACTGGATTCGGGTGTGAGCATCGGGAACATCTGAAAAACATGGCCCTGATCGGGCCACTGCTGCAGGTGCGAACGGGCACCGGCGGCGACCAACGACGCATGCAGGAAGCGGGCGTCGTCGGCCATCACCTCGCGGGCGCCCACCTGGATGAGCGTCGCGGGCAAGTCATCGGCGGGGTGCAGCGACACCGTCATCCGGGGGTGGTTCGCCGGTGCGCCGGCGGTGTACATGTCGAGGATCCGGCGGGCCGAGCGGGCGGCGATGATCGGGTCCTTCTCCCCGCGGGCCTCACGGGCCAGGGCGAGGCCGAAGGTCGGGTCCATCAGCGGGGAGAACAGGACCATCGCCCGTGGCTGCGGCCGACCCGCGGCCTGATTGGCGGCCAGCAGATCCATCGCCAGGTGTCCGCCGGCCGAGTCGCCGGCCACGACGATGTTCTCCGCCCGGTACCCCTGGTCGAGCAGCCACCGGTAGCCGCGCACGGTGTCGTCGCCCGCGGCGGGGAACCGGTGTTCCGGAGCCAGGCGGTAGTCCAGGGAGAACGCGACGCAGTCGGTGCGACGGGAGAGCCGGGAGACCAAACCGCGGTGCGTGCGCGGACTGCAAATCACATAGCCCGAGCCGTGCAGGTAGTAGATGACAGTGGTGTCGGCGACCCGGCGCTGCCCGACGCGGGGACCCCACACCCACTCGCCGCGGACCTGCCCGTCGTCGCCGCGGGTGCGGACGGGCTCGGTCCGGGTACCCGGCGGGACCGGGCTGAAGAGGTTGAGGGTTTGGTTCACCACCGGGCGCATCGCGCTGATGATCTGGGGTGAGCCGAGGTTGGTGATGCGGAACGCCGGGTTGACCACCCGGGCCAATGAGCCGTTGATCGCCCGGGCCCGCAGCGAGCCGCGGGCCGGTGCCGAACCGGCGGTATTCACGTTCACAAACATCGACTGTAGTCGCTGCCTAGCAAACGCTTGGGCAAGTTGCGGCGGCGATTCGGCCGCATCGGCCGGGCGATCAACCACCGAGGGGTGTCCCGGACGCGTAAACTGGCTGAAACACACAGGTCATGACCGGGTAACACCGGGTGTGGGGAATTCGATTTCCCGTCCTGGGCGTTGTCATGGGAGAATGTCTCCACACATCTGAATCGTCAGCAACGACGCTGACCCACCGTCGCGCAGCCCGCGACGGATTCACCCACAGTCCGAATGTTTGGGGTGCCCAGCGTCGCGCACCGTTTGAGTGCAAGGGGCGATCATGCAGCATGCTCCGGGACCCATCGGTCTCTACGATCCAGCCAATGAGCACGACGCGTGCGGCGTCGCGTTCGTCGTCGACATGCACGGCCGACGCAGCCGAGACATCGTCGAGAAGGCCATCACCGCACTGGTCAACCTGGAACACCGCGGCGCCGCCGGCGCCGAGCCGAACACCGGTGACGGCGCCGGGATCATGATTCAGATCCCGGATGCCTTCTTCCGCGCGGTCGTCGACTTCGACCTGCCCGCCGAAGGCGCCTACGCCACCGGCATCGCCTTCCTCCCCCAGGGCAGCGGCGATGCCCAGACCGCCGTCGAAGGCGTCGACAAGATCGTCGAGGCGGAGGGCCTGACCGTCCTCGGCTGGCGCGACGTCCCCGTCGACGACGCGTCGATCGGCGCCCTGGCCCGCGACGCGATGCCCACCTTCCGCCAGATCTTCGTGGGCGGCGCGGCCGGCGACGAGCTCGAGCGCCGGGTCTACGTGGTGCGCAAGCGCGTCGAGCACGAACTCGGCAACAAGGGAGCCGGCCAGGGCGCGGAGGCGTCGGGCACCGTGTACTTCCCGAGCCTGTCCGGGCGGACCTTCGTCTACAAGGGCATGCTGACCACCCCGCAGCTGCGCGGCTTCTACCTGGACCTGCAGGACGACCGCGTGGTCAGCGCGCTGGGCCTGGTCCACTCGCGCTTCTCCACCAACACCTTCCCCAGCTGGCCGCTGGCCCACCCGTACCGCCGGGTCGCCCACAACGGCGAGATCAACACCGTCAACGGCAACGAGAACTGGATGCGGGCCCGTGAGGCCCTGATGGACGTCTCGGCGTTCGAGGGTGGTGATCGAATCTTCCCGATCTGTACCCCGGGTGCCTCGGACACCGCCCGTTTCGACGAGGCGCTGGAACTGCTCCACCTCGGCGGCCGCAAGCTCCCGCACGCGGTGCTGATGATGATTCCCGAGGCGTGGGAGCGCCACGAGTCGATGAAACCCGAGCACCGTGCGTTCTACGAGTACCACTCGGCGCTGATGGAGGCCTGGGACGGACCGGCCTCGGTCTGCTTCACCGACGGCACCGTGATCGGCGCGGTCCTCGACCGCAACGGTCTTCGCCCGTCGCGCATCTGGGTCACCAAGGACGGCTTGGTCGTGCTCGGCTCGGAGGTCGGCGTCCTCGACATCGACCACGCCGACGTCGTGCAGAAGCTGCGGCTGCAGCCGGGCAAGATGTTCCTGGTCGACACCGCACAGGGCCGCATCGTCGACGACGTCGAGATCAAGGACGAACTCGCCGCCGAGCACCCGTACGCGCAGTGGCTCGAGGAGAACCAGATCAGCCTCGGCGATCTGCCGTCCCCCGAGCACATCCACATGTCCCACAAGCGCGTCGCGCACCGCCAGCAGCTGTTCGGCTACACCAACGAGGACCTCAACCTGCTGGTGAAGCCGATGGCGGCGACCGGGGCCGAGGCGATCGGATCGATGGGCACCGACACCCCGGTGGCCGTCCTCTCGGCCCGCTCGCGGCTGCTGTTCGACTACTTCCAGCAGCTCTTCGCACAGGTCACCAACCCGCCGCTGGACGCCATCCGCGAGGAAGTGGTCACCAGCATCGGGCAGCGCATCGGCGGCCAGGGCGATCTGCTGCACCCGACGCCGGAGTCGGCCCGCCAGATCGTGCTGCCCAGCCCGATCCTCGACAACGACGACCTGCGCCGCCTGATCGCGATCAACGGCGACACCGGCTTCTCCTCGGTGCACCTGCACGGGCTGTACCGGGTCGCCGACGGCGGGCAAGGCCTGCGGCGCGCGCTCGACGAGGTCTGCGCCAAGGTGTCGGCCGCCGTCGACGAGGGCGCCCGCCTGATCATCCTGTCCGACCGGGAGTCCGACGAGGAGTTCGCGCCCATCCCGTCGCTGCTGTTGACCTCGGCGGTCCACCACCACATGGTCCGCGAGAAGACCCGCAGCCGGGCCAGCATCATCATCGAATCCGGTGATGCCCGCGAGGTCCACCACATGGCGACGCTGATCGGGTTCGGCGCCTCGGCGGTCAACCCGTACATGGCCTTCGAGTCGATCGAGGACATGCTGGATCGGGGCATCATCACCGGTGCCACCGGTGACCACGGGTCGGATTTCGCCACCGCCCGGGCCAACTACATCAAGGCCGCGGGCAAGGGCGTGCTCAAGGTGATGAGCAAGATGGGCATCTCCACCGTCCCGTCCTACAACGGTGCACAGCTGTTCCAGGTCATCGGCCTGAGCCAGGCGGTCTGCGACGAGTTCTTCACCGGCTGCAACAGCCAGCTCGACGGCATCGGCCTCGACGAGATCGCCGACGAGGTGGCCGCGCGCCACCACCTGGCCTTCCTCGACCGCCCGTCGGAGTGGGCGCACCGCGAACTCGAGGTCGGCGGTGAGTACCAGTGGCGCCGCGAGGGCGAGTACCACCTGTTCAACCCGGACACGGTGTTCAAGCTGCAGCACTCCACGCGCACCGGCCAGTACTCGGTGTTCAAGGAGTACACGTCGCTCGTCGACGACCAGTCGCGGCGACTGGGCACCCTGCGCGGCCTATTCGACTTCAACTTCGGCGACCGGGACCCGATCCCGATCGACAAGGTCGAACCGGCGAGCGAGATCGTCAAACGGTTCTCCACCGGCGCGATGAGCTACGGCTCGATCTCGGCGGAGGCGCACGAGACCCTCGCCATCGCGATGAACCGCCTCGGCGGTCGGTCGAACTCGGGTGAGGGGGGCGAGGATCCGCGCCGCTTCAGCCGCGACGAGAACGGCGACTGGCGCCGGTCGGCGATCAAGCAGGTCGCCTCCGGCCGGTTCGGGGTGACCAGCCACTACCTGACCAACTGCACCGACATCCAGATCAAGATGGCGCAGGGCGCCAAGCCCGGCGAGGGCGGCCAGCTGCCGCCGCACAAGGTGTACCCGTGGGTCGCCGAGGTCCGCGGTTCGACGCCTGGCGTCGGCCTCATCTCGCCGCCGCCGCACCACGACATCTACTCGATCGAGGACCTGGCGCAGCTGATCCACGACCTGAAGAACGCCAACCCGGAGGCGCGGATCCACGTCAAGCTGGTCTCCGAGCTCGGGGTCGGCACGGTCGCGGCCGGCGTCTCCAAGGCCCACGCCGACGTCGTGCTCATCTCCGGGCACGACGGCGGTACCGGCGCCAGCCCGCTGACCTCGCTCAAGCACGCCGGCGCCCCGTGGGAGATCGGCCTGGCCGAGACCCAGCAGACGCTGCTGCTCAACGGCTTGCGCGACCGGATCGTCGTGCAGGTCGACGGCCAGCTGAAGACCGGCCGCGACGTCGTCATCGCCGCCCTGCTCGGCGGCGAGGAGTTCGGCTTCGCGACCGCCCCGCTGGTGGTGTCGGGCTGCATCATGATGCGCGTCTGCCACCTCGACACCTGCCCGGTGGGGGTCGCGACGCAGAACCCGCTGCTGCGCGAGCGCTTCACCGGCAAACCCGAGTTCGTCGAGAACTTCATGCTCTACATCGCCGAGGAGGTGCGCGAGCTGTTGGCCCGCCTCGGCTTCCGCACGCTGCAGGAAGCGGTCGGCCAGGTCGAGGCACTCGACACCAGCAGGGCGCTGGCGCACTGGCGCGACTCGAAGGCCGGCAAGCTCGACCTGAGCCCGATCCTCACCGAGCCCGATTCACCGTTCATGAACCAGGACCGGTACTGCTCGGGCCGCCAGGACCACGCCCTGGACAAGGCGCTGGACCAGGAGCTCATCGCCCAGTGCCGCGAGGCCATCGACACCGGTACGCCGATCCAGGTGACCATCCCGGTCAGCAACGTCAACCGCACCGTCGGCACGATGCTCGGCCACGAGGTCACCAAGGTCTACGGTGCCCACGGGCTCCCGGACAACACCATCGAGATCGCGTTCACCGGGTCGGCGGGCAACAGCTTCGGCGCCTTCGTGCCCCGGGGTATCACGATGCGCCTGCAGGGCGATGCCAACGACTTCGTCGGCAAGGGCCTCTCGGGCGGGCGGATCGTGGTGCGGCCGACGACGACGATGCCGTCGGACTTCGTCGCCGAGGAGAACATCATCGCCGGCAACGTCATCGGGTTCGGTGGCACCGCCGGGTCGATCTACCTGCGCGGCATCGTCGGCGAACGCTTCTGCGTCCGCAACTCCGGCGTCACCGCGGTGGTCGAGGGCGTGGGCGACCACGCCTGCGAGTACATGACCGGCGGCCGGGTGATCGTGCTCGGCGCGACCGGGCGCAACGTCGCGGCCGGGATGTCGGGCGGTATCGCCTACTTCTACGACCCCGACAACCGTCTCATCGACAACCTCAACCCGGAGTTGGTGGACATCGAGCAGTTCGGCGCCGACGACGTCGCCTTCCTGCGGACGACGATCGCGGACTACCGCGACGAGACCGATTCACCGGTCGCCGAGGCGATCCTGGCGGACTTCGACGCGCAGCTCGCGCACTTCCGCAAGATCATGCCCCGGGACTACAAGCGGGTTCTACTCGCCATCGAGGCCGCCGAGCGCGACGGCCGCGATGTCAACGACGCGATCATGGAGGCGGCGAATGGCTGACACGCGCGGATTCCTCAAGCACACCGAACGGGAACTGCCCGAGCGGCGTCCGGTCGAACTGCGGTTGCTGGACTGGAAAGAGGTCTACACCGACTTCGACAAGGACACCCTGCGCACGCAGGCCAGCCGCTGCATGGACTGCGGTGTTCCGTTCTGCCACAACGGCTGTCCGCTGGGCAACCTGATCCCGGAGTGGAACGACCTGGTCTACCGGGACCGCTGGGCCGACGGCATCGACCGCCTGCACGCCACCAACAACTTCCCGGAGTTCACCGGGCGGTTGTGCCCGGCGCCGTGTGAGGCGTCGTGCGTGCTCGGCATCAACCAGCCGGCCGTGACGATCAAGCAGGTGGAGGTCGAGCTCGTCGAGAACGCCTTCGCCACCACCGGCGTGGAACCGGTCCGGCCGACCGTGCGCACCGGCAAGTCGGTCGCGGTCGTCGGTTCCGGGCCGGCCGGTCTGGCCGCCGCCCAGCAGCTCACCCGGGCCGGTCACGCGGTCACCGTCTTCGAGCGGGCCGACCGCATCGGCGGCCTGCTGCGCTACGGCATCCCCGAGTTCAAGATGGAGAAGCACTACATCGACCGGCGCCTCGAGCAGATGACCGCCGAGGGCACCGTGTTCCGGGCCGGCGTCAACGTCGGCGTCGACATCACCGTCGAGCAGTTGCGCTCCGATTTCGACGCGGTGGTGCTGTCGGTCGGGTCGACCATCGGGCGCGACCTGCCGATCCCGGGCCGCGAACTCGACGGCATCCACCAGGCGATGGAGTTCCTGCCGCAGGCCAACCGCGTGCAGCACGGCGACACGGTGGCGAACCAGATCACCGCCAAGGGTAAGAAGGTCGTCATCATCGGCGGCGGAGATACCGGTGCGGACTGCCTGGGCACGTCGTTGCGCCAGGGCGCCGAGATCGTCCACCAGTTCGAGATCATGCCGCGCCCGCCGGGCGAGCGCGCCGCGTCGACGCCGTGGCCGACCTACCCGCTGATGTACCGGGTCTCCTCGGCCCACGAGGAGGGCGGGGAGCGCGTTTTCAGCGTGAACACCGAGGAGTTCACCGGCGCCGACGGCAAGGTCACCGGGCTGCGCGCCCACGAGGTCACCATGGTCGACGGCCGATTCGAGAAGGTCGCGGGCAGCGACTTCGAGCTCGAGGTCGACCTGGTCCTGCTGGCGATGGGCTTCGTCGGCCCGGAGCGCGGCGACCTGCTCGACAAGCTCGGCGTGGAGTACGACGCGCGCGGCAACATCAAGCGCGGCGACGACTTCGCCTCGACGGTCCCCGGCGTCTTCGTCGCCGGCGACGCCGGTCGAGGCCAGTCGCTGATCGTGTGGGCAATCGCCGAGGGCCGCTCAGCGGCCGCGGCGGCCGACCGCTTCCTGATGGGGGAGACCGACCTGCCGGCGCCGATCGTGCCGACCCAGGTCGCCCAGCGCTGACGGTTGCCTCTTCCCCGTCGCGGCGGGGGTTGCGGGGGTGGCTACGGCGTCGGAGCCACCACCGTCGCGGCGTACTGGGCGAACTCGACCCGGTCGCCGTCGACGAGTTGGCGGCCCCGTCGGCGCTCGACCTCGTCGTTCACCCGCACCATCCCGTCGGCGATCACGGCCTTGGCATCGGCACCCGAATCGATGAGGTTGGCCAGCTTGAGAAACTGCCCGAGCTTGATCGATTCGGTGTCGATGGGTACCTCGTTCATGGGGAACAGTCTAGTTCGGCCGTCGGGCGCACCGGCGTGAGCACCGGACGGGTCTACCGTGGACGAGTGCCACAGACTGCCTTCCCGCGGGTGCGATCGCGAACCTATCTGACCGATGCGCCGCACACCGCGTCGGTGATCGTCGGTGTCCTCGCGGCGCTGTCCTTGCTGTCGTCGCTGTCGCCGCGGATCCGCCACCTGATCCACGGGCCGCGCACCTTCATCGACGACTACGTCATCACCATGCCGGACACGAGCTTCGCGTGGGCCTTCGTGCTGACGCTGGTGGCGATCGCCCTGGGCCACCGCAAGCGGGTGGCCTGGTGGATCTCGGTCATCTACCTGCTGATCTACGCCGCGTCGAACATCGCCGTCCTCGCCGAGGCGGAACCGCCGTGGCTCGACGGCCACGGGCCCGGCAACCGGGTCCACGCGGGAATCGGGTTGGCCATCGACATAGCCGCGCTGGCGTTCCTGGTCGCCACGCGCAAGCAGTTCTACACCCGGGTGCGCCGCGGCGCGGCATTCACCGCGCTGGCCACGCTGGTCGCCGGACTGGCCGTGGGCACCCTGCTCGGCTGGGGCTTGGTCGAGCTCTTCCCGGGGACCCTGGAACGCGGCGAGCGGCTCGCCTACGCGGTCAACCGCGTCGTCGCCTTCGCCGCCGTCGACCAGCAGAGCTTCGCCGGGCACCAGAGCATCGGACCGGTCAACGGGCTACTCGGCCTGTTCGGCGCGCTCGCCCTGTTGGCGGCCACCCTGGTGCTGTTCCGGTCGCAACGCCTCAGCGGGTTGATCACCCCACCCGACGAGGAGCTCATCCGCGCCCTCATCACCACCTTCAACGCCGATGATTCGCTGGCCTACTTTTCGACCCGGCGGGACAAGGCGGCGGTCTTCGCACCCGACGGCCGGGCCGCGGTCACCTTCCGCGTCGAGGTATCGGTCGGCATGGCCGGCGGCGACCCGATCGGCGACCCGGCGTCGTGGCCGGCCGCCATCGAGGTCTTCCTCGCCGAGTGTGAGCGCTACGGCTGGCACCCCGCGGCCATCGGTGTCAGCGAGCGGGGCGCGGCCGCCTATGAACAGGCCGGGTTGAGCCTGCTCGGCATCGGCGACGAGGCGATCCTGCACCCGCGCGGATTCACCCTCGGCGGCCACGAGATGCGCAACGTCCGCCACGCCGTCGGGCGGGCCCGGCGCGTGGGCCTGAGCGTCCGGATCCGGCGTCACCGCGACATCCCCGACGCCGAGATGGTCGACGTCGTCGCGCTGGCCGACGCGTGGCGCGACACCGAGGAGGAGCGCGGCTTCGCCATGGCGCTGGGCCGGTTGGGCGACGCCCAAGACGGCGATTGCCTTCTGGTGGAAGCGATTTCGGGAGCCGGTACCGACGACGAGCGGTGTGTCGGAATGCTGTCCTTCGTCCCGTGGGGGCGGACCGGGGCCTCGCTGGACGTTATGCGCCGGGACCGCTCGTCGGTCAACGGGATCGTCGAGTTGATGGTCGCGGAGTTGATGGCCCAGGCCGACGAATTCGGCATCACCGAGGTGTCGTTGAACTTCGCCGCGTTCCGCGAGTTCTTCGAGCAGGGCGAGCGGTTGGGCGTCGGGCCGGTGGTCCGCGCCATGCACGGCGTGCTCACCTTCGCGTCGCGGTTCGTCCAGATGGAATCGCTGTACCGCTCCAACGCCAAGTACCGGCCGCAGTGGGTGCCGCGGTACCTGGCGTTCGAGGACGCCCGGGTCATCCCGCGGGTCGGGACCGCCGCGATCGTCACCGAGGGATTCGTCTCCCTGCCCAAGTTCTCCCGCCGGCCCAAGGCCCATCGGGGCCCGTCGGCGATCCCGGCGGGCGTGGACCTGCCCGCGCTCCTGGCCGAGCTCGACGAGGAGGCCCGGGCCGGTGCCCCGGCCATCCGCCGACCCGAACAGGTGCGGGTGCGGATGGGCAAGCTCGACGCCCTGGCCGCCGCCGGCGTGGCGGCCTATCCGGCGGCCGGTCCCGACGAGCGGCCGACGCACACCGTCGCCGAGACCGCCGCCGCGCCGGCGGGCACCGCGGTCGCCGTTGCCGGTCGGGTGACGGCGCTGCGGGACTTCGGCGGAGTGGTCTTCGCCGAGTTGCACGACTGGTCCGGTCAGACCCAGCTGGTCGTCGAACGCGATGCGCTCGACGAGGGCACCCCTGAGTTCGCCCGCCTCGTCGATCTCGGTGATCTCGTCCTGGTGCGGGGGATCACCGGCACCTCGCGGTCCGGGCAGCGCTCGGTGTTGGCGTCGACGTGGCGGATGTTGGGCAAGTGCCTGCACCCGTTGCCCGACAAGTGGGCCGGACTGGCCGATCCGGAGGCCAAGGTCCGCCAGCGCTACCTCGACCTCGCCATCGACCCGCAGGCGCGGGAGTTGTTGGCCGCCCGGTCGACCATCATCGCCACGTTGCGCGGCTTCCTCGCCGAGCGGGGATTCCTCGAGGTCGACACCCCGATCCTGCAACAGGTGCACGGCGGGGCCAATGCGACGCCGTTCGCCACCCACATCAACGCCTACGACCTCGACCTCTACCTGCGCATCGCTCCCGAGCTGTACCTCAAACGGCTCTGCGTCGGCGGGGTGGACAAGGTCTTCGAGATCGGCCGCAACTTCCGCAACGAGGGGGTCGACTACAGCCACAACCCGGAGTTCACCAGCCTGGAGGCCTACGCGGCGCACCGCGACTACCTCGACATGGCCGTGTTGGCCCGCGAGATGATCCAGGCGGCGGCCACCGCGGTGCACGGTGCCCCGGTGGTGTTGCGGCCCGACGGCGACGGGGGCTACGACCGCGTCGACATCGGCGGCGACTGGCCGCGGTACTCGGTGTACGAAACGGTGTCGCAGGTCGCCGGGGTGCCCATCACCCCGCAGACCGGGGTCGACGAGCTGCGGGAGTTGGCCCGCGCCCACGGCGTGGCCCTGCGCCCGATGTGGGACGCCGGGCAGATCGTCGCCGAACTGTACGAGCATTTCGGCGAGGCGCGCACCACCGCGCCCACCTTCTACCTGGACTTCCCCGCCTCGACGTCGCCGCTGACCCGACCGCACCGCGAGGCCGACGGGGTCGCCGAGCGGTGGGACCTGGTGGCCTGGGGCGTCGAGCTGGGGACCGCCTACACCGAGCTCACCGATCCGGTGCAGCAGCGGCGCCGGCTCACCGAGCAGTCGGTGCTGGCCGCCGGTGGCGACCCCGAGGCGATGGAGCTCGACGAGGACTTCCTGCAGGCGCTGGAGTATGCGATGCCGCCGACCGGGGGCCTCGGGCTCGGCGTCGACCGGATCGTCATGCTCATCACCGGGCGGTCCATCCGCGAGTCGCTGCCGTTCCCGCTGACCAAGCCGCACCAATCGTGACCCCGCTGCGGCGCTGGTCGGGTGGGCACTTGGTTAGGATTCACCCATGAGTTCTCCCAACGGCACCGTGCAACCCGTACCCACCGCAGACCTGGTCGACGAAATCGGTCCCGACGTGCGCAGCTGCGACACACAGTTCCGCCGGTTCGGCCAGCGGGAGAGCTTTGCCGGCCCGATCACCACCGTCCGCTGCTTCCAGGACAACGCCCTACTCAAGGAGGTCCTGGGCGAGGACAACCCCGGTGGGGTGCTGGTGATCGACGGGGATGCCTCGATCCACACCGCACTGGTCGGCGACCTCATCGCCGAGCGCGCGCGCACCCACGGTTGGGTCGGACTGGTCGTCAACGGCGCGATCCGCGACGCCGCCACCATCGACGGCATGGAGATCGGTGTGAAGGCGCTGGGCACCAACCCGCGCAAGTCCACCAAGACCGGTGCCGGCGAGCGCGACGTCCCGGTCGAATTCGGCGGCATCACCTTCACCCCCGGCGACATCCTGCACTCCGACGCCGACGGCATCGTCGTCATCGGAACCCAATCCTGAATCTCGTCACCCGCAACCCCCTTCGCCCCGAACCCCTTCGCTAGGAGCCAGACATGCCGGCACCCTCATCCGCGGTCTTCGACCGGTGGAACAAGCTGATCGCCATCGACCCCGCCGCCAAGCGCAAGTCGCGCCCCATCCTCGAGGCCTTCAGCGGCAAGACGATTGCGGAGATCCCGGTCGGGACTGCGAAGGATCTGCAGGCTGCCGTCGCCGCAGCCCGCGTCGCCCAGGAAGGGTGGGCCGCCCGGTCGGTCAAGGAGCGTGCGCAGGTGCTGTTCGCTTTCGCGCGCCTCGTGCACCGCGACTCGGACGCCCTCATGGACATCGTGCAGGCGGAGTCGGGCAAGGCGCGGCAGTACGCCCAGGAGGAAGTCCTCGACGTGGCGCTGACTGCCCGCCACTACGCGAGTACCGGGCCCGGCGTCCTGGCCGAGCACAAGGTCAAGGGCATGATCCCCGGGGCGACCAGCGTCCGGGTGCGGTATCAACCCAAGGGCGTCGTCGGCGTCATCTCGCCGTGGAACTACCCGCTGACGCTGGCCGTCTCCGACGCGATCGCCGCCCTGCTGGCCGGCAACGCCGTCGTCATCAAGCCGGACAGCCAGACCCCGTACTGTGCCCTGGCGGCCGCTGAACTGCTCTACGAGGCGGGGCTGCCGCGCGAACTGTTCGCCGTGGTGCCCGGGCCGGGCAGCGTTGTCGGACAGGAGATCGTCGCGCAGACCGACTACGTCATGTTCACCGGATCGTCGACGACCGGCTCCGCACTCGCCGCCCAGGCCGGTAAGCGCCTCATCGGCTTCTCCGCCGAACTGGGCGGTAAGAACCCGCTCATCGTCACCGCCGGGGCCAACCTGGACCAGGCCGTTCCCGGCGCCGCGCGCGCCTGCTACTCCAACTCCGGGCAGCTGTGCATCTCGATCGAGCGGATCTACGTGGAGAAGCCGATCGCCGAGGAGTTCACCAAGCGCTTCGCCGCCTTCGTCGCGGAGATGAAGCTGGGCGCGGCCTACGACTTCTCGGTCGACATGGGCTCGCTGGCCTCGGCGGCGCAGGTGGACACCGTGCAGGCCCATCTCGACGACGCGGTGGCCCACGGTGCGACGGTGCTCGCCGGCGGTCGGCGCCGCGAGGATCTGGGGCCGTTCTTCTTCGAACCGACCGTCCTGGCCAACGTCACCGACGCCGCCACCTGCTACCGGCAGGAGACCTTCGGCCCGCTGGTGGCGATCTACCCGGTGGATTCGGTCGACGAGGCAATCAAGCTCGCCAACGACACCGAGTACGGCCTCAATGCCAGCGTCTTCGCGGGCAGCAGTGCGCAGGCCAACGCGATCGCCGATCAGTTGCGCGCCGGCACCGTCAACATCAACGAGGGCTATGCCGCCGCCTGGGGCTCCACCGCCGCCCCGATGGGTGGCATGGGCATCTCCGGGGTGGGCCGCCGCCACGGCGACGAGGGTCTGCTGAAGTACACCGAGCCGCAGACGGTCGCCGAGCAGCGGGTGATCGGGATCGACGGCATCCGCGGCGTTCCGCAGAACGTCTTCCTCAAACTGACGCCCAAGGCCATGGCGGCCATGAAGTTCCTCCCCGGGCGCTAGACCGGGCACGAACGGAGACGACGATGACGACGATGCTGATCCGCGATACCGCCCGCCGCGGGGCGGTCGCCCTGGCCGCCACCGCCGCGGTGGGTGCGACCGCGCTGGCCGGGTCCGGGCAGGCCGATGCACTGCCCCTTCCCGGGGCCCCGGCGCCCCATCCGGCGGCCGCCGTGCACCTGGCCGACTGGTACGGCACCGCCTGGGCGGTGACACTGACGACGCCGGACAACGGCGGATTCGTGCTCACCCACGACAAGGGCCGCTCGCCGGTGGTGCTCGAGCAGCGCAGTGTGAAGTACCGCAAGAAGGTGGGCACGCCGTGGAAGCGCCTGGCCATCGCCCGCCCGGGCTCCGGGCCGGTGTGGGGTCAGTGGACCCGCCTGCAGGGCTTCGACGGCAAGCAGTTCCGGTTGTGCCGCCTGGCCCCCACGGGCAAGGACTGCACGTCCTACAGCAACATCATCGTCCCGTAGGGGCGCTAGTCGCTGACTCGCGTTAGGACGAGACGCCCAGGCGCGCGAGGATGTCGGCGTCGATCGCCGTGAGCTCGTTGCCGATGGCCCGGTGGGCGTTCTTGCGCGCCGCGGGGGCCATGGACTCGGCGGCGTCGACCGCCACCGCCAGGTTGTCGAGGCGGGCGTTCATGGCCGCGGCGAAAGCCGCCGCGTCGGCGCTGGAATCGGTGAGCGTGAGGGCGCGCAGCGATTCCCGGGTCGTCGCGGTACGGGCCGCCAGCGGCGCCCCCTTGCCGGAGAACTGCCGCAGCGTCTCGGGGGCCACCCCGGCGCGCGACGCCTGGTAGTCGGCGAGCTTCTCACGGGCGACCACCCCGCCGCGGTAGACCACCGGGCCGAGGACCGGCGCCAGCACCCGGGCCACCGACAGTGCGCGGCGGGCGTTCTTCGGGGTGAGGCGCTTCTTGGCCGCAGCAGCCTCGATCTCGGCGGTGCGGACCTTGGCCTCGGCGATCGAGGCCTTGGACGCGTGCTTGGCCTTACGGCCCTCGGTGCGCAGTTCGCGCTTGTGGGCCCGCTCGTCCTTGCGGTCGGTGCGGCGTTGGGCGCGTTTGCCGTCCTTCTCGACGCGCTTGCGTTCGGCGCGGCGCTCCTTGGCGTCGTACCGGGCTTCGAACTTGGCCCGCTGCTTGGTGGCCCGCTTGGCGGCCTTCTTCTCGGCGCGCCGCTCCGCGCGGCTGCTCCGCTGCTCGCTGTTGGAGAACAATCCCATGCGGCCACACTATGACATCTCGGTTCTGTTCGATACGTGTCGCCCGGCCTCCGGCGTCAGACCCATCGGTTACGTTGGGAACCGACTCGCGCGCTTCCCTGCGCGGAGGCGCAAGGTGGTGAGAGTGAGCACGGTGACCCGGAATCAGGCGGCGGTACTGCTGACCGCTCGTGATCTCTCCGGATGTGGGCACCGGTTGGCTCTGGACAACTCGCCGCAGGCCTTGGGACACCGAGATCAGGCAGCGGACTCGCCCGAGGTGGCCCGGCGCAAAGAGGCGGCGGCACTGCACCGGGCGCGCGTGCACGACCTGCTGCGCTCGATCCACAGCGACGAGGCGTCCGCCACGTTCGTGACGGTCGAGTCGGGGCCGCGCGAGGATCGCGTCGCCGCGACCCTGGCGGCCGCGCGGGCGGGTGCGCGGTGGATCTGGAATGCCGCCCTGCCCGACGATCCGCTCGACCGCCGCCGCGGTCACAGCGAACTGCTGGTGCATGACGGTATCGGCTACCTCCCGGTCATCGTCGTGAACCACCGGGTGACCCGGCCGGCGTCGGCGGGCAACGGGAACGGCGACGGGCCGCGCGCCATCACCACCAGTCCCCTGTGGGCGTGGCTGCCGATGCCCGATACGACGCGGACGATGCGGCCCAACCGCCGCGACCAGCAGCGTCTCCAACACCTGACCGAGATGCTGGTGGCCGCCGGACTCTCCGGGGAGCGCAGCACGGGGCAATGGCGGGCCGGTGTCATCGGGATGGACGCCGACTGCATCGCCGTGATCGACCTGGGTGCCCAGCGCGAGGATTTCGCCCACCTCACCTATGAGCGTCTCGCGATTGTGGACCAGCTTGTGGCCACCGCGCCCAGTCGCATCGGGGAGTGCGCCGACTGTCCGTGGTGGAAACAGTGCGAGGCCGAACTCATGGTCCGCGACGATGTCAGCCTCGTCGTGAACGGGTCGGTGACCACCGCGCTGCGCGAGCACGGGATCACTACCATCGGCGCGCTTGCCGCCCTGTCCCCGGCGCAGGAACCCGAGGAATGGCACAGCGGGTCGTTCCCCGACGCGATTGCTGCGGCACGCTGCTATCAAACCGGTAGTCCCATGGTGCGACGCTCAACGACCGCCCCCATCGCGCGGGCCGACGTCGAGGTGGATGTCGACATGGAGAGCTTCGGCGAGGATGGCGCGTACCTGTGGGGCACGCTGCTCACCGACCGGACCGACCCGGACCGGCCGGTCCGATACCGGCCGTTCGTGACCTGGCGGCCGCTGCCGACGACGGCCGAGGCCGAGTCCTTCGCGGCGTTCTGGGCGTGGTTGCAGGAGGAGATGGCGCACGCGCACGCCCGGGGCAAGACCTTTGCCGCCTACTGCTACTCCGAGCAGGCCGAAAACCGGTGGCTGCGCGGGTCGGCCGATCGCTTCGCCGGGATGCCGGGGATCCCGACCCGGGCCGAGGTCGATGCGTTCATCGCCTCGCCGCAGTGGGTTGACGTATATGCCGCGGTGTCGTCGAACTTCTACTGTCCCAAGGGCAAAGGGCTCAAGCGGGTCGCACCGGTCGCCGGCTTCCATTGGCGCGACGACGAGGCGGGCGGCGCGGCGTCGATGGACTGGTACGCGTTGGCCGTCGGGATGGACGGTTCGGCGCCCGACGAGAGTCAGCGCACGCGGTTGTTGCAATACAACGAGGACGACGTCCGCGCGACGAAGGTCCTGCGGGAGTGGATGGACAGCGATGCCGTCACCGCCCTGCCGACGATGCGCGAGCTGCTGGCCTGAGTCGCCGACTGGGCCCTCGATCTCGTCGAGTGGGCCCTCGATCTCGCCGACTGGGCCCTCGATCTTGTCGACTGGGCCCTCGATCTCGTCGAGTGGGCCCTCGATCTCGCCGACTGGGCCCTCGATCTTGTCGACTGGGCCCGGGCTTAGCGGCGGATGGCGCGCAGCGCGTCGAGGAACCGGCCGCTGCCGAGTAGCGCGAGCGTCGACATCCCCATCAGCAGCGCGGGGCCGTAGCCGTCGGCCAGGCCGCCGAAGTCGCCCAGCGGGGCGGCGACCGGAACGTCGTTGGACGAGGGTTCGCCAGCAGACGGCGCCGGGGCGGGGGCGTTGCCGGAGCCGGGGTTGGCCGGAGCACCGGCCGAGCGGGGTGCGGCCGGAGAGCCGGGCGACCCGGGTGAGCTGGGCGAGCCCGGTGGTGCCGGGGGTGCCGCCGCTGGTGGAGCGCCGGCGCCGGGCTGCCGAGGAGGCGGCGCCGCGCCCTGCGGAGGGCGGGGTCCACCTCGGCCCGAACCGTTGCCGGGGGCCCCTTGTTGAGCCCCGGGGGGCGGGAAGGTGCTTGGCGAATAGTGATCGTTGGGTCGAGCCTGCGGCGCCTGTACCGGTGGGGCGCCGCCCATCTGCGGCGGTGCGGTGCTGCCGCCGCCGCCACCGCCGCCGCTGTAGCTGTCGGGAGACGGTGTGGGGGTAGCGGTCGCCGAGGGGGTGTTCTGCGTCGTGACCGGAGGATCGGTGCTCTCCGTCGTCGGCGGAGGAGGGGTGGTCGTCGGCGCTTGGTCCGAATAGGTCTTGGGGGTGCCGGCATCCGGCCCGGTCTTGGCGCCCGGTGCCGTCTGGGGACTGCCCGGCCCCGTCTTGGGGCTACCCGGACTCTGCTTCCCCCAGCCGCTTCCGGGTGCGTTCTGTCCGCCCTGGCCCGATGGCCCGCTCCACGTCGATCCGGGGCCGCCAGGGCCACCGGGTCCGCCGGGCCCGCCAGGTCCACCCCCGTTGTGCCCCGGACCGGAGAATGCGCCGGGAAACGCGTGGCTGTCGCCTCCGCCGTTACCTATTGGGAGTGTGAAACTCATCACACCGACCGCCGCAATGGCCACCGCCACGCGGGCCGCGACGCGGCGAGTGCGCAGGCGGGCGGTGGGCGACATAGCGGCTTTTCCTTGTTCGTCGGGTTGTGGGTGATCTGCAGTTTTCTTGCCGCGACCTGGGGTTATGGAGTACCTGTCGGGCATCGACGGGCTACCCGAACCGAGCATGCCCCGCCGGTGTGCAGAGCTATCCATGAACTCCGGCACAGCTGAGTTAGAAGACTACCTGGGAATCTTTACGAGTGCCGATGCGATGTTGAATACTCATCTATCGGTAAAGTAAGGCGCTAGCTAGTAGCACTGCTGAGGCGGTCTGACGTGCGGTGACCCGCGCGACGGCCCCTTGGGGCACCGCAGGATTCACCCAAATGGGGTATTCTGAAGAAGATTCAAGATTAACCCTGAACAGGGGATATTCGACTGGAGAGAGCTCATGACGGTAAATGAGACCGGGACTGCGGACAGTCGCCCGGCTGATGTGGAACCCGGTCTCTTCGCCCGGCGCTTGGAAGAACTGTTCCGTACCGTTCCGGGCCCGAACGGGCGGGCCTACAGCGCCAAGGCGATTGCCCAGCGGTCCACGGCGCGCGGATTCCGGTTGGGCGAGTCCTACTTGAGCCAGCTGCGTTCCGGTAAGGCCAAGTCGCCGTCGTTCCGCACGGTCGAAGGGATCGCGGCCGCGTTCGGTGTGGACGTCCACTACTTCCTGGAGGACGGCGCCGCCCAGCGGACGCGCACGGAGATCGACAAGCTCCGGATGCAGGCCGATACCGACATCCAGCTCGCAGCCTTCCGTCTCGCCGGCCTGTCCAGTGACAAGGTTTCGGTCGTCAACGAGCTCATCAAGGTGTTGCGGAAGCAGCAGGGGCTGCCGCAGGACCCACCGGACATTCCTGGGGCCGACCAGGCCGCCAAGTAGGATCACGACGCGGGCCATCCGGCCCGCGTCGGATTCTTTTGGGGAGTGAGAGCGGATGCGCAGCGAGAGAGCACTGCGCAGGTTGTGCCGTAAGGAGTTACGCGGTCTCGACCTCGAGTTGCCGCTCGACGCCGAGCAACTCTGCCGGCAGTACGGGCAGCGCCGGGGACGGCCGATCAGCGTCATCGCCTATCCGCTGCCCGCGGGGATGCCGAACGGAGTCTGGTTGGCCGCCGGCGACGGCGACTACTTCTTCTGCCAGGCCAACACCTCGCCCCTGCACCGCAACCAGATCATCATCCACGAGTTCGGGCATCTGATCGCCGGACACCAGGTCCTCGGCGGGATCGACGCCGCAGCGCTGCTGGCGCCGACGGACGAGCAAGCCGCCGATGCCCTGGCCCGGACCTGCTATTCCGACGAGCGCGAGTGGGAGGCGGAGATGCTGGCGTCGATCATCGTCGGGTGGGCCACCGACGCCTCCGGGTCGGTCGGCGAGACCGCGCCCGACGCCGGTATGCGCCGCATCCAGCGGCTCCTCGGCGGCCACGGGGGATGGATGTAGCGCGTGGAAGTGATCCTGCAAGCCGACGTCGTGAACCTGATCGCCCTGATCGTGTTCACCATCGCGGTGTGCTGGCGGATGGATCAGATCCGCCGATACGGTGGCGGGCTCCAGGCGTTGGCGATGACGGTCAGCATCATCGGGTTCACCCTCGCATTCGTCGCCGCCAATCCGTCCATGGGCAAACGCGTCGACGCGGTCACGTTCGAGGGCATGGCGCGCGTGCTGATCTGGGGCATGTTGGCGCTCGGCGTCGCGGCGCTGATCGTCGTCTTCTACTACGTGCCGGGGGAATCCGCGCGGGCCCGCCGCGCCGGGATCGAGGCCGTCCCGCTGACCATCGCGGCGGCCGGGCTGCAAATCGCGATGGTTTACATCCCACGCGAAGTCCGCGACAACGCGCTGTCGGGCAATTCGGTGCGCTACTGGGCCTTCGCCGCGTTCTTCCTCATCGCCAGCGTGTACCTCACCTACGGCTTCTCCGCCTGCGTCGCCAGCATCCGCCAGTTCGTCCCGGCCGCAGCGGGCTATCTGCGGGTATCGCTGAGCCTGCTGATCGTCGGCCTGTCGGCACTCGCCGTGGTCGCGGTCTTACAGATCGCCTTCATCTTCGGGGCGATGACCCGATCCTTCGTCGTCCCGTCCCTGTTGACGGTCGGGAACATCTTGACGGTGGCCGGCATGTTCGCGTTCATGCTCGGCATCACCTACCCGTTGATACACGCTCGGATCAGGTGGATTCGGGCGCGGTTCACCCTGCGTGAGCAGTACCGCGACTTGGAGCCGTTGTGGACGGTGGTCACCGAGGCGGTGCCGGAGGTCGTGCTGCCCGCACCCGACGGCGGTGAGCTGAAGGCGACGCCGATCATCCTGTTCGACCGGCGGGTGGTGGAGATCCGGGATGCTCTCACCCAGCTGAGCCCGCTGCTGCCCGATGATTTCGACGAGTCGTCGCCGGAGCGCCAGGCCAAGCTCATCGGCGTGGCAGCACGCCGATACGCCGACGAGGGGGCGCCGTCGGGGGAGGTGCGTGACATCCTCCCCACGACGGCGGCCACAATCGTCGGCGACGGGGAACCGCTGCGCGAGGTGTCGTTGGCGATGAGCCGAGGACCCAAGCGCTGGGTCAAGTCCTAGGCCGGGACCTAGACGGGGGACCTAGACGACGGGGGCGAGATCCTCGTCGCGGTCGAGTGCCTCGCCCTCCTGCTCGGACTGGCGACCGGTCCGCTTGGGGCGGGTTCGGTAGTGCGTCAGGTAGATGGCGGCGCCGGTGAACAGCAGCCCGCCGACGAGGTTGCCGAGAACCGTCGGGACCTCGTTCCACAGCAGGTAATCACTCCACCCGAAATCTGCGCCGAGCATGATGCCCACCGGGAACAGGAACATGTTGACCACCGAGTGCTCGAACCCCATCGCGAAGAACAGCAGGACCGGGAGCCACATCACCAAGATCTTGCCGACGACGTCCTTGGCGACGAGCGCGCCGACGACGCCGGTCGACACCATCCAGTTGCAGAGCATCCCGCGGACGAACACCGATAGCCAACCCCCGGCACCGTGCTCGGCGTAGCCGAGGGTGCGGTCATGGCCGATGGCGGCAAGTTTCTGTCCATACTCGGCGAATTGGTTGCCCGAATCGGTGATCGTCGTGTCGAAGCCGTACGTCACGAAGATCGAGACGAGTAGGGCGACGGTGAGGGCGCCGGCGAAGTTACCGACGAACACCAGTCCCCAATTGCGCAGGACCGAACCGACGGTCACGCCCGGGCGTTTGGCCAGCCAGGCCAGCGGCGCGAGGACGAAGACGCCGGTCAATAGGTCGTAGCCCAACAGGTAGAGAAGGACGAAACCGATGGGGAAGAGAAGTGCACCCACGATGGGTGCGCCGGTGTCGACGGCCATCTTCACCGCGAACGCCGCGGCCAGCGTCAGCATGGCGCCGGCCATATAGGCACGGATCAAGGTGTCCCGGGTCGACATCATGACTTTCGACGCGCCGGCGTCGATCAGCGACACGGCGAGTTCGGGGGGTTTCACGTAGGTCATCGTGGATTCCTTCTCGGGCGGGGGTAGGGCGGGACAAGCGGAAACGATTTGCCCAAAGGTAGGAATCCGGTGTTTCCGGACAATCTCGGTGAAGGTCCAGGTGGTTACATTCCGCGCACATCTGCGCAGGCGGGGATGTGCGCCGCCCGTCCATCCACGCGCAATCCCACTCAGCGCCCTCTCACACACGGTCAGGCAAACTGGATGCGATGTCCACGCACACAGCCCGAGTCGGTGAACCGGCCCGTTCCCGCCACCGGGGTCCGCTGCGCCCGCACGAGGTCGCGCTGGCGGCCGTGCTCGGCGGGCTGTCCGTGGCAACGGTCGTCGTGGCGCAGGTCCTGCCGATCCTGACATCGGTGGCGCTGTTGGCGCCGGTTCCGATGGCCCTCCTCGGGCAACGCACCCGGCCCCGGGCGTTGGTGGCGGTCGTCGTCGCCGCGGCCGGCGTCTCCTTCGCGCTCGCCGGACTCTCGGCGGCGGTGTCGGTCGTCGGAGCCGGCGTTGTCGGCGGGTTGGTCGGTGAGATGAAGCGCCGCGGTCGCGGATTGGCCGCCTTTTCGGCGGTGTCCGTGCTGGTCGCACCGATCATGGGCGGGTTGTCGGTGGTGGTCTTCTGGATCCTCACCCCGCTGCGACGGCTCCTGCTGGAGTCGTTGGAGAACACCGTCACCGGGATGGCCAAAGGGTTGGACGAGGTCGGCAAACGGCTGCCCGGCGGTGAGGCGGTGTTCACGCAGACCGCCGACGGCTTGCGTGCCCTGACCGGCGCCATCGTCGACTACTGGTGGCTGTGGTTGTGGTCCACCGGGACCGTGGGCACGCTGATCTCGCTGTTCGTCGCCTGGTGGTTGGTCGGCGGGGTCATCGACCGGGTGCGCGCGATCCCCAGTACCGACAGCCTCGACGAGCCCGGGCGAGACCTGGCCGACGATGCCCTGGTCGGGCCGTTGCCGGTGCACCTGCGCGGGGTCGGGTTCCGTTATCCCGGCGCTTCCGACGACGCCCTGGTCGACGTCGACCTCCGAATCGAGCCGGGTGAACTCGTCGCCGTCGTCGGCGCCAACGGGTCCGGCAAGTCGACGGTCGCCAAGATCCTCGCCGGCCGCGCCCCGAGTACCGGCGAGGTGGTGCGCCCGGGTGATCCCGGCCTCGGCCGCCCGGGTGGGACGGCGATGGTGCTGCAGCGCCCGGAGACGCAGATGCTCGGCGCACGGGTCGCCGACGACGTGGTGTGGGGATTGCCGGAGGGGGTGGCGGTCGACGTCGACGCCCTGCTGGCCGAGGTCGGTCTGACCGGGCTCGCCGACCGCGACACCGCGGACCTGTCGGGCGGTCAGCAGCAGCGGTTGGCGCTGGCCGCGGCGCTGGCCCGCGACCCGGCACTGTTGATCGCCGACGAGGTGACCTCGATGGTGGACCCCGTCGGGCGCGCCGAACTCCTCGACGTGCTGACGACGTTGCCTGCTCGCCGCGGGCTCGCCGTCGTGCTGATCACCCACCGGGCCGACGAGGCCGCCGCTGCCGACCGAATCGTGCACTTGCGCGAGGGGCGCGTCGACCCGGCCCCGCCGCAGTGGCTGGCCGGTGTGGCCGAACCC
This sequence comes from Gordonia crocea, assembly GCF_009932435.1. NCBI lineage: Bacteria > Bacillati > Actinomycetota > Actinomycetes > Mycobacteriales > Gordoniaceae > Gordonia > Gordonia crocea. The sequence goes on from NZ_BJOU01000001.1 coordinate 333,521, forward strand.
GATACCGAGCCGGCAGCCGCCCCGGTCGTCCCGATTTCGCCGCACCGACCGGGGGAGACACTGATCGAGCTGTCCGGGATCAGCCACCGCTACCTGGCCGGGACGCCGTGGGAGGTGACGGCGCTGCGCGAGGTGAGCCTCCGGGTGAACCGGGGTGAGGGGCTGCTCATCGTCGGCGGCAACGGGTCGGGCAAGTCGACCCTTGCGTGGATCCTCGCCGGACTCACCACACCGACGTCGGGCACCGCGGACTACGAGGGCTCGCCCATCCACAAGCAGGTCGGCGTGGTGAAGTTGACCTTCCAACACGCACGACTGCAGTTGCAGCGCCCGACCCTCGGCGAGGACATCCAGGCCGCCGGTGGCGTCGAGGTGGGCACCGCCGAAGTGTCCCGGTTGCTCGACGAGGTGGGGCTGCCGCGGGAGTTCGCGGCCCGCAGCACCGACGCCCTGTCCGGGGGCCAGATGCGGCGCGGCGTGCTTGCCGGCGCGCTGGCCGGGCACCCTCAGGTCATCGTGGCCGACGAGCCGCTCGCCGGTCTGGACCCGAAGGCCCGGGCCGACGTCGTCGCCCTGTTCGGCCGGATGCGGGCCGCCGGTCTGACCCTCATCGTCATCTCCCACGACCTCGACGAGATCGCCCAGGTCTGCGATCGGCAGGTCGAACTCGTCGACGGTGTGCTCGTCGACGCGGCTGCGCGGGAGGCGTCATGAACGGGTTACCGCTGCGCGAGATCCCCGGGGATTCGGTGATCCACCGCCTGTGGGCGGGAACCAAACTCATTGCGATTGGCATGATCGGAATCCTGATGTGGGTGCTGCCGTCGTGGCCCGCGCTCGGCATGGTCGCCGTCGTCGTGGTCGGGGTGGCGTTGCTCGCCGGGATCCCGCTGGGTGCGGTGCCCAAGCCGCCGTGGTGGTTGTGGGCGCTGGCGGCGGCCAGTGTCGGGTTGTCCACCTTGGTCGCGGGAGTCTCCGGCGGCCTGGTCACCGCGCGCGGCGTGTTGCTGGGCCTGCTCGTCATCGCGGTGTCGGTCCTCGTCGTCTGGACCACCCCGGCGGCGCAGATCGCCCCGGCCATCGCCACCCTCATGCGGCCGCTGCGCTGGTTGCGTCTTCCCGTCGACGAATGGGCGGTGGTGATCGCGCTGTGCCTGCGGTCGTTGCCGCTGATGGTCGACGAGTTGCTCACGCTGCGTGCGGTGCACCGACTGCGGCCGCACGCCCCGTCGAATGCCGGCCACCCCGCGGCCCAGCTGACGCTGGTGGACATGGTGGTCGCCGCGCTGTCCTCGGCCCTGCGTCGGTCGGCGGAGATGGGGGAGGCGATCACCGCCCGCGGCGGCACCGGCCGACTGACCGCCGACGCCGCGCGGCCCGGGCGGATCGACTACATCGCCCTGGGAATCATGGCGGTGGTCCTGGCCGTCGCCATCGCCGGGTCGTTCCTGATCACCGGCGCGATGTAGCCCCGACCGACACCAAACGACAGCGCCCGCCCGGAGTCGATGCCCCGGGCGGGCGCTGTGCGTTCGAGCAGATCAGGCGGGGACGATCAGCCCGGCACCCTGGGTGCGGGCGCGGTCGTAGCGCTCGCCGGCGTCGGCCCAGTTGACCACGTTCCACCAAGCCTTGACGTAGTCCGGCTTGACGTTCTGGTAGTCGAGGTAGAAGGCGTGCTCCCACATGTCGAGCATGACGACCGGGATCAGGCCGGCACTGGTGTTGCCGCTCTGGTCGGTGAGCTGCTCAATGACCAGGCGCTGGCCGATCGTGTCGTAGCCGAGGATGGCCCAGCCGGAACCCTGCAGCGTCGTGGCGGCCGCGGTGAAGTGGGCCTTGAACTTGTCGAAGCCGCCGAAGTCGGTGCCGATGGCCTCGGCCAGATCGCCGGTCGGCTCGCCGCCGCCGTTGGGCGAGAGGTTCTTCCAGAAGATCGAGTGGTTGGTGTGGCCACCGAGGTGGAAGGACAGGTTGGCGGACAGGCCGTACACCTTGTCGGCGATGGTGCCGTCCTCGCGGGCGGCGTCCAGCTTCTCCAGCGCGGTGTTGGCGCCCTTCACGTAGGTCGCGTGGTGCTTGCTGTGGTGAAGCTCCATGATGCGGCCCGAGATGTGGGGCTCCAAGGCGCCGTAGTCGTAGTCGAGATCGGGCAGGGTGTATTCAGCCACAGGTCTTCCCTTCGCGTTCGCGGTGGTGTTTCGGATGGACACACCCACCGTATCCCCCGAGCGGGGAGGCGTCAGCACGACGCCCGTCTCGGGGGAGGTTAGAAGGCGAGCAGCAGCAGGAGGACGACGAGCGGCGCGATCGTCGCCAGGGTCCACAGGCAACTGCTCGACACGTTGTAAGTGGGACTGCCCTCAGACGGCAGCTTGGTCGCGTGCTGCATCGTCGTCATGGTGCGTGCCTCCACCCTTTCGTTCTCCCCCGCTCGGGCAGTCACCCGGATTCCCTGTCGCGGGGAATCCCGTCGACCAGGTGAGGTGAACTGCATCACAGTCGGTATGTGATTCACATCATAAACAGCGTCGGCGAGTCGATTCAACTCGGGGGCGTGCGGGGCCGGTCGTCGACCGTCGCCACCGGCGTGCGACGCGTAGGATCGATGCCATGTCCTGGGGTTTCTCACGCACGAAGCAGGTGATGGTCGACGCATCCGAGGCGCTGCCCGGACGCCCGGCCCCGATGCCGGTGGCCGCGGCCAACATCGTTTTGGGTACGCCGATGGTCTCTCCGGGCGGCGGGCTGTGCGACTGGGGGCCGGGCCGGCGCGCGGTCGTCCTCGGTGGTGGATGCTTTTGGGGGGTCGAGGAGATCTGTTGGCAGCTGCCGGGGGTGTACACCACCGCCGTCGGCTACGCGGGCGGATTCACGCCCAATCCGACCTACGAGGAGGTCTGCACGGCGCGGACCGGGCACACCGAAGCCGTGCTCGTCGTGTTCGACGAGGATCAGACCGATCTGGAAACCCTGCTGCGGGCCTTCTTTGAAACCCACGACCCGACGCAGGACATGCGCCAGGGCAACGACATCGGGACGCAGTACCGGTCGGCGGTGTTCACCTGTTCGGCCGATGACGCCCGGCTCGCCCGCGAGGTCGCCGAGAAGTTCCAGCCGGCGTTGACCGCGGCCGGATACGGCTCCATCGCCACGGAGATCGCCGAGTTGTCCGATGCCGGCGACGGCCGCTTCTACTACGCCGAGGACTATCACCAGCAATATCTGGCGAAGAATCCCCACGGCTACCGCTGTCACGCGGCCACCGGAGTGACCTTCGCGTCGTGATCACCCTCGAGCAGTGGAACCGGACACTCCTTGCTCGACAGCATCTGCTGGAGCGGATTGACGAGGACGTCATCGAGGTCGTCGACCGCTGTGTCGGCTTGCAGGCGCAAGACCCCCGGCCGCCGTTCGTCGCGCTGTGGTCGCGCATCGAGGGATTCGACCCGGCGGACTACGACGAGCTCCTGCGCGAGCGGGAGATCGTGCGGTCGGTGGTGTTGCGCGGAACGCTGCTCGCCATGGATGCCCTCGACGCCCGCTGGATGCGGGCGTTGGCCCAGCCGCGGATCGAGGCGGCCACCCGGACCAATCACCGGCTGCCCGCCGACGTCGATCCGAGAGAGGTGGTCGATACGGCCCGCGAGGCGCTGGCCGGCGACGGCCTCGGCTCGCGGGAGCTGCGCGATCGTCTGGCGCGGCGCTGGCCCGGGGCGCCGGCAGCCGATCTGATGGCGGTGGTCCGCGCCGGACTGCACCTCGTCCAGGTGCCGCCGCGCGGCACGTGGGCGGCCAAGGGGACCGGCGAGCCGGCGTACGCCCTGATCGACGAGTGGATCGGGCCGGGCGAACCGGCCGTTACCGGCGACGAGGCGAAGCGCGACCTGATCCGGATGTACCTGCGCGGCTTCGGGCCGGCCAGCGTCGCGGGCATCCAGACCTGGGCCGGGCTCACCGGCCTGGGGCCGTTGGTACAGGCGATGGTCGACGACTGGGAACTCAACCGGATCGACGGTCCCGGCGGCGAGGTGCTCTACGACCTCGACGGCCTGCCGATCGCCGATGGCGACGAGCCGGCGCCGGCCCGGCTGATCGCACCCTTCGACCACATCCTCGTCGCCCAGGCGCCGGGTGACCGCATCCGTGTCGCCGACCCCGAGCAGTTTGCGCGGACCGTCACGCCCAACGGGCGCAGCCCCGGCTTCGTCCTCGTCGACGGACGACTGGCCGGCACCTGGAAGTCCGACGGCACGGCGGTGGCGGTGGAACTCTTCGCCGACGTCTCACCGGCGCAGCGCCGCGACGTCGACGAGCAGGCGCAGATGCTCAGCGCCTTCCTCGCGGGCTGAATCCGGGCACCCACACCCCTTGCGGGGCCGCCTCGCGCCGGTTAATGTGAAGCCCGTTCATAAATGGGTTTGGTTACCCTAACTTATGCAGATCGGGGCATCTTCGGCCATGACGACCGCGGACACGAAAGCACAGCAGCGCGCCGACGCGAAGGCGTTGAAGGACTTGATGCGCCCGGTCGCGGCGTCGCTGACCATCGGGCGGATCCTCGCGGTGGCGTCGGCCATCCTCGCGGTCGTCCCGTATATCGCGCTGGTCCACATCGGCGACGTGTTGCTGGCCGCCGCCGGCACCGGGACCGCCGTCGACGGCGACGAGGTCCGCCGGTGGATCCGTATCCTCGTGACCACCTTCGCCGTGCGGCTCGGCATCTACCTCGTCGCTCTGCTCATCACCCACTTCGCCGATATCCGGTTCGGCCACCACGTGCGCGAGCGCATGGTCGAGCGGATGGCCCGCGTCCCGTTGGCGTGGTTCACGGCCACCAACTCGGGTCGGGTCCGCAAGGCGCTGCAGGACGACATCGGCACCGTGCACCACCTCATCGCCCACCAGCCGGTCGACGGCACCAACGCCGTCGTCATGCCGCTGGCATTGATGGTCTACGCCTTCATCGTCGACTGGCGGCTGGGTCTGCTCGCGATCGCCACGCTGCCGCTCTACATCGCGGCGATGAGCATCAGCATGCGCGGGATGGGCGAGAAGACCGTCGAGATGGACCAGCGGCTGTCGACGGTGTCGGCGCGGATGGTCGAATTCGTCACGGGCATCTCGGTGGTGAAGGCCTTCGGCCGCGTCGGCCGCGCCCACCGCGCCTATCAGGAATCCGCCGACGAGTTCCAGGACTTTTACTACGACTGGGTCCGTCCGCTCATCCGCGTGAGTGGGCTGGGGATGTCGCTGTTGGCCGTGCCGCTGGTCCTGCTGATCAACATCGGCGGGGGCGCGTGGCTGGTGCACCGCGGGTCGGTGACCGCCGCCGACGTGTTGGCGACCTCGCTCATCGCCCTGCTCATCCCATACGGCATCGAGACGCTGATGAACGCCATGTGGTCCAAGCAGATGGCCGGGGCGTCGGCGGGCCGCATCGTCGCGCTGTTGAACACCCCGGTGCTGCCCGACGACGGGGCGGCACAAACCCCCGAGTCGCACGAGGTGGTGTTCGACGACGTCAGTTACGCCTACGGGTCACAGACCGCCCTCGCCCTCGACGGCGTCGGTTTCACCCTCCGCGAGGGGACGGTGACCGCGCTGGTCGGACCGTCCGGGTCGGGCAAGTCGACCATTGCCACGCTGCTGGCGCGGTTCGACGACCCGCAGTCGGGGTCCATCACGATCGGCGGGGTGCCGGTGTCCAGAGTGCGCGACCTGTATTCCCACGTCGGCTTCGTGCTGCAGGATCCGCAACTGCTGGGTATCAGCATCCGCGACAACATCACCCTGGGCCGACCCGACGCCACCGACGAGCAGATCCGCCACGCGGCCCGGGCCGCCCGAGTGCTCGACGAGATCGAGGCGCTGCCAGCCGGATTCGACACCGTCTACGGCAGCGACACCGGACTGTCCGGCGGCCAGGCCCAGCGGATCGCCATCGCCCGGGCGCTGCTCGTCGACGCGCCGATCCTGATTCTCGACGAGGCGACCGCGCTGACCGACCCGGAATCGCAGCACCAGATCCAACAGGCGCTGTCCGAGCTGGCCCGCGGCCGCACGGTCCTGCTCATCGGCCACCGTCCCGAGGTCATCAAGGGCGTGCACCAGATCGTCCTGATCGAATCCGGCCGCGTCGTGGCGACCGGCACCCACGAATCACTGTCTGACGAACCCGGCTACGCCCGCCTGTGGCAGTCGGCCGGCGCCGCCATCGACGCACGAGGAGACCGACGATGAACCTGCCTTTGATCGACGTCGTGCCGCGCTTGCGGCGAATGGTCTCCCAACCCGAGGCCATCAACCCCGCACTGCTCATCGCGATGGCCACCGGCCTCGTCGAGGGGCTGGCCCTGGCCGCGCTGCTGCCGGCGATCAGCTCGCTGGCCGCCGACGAGGCGGCGTGGGGCATGGGGGTCTGGGGCTGGGTGGTCGTCTTCGCCGTGCTCGCGCTCGCCAGTTACGGGCTCAACTACTGGCAGAGCCAACGGACCTATGCGGTCGCCCTGGACTTCCTCTACAGCATCCACCGCATCGTCGGCGACCAGGTGGCCAAGCAGCCGTTGGGATGGTTCGCCCGACCGGTGGCCGGGCGGCTGTCGCGGATGGTGTCCACCGAGCTGATGCAGGCCGGCGAGATCTTCGCCCACATGATCGGCCCGCTGGTCGCCCGGATCTCCGCCGCGATCGTCATCGTGGTCGCCGCCTGGTGCTGGAACCCGCTGCTGGGCCTGGTACTCACCGTCGCCGCTCCGGTCTTCGTCGTGATCACCCTGGTATCCACCGGGTTCATGCGCAAGGGGCGGGCCATCCACGAGCCGGAGGAGGTCATCCTCGCCGACCGCATCGTCGAGTTCTCGCAGTGCCAGGGCGCGCTGCGTTCCTGCGGGCGGTCGGAAGACTTCACCCCGCTGGCGGACGCGTTGGAGGCGACGCGCGCCGCCAAGCACCGGGCGATGTGGTTGGAGACGGCCGGAATGTTGTTGAGCGGCATGGTGACCCAGGCGGTCATCGTCGCGCTGATCACCGTCGCCGGATCGCTGGCGGTGTCCGGGTCGCTGGAGCCGATCCCGGCGCTGGCGTTCATCGGTCTGGCACTGCGGTTCACCTCGACGCTGTCGGCGATCACCGAGAGTGCGATGGCGCTGGAGTCGCGGCGACCGTTGCTCGACGCCCTCGACGAGGTCATCACCGCGCAGCCGCTCCCCGAACCGGCGCAGGACGCCGAGTTGACCGCGCCGGGCACCGTCGAGCTGCGCGACGTCACCTTCGCCTACGCGCCCGGCGCCGACCCGGTGCTGCGCGATGTCTCGGTGACCGTGCCCGCAGGGTCGATGATCGCGCTGGTCGGGCCGTCGGGCAGCGGCAAGACGACGATCGCGAAGCTCGTGAGCCGGTTCTACGACGTCGACGCCGGAGTCGTGAGCGTGGGGGGCGTACCGGTCACCCAGCAGCGCACCGAGCAGCTGATGGGGCAACTGTCCATGGTGTTCCAGGACGTCTACCTCTTCGACGACACGCTCGCGGCCAACATCGCCATCGGCCGGGACGGCGCGTCGGCCACCGAGGTGCTCGCCGCGGCCGAACTCGCCGGGGTCAACGAGATCGCCCAGCGGTTGCCCCAGGGGTGGGACACCCCGGTGGGTGAGGGCGGCCGCGCGCTGTCAGGCGGCGAGCGGCAGCGCGTCGCCATCGCGCGGGCGCTGCTGAAGCAGGCGCCGATCGTGTTGCTCGACGAGGCGACGTCGGCGCTCGACGTGGAGAACGAGGCGCATATCGTCGCCGCGGTGGAGACGTTGCGGGAACGGTCGACTGTGATGATCATCGCGCACCGGCTCGACACGATCGCCAAGGCGGATCGGATCGTCTCCCTGGACAGCGATGGGGGAGTCGAGGCGGTGGGCACCCATGACGAGTTGCGCGCGGCCGGCGGCACCTACGCCCGGTTCTGGGACCGGCTGCACAGCGCACAGGGGTGGCAGCTCACGAACTAATGTGGACACGTGCATGTGTCTTCCGGTGGGGTCCGCGGTGCCAAGAAGTCCGGCCGCAAGCCGGGCTTCGACGCCGATGACGTCGTGGCCGCGGCGTTGGCCGAAGGCATCGACACGTTCACGATGTCGGCCGTCGCCGATCGGATCGGGGTCGTCACCGGCGCGATCTACCGGTTGTTCCCGTCGCGCGACGACCTGGTCGTCGCCTGCCTGGACACCGCGGCGGCCACGCTGCGCCTCCCCGGTCGCGACGACGACTGGGCCTCGGTGCTGCAGCTGTGGGCCGACGAGTGTTGGCGGGTGTGCGAGGACTTTCCCGGATTGAGCCGGTTGCTCTACGCGCTTCCGACCGCCTTCACCCGGATCCAGCACGTACTCGCCGCCTATTCGGCGGCCATCGAGCGGTCGGGGCGGAGTACGGCCCAGGCGATGTTCGCCTTGGACTTCCTCGGCGACACGGTGATCGCGTCCCACATGGGGATCGTCGCGATGCGCGTCGTGGACGCCGACGGTGCGACGGGGTGGGACCGGGTTCGCGACGCCCTCGCCGACGGTGCGCTGATGCAGCCGGATGATTCTTGGGCCGAGCGCGGCACGGTGGACGTGAAGGTCGGCTTCATCATCAAGGGCCTCGAGCGCGACTGGCCGGCGCTCTGACCCGCGCGGATTCCGATTCGCCGCCGCCGCGCCACCTTTTCCACAAGTTATCCACAGGCGTTGTGCGGTTTGTGGGATTGAACAAAACTTCGCGCGCGTGGTGCGCAATGGTGCTGGAAGTTTGCCATGGGGTGGGCAATCAAGTGACGCTGCTCACAATGGAATCCGATTAGATGACTAAGTGAAATCGGGTATTCACTCTCCCGTAGAGCCGATGGTGCTGTCGGATGGGGGTAACCCACAGTTATCCGGATGACCTGTGGATATCTAGGGCACCCCGCCGGTTGAAGGGTTGACGTTGACGTCCCCCATATCGGTGGGGTGTGCCACGATGGAGTCATGCCCGCATTCGAACAGGTGCCGGTGACCGAACTCCCCGACGACTTCACCAACGAGACCGACCGCCTACTGCTCGATATCCGCGAGCCCGACGAATGGCAGGAGGGCCACATCCGAGGTGCGCTCCACATCCCGCTGGGCCAGGTACCGGAGCGGATCGACGAGATCGACCCGGACGTCGACCTCTATGTCATCTGCCGCACCAGCGGCCGCTCGTTCCGCATGCTCGAATACTTCGAGCACGTGGGCCGCGAGGGAATCATCGTCGAAGGCGGAATGGTCGCCTGGGAGGCCGGCGGCAAACCCGTCGTGACGGGGGACGAGGGATGACCCAGCCTTCTGGCTCGCGCTTGGTCGACCTCTGCCGGAACTGCCGCATCCAGGCCCCTCACCGGGCCGGCCGAACCCGCTGCCCGCGGTGCAACGGCGTGCTCGTCGTCGTGTCCCCGGATCGGGTGGCACAGGCACTGGCCGAGCGGCCGCAAGCCTTTACCGCGCACCCCCCGGGGGCGGCACCGCGCCCGGGACCCGGGCAGCAGCAGCGAGGCTTCCCGACGCGCCGCCGGACACCCGCGAAGGTCCGATGGGTCGCGCAGCGCCCACCCGAGGCCCGGCCGAAACCGCGCCGGACATCCTCGGGTGCCGCGCGGCCGACGCCACGGTATTCGAGCATCCCGACCTGGGGGTTGCAGGACCTGCCGGCCACGTGGATGGCCATCCCCGTCGAGGAGCAGGCCCGCGCCGAATCGATCAAGCTGCATCGCGCGGCCCGGAACAGCGCCTTCGTGTTGGTGGCCGCGGCCTTCCTGCACCTGCTCCGCTACTTCATCGCCGTCCTCGGCCGCGACAACCTGATCCCCGGGTGGCTCGACATCATCACCTCGTCGCTGGTGATCGTGGCCGGCCTGGCCGCGGTGGGCGTGGCGCTCTACGCGCTCTACCACTTCGGCGCCTGGGTGCTCGCCATGCGCGCGCTCGGCTATCGCCACGAGCACCGGCTGGATCCGCGTCCCCGGTGGCTGCTGTGGGCGTGTTCGGTGGTACCGCTGGTCAACGTGGTGACCGCGCCGTTCGTCGTCCGCGAGGCCGCCTTGGTGGACTCCCGGGTGTCCGGGTCGCGGGCAACCGTCGAGTTGCGCAAGATCGCGATCGCGTGGGCACTGGCGAACGCGTTCGCCGTCGTCGCGATTGTCACCCGATGGGCCGGCGATCGCAGCGGCAGCCTGCAGACCCAAGGCGACGCCATGGTGTGGACCATCGTTTCGGCCCTCGTGTCGGCGGCGTTCGCCTGGTGGATGGTGCCGCGGCTGATCCGCGTCTTCTCGCCGACCGAGGCCGCTGCAACCGGCACGCGGCGTCGGCGCTGGGTCAACGCATGACTGCCGCGCGCGTGTCCCGGTCCGGGAAGCCGGCCGTGGTCGCGCACCGCGGCGCCTCGGGGCAAGCCCCGGAACACACGCTGGCCGCCTACGAACTGGCGTTGTCGCAGGGGGCCGACGGACTCGAATGCGATATTCGGCTGACCGCCGACGGCGAGTTGGTGTGCATCCACGACCGGACCATCGACCGGACCTCGGACGGGACCGGCCCGGTCAGTGAGATGTCGTTGGCGCAGTTGCGCGAGCACGACTTCGGCAGTTGGCACGGCGGCAAGCCCGCGTCGGTGTTGACCCTGGACGAACTGCTGACCCTGACCCTCGATTGGCGCCGACCGGTCCGGCTGTTCATCGAGACCAAGCACCCCGTGCGGTTCGGCAGCCTCGTCGAGGTGAAGCTGTTGGAGATGCTGCGCCGGTTCGGCGTCGCGACCCCGCCGTCGGCCGATCACAGTCGGGCGGTGGTGATCTCGTTCTCGTCGTCGGGGGTGTGGCGGATCCGGCGGCACGCGCCGATGCTGCCGACGATCCTGCTCGGCGACACCGCCCGGGTCCTGGGCGGGAGTGCGGCAACGGCCGTCGGTGCCACCGGGATCGGCCCGTCGGTTCAAACCCTGCGGCTTCATCCCGAACTCGTCGACAAGGCGGCAGCGGCCGGGCGGGTCACCTACTGTTGGACGGTCGACGAGCAGCGCGACGTTGCCATGTGCGCCGAGATCGGGGTGCGGTGGATCGCCACGAACCACCCGGCCGACGTGCGGGACTGGCTGGTCACGGTCTGACCGATGGCGACCGACGAACCAGAGATCACCTCGCCGGTGTCGCTGTGCCTGCCCGACGGGGTCCGGCTGAACCCGCAGGCGCGCGGGTGGTCGCGCGTACCGTTGCACGAGGCCAACTTGCGCGGACGCCGGCTGCGGACCAAGAAGTGGGACTACTGGGCGATCCTCACCGATGACATCGCCGTTGCCCTCACCTATGCCGACATCGGCTATCTCGGATTGGCCGACGTGTGGTGGGTCGACCGAGCCCGCGGCGTCGAGGGCGGCCACCAGGCGCCGATCCCCGCGGCCCGCGGGATTGAACTGCCCGATCGCCCGGGGACCGCGCCGCTCTGGCACCGCGGCCGGTCGTCGTCGATGGACATCGTCGACGACGAGACCGGCACCACGCTGACCGCATCGTGGACCGAGGACGGCCAGCCCGCCCGGTTCACCGCCCGCGTCGACCTCCCGCCGGGACAGGAATCGTGCAACGTGGTCATCCCGTGGGATGAGCGCATCTTCCAGTACACGTCCAAGCACCAGGCCCGCCCGGCCCGCGGGAGCCTGATCGTCGGCGATCGGGAATGGTCCTTCGGCGGCGAGCACGGGCAGGCGTGGGGGGTGTTGGACGTCGGCCGCGGCCGGTGGCCGTACTCGACCCGGTGGAATTGGGGTTCGGGCTGCGGGGTGGCCGACGGTTCGGTGGTCGGACTCCAGTTCGGCGGAAAGTGGACCGAGGGAACAGGTTTCACCGAGAACGCGGTGATCGTCGACGGACGGGCCACCAAGATCGGCGCCGAATTGCGGTGGGAATACGACTGGTCCGATCCGATGCGGCCGTGGCGGGTCACCCACCCCGACGGCAGTCTGGACGTGACCCTGGTCCCCGACTACGACCGCCATTCGGCGATCAAGGCGGTGGTGCTGGCCACCGAGGTGCACCAGGTGTTCGGCCGGTGGAGCGGGCATCTCACCGCCGACGACGGGCGCCGGATCGTCATCGACCAGATTCTCGGGTTTGCCGAGGAGTCGCGCTCGCGCTGGTGACCGTTCGTGCTGGCGCTGGCGTTAGCGCGCCGGGTCGAGGCGCGCCACTGCGGTCTCCCAGCACTCGGCGAGGTCGAGTTGCGTTGCGGCCCAGCCCGTCTCGGTCCCGGTCACCCGGCACGGCCCGAATCTGGCCCCGACGCAGTCAGTGTCGCCAGTGAGTCGAAGGATAGTCGCGACGCGGTGATCCACACCGATTCGCCGGCCGGTTGGGAACCCCGGCGCCAGGGAAAGCGGATGGTCGTCCAGTGATTCACACAGATCCCCCGATCCGAAAACGAATGTAGTCAGAAATGATGCCAGGCGGCATCGCTGCCGACAAGAACGAACCTCTGGCGGCCGGGTGTGAAAAGGTTGGGGCATGGGCAAGAAGAGCAAGCGCGGCAGCGGACCGCGACCCGGGAGCAACCGAGCCGAGCGGATCGCCGAGCGCACGGCGCGCCAGGCGGCGGCGGCCGCCGTACCCAAGCGGCCGTTTGACGGCCTGGCCGCCGAGTGCGACCTCGTCGCGATGCGGGCCTTCGTCGCGTCGGCGACCGCACGCCTGGCGTTGCGCGAGGAGGGTCCGCCCGAACCGGAACTGAAATCGGTGGTGCCCGACGACGATCCCGGTCCGTCGCTGCAGGGCAAGGGGGTGCGCAACCACGTCAACGTGGGGACCGTGCTGCCCGGTGCCGTCGGCGCCATCGTGCGCGACGGCAAGGGGGCCCGCGAGGGCTTTGCCGGCCTGCAGATCGATCCGGAGCCGGCCGACATCCGCGCCGAGTTCACCGCCGCGGTCGACTGGGCCGCCCACGCCACGACCGACGAGGCGTTCCCCGGCGGTGCGACCGACAAGACTCTCGACGACCTCCTCGACGTCGGGGCGGCGCTCGACATCACCGTCCACGAGGACTTCTCCTGGTGGTACGCGCCGGGCGCCAAGCTCGACCCGGCGGTCCAGGAGATGCTGTCGCGGGCGGCTGAGACGATCCTGCCGACCACGCGGCTGACCCCGAAGAGCGGAGTCGGGGCGCCGTGGTGGGTCGACGCGGGCGATCGCGCCCACCTGCGGTGGGTGCGTCCCGAGGATGAGGACCAGATCATGTCGGCGCTGGCGCGGCTGCACGCGGCCGGGCATTTGACGCTGGGCGAAGGGTCTCGGTTCGCCGGGTCGTTCCGCACCCACGGGCTGCTGGCGCCGGTCTTCGACCTCGACATCGACAAGCATGCCGACGAGTGGTACGACGGGCTCGACCAGTTCGACGCCCGGCTCACCGAGGCCATCGCCGACACGTCGGAGTTGACCGCCGAGCAGCGGCGGTCGCGCGCGGGTATCCGCACCCGACAGGTGACGCTGCGAATCTAGCGCTGGCCTCCTACGATTACTGAGATGACGGAACGGACGAAGTTTCAGCAGTTGCTGGCCGACCAGATCACCAACGAGTTTGCGGCGAGTCAGCAATACACGGCGATCGCGGTCTACTACGACAACGAGGACATGCCCCAACTGGCGCAGCACTTCTACGAGCAGGCGGTGGAAGAGCGCAACCACGCGATGATGATCGTCCAGTACTTCCTCGACCGGGGCCAGGCCGTCGAGATCCCCGGCGTCGAATCCCCGCGGAATTCCTTCGGCGACTTCATCGAGCCCATCAAGTTGGCGCTCGAGCAGGAGCAGGAGGTCACCGAGCAGATCGTGAACCTGGCCCGCGTTGCGCGGGACGACGGCGACTACCTCGGTGAGCAGTTCATGCAGTGGTTCCTCAAGGAACAGGTGGAAGAGGTGGCGACGATGACGACGCTGCTCACCATCGCCGAGCGCGCCAAGGGCAACGTCTTCGACGTGGAGTCCTTCGTCGAGCGCGAGGTCAACGGCACGACCGCCCAAGACGTGGCCGCCCCCGCGGCCGCCGGCGGCAACCTCTAGCCGGACTCAGCCGATCGACGATCCGTCGGCGTCGGTATCCGCGGTGACCGACTGACCGCGGGCCAACCGGGCGAAGAAGGCCTCGGTGTCGGAGTCGACGGCCAACGAGTCGCCGTCCTGGCTCCACACCGAGCCGCCCGTCGGCACCGTGACCATCGTCGGGGAGCTGCGCAGCGACCACGCCAGTGCGGCCAGGTGCCAGGAGCGGTCGTCGTTGTCGACGGTCAACGCGTCGACGATGCCGTTGGCGAATGGGATGACGCGGAACGGGTTGAGCAACACGCCGGGACTGGTCGCCTTGGCCATCAGCGCCGCGAAGACCTTGCGCTGGTTGACCACGCGCTGCAGGTCGGCGTTGGGGAAGTCGCGGCTGCGGACCAGCGCCAACGCTTGGCGGCCGTTGATGTCCTGACAGCCCGCCTTCAGGCGGAGGCCGGCCTTGGGGTCGCGCAGCGACTGCTTCAGGCAGACGTGGATACCGCCGACCGAGTCGACGACCTTGGCGAAGCCGCCGAACCCGATCTCCGCGTAGTGGTCGATGTGGACGCCGGTGACCGACTCCACCGTGCGCACCAGCAGTTGCGGTCCGCCCATGTTGAACGCGGCGTTGATCTTGTGGCTGCCCCATCCGTCGGGGATCTCGACGTAGAGGTCGCGCGGGATCGAGATGATCGCCGTCTTCCCACTGGTCGGGGTGGAGATGAGCATGATCGTGTCGGTGCGCGCACCGCCCTCGTCCGGGCCGGTGGAAAGTCTCTTGCGCTCGGCAGCGGTCAGCCCGTCGCGGGAGTCGGTCCCGACGACGAGCCAGTTGGACCCCGGCGTCGGCGCGATCCGGCCGGCGAAGGAGAGGGCGTTGACCCGGTGCAGCTTGCCGTCGAAATAGACCAACCCGACGGCCGCGGCGATGATGGCCGCGACGAGGGCGATGAGGGCGACGCTGATGACGCCGCGCACCGACACGAGGCGGCGGCGCTTGCGCGGTTGGCGATCCTTCGGCTTCGGCCGGGTCCGCTGCGCCGGTCGTCCGCTGGGTGCTTTCGTCGACGATCCCGGCGCCGGCGCCGGTGGATTCGACCGCCGGCCGGCCTCGGGGATCGGTTCGGGCGTCTGCGTCGGCGCGTACTTGGACGGTGCCGTCGACCAGGCCTGCGGTGGTTCGTAACGCGGCGGCTCGCCGCGCCGCGGGGGTGGTGGCGGCGGTGTCGATGGTGGCGGGGCGCTGCGCTGGACGGGGGCCGGGTTGCGCCTCGGTGGTGGCGGCGGAATCGGGCCGCGGTGGGGCGGGCGGGCAGCAGCGGATGGCGGGACCGGGCCTGCGGGCGCGGTCCGGCGGGGCGGTGGTGCCCCGTTTTGCCGGTCCTGCTCTTGGCGTCGGCCCCGCAGATTCGGCTGCTCCCGCGGGTCATTCACTCGGACAAATCTACGCATCGCCGCTGAAGAGTTCCTGAGCTGTGCCGCCACTGGGGACTGTGACAGTGAGCATTGACAACAAATCCGTCCGACAATAGTGTTGTAGGTCACAAGGAGGGCACTATGACAACGGTGGAATATGACGTCGACGGTCGCGTCGCGATAGCGAACCGCCTGCTCAAAGGCTCATCGGCTCGATCGTTTGATCCCGTCGTCGAACTCGACTGGGAGATGCCGCTCGAGGAGGGCAAATACTTCCTCCCGCCCAAGGTCGTCTCGCTGTACGGGACGACGCTGTGGAATTCGATGACCGAGGAGCAGCGCATCGAACTGTCGCGACAGGAAATGGCCAACGTCCTGTCCGTCGGCATCTGGTTTGAAAACCTGCTCAACCGCGCCCTGCTGATCCGGCTGATGCGCGAGGACCCGGCGGCGTCGACGTCGCACTACGAGCTCACCGAGATGGGCGACGAGTGTCGGCACATGACGATGTTCGGCAAGGTCATCGAGCGCAGCGGTGCCCGGCCCTACATGATGCGGCCGTGGGAGCGGGCGGTGATGTACTCGCTGCCCGTGGTCATGCGCGGCACCCTGCTCTGGGTGGTGACACTGGTGGGCGAGGAACTGTTCGACGCGCTGCAGCGCGAGATGCGCAACGATCCGCAGCTGCAGCCCATCGTGGCGCGGCTGATGCAGATCCACGTCACCGAGGAGGCGCGGCACATCGGGTTTGCGCGCGACGGGGTGATGCGGCGCAAGGCCGTGCGATCCAAGTGGGAGACGTTGGCCGCGGCGAATCTGCACGGATTGGGTGGGCCGGCCTTTCGTAGGCTGTTCACCAACCCGGAGATGTATCGGCGCGCGGGGATTGCCGACCCGCGTCGGGCGGCCCGGATGGCCCGGCGCAATCCCGAGTTCCACAACGTCACGGTCCGGGCCTTCGCCCCGCTGTCGGCCTTCCTCCGGCAGGCCGACCTCATGGGGCCGGTCGGCGAGTTCCTCTGGCGCCGTGCGGGTTTCCTGCCGTGACAACGATTGCGCTGATCGGCTCGTCGGCGGCCATCGGTGCGGCCCGCCGTCGGATGGAGGGCTCGCGGATCCCGTTTGAGATCGTCGACGACGAGGCGCGGGCCGATCTCATCGTGACCGATGAGGCGGCACCGCCGTCGAACTACCTGACCGTGGCGGCCGAGCAGACGCCCAACCGCTTCTACTGCCGTGACGAGTCGGTGGACTATGTCGTCGCGGCGCTGACCGAGGCCCATCTCGCCGGCGCCCACGGGGTGCGCGTCCGCCCGCCCGTGCAGCACAACCGGGCGGTGCGGCACCGGCGCCGGTGGTGGCGCGCAGCGGATCCACTGGCCCGGTTCAACCCGACCGACTACGACTGGACCACCGACGAAACCGTTGAGGCAGAGGTGTTCGACGGCCAGGTCCGCATCATCGCCGACGGGCCGGAGTTCACCGCGCGGCTGCGGGCCCGCGGCCACGTCGACGGGAACGACGGCCGCTACCACTGGGCCGGTCTGCTGCACGGCGACCAGGCGCCCGCGGCGTTCGAGGCCGGGATCAAACGCGTCGAGGTCGCCGTCGGCGACGGCCCGGCCGTTTCGGCAAAACTCGCCGAGATCACCCAGTTCGGCTGGGTGCGGATGACCGGTATCGGCCCGCCGCCCTGGCTCGCGGAGTAGCGATACCCGCGTGATTCGGTGGAGGATCGTTGCGTGAACATCGATCCGGTCACCGACCCGGCCCAGCGCCGAGCCCTGTGGATCGAATTGGCGATCGTCGGCACCCTGACGTTTGCGATGTCCGGGGTGCTCGCGATCCTGTCACTCGTCGAGGCCCAGCTCACCGGCGGCATCGGGCAGACGACCGTGGCCCTCAACCCGTCGCGCTCGGAGATCGGGTGGATCGACTTCACCCGGCAGTCACTGTCGGTGGTGCGGCTGCTGGGCATGGCCGCCCTTGCGGGATATCTCTTGTGGCGCAGCGGGATCCGCCTGTCGAGCGTGGGCATCACCCGTCGTCCCGGACGGGGCGACATCCCGCTCGGCGTCGGGCTGGCGGCCCTGATCGGCCTGCCCGGGTTGGCGTTGGTGATCGGCGCGCACCTGCTGGGCATGAATGCCGCGCTGGTCCCCAGCGAGGCCGGCCCGTGGTGGCAGGCCCCGGTCCTCATCGCCATCGCGATAGGCAACGCGGTGGCCGAGGAGGTCGTCGTGGTGGCCTACTTCCTGGTCCGCCTGCGCCAGTTGGGGATGCGCGACGTCTCCGCGCTGGCGTGTAGCGCGCTGCTGCGCGGGTCGTACCACCTGTACCAGGGCATCGGCGGTGGGCTGGGCAATGTGGTGATGGGGCTGGTGTTCGGGCGGTTTTACCAGCGGACCGATCGGCTGTGGCCGTTGGTCATCGCGCACGCGGTGATCGACGTCGTCGCCTTCGTCGGGTTCCTGTTCCTCGGCGACCGGCTCGGCATCGGCCAGGTCCGGCGGTAGCCCCGGCTCAGCGGCCGACGAGGAACCAGGAGACGGCGAAGCCCACACCGCAGGCCGCCAGCGCGGCAATCCACGTGCCCGCCGCGGTCACCAGGGCCAGGACGTGCTCGCCGCGTCGCGCGAGCGCGACGGTTTCGAAGCTGGCCGTGCTGAACGTCGTGAAGCCGCCGCAAAACCCGGTACCCAGGACCAGGGTGAGTGTGCCGGGCGCCCCGAAAGTCACCAGCCCGGTGAAGAACCCCAGTAGCGCCGACCCGACGACGTTGATGGCGATGGTCGCGATCGGCAGATCGGTGCGCACCCGCGCCTTGACCGTGGCGTCGATGGCGTAGCGGAGCACTGCCCCCGCGCCGCCGGCCGCGCAGGCCGCGACCGCCCAGGTGCTCACGGGGCGGTGTCCGGGTCGACGACGTCGGGTTCGGTGGGCTCGCCGCGTCCGGCGAGGTGGGCGCCGACGAGGAGCCCGATGACGGTCCCGATCGCGCCGAAGATCAGCGTGGCGGTCCCGTAGGTCAGCGCCAGCGGGAGGTGGCCGTCGCGGATGAGGAGGACCTGCTCGTCGGAGAAGGTGCTGTAGGTGGTGAAACCACCGCAGATGCCCGTGCCGCCGAACAGCCGGATGCGTCGGCCCACCTCCTCGTCGACCCGCGACGACGACGCCAGGTACTCCAACAGTGCGGCGAGCACCAGGGCGCCGACGAGGTTGATGGCGAAGGTCGTCGTCGGCCATCGGCCGGGTTGGGCGGGGAACCACTCTTCGAGGAGTAGTCGCAGGGTGGTACCGGCGGTGCCGCCGATGAAGACCAGCGCCAACGCTGAGGGGTCGCGCAGGACCGGGGGAAGGTGGGGCATCGAGGTTCCTTGTCGGCAGGGTCGGGTCAACAACCAGGAACTATCAGCCGATGCGGCGGTTCGGGTGTCGGGCACCCCGGCGAGATCCATCGCCGCGGCCAGTATACGGCTAACCTGGCAGCGTGCCCGTGATCGCCTACTTCGGCCCAGCCGGAACCTTTACCGAGATGGCGGCCAACCGACTCGTCGATACCGGGGCGGGTCCACTGGCCGGTGTCGCCGACGCGGTGACGCTGTTGCCGGTCTCCAGTCCGACGAACGTGATCCAGGCGGTGCGACGCGGTGACGCCCAGTACGGCTGCGTCCCCGTCGAAAGCTCGTTGGAGGGGTCGGTGCCCGCGACGATGGATGCGCTGGTCCCGGACTCCGACGCCGACGCGGTCCAGATTTTTGCCGAGACGGTGCTCGACATCGCCTTCACCATCGGCGCCGCCCGTGCGCTCGAGCCCGACGAGGTGGCGACGATCGCCGCCTACCCGGTCGCCGAGGCGCAGGTGCGCGACGGTGTCGCGGCGCGTTTCCCCAACGCCGCCTTCGTGATGGCGTCGTCGAACTCGGCCGCCGCGAGTGAGGTGGCGGCGGGGAAGGCCGATGCCGCGGTCACCACGCCGGTCGCCGCGGCGGCGAACGGGTTGCACGTGTTGGCCGAGAACCTCGCCGACAGCGACGGGGCCGCCACGCGATTCGTGTTGCTCGGGCGGCCCGGTCCGGTGCCGGCGCGCACCGGCAACGACCGCACCTCGGTCATCGTCGAACTCGCCAACCGGCCGGGTTCGCTGCTCGCCGTGCTCGACGAATTCGCCGGCCGCGGCATCGACCTGACGCGGATCGAGTCGCGTCCGCGGCGCAATCACAACCCGACCGGCGTGGACTACCGGTTCTTCATCGACGCGGTCGGCCACATCGACGACGCCGCGATCGGCGAGGCGCTGCGCGCGTTGTACCGAGGCGTGGAGCGGCTGGTCTTCCTGGGATCGTGGACGGTCGATGGTCAGGGCGGGGCCCCGCCGCCCGATCACGGTCCGAGTGAAGCCTGGTTCGCGCGTCTGCGCGGGACCGAATCCGAGGAGGGCGCCTAATGGCCCGGCTGTACCTGGTCCGTCACGGCGAGACCACGTCGAACGTCATGAACCGCCTCGACACGGCGCTGCCGGGTGCCGCGCTCACCGATTTCGGGGTGCGGCAGGCGGCTCGATTCGCGCTCGACAACATGGTGGCCGCCGAGGCGCCGTTGACGTTGGTCAGTTCGGTGGCACGTCGTGCGCAGCAGACGGCCGAGGTGGTCGGCGGGATTTGGGGTGTGGACCCCGAGGTCGTCGACGGGCTGTATGAGGTCCAGGTCGGCGATCTCGAGGACCGCAACGACCGGCCGGCATACGAGGCGTTCAGCACGGTGGTCGAGCGCTGGCACCATGGCGAGACGTCAGAGCGGTTGCCGGGCGGCGAATCGCTTGACGACGTCCTAGCGAGGTACGTGCCGGCCATCGACGCGATCGCCGCGAAGTTTCTCGTCGGCCCGGAGGCACGCGACGTTTTCGTCGTCAGCCACGGTGCGGCGATCCGGCTCGTCGCGGCCCGGTTGGCGAGCATCGATCCGGGCTTCGCGGTCAGCAACCATCTGTCCAACACCGGCGTGGTCGAACTCAGCTACACGCCGGGAGACGATGTCGAGTGGCATGCCCATCGGTGGGGCAGCCGCGTCGCGCCGTTCGATACCGACGACACCGAGGGCGACCAGAGCGCGATGGGCTGAGCCCGGTCAGGCCCAGCCGTGGTCGTGCAACCACTGGTCGTCGATGCCGAAGTGGTGGGCGACCTCGTGGATCACGGTGATCCGGACCTGTTCGCGCACCTCCTCGGGGGTGGCGCAGATCGCCAGGATCGAGTCGCGGTAGATCGTGATCGTGTCCGGGAGGTAACCGCCGTACTCGCTGGTCCGTTCGGTGAGCGCGATTCCCTCGTAGAGGCCGAGGATGTGCGGGCTTTCCGGATGCGCGGGTTCGACGAGGATGACGACGTTCGACATGGCTCGCGTCAGTTCCTCGGGAATCTCGTCGAGGGCGTCGGACACCAACGTTTCGAACTCCCGGTGGCTGATCCGCATGTCAGCCCGCGGGGGCCGGGACTTCGGCCGGGTTCGGGGCGAGGCCCGGCGGCAGCGGGACCGGGGTGGGCAGGGCGCGGCCCGGGGGAGCGGCCGGCGGCGGGGTGGGGATCTTGCCGTTGATCAAGAGCTGCGAGCGCGCATCGCCGACCAGGGTCGCAAACCCGCCCTTGTGCGGCAGTCCCATGTAGCAGACCGCTTTGCGGCTGCCGGCGAGCCAACCGATCTCCGACACCGTCGACCACTGGATGTTCAGCGTCGTCTTGTCGAACTTCTGCTTGCCGCCCATGAATCGGTGAGCCTGGACGGGGCAGATCGGGGTGAGGAACTTGTTCTGGGCCTCCACGCCCGGCCACGGTTTGCCGGAGGTGCGGGCGCCGAATCGCGACGACATGTCGATCACGCCGGTCGTCTGGAACGCATGCGGTTCGGCGCAGCTGACCGGATAAGTCGGTTGGCGGGTCTGCGGGTTGATGCCGATGCAGGTACCCGGCGCCCACTGCTGGGACTGGTCCAGATCGGCGACGCGCCCGGTGAACTCCATCTCGGTTCCGCCCAGGCCCTGCTGGATGAGCCCGCAGCGCAGCTCGCGCTGGCCGCGTTCCCACTGGGCTTCCGACGGGTAGACCAGGCTGGCGACGAATCGTCCCTGGGGGTCGAACCGTCCGTCGAGGTAGTTGGTGACCAGGACCGGGCACTGCTCGGAGCGGATGACGGCGAATCGTTCCGCGCCGGGCCAGGCGGCGTCGGCGGAGAACTCGCCGCCGGGCAGGATGCGACCGTCGACGGCGGCGGCCACCTCGAAGCGGTGGGGCTCGGTGCAGGCGACCTTGCGCGGGGAGCCGGGCTTGCCCTCGTCCCACTGCAGGCAGTCACCGGGGGCCGACTGGGTGAAGGCATCCTCGGCGACGCGCTCGCCGACGCCGATCTTCGTCCCGCCGAATCGACCGGAGTCGCTGATCAGGTCGGAGGCGTAGGCCGTGGTGGCGATGGCCACTGTCCCGACCACCCCGGCGGCGAGGACGACGCGCAGGGGATGGGTGACCAGCGCGGTACGCCAGTGCGCGAACCGGGACGGTGCGGCGTCGTCGGTTGCGGCGTCGTCGGAAGCATCGTCGACCGCATCGTCGGGTGACTGGGAGGCCAGGGGGTCTGGCGTCGGGATCTCGTCGTCGGAACTCATCCCCTCCATAATGCCCGTTTGACGGCGCATGGGTAGGCTCTGGGAGGTGATCGACCTCAAGACTCTTCGCGATGATCCCGACCTGGTCCGCGAATCGCAGCGTATCCGGGGCGAAGACCCCGAGCTCGTCGACCGGGCACTGGACGCCGACGGCCGACGCCGCGCGGCGATCGTGGAGGCCGACAACCTCCGATCCGAGCAGAAGTCGCTGGGCAAGCTCGTCGGCAAGGCATCCGGCGAGGAGCGGGATCAGCTCCTGGCCCGCGGCAAGGAGCTCGCCGACAAGGTGAAGGCTGCCGTGGCCGCGCAGAACGAGGCCGAGGCGGAGGCTGAGACCGTGCAGCGCGCGATCTCCAACATCGTCGCCGGTGCGCCGGCGGGCGGCGAGGATGACTTCGTTTTGCTGGAGACGGTGGGCGAGCCCCGGGCGATCGAGAATCCGAAGGACCACCTGGAACTCGGCGAGTCGCTGGGCCTCATCGATATGGAGCGCGGCGCCAAGGTTTCCGGGTCGCGGTTCTACTTCCTCACCGGCAACGGCGCGCTGCTGCAGCTCGGGCTGCTCAACCTCGCGGCGCGCAAGGCGGTGGCCAACGGGTTCGAGCTGATGATCCCGCCGGTCCTGGTGCGGCCCGAGATCATGGGCGGCACCGGATTCCTCGGCGCTCACGCCGACGAGGTCTACCACCTAGCCGAGGACGACCTGTACCTCGTCGGCACGTCGGAAGTGCCGTTGGCCGGCTACCACAGCAACGAGATCCTGGATCTGTCCAGCGGGCCCAAGCGCTATGCCGGATGGTCGAGCTGCTTTCGCCGCGAAGCGGGCAGCTACGGCAAGGACACTCGGGGCATCATCCGCGTGCACCAGTTCGACAAGGTCGAGGGCTTCATCTACTGCCGTCCCGAGGAGGCCGAGGCCGAGCACCAGAAGCTGCTCGGCTGGGAGCGCGAGATGCTCGACGCCATCGACGTGCCCTACCGTGTCATCGATATCGCCGGCGGTGACCTGGGCAGCTCGGCGGCTCGCAAGTTCGATTGCGAGGCTTGGGTTCCCACCCAGAACACCTACCGCGAGCTCACGTCGACGTCGAACTGCACCACCTACCAGGCGCGCCGGTTGTCGATCCGCTACCGCGACGAGAATGGCAAGCCGCAGACCGCCGCGACGCTCAACGGGACGTTGGCCACGACGCGCTGGATCGTCGCCATTCTGGAGAACCACCAGCAGCCCGACGGCTCGGTGGTCCTGCCGCCGGAGCTGGCGGCCTCGGTCGGCGTCGAGGTGCTGGAGCCGAAACGGTGAAGCCCCGCGTACTCGCGGTGCTGGCTGCCGTCGCGGCCTTGATCGCGGGTGCGCTTGCCCTGCTGCCGTGGGTCTCGCTGTCCGATCGCGGCCTGCCGATGAGCTGGGCCGGGTTGGGTTTCTACTACGGCGACGACGTCGGCGTCACGCCGTCGATCCAGCCGCTCGGGTGGGCGGTGATCGTCGTGGTCATCGAGGCCCTCACCGTTCTCGGGTTCGAGCTGTTCGCGACCGGTGTGGCCGCCGCCATCAAACGGTGGCTCTACCTCGGGCTCGCCGGGCTCTCGACCGTGGTGGCCGTGCTCGTCGTCGTGATCATCGCGGTGCCGAGCCTGCTGTACGGCAACGCGCTGACTGAACTCGGCGAGTTCGCCGGCGCCGGAACCGTTGTCGGCGGGCGCGACGTCCTGGTGCTGCCAACTCTTGTCGGAGTCCTCTTGTGGCTCGTCGTGACCGCTGCGGCGGCGTTGTTCGCATGGCGTGCCACGGTCAAGGCCGACCACCTCAGCTGATCCGGGCGGTGCGATCGAACTTCCAACACAAAGCAACAACCTCCAACACGGGCTCGCGTTGGAGGTTGTTGTTCTCTGTTGGATCTAGACGGTTGGGCGATCCAACGCCTCGCTCAGACCGATCGCGCCCGACTTGAACAGGTCGGCTACGGCGAACTTCAGCAGCGGCTCGGCCAGGCGCAGCGGGCCGTGGAAGCTGAACTCCACCGCGTAGGTGACGTGGGTGCCGGCGTCGTCGGAACCGATGGTGATCGTATCGACGGCGGTGATCGACTTCTTCTCGCCGACCAGTCGGATCAACGACGTCTGTTCGAGATCGACCACGCAGTAGTCCAATTCGGTTGTCCGCCCGGCGAATTTGCTCGTCACGCGGTACACGGTGCCGACCCCGCCGTCGCCGGTGGTCCGCACTACTTCGACCGCGTTCGGGTCCCACTGCGCAGCGGTGGTGAAGTCGGACAGATACGCGAAGACGGCGTCGGGCGAGGCGGCGGTGGTGACGGTGCGTTCCATCGTGATCATGCGGTGATTCCTCCAGTCAGGTCGGCGGGCAGGTCGAGAGCAGCAGCCACCTGGCGCCAGACGGCGAGACGATCCGGCTCGCTGAACCGGGTGCGTCGCAGGTAGTGCTCCCGGCGGATCTGGCGGTCGTGCCAGAACTGTCCGTTGCGCGGGCGAGGGGCGGTGGCGGTCAGCCAGATGGCGGTGTCGGCTCCTTGCTCGACGCTGCGCAACAAGGGGCCGGTCACGCGGGTGAAGCCGGGTAGGGAGGCACTGACGCCCGGCGTGTCGACCCACCCCGGATGCATCCCGGCGACCAGCACGCCGGCGGACACCCACCGCTGTGCCAGCACCGGCACCAGCGCGGTCTGCACGCGCTTGCTGCGGGCATAGGCCATGGCGCCGCGGTACTCGCCGCGTTCGTACCCGAGGTCGTCGACGGGAAGTCCCGCGGTGTACATGCCGCCCGAGGACATGAAGATGACGCGGGGATCGGGGCGCTTGGCGAGGTTGGGCAGGAGCAGCTCGGTCAACAGCACCGGCCCCAGGACGTGGACGGCCAACGACAACTCGTGACCGTCGGCCGAAGTGGTGCGTTCGGCCGGCATCGCCCCGGCGTTGTGGACCAGCACGTCGACGCCACCGTCGGCGAGCAACCGGTCGGCCAGTTCCCGCACCCGGGACAGATCGGCCATGTCGCAGAGTTCCACCGCCACCCGCGAGTCGGGGAAGCGCCGCGCGATATCGGCACGGACCCCTTCGGCCCGCACGGCGTCGCGGCCGACGAGGATCGGGCGAGCGCCCAGCTCGGCCACGCCCATGGCGATGGCCGCCCCGATCCCGGAGGTCGCACCGGTCACGAGAACTGTGCGACCGGTCAACGCGTCCGGGCGAGGGTCGTCGTCCGGCCATCCGCGTGACCGTGCGGCGTAGCCGATCCGGGAGTAGCCGCCGGCGATCGAGCGGTCCAGGAGTGTGTCGAAGGCGGACATGGGTGTGGTGCTCACTTCTCGCACAGGCGACGGATCTGGTCGTCGCCGCCGGTCGTCGGGGAGGTCAGGAACCGGCACTCATCGGCACCGGCTTTCGCGATGGCCGCTCGTACGTCACCCCATGCGTCGGAAGATAGGCGCGGAGTCCGCGACAGCACGAAACCGGCGTCGCGCGGCTTGTTGAGGACGACGGCCCACGAATAGGTCGGGTTCATCCCGGCCCGTGTCGAGGTGGGGCTCAGCCCCACGACAATGTAGTTGGCGCCCTCGCGGCGCAGCTCCTCCCTCGACGGCGGCCGGAAGTCCACGCGCAACTGCGCGTTGGTCTTCTGGTCGACGACGGTGGCGCGGCCGGTGATCCGGTTGTCCGTGCCGATCCAGGTGGTGCACGAGTTGCGCACCCTCACCGACCCGTCCGGGTTGAGCGAATAGCGTGCCTCGGTGTCCCGAGCACATACCAGGTTGAACGGCTGCGGCATTGCGGCCAGCTGATGCCATTTCCCGAGGTAGGACTGCAGATCCAGACTGCGCGCCGGCTTCGGCGACGCAGCCTGCGCGGAACCCGCGCCGGCGATGAGCACAGTGCTGAGGACGGCGGTGAGGACCGCCAGAATCATGCCCGGTACTGACTTCCTACTCATCGAGATACTCCGTTTCGTCAGGTGATCAGTCGGTGACATCTAGCGATTCGGAGCCGCACCCGATCCGGATGGGTCACAACTGCGCGTACCGGGTGAGCGCCACTTCGCGCTCCTCCCGGTGGTCGACGATCGGGTCCGGATAGGCCGCCGCGGCCGGGTCGGCGAACAGATCGTCGGCGCGCAGCCGCCACGGCTGGTGAACGGCTTTGCCTGCGATGCCACGCAACTCGGGTACCCAGCGACGCACATAGTTACCCACCGGATCGAATTTCTCTCCCTGGGTGACCGGATTGAACACCCGGAAGTACGGCGCTGCATCGGTCCCGCAGCCGGCGGTCCACTGCCAGCCGTGCTGATTCGATGCCAGATCACCGTCGACGAGGTGCGCCATGAAATGTCGCGCCCCGCGCCACCACGGCAGATGTAGATCCTTGGTGAGGAAGGACGCGACGATCATCCGCACACGGTTGTGCATCCACCCCTGCGCCAGCAGTTGGCGCATCCCCGCGTCGACGATGGGAAAGCCGGTGGTCCCGCTGCACCAGGCGCGGAAGGCCGACTCGGCGTCGGGTCCGGAGTTGTAGACCATCGCATCGAACTTGGGGTTGTAATTGCCGCGCGCAGTGTCGGGTCGAGCGTGAAGGACATCGGCGTAGAAATCGCGCCACGCCAGCTGGTTGCGCAGCGTCTGCGCGTCGGGATCGGAGCGGGAACGCAGGTCGTGCAGGAGCGTCCGCGGATGCAGGCAGCCGAACTTCAGATAGGGCGAGAGCCGCGACGTGGAGTCGAGGTCGGGGCGGTTGCGCTCATCGCTGTAGCCGTCGAGATCCTCGCCGAGGAACCGCTGCCATTGCCGCAGGGCGGCTGCCTCGCCGGCGTCGGGGAGACCCGTGACGTCGACGGTGAGGTGATGCGCGACTTCGTCGATGGTGAGCCGATGCGCGACTTCGTCGACGGTGAGCCGGCCGGGGACGCCGCTCGGGTCGAGCCATTCGACTGATCTCGGGCCGGAGTCGGCCGGGGCCCGCCATCCGTGGTCGAGCCAGGCGTTGCGGAACGGTGTGAACACCTTGTACGGCGTCCCGGCGGAGGTGAGGATGCGCCCGGGGGAGACCGCGTAGGGCGAGCCGGTCCGGACCAACGCGGTCGACGGTGACGCCGCGGCCAGGGCGCTGGAGACCGCCTCGTCCCGGGACGACCCGTACGGCCCGAAGTCCGCGCTGACATGGACTTCGTCGGCGCCGATCTGTGCGACCAGCCGCGGGATCTCGATGACGGGGTCGCCCTCGACGACGAACAGTCGGCAGCCCAGCTCCGCGTCAAGCGCACGCAGGCAGCCGGCCAGAAACGCCCGGCGCCGCGCACCCGACGGACCCGTCAGCGTTGGGTCGAGCACGAACACCGCCAGCGCTGAGTCGTGGTCGGCGGCCGCGGCGACGAGGGCCGGTAGGTCGGACAGTCGCAGGTCCCGGCGGAACCAGAGAATCGCGGGAGCGTTCACCCGATCAGTGTGCGGTAGGACCCATCCGGGTGGCGAGCCGCTCCGAATCCTTGATGTGACTGATCTGCAAACCCTCCCCTCACCGGGGCACATCGCCGTGATCGGCAGCGGTGTCGCCGGATTGACCGCCGCCTATCTGCTGTCGCAGCGCCACCGGGTGACCCTGCTCGAGGCTGATACCCGCCTCGGCGGCCACGCCCACACCCACCGGATCACCGCCTCGGACGGCTCCGAGATCGCGATCGACTCCGGCTTCATCGTCCACAACGACCGCACCTACCCCACGCTGCTGCGCCTGTTCGAGAGCCTGCGCGTCGCGACCCAGGACACCGACATGTCGATGTCGGTGCGCTCGGACCTCACCGGCCTCGAGTACGCCGGCGCGCTCGGGGCGTCGGGCCTATTCCCGACCTGGCGCAATCTCACCCGCGGGCGGTACCTGCTGATGCTGGCCGAGATCAAACGATTCCACCGCCTGGCCCGCCGCGTGCTCGACGACCCGGGCGACGACGAGCCGCTGGCCGACTTCGTCGCGCGCACGCGTCTGTCGGGCTACTTCCGCGAGAACTTCCTGCTGCCACTCGTCGCCGCGGTGTGGTCCTGCGACGCTCAGACCGCGGCCACCTATCCGGCCCGCTACCTGTTCGCCTTCCTCGACCACCACGGCATGCTCTCGGTCTACGGATCGCCCGCGTGGCGCACCGTGACCGGCGGTTCGGCGACGTACGTGCAGGCGGTCGCCGACTACCTCGCCATCCGCGGCGGAGAGGTCAGGGTGGGAACGCCGGTGGAGCGCGTCGTCGATAATGCCGAGGGGGTCACCGTGACGGCGGGCGGGAGCGAGACGCGGTTCGACGGGGCCGTCATAGCCACGCATCCCGGCCAGGCGCTGGCGATGCTGGATGAACCGACCTCGTTGCAGCAAGCGGTCCTCGACACTCTCTGGTACGCCTCGAAACCCGCTGTGCTGCACACAGATTCATCGCTGCTGCCGAAGGCTCGCCGGGCCCGCGCCTCGTGGAACTACCAGATCCGCTCCGACGGATCGGAGGTTGCGGTCACCTACGACCTCACTCGCTTGATGCGGCTGTCTCAGGGGCCCGAGCGCTACCTGGTGACGATGGGGCGCACTGACCTGGTCGACCCTGCGACGATCCTGGCTGAAATGACCTACGAGCATCCGGTTTACGACGCCGACTCGGTCGCCGCGCAGAAGCGGCTGCCGGAAATCGAGACCGAGCGGATCGCCTTCGTCGGGGCCTATCACGGTTGGGGCTTCCACGAGGACGGCGCCGCATCGGGCGCCCGTGCCGCCGCACGCTGGGGTGGCCGGTGGCCGGACGGTTCGCCTGCGGTCGTGTCGCCGCACACTGGTTCCACAGGGGAATCGCGATGACCGCGGCGTCGATCGTCCACACCCGGATCACCCACTCCCGCCGCGCCCCGGTCGTGCATGGGTTCGGCTACCGCGGCGTGAGCTGGCTGGTCGACATTGACGACCTGCCCCGCCTACCGCGCGGCTTGGGCTGGCTCGCACGGTTCCGTGCCGACGACCATTTCCCGCAGCCCCGGACCCCTGCGATGACGCTGCGCAGTCGGTTGGAGGAGTACCTCGACAGCGTCGACGTGCCGCGCCCGACGGGCCGGGTCACCGCACTGACGTCGCCCCGGGTCGTCGGCTACGTCTTCAACCCGATCACGGTCTTCTGGTGCCATGACCGTGCCGGCACGCTCAGCTACGTCGTCGCCGAGGTGCACAACACCTACGGGCACCGATTCTGCTACGTCGTGCAGACCGACGCCGACGGCCAGACGACGGTGGACAAGCAGTTCTACGTCTCTCCGTTCAACGATGTGACCGGCCGCTACCGCCTCACCCTGCCCGACCCGCTCGCCGCGAACAGCCACGGCCGGGTCCGGCTGGCGGTGTGCCTGGACCGCGACGGCCAGCCGCCCTTTGTGGCCACCCTGACCGGCCGCGCCACACCGGCCACCACCGCCGAGATCCTGCGCGCCCAGCTGCGCGCTCCGCTCGCGCCGTGGCTCGTCGCCGCGCGCATCCGGCTCCACGGCATCTGGCTCTGGTCCCGCGGACTGCGTATCCAGCCACGGCCCGCCTCCCCCCAACCCCCGATCAAAGGACTGCACCCATGACGATCAACGAGATCAGCGATCAGACCCAGATACGAGTCGACTCCCGGCGGTGGCCTGACGTCGCCCAACCGCCGACCAGCCGGATCCGCGCCCGGGCCGCCCAGTGGGTCTTCACCACGGCGGTGCGCCAGTTGCCAATCACCGTCGAATACCCCGACGGGCGCCGCGACGGCCAAGGCATCGGCTGGGTGAGCCCGCGGATGATCCTGCGCAACCCGCAAGCGCTGTTCCGCCGTGTCGGCAGCAGCGGACTGATCGGGTTCGGCGAGGCGTTCATGGCCGGTGACTGGACCACCGACGACCTGGTCGGTGTACTGACCCCGTTCGCCCAGCGGGCCGGCGACCTCGTCCCCGCTCGGCTGCAGCGACTGCGCCCGTGGGTCCTGCCGCGCCAACCCGAGAACGAGAAGAACACCGTCGCCAACACCCGGTCGAACATCTCGCGCCACTACGACCTGTCCAACGACCTGTTCGCGGCGTTCCTGGATGAGACGATGTCCTACTCCAGCGCCTACTTCGGCAGCGACGACGACGCCGCCACTGCGACATGGGACGACCTCGCCGACGCCCAGCACGCCAAGATCGACCGCCTGCTCGACCAAGCCGGCGTAGGTCCGGGCACCCGGCTGCTGGAGATCGGCACCGGCTGGGGTGAGCTGTGCCTGCGAGCCGCTCGGCGCGGAGCCACCGTCCGCTCGCTGACGTTGTCGAGCGAGCAGCGCGACCTCGCGTTGCGCCGGATCGGCGACGCCGGGTTCGCCGACCGGGTCACCGTCGACCTGCTCGACTACCGGCTCGCCGATGGGGAGTACGACGCGGTGGTGTCGGTGGAGATGCTCGAGGCCGTGGGCCGCGAGTTCTGGCCGACCTACTTCCGGACCATCGAGGGTCTACTCGCGGCGGGCGGGAAGGCCGCCATCCAGGTGATCACCATGCCGCACGACCGGATGGTGGCGTCGGAACAGACCTACACCTGGGTGCACAAATACATCTTCCCCGGCGGGCAGCTGCCGTCGGTCGACGCGTTGCGCGAAGTCATCGCGGCCCACACCGGATTGCGGATCACCGGCGAACTGGCGATGGGAAAACACTATGAGCGCACCCTGCGCCTCTGGCGCGAACGATTCGGACGCCAGTCCGGCCGCATTGACGAACTGGGCTTTGACTCCGTCTTCTCACGGATGTGGACCTTCTACCTGGCCTACTCCGAGGCCGGCTTCCGGTCGGGTTATCTCGACGTCTACCAGCTTCAGCTGGAGCGACCCGACTGAGGGGATTCGGGCCCGATCTACCCGGACGACGGGAGTCGCGGCTAGCGTAGGTCTCGATGAGACTCACCGACCGACGACCGCGTCTGCCATGACCGCGGCCACAGCTGAGCTGGATGATCTATTGGCGCGAGTCGCCGACGGGGACCGTTCCGCTTTCGCGGAGTTGTACGACCAGACCAGCTCGCGGGTCTACGGGATGATCCTGCGCGTCCTGCGCGATCAGGGCTACAGCGAGGAGGTCACCCAGGAGGTCTACCTCCAGGTGTGGCGGGAGGCCGGCGCCTTTCGGTCGAGCCAAGGCAGTGCCATGTCCTGGTTGCTGACCATCGCCCATCGGCGCGCGGTGGACCGAGTGCGGTCGGAGAGGTCGGCCACGGCTCGCGATACCCGCTACGGCATTCGCGAGCTCGTCGAGGTGACCGAGAGCGTCGAGGAAGACGTGCTCCTGCGCGACGCGGGTCGCCAGACCCGCCGGTGCATCGAGACGTTGACCGATCGTCAGGCCGAAGCCGTGAGCCTGGCCTACTACGAGGGATTGACCTACCGCGAAGTGGCCACGACGCTGTCGGTGGCATTGCCCACGGTGAAGAGTCGGATTCGCGACGGATTGATGCGGTTGAGGAGGTGTCTGGAAGGTGAGTGATGCCGCTGATGAGATCACGGTGGAGAACCTTCTCGAGTTCGCCCCGCTTCTGGCCCTCGACGCGCTGAACGAGGTGGAGCACGCACGCCTGCTGCGAGTCGTCGACCAGGCCGGTCCGGCGCTGCGCGAGGAGTTCCGTGCCGAGGTCGCATTGTTCCGCGAGCTCCTCGTGAACCTGGGCGAGGCTACCGCGACATCGCCGCCGGTCGCGCTGCGGGGTCGGCTGCTGGACCAGATTGACGGGGATGAGACGGGGCCATCGGGGATCGGTGGCGACGACCGGACCGGTGCCGATCGCGAACCCGGCGCGCCGATCCCGATCACCGCTTCCCGCTCCCGACGGATGCGCCTGATGCTGTCTGCGGCGGCCGCCGCCGTCGTCGTCGGCATCGGCGGTGGCGCGATCGGATACTTGACCGCGCAGCGCTCGGCCCCGCCGTCGTCGCAACAACAGGCCGATCAGGTCTTCACCGCACCGGATGTCCGGACGACGACCGGCCTGGTGGCCGGCGGCCGCGCAACGGTGACTTACTCGCCGTCGAAGGGAGCGGGCGTGCTGGTCATGAATGATGTTCCCCGTCCCTCGCCCGGGCAGATCTATCAGATGTGGCTGCAGGGCCCCGACGGCTCCCGCCTCGCCGGGACGATGACCGAGAAGGACATCGGCACATCGACCACCGCCGTCATCAAGGACATGAAGGGCGCGACGGCGGTCGTGTTCACCGTCGGCAACGCGGCGACGCCGGACAAGAGGGTCGGCGACCCGGTGGCCACCTTGCCGCTGAGCTGATCGGCGTTTCGACCTGCGCGGGTCAACCGACCAGATCGGGGTGGTGGCGTGCGGCGACGTCGGGGTGGGCCCGGAGGCGGGCCTTGAGGATGTTTTCGCCGAAGGTTCCCGAGATCGGATTCGACGGGTCGTCTTCCACGCCGCGCGCCCGGGCGGCGAGCTCGGGCGGCAGCGCGATGCGCGGCATCGTCGCCGACAGAGCCGGGTTGAAGAAGAACGGAACCGACGGTCGTTCGGTGCCCGCCGGCGGGGACACCACGCGGTGCAGCGTTGCGCGAAGGTAGCCGTCGGTCGCCCACTCCAGGGCCTCGCCGATGTTGACGACGAACGCGTCCTCGACTGGGGGAGCGTCGATCCAGGCGGTGTCGGAGCCCTCGCCGACCTGGACCTGTAGCCCGCCCTTGCCGGGTTCGACGAGCAGCAGCGTCAGCACGCCGGGGTCCTTATGGGCGCCGACGCCCTGGCGATCGTCGGATTCGCGGCCGGGGTAGCGGACCAGTTTGATCAGGGCAGACGGCCGGGTCGCAAACGCCTCGTCGAAGACGTCCTCGGCGGCGCCGAGGCTCAGCGCCCATTCGCGCATGAGGCGCAATCCCAGTGCGCTGCACCGGTTCTGCCAGTCGGTGACGACCTCGCGCAGTTCCGGTAGCGCGTCGGGCCACAGGTTGGGCCCGTCCAGTCGCAGGTAATCCGGGCCGCCGGCGGTCTCGGGGAGCGGCTCGTACTCGGCCGCCAGATCGATCTGCTCGCGCCAGTCGATCGCGCCCTGCGTGTACTCGCCGCCGAAGCGCGTGTAGCCGCGGAACTGCGGGCTCTTCAGCATCTCGACGGCGAACTTGTCGTCGTCGGGCAGGGCGAAGAAGGCTCGGGTCGTGGCGAACAAGCGCTCGCGCACCGACCGGTCAATGCCGTGCCCCACGAGGTAGAAGAACCCCACCTCGTGGGTCGCCGTCAGCAGGGCGTCGCGGAAGGCGGCCCGGTCAGCGTCACCGCCGTCAAGAAGTGCCAGGTCGACGATGGGTAGTTCGCTGATCACCCAGCCAGCCAATCACAGAAGCGAACCGGTGGCCAGGGTGGCGATCGCGGTGATCGCTAGCTAGCGCCGGCCGGGCTGGCCCAGCTGCATCCCGACGATGGCGGCGAGGTTGTCGCCGACGAGGTTGGCGAAGGCCGGCCAGGCCTTCTGGTTGAGCGCGACGGTGCCGGCTTCGAAGCGGCTGCAGCCCTTCTTGGCAGGTTTGCCGTTGAACCGGTCGTTGAGCCAGACCATCGACGACGGGTAGCTGAGCGCGGCGAGGGTGACGTGCTCGCTGAAGTGGTCGCGGACGTAGTCGATCTGGGCGCCCGGGCGGCTGCAGTACCGCTTCACGGTGCGGTCGACTTGGCCCACGGGGACGACCTCGTCCATCACGGCCTGGGTGATGAGCACGGGGAAGTCGGGCGTGGTGCGACTCATCCGGAGTTGGTTGAGGACCTTGCGAGGCGTCGGGTAGGCCAGCGGGTCCCCGGGCAGGTTGAACAGGCCCTTGATGTTGACGAACGGCGCGATCACCGAGTGATAGGTCAAGCAGAGCGGGTTCTTGGCTGCGACGAGTGCCTGACCCAGCGGGTTCATCCGCTGGCGCATGAACCGTTCCAGCTCCGGGTACTCGCGGGCCACGCCGATCATGCCGCCCATGATGAGCCCGGAGGTCAGTCCGCCGTTGGCGTTGTTCAGCAAGTCGGTGATGTCCGCGGGGACACCGCCCATCGCGGCGCCGACGACGTTGAGCTCGGGTGCGTAGGACTTCTTCAACTCTGCGGCCCAACCGGTCGCGATCGCGCCGCCCGAGTAACCGGTCATGGTGATCTTCGCGTCGTCGCTGATGCGTGCGGGACGGAAGTTCTTGGCGGCGCGGATGCCGTCGAGGGTGATCCGGCCGGCGAGCGGCCCGGCCGCATACGCGGAATCGGGGCCCTGGTGGTCTGGGATGACGAGCGTCCAGCCGGCGGCCAGCGACGAGTTGATCAGCAGTCCCTCGGCGCTCGCGTCGGCGTTACCGCTGATGTTCGACGGGATCGATCCCATCTGGAGCTGATACGACGGTGAGCAGTAGAGCGCCGTGCCGTCTTCGGCGATTTGGTAGGACAGCACCCGCGTCGTCTTGCTGGTGCGCGGGCCCTTGGGCTTGGCCACGGTCGCGACCGCGGGAATCGCCTCGCCGCGGGTGTTCGTCGACCGGTAGGAGATCAGCCAGGCATCGACGTTGAGCGGCAGGAACGAGTAGGTGGCGAGGTTGACGCGCCGGGCGGCGATGAGCTCGCCGGGCTTGAGGTTCTTGTACTTGCTCTTCGCGGGAAGGTAGAAGTCCCGGTCGAACTCGGGGATCGCCGGCGGGACCGGGAACGGCAGCACCGGCTGCACCTTGGGCTGCTTCGCGGTCGTCGACGGCGCGGTGCCGTGCTTCGGCGCGGCATGCGTCGTACCGATGCCGGTCGCCAGCAGGGTCAGCGACGTGAAGGCGGCGACGACGACGGCAAGCAATCTCGAGCGATGGGCTCGTGTGGTCATGGTAACTCCCCGGGGCTAAATGTGAGACGTTCGCGTATCACTTCTCGGGAGAACCTAGCAGACCTGTGGTCCACAACACAACGCGGATCCGGTGTAGCGGCACCGACTCCGCTACTCCTACATCAGGAGAAGGTCGGCCGGGCCACTCGAGCCGCCGATCCGATTCCTTCGGAGAAGACCGTCACGATCTGATCCCACGTGAGGTCCAGGACCCACGCCGTGACGTTGTCGCTCGCATCGGTGAAGTAGTAGCGATCGGGTTGGTCGGTACGAAAGAAGCGCCTGCCCGGAACGATGCCCGACGGTTTAGCTTCCTCAATCGAGGACCAATTGGGCGGTAAACCAGCGTCGAGCCACCTCCATTCAACGGGGTCCAGCCTTGGCTGGAGGGCCAATCGTATGGGGGTTGCAACTATTGACCCGGAAAAATACTTTGCGGCATCGCCAAATATGCCGAACCAGGCAACCTCCACATTGGAGAACGTGTGACCGCGGTCGCCGCGGCCCGACTTGCGTAGGCTGAATCGAGGCCCTTCGCAGCAAATCGAGTAGTTTGTATATATCTCAGCTTGATTGGCGTCAAGCGCGCTCGGAATGACAACGCGATCGCCATCAAGGTAGACGCGGCCGAGTGTCC
The DNA here is from genome assembly GCF_009932435.1 of Gordonia crocea. NCBI lineage: Bacteria > Bacillati > Actinomycetota > Actinomycetes > Mycobacteriales > Gordoniaceae > Gordonia > Gordonia crocea. Next base: position 369,156 of record NZ_BJOU01000001.1, read on the forward strand.
GGGGGTCGGATCGAGTTAGCGCATCCGCGAACAGCGCGTCCTGCACTTCCTTCCAGTACCCCATTGTGGCCATAAAGTTGTTCAAGCCATCCCAAGGATCATTCATTAGGTACTCCATAATCCGCTACCCGCCTGGTGCTACTTCAAAATGCCGCGGCGCAACAGTTCTGCCACCGGGACGTGTTCCCCAGCCTCATTGACGACCACCCACTGCGTACCGCCACCGTTCTGGCCAAATGCCCCGGCGACTTCACCGTGCTGAACCTTCCACCCGTCAGGAAGCGGGTTTGGGCCAGTTTGGTAAGTATGGTATTCGTTCGCCGTCCCGGGCGCGAGTGCCCGTTGGCTGTAGGGCGTGCCTTCGGTTGCGAGAAATGAGCCGTTTTCACTGCCAATGCGATCGAGCTTTAGATCTGGGGGAAGGGTATCCGATGTGGTGTATTGTCCGTCCTTGAACCCATTATTCTCGGGCCACTTCCAGGACCCGTCCTTCCAGTACTTGTCGACGATCTGTTCCGGGGTCATATTGCGATACGGGTTTGACGCGATCGCTTCGTCGATGATGTGCTTGGGTACGCCTTGAGCCTCGAGCTCGCTGCGCAGCAGCGCCGGGTCGACCGCGCGTTGAAGCTCACCGTGAGCCCAGTCGGGGAGTCGCTTGAGGGCATTGGCCAGGCTGTTGGCCCGGACCGCACCCTTGCTCAGATTCATACCGAAGACCGTGGCGCGTGAACCCATGAGTGCACCGAGATCGCCTGCCGCGGCCCCGACCGGGTCAAGGATATAGCTGGCACGCTGCATGAGCCCCCCGGTGACCCGGGTCAGCGCCTTGATCATTCTGGCTATCTTCGCGCCTACCCGGGTGGCGCGAGCGATGCCGGCCGCGGTGGACAAGACGTTGCTGAGTCCCGCAGTGACCAAGGTCAAGAGTGCGCCTATGACGGCCCCCCCGACCAACTCGCACATGAGTTGCTTGACTTCGTCGGCTATATTGTCGCGGGTCTCTTTAACGTGGCTGCCGAAGTCATTGCACATCTTGGCGGCGGAGTCGCACGAGCCGGCAATTCCCGACAGGTGGGTCTGAATGAATGCAGCCTGGTCCTGAGCGGGAGTTACCTCGACCGATTGCTCGTTGGCGATGTGGGCTATGGCGGTCGCTACGTCGCCGTGATGTTGCCGCAACGAGGTGGCTGCAGCGGTCCATGCGTCGCCAGCGGCTTGTAGCTTTCCAGGGTCACCATCAGGGAATACCTCTCCCTGAATGAACTCTTTAAGCTTCTCCCAGTTCGACGGCTCCCCAGGGCCGCCAAATGTGGATCCAAGATTGACGACTGGTATTGATTCAAGGTTCTTCGCCTCGCCCGATGGGTTGGTCGGGGTACACAGTGCATAGTGCTGATTTGCGTTCGCGTGGTTGACAGCTGATGCGTCGAGGAGCTCGGCCATCCTTCCGCATGCGTTGCCCATCAGGGCAATGCCGGCGAGCAGGCTATCGTCGCCGTTCACGGTCTTGTCATAGGCCGAGGAGAACGATCTACCGGCGGCATCCTGACCTGCCATGGTGTCAGATGAGCCGAGTGTGAGGACCAGCCGGTCCAGGGCTCGCCGGATATCCCCTTGCAACTGCTCGAAGGCGTTCGCGGCAGTCGTAAACTGAGTAGGGCGGACAGCTACGGGAGGGCTCACGGCCACATCTTCCGATGCAATTCTTGAACCCCGTTGAAGGCCGTATGTGAGTTGCGTGCGGCGGCAGCGATATCGCTGGTGCCGTCGCGCAGATCTTTCATGCCAGTATGCCAGCGCTGGTGTGCTTGGTGATGAGCCGTCGCGGCTTCGCCTTCCCAGTTGACGTGGAGTTCATCAACCTTTGAGTGAATGGCTTCGACCTGGTCGTCAACCCTTTCCACGAACTTCTTGAGCTCGGCGACGAACTCATCGAGTTCGGTCAGGTCGACTCGGAATCCGCCGTCAGACATCGAGGTTCAGGGAGACGGGAGCACCTGCGGTGCGCAGGACCTGGCGGGTTTCATTCTCTTGTGTCTGGTACTGGTGTGCGGCACTGGCGAGGGCTCGAGTCATATCGTCGAGGCTCTGCAGCACGTTGTCGAAACCGGTGCTGCACTCCTCCCAGGGCTCTCCGTAGGACTCCGCCGCGGATCCGGTCCACGACGCTCCGAACAGTGACCTGGCCTTCTTCGCCATGGCCTCCCAGTCTTGCGAGAGGTCCTTCTGGACTTGTGAGATCTCCCCGGAGATGGCGAGCATCGTCACGATATCCGCTCTAAATGTCATCTGGCCCCCTATCGGGACGAGAGACTACCGCATGCGCGTCAGGCCTGCGGATCGGGTCAGTCTGACGGGGGGAAAGCCAGGGAGATCAGCAAATGGGTGAGGAGATCGACGATCTCGTCGCGCGGCGGACGAGGGTCGCTGGTACCCCAACGGAACACGACGTGGGTCAGCGCCCCGATGAAAGCCGTTGCGGCATAGTCGAGTTCGTCGCGTTCACGGTCAGTGACGGCGGTGACGGTGGCGATGAAGAACTCCGCCCACACCAGGCGGCCGACTCGTCGTCGTTCCTCGACCCGCTCACCGATGCCACCGACCTCGGTGAACGAAATGCGGGTCCACCGCGAATCGGTGGCGACCGCCGACATGTAGGCGGACATCGCGGCGTGCGCGAGCGCCGGCAAATCGACCTCTCCGCCCGTGGCCTTCGCCATCTCGGCGCCCACCGCCGTGCTGACCTCCTCGCGCGCAACCGCTTGGATGTGCTCGTACAGCTCGAGGAGTAGATCTTCGCGATTGTCGTACAGCTCGTAAAACTGGCGGCGGCTCAGACTCGTCGCGGAGCAGAGATCGGCGACGGTGGTCTTGGCGAAACCGACCGTGCCGAACAATTCGATGCCGGCATCCCAGAACCGCTGACGGCGCTCGGCGCGGCGGTCGGAGACCGTCCGCCCACCGTAGGAGCGCTCCGGGGCGGACTCAGCTTTCGATGCGTTCGGCACGAATCTCGTGGCCCTTCGACGTCAGGCACCGGCCCGACCCCAGATCCCACTGCCAACCGTGAAGGTTGCAGGTCAGCTTGTCGCCCTCGATCACGCCGAACTTCTCCAGGTCGGCCTTCAAATGCGGACAGCGGCGCTGCATCTCCCAGCCGTCCTTGCGGATCGAGGCCGAGTCGTCGTGGGCCTCGGCGAACCAGCCGTCGGCGTAGTGGATCCGCTCCTCGGTGAGGCACTTGAAGAACGTGTAGAGGAACTCGTTGTACCCGCCGATGCGCCAGGTGGTGAAGCGGGTGGAAAGGAAAACGGTGTTCACCCAGTCCGGCTCGTTGTCGCGCAGCACCGTGCGCACGAGCTCCGGGGCGATCCGGAAGCCGTAGCGGTATTTGCCGTCGCCGTCCTCGCGCATCCGGACCGTGCGGTTGGGGAAGTCGAGCACAAAGGTCTCGTCCCCGACCACCAGTCCGACCGGGTAGCCGATCCCGTCGGAGATCAGGTCGGACTCCTTCATGATGGGCTCGAAGGTCTCCTTCAGCTGCGGCAGCAGCGGCTCACCCGTCGCCGGGGCCCAGGTGGCCTTCTGCGCTGCGATGATCGGCGCGAACTTCGCCTTCATCCGCTCCAGATAGCCGGCCTTGTTCTTGCCGAACACCTCTTCGGGTGGGTACGGGTGACTGATCTCCACCAGGTCCGAGCCGGTGAGCGTCACTGCCGACCCGGAGACCATCATGAGCCCGCGGTGCTTCTCCCCGTCGTCGGTTCCGTGGGTCTTCATCTGTTCGAGGAACTCGGCCTGGTCGGGGAAGATGCTCGCCTGGTCCGACTCGCTGCCGGTGTTGAAGTCGTTGAGCACGAACAGGTCGTCGTCGAGGAACATCGGTGGTCCCGCCGATGGCACCACCCAGGTGGCCCCGACCTGTTCGATGTAGGAACGGGCCCGGTCCATGCCGCGCTGGCGCTTCTGCTTGGCGAAGTTCGCCTTCGACTTGCGGGGGATGTCGTAGACCATCGGGTACCAGATGGCGCCCGAGTATTGCAGCAGGTGGATGTCGACGTGGCCGAACTCGTCGGCGACGACGTCGAGGTCGATCGGCCGCGCGTCGTTCATGTTGAAGCAGGTGGTCTCGCCGTCGGAGACGATCAGGCCGGAGTCGCCGATCGGTCCGTCGGCGGGGGCGCGCAGGGCGATGATCATGACGTCCAGATCGCCCTTGGGTCCGCTCACCCGGTGCTTCTGCGAATCGACGGTCTCGACGAATTTCGTGAATCCGAGACGTTCGAGGTCGCGTCGCAGATCCGGCACCGGGTAGTCGGGGAGGAGGACGGTCGCGTCCTTGTTGACGTTCTCGATGAGGTTGCGCTCGTCGTAGTGGTCGCGGTGCAGGTGGGAAACGTAGAGGTAGTCGCAGTCGCCGAGGGTCTTCCAGTCCAGTTCGGTGTTGTCCGGGAACGGGATCCACGACGCGAAGTAAGCCGGGTTGACCCAGGGATCACACAGGATAGAACCCGCGTTGGTCTGGATGTGGAAACCGGCGTGGCCGACGCTGGTGATCTGCAACTGCTTGCCTTCCGAACGAGTGGGGCTGGGAGACCCGTGTCGCCGAGCCGTCCACTCTCAGGATAAACGTCCCCCCTCGCGGAACTCGATTCCACGAGGGGGACCTTGGTCTAACCGGCGGTGACACCGGATAGGACTAGCGGACTGACGCGGCGGCGAGCATCTGGTTGACCCGCCGGCCGGCTTGCCGCAGCCCGGTGATCGCGCGGGCCGGATCGGCGGCGACACGTTTCGCGGTGGCCAGCGCACTCGCGGGCGCGGGCGCGGCGGCGGGACGGGGTGCGGGAGACCCGTCGCGGTGATGACGGACCCGCTGGTTGTGCCAGCGGGCCTCGCTCATTCCGTCCTCATAGCCGGTCGCCGCGCCGCTGATTCCGCCGACTCCTCCGCCGATGCCCGCACCGATGGCGGCGCCGATGCCCGCACCGATGGTCCCGCCGACGACGGCGCCGACGATGGCGCCGAAGACGGGCAAAAGGAGGCCGGCGACGACCATCCCGACCACCATTCCGCCGATTCCGCCGATCACTGCGCCGGCGGCCGCGCCCCACAGCGCACCCAAGCCGGCCTGGGTGGCGGCGAGGTCGGCGGCGCTGCGCGACGCGAAGTCCTGCTCGTTGAGGTACCCGTCCTTCGGGTTGCCGGTGGGTCGGTCCGCGACCGGAATGACGACCGGTGCGGGTGCGGCGGGCCCGGCCATCCCGATCGGCGCGGTCGAAACGACCACGTACCGCTGGCCGTTGAGCACGGCGGCCGGCACGGCCGTTGCGGGGCTGTTCGTCGTCACCGCCGGTCCCCGGTTCTGCGCGGCGCTGCCAATCCCGCTTGCTCCAGCGGCAGACGGGACGATCAGGGTGGCCGCCGTGGCTGCGCTGATCAGGCCGACAACAAGGCCGGCTGTCCGTGCGCGGTTCACCGCGGCTGTCGATGCGGCGGTGGATTCGGGGTTCACCGCGGCGGCACCGGAATGCCGAACGCGCGGGCGAAAGCGCGCTTCGCGTCGTCGATCGCACGGTTCACGTGCGGCGGTGCGGTGACCTTGGGAACCTTCCGCAGCGCGGGGCTCGGCATCGGTGCCGCCGCGGTGTGCGGGGCAGCCGCGCGCGGACGCACCGAGACCCGGGCCGCCACCGGCTTGCCGCCGTTCTTGCGGACCGCGTCGTTGTGCGCGCGGGCCTGGTTCTGCCCGTTGATGTAGCCGCTCACCGCGCCACCGACGGCACCCCAGACCGCTCCGGTGATTGCGCCGGAGATCGCACCGGGGATCGCACCGAAAGGGAAGCCAAAGATGAAGCCGAGGACCCCGCCGGCGATCACTCCGACCAATGCTCCGATCGCGGCGCCCTGGCCGGCTCCGACCGCAGCCCCCTGCCAGGCAGCCTGCTGCTCGTTGACATAGCCCTGCTTGACCGGCACCCGGCCGGGCAGCTCGATGGTTCTGGCGGCGGGGTCAACGACCATCACCACCGGTTGCGGTGCTGCCGGGCCGGCCATGCCGACCGGAGCAGTCATAACCAGGACGGCCTGCTTGCCCGACGAGGCTGGCACGATCGTGGAGGTGTCGAACTGGGGCATCGCCCCGGTCCGGGGCATGGTTGCGGCAATTGGGCCGACGGTCGCCGCACCGGAGGCGGTCGGGGCCAGCAAGGTCGCAGCGGTCACGGTACTGAACAGGCCGATGGCGATACGGGTGGGAATCACAGGAAGGCGCATAGATAGACAGCGTAGCCCGATTGCGCGACGAGGCTAAGCTTGCGCGCATGGAACCCGTCTACGACAGCATCATTGCGGCGGCGCGCACGTTGTGGGCCGTGCAAGGCATCAAATTCAAGATTTCGGGAGTGGAAAACGTCCCCGAGTCCGGACCGGGTGTGGTGGCGATCAACCACACCGGATACCTCGACTTCACCCTCGCCGGAATCCCGGCCTTCCTGCAGGGCAAGCGCAAGGTCCGCTTCATGGCCAAGAAGGAGGTCTTCGACAACAAGATCTCCGGCCCGCTGATGCGCGGCTGCAAGCACATCCCGGTGGACCGGACCGCCGGAGCCCAGAGCTACCAGGCGGCCGTGGAGTACCTGAAGGCCGGCGAACTCGTCGGTGTCTATCCCGAGGCGACGATCAGCCGCAGCTTCGAGATCAAGGAGTTCAAGTCCGGGGCCGCGCGGATGGCGCTCGAGTCCGGTGCCCCGATCATCCCGACCCTGATCTGGGGTGCGCAGCGGATCTGGACCAAGGGCCATCCGAAGAACCTGGGCCGGTCCAAGACCCCGGTGGCGATCGGTGTCGCCGAGCCGCTGGAGGCCACCGGGTCGCCCGAGGCGCTGACCGCCAAACTGCACGACGTCATGGTCGCCAAGCTCGACGAACTCAAGGAGCAGTACATCGAGCTGAACGGCCCCTACCCGGCCGGCGAGTTCTGGGTCCCGGCCCGCCTCGGCGGCGGTGCGCCGACGCTGGCGGAGGCGACCGCACTCGACGACGCCGAGCAGGCCGAGCGGATGGCGCGCAAAGCCGAGCGCGAGGCGAATCCCGACGCCTGACCCGCTCCACCCGACGCCTGACCCGCTCCGCGTCGGGCTGTTAGAGCGGGAGGCGCGAGTCCACCTCGATTCCGGCGCGGACCAATGCGGCGACGATTTGCAGCGATCCCCGTCGCGGTAGTGCGGCCAGTTCCGAGGAGCGGCGCGGCAGCTCCCGGTGCTGCCCGTCGAGCATGGCGCGGATGACCGCGAGTGCGGCACGACGGTGGGAGTCCAGGGCGCTGTGGCCGACGCCGGGTAGTTCGACGAGGGCTGCCTGCGGGATCAGCCCGGCGATGCGTGCCGAGATCGGCGGCGGCGTCACCAGGTCCCGACTACCGGCGATCACCGCGGTCGGCCAGGTGAAGGCCGGGATCGCGTCGGGGAGGAACACCGGCTCGCCGACGAATTCCTCGTCGGTGTGGTCGGCGAATGCCTCGACCGGGTCAAGGGGAAGCCCGTCGGGATTGTGGGCGTAGCCGAGCTCGCGGTAGGAGATCCCCGCGACGAGGTCCGGTTCCATGACGTAGGGGTTGGTCCCGTCGATCTCGGCCCGGCCGAGATGGGCGATCCGCCGCCACACGATCCGCGCCCGCCCTCGTCGTCGGGCATCGACCAATCGTCGCAGCACGTCCGACCCTGCCATGTCGTAGACCGAGGTGACCACATGGCCCAATTCCGCCGAATCAACCGTGTCGGAGTGCACGAGTGCGCGGATGGCGGCGGGCACGGGACCGGGTCCGTCAAGGAGGAGCCCGCGACGGTAGGCGCGGGTGGTCGCCAAGTCGTCGACCACCGACAGGATCGGCGAGTCCAGCACCATCGAGGCGACCCGTTCCGGGTGTCGGACGCCGAACATTTGCGCCAGGTACGTGCCATACGAACTGCCGTAGATCACCGCCCGGCTGATCCCGGCGTCGTCGAGGACGGCGGCGAGATCGTCGACGGCCGCGGAGATGGTCACCGTCGACACCGGCAGCTTCGTGCCGCCGACGTCGAAGCGTGACAGGCCGACCCCGCGGTGCTCCATCATCACCAGGTCCAGGCCCTGGTCGGCGGCCTCTCGGCGCAACGCCCGGTAGGGAAGGGTGCTGGCCAATCCCGGGCCACCCGGAATCACGACGATCGGCACGTCGACTCGGGGGCCGGTGCGCAGGTAGGCGATGTCGACGTGGGTGTCGCCGGCCGGGCGGCGGACCCGGCCACCGCCGCGCCCCAACTCGCGTTCGGCGAGTCGGTTCAGGAGGCGCACGGCGCCGGGTCTGTCGGCCATCACAATCCACAGTAGTGAGGCGCGCCCGCCTCGGACGCCGATAGCCTGGCCTTGGGAAGGGGGACCGATGACCGACACCGACGCGCAGGCCGCGATCACTGCGGCCGATATCCGCCCCGTCCTGGGCCGCGCCGGCGGGCTCGTCGGGATCGTGGTCCTGCTTGCGGTCGCGCTGCTGTCGATCTGGGACCAGCGCCCACCGGCCCCGGCACCGGTCGACGCGCCGCCGACACAGTTTTCCGCCGAGCGCGCCCTGCGGCTGATCGACGAGATCGCGGTGCGGCCACACCCGGTGGCGACCGCCGAGCACGCGCGGGTGCGCGACCGCCTCGTTGCCGAGTTGGTGACACTCGGCCTGGCGCCGACGGTGCACCGGTCGACGGGAATCCCGCCCGCATCCATCGACAAGCTCACCGGGCTGGTCCCGGTCTCGCGCGTCGACAACATCGTCGCGGTCATCAACGGCACCAACCCGACTGGGAAACTCGTCCTCGCCGCGCACTACGATTCGGTGCCTTCGGGCCCCGGGGCCAACGACGACGGCGCCGGGGTGGCCGCCGTGCTCGAGGTCGTCCGCGCGCTGAAGCAAGCCGGCCCGCCGCGCAACGACGTCGTCGTGCTCCTCACCGACGGCGAGGAGATCGGCCTCTTGGGCGCCGAGGCGTATGTGCGCGATCATCCCCTCGGTGCCGGACGGGCCGTGGTCCTCAACCACGAAGCCCGGGGATCGTCGGGTCCGACCGTCATGTTCCGCACCAGCCCGGGCGCGGCCGCCCTGACCGGGCTCTACGCCGACGTCGTGCCCCATCCGGCCGCCGACTCCACCAATGCGGCGGCCTTCCGGGTCTTGCCCAACCTCACCGACTTCACGGCGTTCGAGGACGGCGGTTTCGCCGGTCTGGACTCGGCCTACGTCCGTGGGAGTGCCTATTACCACTCGCGCGCCGATATGCCGGCGAATGTCGGGCGGGGCTCGCTGCAGCAGATGGGGGAGAACTCGTTGGCCGTCGCCCGGGTGCTGGCCGGCGCCGACCTGGTTCGCTACAGCCCGGCGCGGGATGAGGCCCGCGGCCCGGACACGGTGTACTTCCGGATCCCGCCACGGACCCTGATCCACGTCGACGCGCGGTGGGCGTGGGTGCTTCTCGTCGTCGCGGTTGTCCTCGCCCTTGGGGTGATCGGCCTGTCGCGGATCCGGGGGATGACGACGTGGTGGACGGTCGTGGTGGCGGCGGGCGCGGTGGCGCTTCTGCTCGTCGCGACGGTGATCGCGGGTCTGGCCTACTGGTGGGTGCTGACCCGGATTCGGCCGGAGTTCGCCGTCCTGCCCACCGCCACCCCGTGGAACCCGTTCTGGTTGCAGCTCGGCGCGGTTGCCGTGGCGGGGGTGGTGACGGCGTTCTGGTACCCGGTGGTCCGCCACTTCGGGGTGTGGACGCTGTGGTGCGGGGCGCTGGTGGTCTTGACCCTGGTCGGCGTCGCGGCGGTTGCGGTGTGGCCGCAGATGGCGCCCGTCTTGGTGCCGGCTCCGTTCGCCGCGCTCGGGGGATTGGGTGCGGTGGCGCTGGGTACGCCGATGCGACGGGCTGCCGCGCTCACCGTAGGGCTGGTCCCGACTGCGGTCCTCCTGGCGGCGGTCGGCTGGGGCACGTTCGATCTCGGGCTTTCGTTGGGGATGGTGGTGGCGCTGCCGCTGATCATGCTCTCCGTTGTGTTGGCCCTGCCGTTGCTGGCCTTGCCGTTCCGGACTCAGACGTTGCCGGCGACCGGGCTGAAACGCCCGTGGCTCCCATCGATCCGGTTCGGCGCGCCCACGGCGGTGGCGGTGATCGCGGCAACCGTGCTTGGGATTGCGGTCAATGCTCCCGGTGCCGGCCACATGACGCCGACGCGGCTGTCCTATGTCCTCAACGCCGACACCGGCCGCGCGCAGTGGGTGGTGCCGGTGGGCGGCGATGCGCCGCGGTCGGTGGATTCCTGGGCGGCCGGCTACGTCGGCACCGAGGAGGTGCCGATCCCGGTCCCCGACCCGGCCGGGTCGTCGGCCCGGGTGGGTCCGGCCCGTGCGGTCGACCTCGCGGCGCCAACGCTGCGCGTCGTCGGGGATTCGACGTCGGGGACGGTGCGGACGGTGCGGGTGGCGGTGGCGTCCCCGCGCGGTGCCGAGGGGATGATCCTGGCCGTCGACGACGCGGATGGCCGGGTGAAGCGGATGGTGGCGGCGGGCCGCGAGGTGGTGCCGAAGCCGGGGCACGGGATCGTCGGCGTCCACCTGTTTGCCATGCCCGGCCCGGTGGAGGTCGAGTTGGCCTTCACCGCCGGGGCGCCGCTGCGGGTCCGCCTCGCCGATGTCGACCGCCTGCCCGATGCGCTTGCGGAATTGCCGGGCTTCTCGCCGCCGCCGGACCGCTACTACCTGGGCCACAGTCGTCGCACGGTGGTCATCGACCGGCGCTTGTGACCGCGCCGATGGTGGTGGTCGCGGTAACCTGAGCCTGCCTGGAAGGAGTCCCGATGGAGCCGGTGTATCGCACGCTCGAGCTGATCGCCGTCGGTTTGCGGGGGTCGCAGGGGCTCAAGATCGACTACCGGGGCTCCGACCACATTCCGACCACGGGTGGGGCGGTCCTGGCGATCAACCACACCGGGTTCTTCGACTTCCTCCCCGTCGCACTGGGGGTGAAGGCCCGCGGCCGGCGTATCCGCTTCATGATCAAGTCCGAGATGATGGACATCGCCATCATGCGATTCCTCATCACCCACACCGGCACGGTTCCGGTGGACCGGTCGGCCGGCCACGAGGCCTATGAAAGCGCGGTCGAGTCGCTGCGCAACGGGGAGCTGCTCGGCGTCTACCCGGAGGCGACGATCAGCCGGAGCTTCGAGATCAAGGAACTGAAGTCGGGTGCGGTCCGGATGGCCGCGGCGGCCGGCGTGCCGGTCATCCCGGTGATCTGTTGGGGAGCCCATCGCGTGTGGACCAAGGGCGGGATCCGGACGTTGGGGCACAAGCGGTTTCCCGTCATCGTCGAATACGGTGCACCCATCGACGTCTCCGACGTCGACTCCCGTTCCACCGCCTCGGTGGAGGCGAAGGTGTCTGAGTTGCGTGACACGATGGTGGCAATGCTGCATCCGATTCAAATGGAATACCCGCACCCGGCCGGCGAGCCGTGGGTGCCGTCGCTCCTGGGTGGTTCGGCGCCGACCTTCGCCGAGGCCAAGGTCATCGAGGACGAGGAGGCCGCCCACAAGGCGGCGGCTCGCGCGGCCAAGCGCGAGTCGGGCCGCGGGTGAGCGGGGCCGATCGCAGGTTGCTCGTACCGTCGCTCATCGCCAGCGACGTCGACGGCACCCTGCTCGACGACGAGAACAAGGTGACGGCGGCGACGGTGGACGCGGTCACCGCCGCGACCCGCGCCGGCGTCGACCTGGTGCTCGCGACCGGACGCCCGCCGCGCTGGATCGCCGAGGTGACCGATCAACTCGTCGTGCCCGAGGACCTGGTGGCGGTCCGTCCCGGTGGCTCGCTGGTGCGCTATGCGGTGTGTGCGAACGGGGCCATCGTCTACGACGTGGAGAACGACCGCGTCCTGCATGCCGCCGAGCTGGACGTGCCGCGGCTGCGCAAGCTGGTGGAGGTCCTGGCGGAGGTGCTGCCCGAGGCCGGGCTGGCCGCCGAGCGGGCCGGGGCATCGGCGCATGACGCGGCGACCCGGCCGTTTGTCGCGACCAACGGTTACGAGCACGCGTGGCTCAACCCGGACCACGAGCTCGTCGACGACGCCGACATCTCCGACGCGCCGGCGGTGAAGCTGCTGGCGCGGGCGCCGCGGATGCGCAGCGAGGACATGGCCGAGATCTTGACCCCGGCCGTCGGCGACCTTGCCGAGGTCACCTTCTCCACGAGCAACGGACTGGTCGAACTGTCGGTGCCGCAGACACACAAGGCCGCGGGGCTGGCCCGGCTCGCGCAGGTCACCGGCCTGTCGACCGACGCGGTCCTGGCCTTCGGTGACATGCCCAACGACGTGGAGATGTTGCGCTGGGCCACGCACGGGGCCGCGATGGCCCACGGCCATCCGGCGGCCATCGCCGCCGCCGACGAGGTGGCGCCGACGAACAACGACGACGGCGTCGCGGCGGTGGTCAGCCGCTACTTCTGAGCGGTGGCATCAGCCCGCTCGGACTGCCCGTTGAACTCGTGACCGGGTTGTGACCGTGCGCGCTTGTGACTCCCTGTGCGTCGCCACTACAGTCACATGAGTCCCATTAGTCACAGGATTGCGGTCGGCGCGGAAGGTCAGTCATGCGACAGGTTCGGAGCAAGATCGTGTCCGCGGTCCTGGCGCCGGTCATCGTCGTCGGTGGAGTCGCGGCGGTCGCCGTCACCACCAAGACGGTGCGCATCGAGCTGGCGGCCGGCGCCGACGTGACGTTGACCGGCAAGGGTCACGGCCACGGTCGCGGCATGGGTCAGTGGGGCGCGTTCGGCTATGCGAAGAAGGGTTGGCCGGCCGACAAGATTCTGCGCCACTATTACGGCGGTACCACCGCGGGGAAGGCGGACAAACCCGAGGTCTCGGTGATTCTCACCAAGCAGTCCTCGGTGAATGTGCGCGCGGACGCGCCGATGCGAGTCGGTGGCCAGACGGTGGCCCCCGGTCAGGCAGTGCGCCTGTCCGGGGCCACGGCCACCATCACATCGGGGTGCAACGGTGCCGTCGTGAAGTCGGTGCCACTCGGGCCCAACCCCTTCGTCGATCCGATCAACCCGGCCCCGAGTCGGCCCGGCAATGAACTGTTGCGCTTCTGCGGCAGCAACGCCGCCTACCGCGGCGGGCTCGGCCTGGTCGGCGGCAGGGTCGTCAACCGCCTGCACATCGATGACTACGTCAAGGGCGTCATCCCGCGGGAAAGCCTGCCGAAATGGGCCGACGAGGGCGGCGGCGAGGCGCTGAAGGCCCAGGCCGTGGCTGCGCGGACCTACGCGCTGGCGGCGCTGGCCAAGGGTAAGAAGATCGACGACACGATGAACTCCCAGGTCTATGGCGGTGTCGCGGGCGAGGATCCGCGGACCAACGCAGCCGCCGACGCGACCGCCGGGAAGATCCTGCTCGCCGGCGGTGGCCCGGCATTCACCGAGTTCTCCGCATCGACCGGCGGCTACACCGCCGGTGGGAACTTTCCGGCCGTGACCGACGAAGGCGACACCGTCTCCCCGGCGCACAACTGGACCGCCACGGTCAGTTCGGGAAGCGTCGGTCGCGCCTTTGGCGTCGGCGTCCTCAAGGCCCTCGAAGTCACCCAGGCCAACGGGCTCGGCCCGGCCAACGGCCGCGCGCTGAAGGTGAAGGCCGTCGGGTCGGGCGGGACCAAGGAAGTCACCGGCGAAGAGGCCCGCAGCTTGCTGAAGCTGAAGTCGTCGTGGTTCTCGATTGCCGGGCAGACCACCCGGCCGCAGATCGTCGCCCCGCCGACCGGGCCCGGGGCCGGCATCCTCGGGCCGTTGGAGAACCTCGACCTCGGATCGCTGCTGCGCGGCATCACCGACAACGTGAAACTCGACAAGGGTGCCATCGACAGACTGCTTGGCGCCGCCGGAAGCGCATTCGCGGCCAAGCAGGTGTCCCTCGGCGGTCCGAAGTCGCCACTGGGTCAGCCACTGGGTGTCCCGGAGCTGACCGATGACGGCCAAGCGGTCACGCAGCGCTTCAGCCGGGGCACCATGTTCTACACCCAGAAGACCGGCGCCGTCGCCATGACCAAGCGCGGACTCAAAGCGTTCGACGCCCGCGGCGGTGTCGTCGCGCTGGGCTACCCGCAGGCCGACGCGCTCTAGGCCGAGGCGATCGATTCCTCCGCTGCTGACAGAAATGGCCAAAAATAGGCCCCTCGAGGGCAATATGCCCTCGACCCCCTCGGATTCGGCCGTTTCTGTCAGCTGACTACCGGTAGCGGCAGGCGAAGAAGTAGAACTGGCCGTCGCGCTGCACCGCGTACTGCATCGTGGTCCACAGTCGGCCGTTGCGATCGGGCATCGAGCCACGGTGTCGCGCCAAGTCGTCGGTCAGTTTTGCCGGCAGGCCCACCTCCCGGATGAACGGCAGCGCGGGAAGGGTCCCGGTGGCGAACCACGGTTCGACGTCGGGCTCCTGGTCTCCCGCGCCGTACAGCAGACAGCGCCCGGCGGGAGCAGTGCCGTCGGTGAAGGTGATCGACGTGAGTGCGAGGGTCCAATCCGGGATGCCTGACATGGCGGTGCACGTTTCGCTGGCGATTGCGTCCTCGCGTTTGGCGATCTCGTGCGGGTCCTCGTCGGGGGTGGCCGCGACGCCCCCGGTCGCCGGGATCACCTGCTGGCCGGTGGCCGTGTCGAGGATGCGGATACCGCCCTCGTCGTCGACGAGTTGCAGGTCGGAGCCGACGGGCAGCGACCACATTTCGATGAGCGCCGGTTCGAGGGCGCAGACGTCGTTGTAGTCGACGATCTCCCAGCAGCCCTCGCTGCTCAGGTAGGCCTCATCGTCGATGTGGCTCATGATGCGCCAGCCGTTGTCGACGGGATCCTGCGAATCCTCCCGGACCATCCAGCGCACGCGGCCCCGCCGGGACGTGACGTTGGTCGTCGCCAGGCAGGCGCCGGCATTCGGGATGAACTCGGTGTAGGCCATGGGGCCGATCCTAGAGTCGTCGAACCACGTGCGGCTATCGTGACCGATATGGGTGATGTGAACGGGCAAGTGAGCGGCTCGATGTGGAAGTACCTGTGGTGGTTCATCGGCGGGGCCGTCGGCCTCAGCATTCTGTGGGCCGTGATGGACGCGATTCTGCCCGGCGACTCGGGCGGTACGACGACGGCGGGCGGGGTTCTGGTGCCGTTCCTGTCCGCGAATATCGCCGTCGACCGTTTCGTGGCCAACCACATGCGCGTGCCCGACAAAGCCGAGCGGTGGTGGTTGGTGCTGTGGTCCTTCGGCGCGCTGCTGGCGTGGTCGGTGATCGGCTTCGTGGTCCTGGCAGTCCTCGGCGTTTTCGAGGGCGTCGATACGGGAGTGTTCGCGGTGATCCTGGTGGTCGCGGTGGCGGTGACCTTTCTGTCGGTCTGGGGCGGCTACGCCTTCTGGCCCAAGCGCGTCCTGCGCAACCACGAACGACAGGCGCAGCGCCGCGCCACGAAGGCCGACTGACGGCGCCGCCGGCGTCTATCCGGCCGGCGCGTCCTGCTATAGCCGAGTTGGATGTCGCCGATAAGGGATTCTCAGCCTCCGTCCGATACCCTGAACACCCGTGGTGAGCAATAGCGAAACGTACGACCTCATCGTCGTCGGATCGGGCCTGTACGGCCTGACCGTCGCCGAGCGCGCAGCGACCCAGCTGGGCAAGCGCGTGCTGATCGTTGAGCGCCGCGAGCACCTCGGCGGCAACGCGTACTCCGAGGCGGAGCCGGAGACCGGGATCGAGGTGCACCGCTACGGCGCACACCTGTTCCACACCTCCAACCAGCGGGTTTGGGACTACGTCAACCAGTTCACCAGCTTCACCGGCTACCAGCACCGCGTGTTCGCGATGCACAACGGCCAGGCCTATCAGTTCCCGATGGGGCTGGGTTTGGTCTGCCAGTTCTTCAACCGCTACTACACGCCGGACGAGGCCAAAGCGCTCATCGCCGAGCAGGCCAGCGAGTTCGACTCGAAGGACGCCAAGAACTTCGAGGAGAAGGCGATCAGCCTCATCGGCCGCCCGCTCTACGAGGCGTTCGTCAAGGACTACACCGCCAAGCAGTGGCAGACCGACCCCAAGAACCTGCCCGCGGCCAACATCACCCGCCTGCCGGTGCGCTACACGTTCAACAACCGCTACTTCAACGACACCTACGAGGGTCTGCCCGTCGACGGCTACACCGCGTGGCTGACGAATATGGCCGCCGACGAGAAGATCGACGTGCGCCTGGACACCGACTGGTTCGACATCCGCGACGACGTGCGCGCAGCCAACCCCGACGCCCCGATCGTCTACACCGGCCCGCTGGACCGCTACTTCGACTACGCCGACGGGCAGCTCGGCTGGCGCACCCTCGACTTCGAAACCGAGGTCCTGCCCACCGGTGACTTCCAGGGCACCCCGGTGATGAACTACAACGACGCCGATGTGCCGTACACCCGCATCCACGAGTTCCGTCACTTCCACCCCGAGCGCGACAATTATCCGTCCGACAAGACGGTCATCATGCGCGAGTTCAGCCGCTTCGCCTCCGACGACGACGAGCCGTATTACCCGATCAACACCCCCGAGGACCGGTCGATGCTCGCCCGCTACCGCGAGCGTGCCGCCGCCGAACTCCGCGACAACAAGGTGCTCTTCGGTGGCCGCCTGGGCACCTACCAGTACCTCGACATGCACATGGCCATCGCCAGCGCGCTCACCATGTTCGACAACACGCTGGCCCCGCACTTGAGCGCCGGTGCCCCCCTCGTCGGCGCCGGGAGCGAAGCGAGCGGGCCGGGACTGCTCGAAAAGGACGATCAAGAATCATGACGACAGCGACACAAAAGAAGAAGTCCGACGCCAAACCTGAATCCAAGGCAGTCGAACTCCTGCAGCGCGTCATCTTCCCGCGCCCGGGCGAGCCGCTCGACGTCCGCTCCCTGTACCTGGTCGAGGCCGACGGCAACTTGCGCCGCGCCCATTCGCCGTCGCGGACCTCGGTGGTCCTCGGCGGTGAATCCGAGGTCAGCTTCCAGACCTACTTCAACGCCTTCGCCGCCGCCTACTGGCGCCGCTGGTCGACGCTGAAGTCCGTCGTCCTGCGCGTCGAACTGACCGGCACCGCCCGCGTCGACCTCTACCGCTCCAAGATCGACGGCTCGCGCATCGGCATCGGCGGCGACCTGGTCCCCGTCGACGAGAACGGCCGCGGCGCGATTGAGTTCGAACTCGACCTCGGCCCGTTCGAGGACGGCGGGTGGATTTGGTTCGACATCACCACCGACACCGACACCGAGATCACGTCGGCCGGTTGGTACGCCTCGGTCCCGGCGCCCAGCAACGAAGCGGGCGGCAAGGACAAGCGCGTTACCGTCGGGATCCCGACGTTCAACCGGCCCACCGACGCCGTCGCGGCGCTCGCCGCATTGACCAGCGACCCGATGGTCGACGAGGTCATCGACGCGGTGATCATGCCCGATCAGGGCACCCGCAAGGTCGCCGACGAGCCGGGCTTCGACGAGGCGTCGGCCCGCCTCGGCGACCGCCTGCACATGTTCGACCAGGGCAACCTCGGCGGTTCCGGCGGCTACTCACGGATCATGTACGAGGCGCTGCGCCTGACCGACAGCCCCTACATCCTGTACATGGACGACGACATCGCGATCGAGCCCGACTCGATCCTGCGGGCGCTGGCCCTGTCCCGGTATGCGAAGACGCCCATGCTCGTCGGCGGGCAGATGCTCAACCTGCAGGATCGCAGCCACCTGCACTGCATGGGCGAGGTCATCAACCGCGACACCTTCATGTGGACCGCGGCGCCGTTCGTCGAATACGACCACAACTTCGCCAAGTACCCGATGAGCGACCGGGACAATTCGAAGAACCTGCACCGGCGCATCGACGTCGAGGGCAATGGCTGGTGGATGTGCATGATCCCGCGCGAATGTGCGGAGACCATCGGCCTGCCGATGCCGCTGTTCATCAAGTGGGACGACTGGGAGTTCGCCCTGCGCGCCGCCCGGGCCGGCTACCCGACGGCAACCGTGCCCGGCATCGCGATCTGGCACATGGCGTGGAGCGACAAGGACGACGCCATCGACTGGCAGGCCTACTTCCACCTGCGCAACCGTCTCGTCGTCGCCGCCATCCACCACGACGGCCCGATCGACGGCATCCTCAAGTCGATGGTCAAGGCGACCGCCAAACATCTGCTGTGCCTGGAGTACTCGACGGTGGCCATCCAGAACGAGTCGATCCGCGACTTCCTCGCCGGCCCCGACCACATCCGCGAACTCCTGCCGACGGCGCTGGGCAAGATCGCCGAGATGCGCAAGCAGTACCCCGACGCGGTGGTGCTCCCCTCGGCGCAGGATCTGCCCAAGGCCACCGGCGAGGCGACCGCGCTGGGCGTGAACGAGCCCAAGAACCCGGTGGTCAAGGTGCTCACGCTGGCCAAGGCGATCCGCAACAACCTGCGCCCGGCCGACCCGCGCCACCACGAGGTGCCGCAGGCCAACTACCCGCCGGTGGAGGCCCGCTGGTTCTCGTTGGGCCGCGTCGACGGCGTGACCGTGACGACCGCCGACGGGCGTGGCGTCGTGTATCGCCAGCGGGATCGGGACAAGGCGTTGGCGCTGGGCAAGGAGTCGGCCGCGCTGGTGCGCGAGCTGCGCGAGCGGTTCCCCGAGATGAAGCAGAAGTACCGGGACGCACACGCGGACCTGACCAGTAAGGAAAGCTGGGCCAATGTCTTTGGAATCGACTGAGCCCACGGCGGTGCCGGCCGACACGGCCGTCGCCAAGCCGACGGGCGAGGCCGCCCTGCTGGCCGGGATCCAATCGGTGGTGACCCGGCCGGCGACGGTGACCGCGGCCCGAGGGCTGTCCCACTTCGGCGAGCATTCGCTGGGCTGGTTGGCCCTGGCCGGCGCCGGAGCGCTCTTGGCCGCACGCCGCGGCGACGAGACCGCCCGCCGCCGCTACATCGAGGCGGGCATCGGCGCATTCGGCGCGCACGCCGCGTCGGTGGTCATCAAGCGCATCGTGCGGCGCCCGCGCCCCGACCACCCCGACATCAAGGTCGGCGTCGGCACGCCGAGCAAGCTGAGCTTCCCGTCATCGCACGCCACGTCGACGACGGCGGCGGCGATCCTGCTCGGCTGGGCGGCGTCGGGCGAGCGTGGAGCCAAAACGCTGCCGGCGGTCATCGTCCCGCCCATGTTGTTGTCGCGCCTCGTGCTGGGCGTGCACTACCCGACCGACGTGCTGGCCGGCGCCGCGATCGGTGCGGCGAGTGCGGGCGCGGTCATCGTGGGTGACAAACTAGTGGGCGACAGAATCTTCTCTTCCCGATTGTTCGCGAACCGAAAGCCAGGAGTCTGATGAGCGAGGAGCCGATCGAGAGCGGCAAGGTCCTCGGACCGCCGAAGAACTTGGCCACCGGGCTCGTCAAGGCCATCCGGCCGCGGCAATGGGTCAAGAACGTCCTGGTGCTGGCCGCACCGCTGGCCGCCGGTCAGCTGACCTTCGGTCGGGCCTCGGCCGACCAGATCGCCAACGGCACCACGCCGGGCGAGGTCTGGACCAACGTCGGGATCGCCTTTGTGGCCTTCTGCCTCGCCGCGTCGGCGATCTACCTGATCAACGACGCGCTCGACGTGGAGGCGGACCGCAACCACCCGACCAAGCGGTTCCGCCCGATCGCCGCCGGCGTCGTCCCGGTGAACCTGGCCTACGCGCTGTTCGCGGTGCTCACCGTCGCCTCGATCGCCGTCGCACTGCTGGCCAACTGGCAGACCGCCGTGGTCATCGGTGTCTATCTGGTGATCCAGATCGCCTACTGCCTGGGCCTCAAGCACCAGGCCGTCCTCGACATCTGCATCGTCTCGTCGGGCTTCTTGCTGCGCGCCGTCGCCGGTGGTGCCGCCACCGGGGTCGAGTTGTCGAAGTGGTTCCTGCTGGTGATGGCGTTCGGTTCGCTGTTCATGGCCGCGGGTAAGCGGTACGCCGAACTGCACCTGGCCGAGCAGACCGGGGCCAAGATCCGCAAGTCGCTGCAGTACTACACCACCGGCTACCTGCGCTTCGTGTGGACGCTCGCGGCGACCTCGGTGGTCGTCTTCTACGGCCTGTGGGCATTCGAGAAGGAAGCCCACCGGTTTAACGGCGAGCCCAACGACAACATCTATTACGCACTGTCGATGGTGCCGTTCACCATTGCGATCCTGCGCTACGCGGTCGACGTGGACGGCGGCGAGGCCGGCGAACCGGAGGAGATCGCCCTGGGCGACCGGGTTCTGCAGATCCTCGCCGTGGCTTGGATACTATGCGTGGGTGTCGCCGTCTATGCCTACCCGCTCTGGATCAAGTGAGGGCGTGACCGCCACCTCCGGCTCGCCCGCCGCCCGACTGCGCTCCCGCGTCGCATACGGGAGTTTCCTCGTCGGGGCAATCGGCGTGACCGCGTTCTTCGCGATCGGGGCCTGGCAGCGGCGGTGGATCGCCGACGACGGGCTGATCGTCCTGCGCACGATCCGCAACCTGCTCGCCGGCAACGGCCCGGTGTTCAATGCGGGTGAGCGCGTTGAGGCCAACACCTCGACGGCGTGGACCTACCTCCTGTGGTTCTTCTCCTGGGTGACCGGCGGACAGCTGGAGTATGTCGCGCTGTGGACGGCACTGATCATGTCGGTGGCGGCCATCCCGCTGGCCATGTACGGCACCATGCGCCTGCTGTGGCCGGCCGGCAGCGGAGCCGCGAACCGCGGCCTCACGTTGCTGCTGCCGCTGGGCGCGATCATCTACATCACGCTGCCCCCGGCCCGCGACTTCGCGACCAGCGGCCTGGAGAACGGTTTGTCCATCTTCTGGGTCGCCGGACTGTGGTGCCTGTTCCTGGCGTGGACCCGCCGCGAGGCGGGCGACACCCGGCGCGAACGCGCCGCCGTGCTGTTCCTCGCCTTCGTTGCCGGGCTCGCGCCGCTGATCCGGCCCGAGCTCACCCTGCTCGGCGGGTTGGTCCTGCTGGTGCTGGTCTGCGTCCGGACCACCTGGTGGATGCGGGCCGGGATCGTCGTCGCCGCCGGTGGGCTCCCGGTGCTCTACCAAATCTTCCGCATGGGCTACTACGCCGTGCTCGTGCCCAATCCGGCCATCGCCAAGGACGCCTCCGGCTCGAAGTGGCATCAGGGCCTCATCTACGTCGGCAACATGTTCGGCCCGTATGTCCTGCTGTTCCCGGTGATCCTCGCCCTCGTCGCGGTCGCCTGGCTGTTGTATGCGCGCTCGGCGCAGCGTGCCGCCGTGGCCGCGCTGGCCGAGGCCCCGTCGTCGGGGCGCCATGCTAAAAACGACGAAGCCAAGGACGACGACAACGTGCTCGACGAACCGTCGACGCCGACCGGGATCCGGGCGCGCTGGGACCGGCTGCGTGGGGACCTGCGCCGCCCGCGGACCGCCGTGGTCGTGGTCGCCGTCGCGGGAATCGTGCTGTCGCTGTACTGGATCCGCCAGGGCGGCGACTTCATGCATGCCCGCGTCCTGCTCACCCCGCTGTTCATCCTGCTTCTGCCGATCATGGTGATCCCCGTCGTGCTCCCGCAGGATGCGCGGCTGGCGTGGCGCCCGACCACCAGCGCTGCCGATCAGATCGTGCGCCGCAAGACCCGGACCACCCTGGGCGGCGCGGTGTTGCTGGGGATCATCTGGATCGCAACGGTCTCGTGGGCGTCGATCGTCAACCAGAACACCCTGCCCGGCGAGGGGCTGGACATCGGCCGCAGCGGCATCGTCGACGAGCGCCGGTTCTACGCGGTCAACATGGGCAACCCGAATCCCGTCACGGCCCAGGACTATCTGGAGTTCCCGCGGATGCGGGCGATGGTCGAGGCCATCGACAAGTTCCACCACGAGGGTGCGGTGCTGATCGCGTCGGGTGACTACGACGGCTGGTACTACGCCCGGCTGCCGCAGAAGATGCCGCCGAACACCCCGCGGCAGGTGACGGTGTACTTCCTCAACCTCGGCATGACCGGCATGCTGGCTCCGCTCGACGTGCGGGTCGTCGACCAGATGGGGCTGGCGTATCCGATTGCCGCCCACACCGATCGTCTGCAGGACGGTCGCATCGGCCACGACAAGATCCTGCCGATGGAGTGGGTGATCGCCGAGTCCGGCGCGGTTGGGCGCTACCCGGTGCTGCCGTTGTTCCTCGATCAGGAGGTCGTGCAGCAGGCCCAGGTCGCGTTGACCTGCCCGCAGACGATGGACCGCATCGCCTCCTACAAGGCCCAGCCGTGGACCTTCAAGCGTTTCCAGAGCAGCCTGCGCCAGTCCTTTGATTTCACCGGGTACCGGATTTCGCGGATCCCCGAGTATGAGATCCAACGCTGCGGCCTGACCATGCCGCCCCGAATCCGGCCGAAATAGAGATCCCGCGCACCGCGGTGGGGCAGATGTGGCGCGGACAGGGCGGGACTCCTGCAAGTTACCTGTCAATCTCTCAGGTTTGGGATTGATGGTGGTACCTGCGACGACGCCGGAAACCGGGAGGCTGATGAGGTCGGATTCGTCCGGTTCTGCCGCTGCTTGCATTTGTGGGTCACGGAGGCGTTGCAATACGATTCTTTAGCGTTGTGGTCTCCGGGTTCAGGATGTGTGGACTCGGGGATCAATGTGTAATCGAAGGCGAGTCCGGCCCACCCCGGTGGCCGGAGCCGGATAATCATCCGCGCCTCGAACGAGATGGAGAGTTCAGCCGCATGTCGAAGACCGTGTCTCAGACGGCCACGATGAGGAAGCGAATCCTTGTCGCGGTGATCGCGATGGCGACCGCGCTCGGTGTGGTCACCGTTGGCAGCGGTCCCGCAGCCGCTCGTATCGGTGGTACCCAGGTCGGCCTGCAGCAGTTCTGGGTCAACGGCTGCGGTATGCCCAAGGTCAAGGTGCGTGCCTGGAAGCGCAAGGGCAACTACAAGACCGTCATCATGCTCGACGGTATGCGCGCCCAGTACGACTACAGCGGCTGGGAGATCAACACCAACATCCAGGAGATGGTCCGCTCCGGCGTCAACGTCGTGCAGCCGATCGGTGGGCCGGCCAGCTTCTACACCGACTGGGTCGCCCCCAGTAACTTCAACAACCAGCGGTACCGCTACGCGTGGAACTGCGTGATCACGCGCAGCCTGATCCGGGGCCTGGACGCCCGTGGGTTCCGCGTCGGCAAGAGCCGCAAGTACGCGATCATGGGCCTGTCGATGGGTGGTAACGCCGCGCTGGTCATCGGTGCGCAGAACCGTCGCAATTTCGACCGCGCCGGATCGCTCTCGGGCTACAACTTCCTGTCCGCGCCGGGCATGCGCACGATGATCCGTCTTGCGATGCTCGACGTCGACCCGAAGCCGTGGAATGTCGACTCGATGTGGCCGTTCTTCGGGCCGCAGTGGTTCCAGAACGACCCGATGTGGAACATCGGCAACATGCACGGCATGAAGATCTTCGTCGGCTCGGGTAACGGCCTGTTCGGCAAGTACAACGCGCTGCCCAACGTGTTCGACGACCTGTTCAAGGGATCGACGCTGGAGTTCCTCGCCTTCACCCAGGCCAAGGCCTTCGAGGCGGCCGCGGCGCTGCAGGGTCTGCCGGTCATGACCTACGACGCCGTCGGCACCCACGCCTGGGGCTACTGGCAGGACATGGTCTGGAACGCCAAGGCGCGGGGATTTTTCCGCTGACCGACGGGGCACTGTCCCTTCAGTAACAAAAATCCCACCTGTCACAGCGTGGCATAACCAAAACACCACGCCCTCCGTGTAAGAACGACACGGAGGGCGTGGTGTTTTTGTGGTGCCCGCCGAGGGGACCGAGGTACGCGCCCCGTTGGGGACATGAAGGAGCAGTAGCTGTGAGGACGAGGGAGGCCCGAGCGTCGCGGGCCAGGCGTCGGACCGCCGTCGTCGGGTGTGCGATCGCCGCTGCGCTGACCATCCCGCTCGTCGGCCCGGCCGTCGCGGCCCCGCCGCCCGCTCCCGCCGCGCCGCCGGCTCCCGCCG
Organism: Gordonia crocea; assembly: GCF_009932435.1. NCBI lineage: Bacteria > Bacillati > Actinomycetota > Actinomycetes > Mycobacteriales > Gordoniaceae > Gordonia > Gordonia crocea. Next base: position 393,272 of record NZ_BJOU01000001.1, read on the forward strand.
CACCCCCTGCTCCCGCCGCACCCCCTGCTCCCGCCCCGGCGACGAATCCCGCGCCGGCACCCGAGCAGCCCAATCAGGCCGACCGGCGGCAGGCGCCGAAGCCCCCGCGCGGCGCGCCGAAGCCGCCTCCCGCGCCGCCGGCCGCGGATCCGGCGGGCGTGCGCGTCACCAAGACCTTCTGGTACACCGACCGCCGCGTCGCCCTGTGGGTGCACTCCCCGGCGATGAACACCGACATCCAGGTGCAGTTGCTCCTCGCGCGCGACTGGTGGTCGCGGCCGACGGCGAAGTTCCCGCAGATGACGATGCTGGACGGACTGCGGGCGCAGGACGACCAGAACGGCTGGGTCATCAACACCAACGTCGTGGACTTCTACAAGGACAAGAACATCAACGTCATCCTGCCGGTCGGTGGGGAGTCCAGCTTCTACACCGACTGGTTGCACCCGGACCGCGGGAAGAACTACCAGTGGGAGACCTTCCTGATCAAGGAACTGCCCACCGTCATCGAACGCGATTGGCGCTCGACCGACGTGCGCGGCGTCGAGGGCCTGTCGATGGGCGGCACCGCGGCGATGATGCTCGCGACCCGTAACCCCGGCTTCTACAAGTTCGCCGCGTCGTTCTCCGGGATCCTCCAGCTGACCTCGCTCGGCATGCAGCCGGCCGTCCAGTTCGCGATGCGCGACGCCGGCGGCTACGACTCGCAGAAGATGTTCGGGCTGCCGTCCAACCCGGCTTGGCGCGAACACGACCCGTACCTGTTGGCCGACCGGTTGCGCGGCACCAGCGTGTACATCTCGTCGGGCAACGGTGTCGTGGGCCCGCATGACAAGCCCAGTGACATTCCGTTGTTGGCGACGAACTACTCCGGCGTCGGCCTCGAGCTCCTGTCGCGCGTCACCTCGCAGCAGTTCGCCTCGGAGCTGAACCGCAAGGGCATCCCGGGCCAGGCCGTCTACCGGCCCTCGGGGACCCACACCTGGCCGTACTGGCAGTTCGAAATGACCCAGGCGTGGCCGCAGGCCGCGAGTGCACTCGGCCTCGCCGAGGACCGGCCGGCCTGCCGGACCTCCGGGGCGATCAAGAAGGCCTACACCCCGAACCGCCGACTGCTCGGCGAATGCCTGACGCCGGAGTACTCGGTGCCCGGCGGGCGTGCCCAGGACTTCCGCAACGCGCGGATCATCACCGGTCCGAAGGGCGCCAAGATCGTCGGCGGCGCCATCGGCGGCGCGTATGTCTCGGTCGGCGGTCCCGGCGGCAAGCTCGGCCTCCCGACGAGCAGCGAGCGTTCGACCCGAGACCGCAAGGGCAAGGTTGCCGAGTTCCAGCGCGGCAAGATCACCTGGACGCCGAAGCGCGGGGCGATCGTCGGCAAATAACCGCCGACTGGGCCCTGTTTCTCGCCGACTGGGCCCTCGATCTCGCCGACTGGGCCCTCGATCTCGCCGACTGGGCCCTCGATCTCGCCGACTGGGCCCTCGATCTCGCCGACTGGGCCCTCGATCCTGGCGGGGGAACCGTGGCACTGTCCGGTGCGTCTAAATGGACATGGATCTGAACGAGTTCGTGATCCGCCACGACGGCGTGCTCACAACCTCCGACGCGCTGTCACTCGGGCTGAGCCGCTCGGCAATCCAGCGCCGGGTCGCATCTGGAGAGTGGCGGACCATTGTCCGGGGCGTCTATCTGGTCGCCTCGTATCCACGATCGGCTCGCGCGCAGGTACGCCTCGCCGTCGCGTCGGTCGGCGGGCCGGCAGTTCTCGGTGGCGCGGCGGCGGCTTGGTGGCAAGGGCTGGCTGACGTGGAGCCACGCAAACACCTGGTGCTCAGTCCTGTCCCCGGTCGGCACCCGAGGTGCACCTCGACGACCCTCGTTGCTCATCGGAGAATCGCTGAGAATGACGTGACCGAGTATCGAGGGCTCAGAGTCACCGCACCCGCGCTGACTGTCTTGGATGCATCGCTGGACTTGGGCATCGCGATCGTCGATTCGGCGCTCCTCAGACGGCGCACGACGATTGAGTCTCTAGAAGCGGCACATCGCAGATACCCGCGGCGGCGCGGCGCGCCCCGGATCTCGCAGTACCTCCGCCTGCTGGGCAGTGGCGCCCGATCGGAGGCGGAGCGCCTCGTCGTAGGAGCCTTCCGAGGTGGCGGAATTGTCGGCTGGCATGCGAACTAACCGACGGCGGGGGAACGATCGGCGCCCGCGTAGTCAACGCGATCGACGCCGACAGTGTGGCGTTAGTGCCGGATTCCGGGCATAACACCACAGGCAACCCGGATTCCGACTCGGAATCGGACATTCGCCTCCGCCGTTCTGGAACACGTTCTAGATTTGGGCGCATGGCTGCAACTGTGACCGAGCTCCTTGCCGAGCGTGCTGACGATGACGGCACCGCGATCATCCACGACACCGGGACGTGGACCTGGCGCGAGTACCTCGCCGACGCCCGGCGCGTCGCCGCGACGGTGCTCAACGCCGCGGACAAGTCGCGTCCGATGCACATCGGTGTCCTACTGGGAAACACCCCGACGATGCTGATCGCCATCGCGGCGGGAGCGGCGGGCGGTTACGTGACCGCGGGGATCAACAACACCCGACGAGGAGAGGGCTTGGCACGGGACATCCGCCGCGCGGACTGTCAGATCCTCCTCACCGATGCCGAGCACCGCGAGCTGCTCGACGGCCTCGACCTCGGTGATTGCCAGGTCTTCGACACCTCGAGCGACGAGTGGGCCCAACTCGTCGCGCAGGCCCCGGAACTGGTCCCGCATTCCACGCCGGCGGCCACCGACCCGTTCATGCTGATCTTCACCTCGGGCACCAGTGGCGACCCGAAGCCCGTTCAACTGGCACAGATGCTCATCCCCTTCGCGGGCCCGCCCTTGCTCGAGAAGTTCGGCATCACCGCCGACGACGTCTGCTACCTGTCCATGCCGCTGTTCCACTCCGCGGCGCTGCTGGGCGGCTACTGCGTGGCGGCCACCAGCGGTGCGGCGATGGTCCCGGCGAAGTTCTCCGCGTCGACCTTCCTCTCCGACATCCGCCGGTTCGGGGCGACCTATATGAACTACGTCGGCAAGCCCCTCGCCTACATCCTGGCCACGCCGGAACAGCCCGACGATGCCGACAATCCGCTGCGCGCGGCATTCGGCAATGAGGCCAGCGACCGCGACATCGACGACTTCGCCCGCCGCTTCGACACCATGGTGTGGGACGGGTACGGCTCCAGCGAGCTCGCGGTCATCATCACCCGCGAACCGGGTACGCCGAAGGGGTCGATCGGCAAGGGCTTCCCCGGCGTCGCCATCTACAACCCGGCCACCGTCACCGAGTGCGCCGTCGCCGAGTTCGACGAGAACGGCGCCCTCGTCAACGGCGACGAGGCAATCGGCGAGTTGGTCAACACCTCCGGCGCCGGGATGTTCACCGGCTACTACAACGACGCGGCGACCACCTCCGAGCGCATGCGCGAGGGGATGTACTGGTCGGGCGACCTGGGCTACCGCGACGCCGACGGGTGGATCTATCTGGCCGGGCGCACCGGCGACTGGCTGCGCGTCGACGGGGAGAACCTCACCGCCGGGCCGATCGAGCGGATCCTGCAGCGGATGCCGGCCGTCGGACAGGTCGCCGTCTACGGCGTCCCCGACGAGACCGTCGGCGACGCGGTGATGGCCGCGTTGGTGCCCAGCGGCGTCGACGATCTCACGCCCGAGGCGCTGTCCGCGTTCCTCGCCGACCAGTCCGACCTCTCGCCGAAGGCCTGGCCGCGTTACGTGCGGATCAGTTCCCAGTTGCCGTCCACCGCGACCAACAAGATCCTCAAGCGCGAGCTCAAGCAGGAGGGCGCCACCGCCCACGACGACGAGCAGCTCTGGACCCGCGAGGCGCGGGGCACGGTGTACGCCGCGAACTGACGGTCCGGGCCGGCGCCCACCCGGTCAAGCCCCGAGATAGGCGGCTTCCAACCGGGGCAGGTCGCCGGCCAGGGCCGCGGCGTCGTCGGTGAGCGCGACGCTGCCGTGCGTGAGCACGACCGCCCGGTCGGCCACGTCGAGGGCCAACCGCACGTGCTGCTCGACGAGCACGATAGAGGTCTGGTCGGTGGCGGCGACCTCGCGCAGGGTCGGCAGGATCGATTCGACGACGACGGGCGCCAGGCCCATGCTCAGCTCGTCGATCAGCAGCACCGAGGGGCGCTGCAACAGGGCCCGGGCGATGGCGAGCATCTGCTGCTCGCCGCCGGACAGCTCGCCGGCGGCGACGCCCAGCCGTTCGCCCAACCGTGGGAAACGGGCGACGGCGGACTCGACCGCGGCTCGCCCCGCAGCCCGGCCGCGCACTGCCAGGCGCAGGTGCTGCTCACACGTGAGGTTCCGGAACAGTGCCCGGTCGTCGGGTACCAGCACCAGCCCGGCCCGCACCGCGGCGCGCGGGTTCCCCGACCGCAGCGCGACACCGCCGACGGCGACTTCGCCGCCCAGTCGCGGCAGCAGGCCCGCCAGCGTCATCAGCACGGTCGTCTTGCCGGCCCCGTTGGGACCGAGCAGCGCCACGATTTCGCCCGGCTCGACTGCCAGGTCGAAGCCGCGCACGCACGCGTTCTTGTGGTACCCGGCGTCGACGCCGGTGCACTGCAGACTGCTCATGACTGTACCTCTTCGGAATCAGCCGTGGCGGTATCACCGGCGGCGGTGTCGCTGTGGTCGGCCGTACCGAGATAGGCGCGGATCACCCCGGGGTCGGCGCGGATCAGTTCTGGTGGACCGCTGGCGATGGCTTCGCCCAGGTCGAGTACGACGACGCGGTCGCAGAGGCTGAGCACCAGGTCCATGTCGTGGTCGATGAGCAGCATCGTCACCCCGCCGTTGGCGGCGGCGCGCAGGCGCTCGCCCAGCCAGCGACTCTCGGTGGTGTCCAGCCCGGCGGCCGGCTCGTCGAGCAGGGCGACGGCCGGACGCCCGGCCAAGACGCGGGCCACCGACACCAATTGGCGCTGACCCTGGGAAAGGTCGGCGGCGAGGGTGTCGGCCAGATCGGTGATCTCCAGCAGGCGCAGCGCGCGCCCGACCGACCCCGCCACGTCCCGGTCGCCGCGGGCCACCCCGACGCCGACGTTCTCCGCGACGGACAGTTCCTCATACAACTCGATGTCTTGGAAGCTGCGGCCCAACCCGGCGCGTGCCCGTCGGTGCGGCGACAGGGCGGCCAGGTCGACGTCGCCCAGCTGGATCTGGCCGGTCGACTCGGCGAAACCGCTGATCGCGTCGACGAAGGTCGTCTTGCCGGCACCGTTGGGTCCGATGAGCCCGACGATTTCGCCGGGCCGCAGATCGAGGTCGACACTGTTGACCGCGGTGATCGGGCCGTAGGAGACGGTGATGTCGTTGACCGCGAGAACCGGCTTGGGCCGTTCGCCGAATTCCGTCGCCGCCGGGATGACGGCAACGGGCTCGTCGTCGGGACCCAGGGCAGCGAGCGTCGACCGGCCGCGCAGCCAATCCGGCAACGGAATCCGGTGCAGGTGCCCGGTGATGCCGTCGGGGCTGGTGATCACGGTGAGCACCAGCAGGATGCCGGTGGCGACCATGTAGTAGTTGCCCAGGTGCAGGTAGCGATCGGTCACGAACGCCAGCAGGGCGCCGGGGGCCAGGATGCCGCCGAGCATCGCCCCGGAGATCGAGGTCACCCCGGCGATGTAGAAGGCTGCGAACAGGCCGATGCCGGCGAAGACCGCGAACGCCGAGGCGTTGGCGTTCTGCTGCTGGTAGGCGAGCAGTGTGCCGCCGATGCCGGCGATGAACGAGGCGATGGCGAAGGCGATGAGTTTGGTGGCGCCGACGTTGATCCCCGCGGCGGCCGCGGAACGCTCGTTGGCGCGCACCGCCAGCATCGCGCCGCCGAGACGGCTGCGCCGCAGGAAGGCGACGCCGAGGGCGCAGGCGATCAACACCACCAGGCACAGCACGCCGAAGGAGATGCGATAGCCGGAGCCGGACCCGACGGCCATGTCGATGCCGAACAGTTTCGGGGCCGGGATGGGCAGCGCCGCGCCCTGGTCGCCCCGCTCGAGTTGGGCGGCCTGCCCGTTGAGGTCGGGGTTTTGGAACCAGGCCTGTTCGAGGAACACGGCGAGCGCCAGGGTGGCGACCATCAGGGACAGCCCGCGGACCCGTAGCGACGGCAGGCCGACGACGATGCCGATCATCGTCGCGAAGAGAACCGCGACCAGCGGTGCGATCGGGAACGGCAGCCCCCAGTCGGCGACGATGCGCGACAGTGCGAAGGCTCCGGCGCCGGCGAGGGTGAGCTGGGCCAGCGACACCTGCCCGGCATAGCCGGTGATGACGACCTGGGACAGCGCGATGATGGCGAAGATCAGGCTGACGATTATGTTGAGCCGCAGGCTTCCCGACGTCAGGTACAGCGCGGCGAGGACGATCGCCGCGCCGACGAGGGTCGGGAGGATGAGCCGGTTGGGCCGCGGGGCCCGGCCGAGGTCTTGCCGGATGAGGGCGCCGCGCCCGGGGATGGCCTGTCCGCGGATCAGCAGGAAGGCGAGGATGAGGATCAGCGGCACCGCCTCGCCCAGACCGTATTGCGGGAGCCAGTCGAAGGTGTTCTGCAGCTTGGCGGCCTCGCTCATGAGCATGCCGATGGCCAACCCGGCGCCGACGGTGATGCCGATGCTGGTGAAGTTGCCGACGAGGGCGGCGGCCAGCGCCGGCACCAGGAACAGGCTGTAGGCGTAGGGGCTCAGCGTCGTCAGCGGGGCGATGAGGATTCCGGCCAGGCCGGCGGTGACCGAGGACAGCGCCCAGTTGGCGACGGCGATCTTGTCGGGGGACAGGCCGGTGACCAGCGCGCCCTTCTCCGATTCCGCGGCCGCCTCGGTGGCGATGCCGAACCGGGTGTAGCGCAGGACCAGCCCGGCGCACACGGCCAGGCCGATGATCACCACGGCCAACCAGATCCGGTCGGTGGTGATCCCCTGCGACCCGATGGTGATCGACCCGGACCCGAAGATCGGGCGGACCGTCGGGGAGTCCTCCCCGACGCGCAGGGTGATCAGCGCCTGCAGCACGAGCATCACACCGATGGCGGCAACCGCTTTCGCCAGCGCCGGAGCGGTGCGCAGCGGCCGGAAGACGACGAGGTAGAGCAGCACGCCGAGGACGGCGGCGACGAGCAGTGCCGCGGCGATCGCCGGCAGCACGCCGAGTTTGGTGCCGAGGTCGATCTTGGCGTCGAAGCCGGGGATCGGGTTCAGCAGTACTCCCTGACGGAGGAAGGCGTAGGTATAGGCCGTGTAAAGCGCGATGGCGCCGGTGGCGAAGTTGACGACTCCGGAGCTCTTGTAGGTCATCACCAGGGCGAGGCCGAGCGCCGCGTAGACGGCGCCGTTGCCGATGCCCATGACGAAAAAGGCGAGGTAGTCCATGTGTCCGACCTGTCAGGTTGTGAAGGGCTGGCCAGAAAATTCGGGGGCCGCACGTGGCGGCCCCCGAACCTTCTACCGATTAGTTGACGACGGTGCTGTCCTCAAGGACGCCGTCGGGGCCGACCGTGGAGACGAGCATTGACGTACCGCACAGGTTGGGCGCCTTGGGGAAGGCCTTGCCGTTGCAGGTGAAGGTCAGGCCCGGAGCAGCGGGCACCGGCAGGTCCTTGGCGGCGGCGAACGCGGCCTTGAACTGCGCTGCGGTGACCGGACCGGCCGGCAGGGAGTGCCCGACCTCGGCGATCGAGCTGATCACCTGGTAGCCCAGGTAGCCCACGCCGTGCGGGTCGACGTCGGGGGCGTACTTGGCCAGCACCGAGCGGTACTGGACCACCGACGGGTCGTCGCCGGTGGTGACGACGGTGGTGAAGGCCTTGGCGCCCTCGACCGCGTCTTCACCGACGGCTTCGGTGACCTTCTTGTCCAGGCAGGTGGCGATGAGGTACTTCTTCACCGTCGGCGCCGCGGACTTGAGGGCCTTGAGGCCGGCGATGCACTGGCGGGTGTCGCCGAGAATCGTCACGGCGTCGGGCTTGTCGGCGAGGCCGGCGGTGATCTGCGGCGTCGGGTCGGCGACGTTGGACGGGATGATGACCGTCTTCACCTCGATGCCGGCCGGCTTGAAGAACAGCTGGGCCATCTGGCCGATGGAGGCGGCGGCATCGCCGGAGTCACCGATGAGCATGGTGAACTTCTTGACGCCTTCCTTGGCCGCGGTCTGCGCCTGGGCCTTGAGGACGGCCACCGAGCCGCCGGAGATCATGAAGCCGCCGGGGGCGCCCATCTCGACCGCGGACACCGGGGCCTGCGCGACGTAGGGAATGCCCGAGCGGGCGATGATCGGGAGCATCACCGCTCCCTGCGAGGTCATCGGGACCGCGACGACGGCGACCTTCTTCTCCACCATCTCGTTGGCGCACTTGGTGGCCGACGCGGGGTCTTCCTGCTGGTTGCAGACGACCAGGTCGACCTTGTGCCCGTTGATGCCGCCGGCGTTGTCGTTGAGGTACTTGGCGGTGGCCTCGGCTGCCGCGCGCAGCTGCGGAAGGGCGACGACGCCACCCTCGGCGCCGATGAATCCGATCTTGATCGGCTCACCGGCGGCGGGCGAGGTGGGCAGGTCGGTGGTCGGCCCAGCATCGTTGCTGTCGTCACTCGAACAAGCCGTCAGCACGCCCAGCGCCAAGGCGCCGGCCGCGCCGATCGCGGCGGCCGAGCGAATCGTTCGCCGCACATTCATCGGTGTTCTCACAGTCACTGTCCCTTCGGTCGTGGATGACTTGCGGCGAATATAACGTGTTCTAAATCACAGCGAACCGATAACGGTAAAACGGGACATCGTGCCGGGAATGGTGCTGGTCAGGGGGCAGTGCCCGACGGCCGTCGGGCACCGCGTCTGGTCAATCGCTGGCACCGGTCTGAGATAACGCCAAGAATCTTCCATTCCCCGCCGATTCACAGCTCTGGCTGCACGGATTCGGGCCTGAGCACGGGTAATCTGGGCGACTGAGCGCTGATTGGCCGTCGAGGAGGGACTCCAGACGCATGGGGCGACAGCCAGGCGCGTGGGCGACAGTCAGGGCGCAGTGAGCGAAAGTGGGAAACGGTGAAGGTGTTGGCACGAATCGGGCTCGCCGCGGGCGCGGCCGGGTTGGTCGTGGGTGTGTGCGCGGGCTGCGGCGGCGATGATTCGACGGCGAGTGCGCCGATCACCGCGACCCCGGTGACGACCACGCAGTTCGAGTCGCCGACGTCGATCGCCGCCCCGTCGGGCACCGACACGTCCAAGCCGGGGATGCCGGCGACCGCGCCCAACCCGTCGACCACCCAGCCCAGCGACTTCCCCGGCTCCACGACCAAGGCCGGTGCGCCCGCCGAGCCGCTCGACGGCAAGGCCCAGCGCTACCTCGACGCACTCAAGCGCCAGCACGTCACCATCATGGGCGACACCGACAACTCCATCGCCCTGACGATGGCCAAGTTCGTGTGCGACCAGCGCAACAAGAATGGCGACCCCACGTCGATGAAGGCTTTTGTCGTCGCCGCGGTGGGCCCGGGCGAGAAGACCGTTGAGGCGGCAAACATCAAGGCCGACAAAGTCATTCGCGCCGCTCACGAGAACTACTGCTGATCCATGACGACCGAGAAGACGGGTGCGGGACGGTTCCGTCGGTGGTTGATCGTCTTCCTGATCCTCGTCGCGGTGATCGCGCTGATCCTGTGGATCCTGCGCGCCTGCGCACCTCAGAAGCCGACCCCGCCGCAGCCGCCGCCCCCGCCGGCGAAGCAGTCGGCCGACTGCCCCGACGTCGAGGTCGTCGTGATTCCCGGTACCTGGGAGTCCTCGGCCAAAGACGACCCGTTCAACCCGCGGGCCAACCCCAAGTCGCTGATGTTGCGGGTGTCCTCGGCACTGGGGAAGAAGTACTCGGCCAACCGAGCGCGGATCTACACGATCCCCTACACCGCGGAGTTCCGGAACCCCACCAATCTCGGCGACCGCCAGGCCGACTACGACGTCTCCCGGCGGCAGGGCTACATGCGCACCGCGGGGCACATCACCGCGGTGAACAAGCGGTGCCCGCTGACGACCTTCGTCGTCATGGGCTTCTCGCAGGGGGCCGTGATCGCCGGTGACGTGGCCAGCAACATCGGCAACGACCGCGGCGTGCTGGAGGAGAAGGACGAGCACCTCGTCCTGGGCGTCGGGTTGATCGCCGATGGGCGCCGCGTCGCAGACCAACAGAACAACATCGGGCCCAACCCGCCCGGGGTGGGTGCGGAGGTCGCGCTCGGCGTGTTCGGCCACCTGGTCCCGGGGATCACGATGAACGGCGCGCGCGACGGCGGCTTCGGTTCGCTGCGCGACCGGGTCTCGGGGATCTGCGCACCCGGCGACCTGATCTGCGATTCGCCGACCATCCGCAATCCGCTGGGTGCGGTCGGCCAACTCGTCAACGCCTCGCGCAACCCGATCCACGCGATGTACGCCACACCGAAGTACTGGTCGCTCAACGGCGCCACCGCGACGCAGTGGATGTACGCGTGGGCGGTCGGCCTGATCAACGGGGCACCGCACCCGGAGCACTTCTGATTAGTGCAGCGAGCATGACCGATCCGACATTTGGCCGGGTCGGTGGGCACCGCGTACCGTATCGTCGGTTGAGTTTTGATCGCTGACAGCCAGGAGTGGTGGATGACCCGGAAGTTCCGCTTCGGAGCCGGTGGTGAGGGCAACAAGGAAGAGGGCGGCGCACGCAAGTTCGTCCAGCTCGCCCAAACCGCTGAGGAGTACGGCTTCGACGCCTTTGCCGTCCCCGACCACCTGGGCAACCAGGTCGGTCCGCTCGCCGCGCTCGGCGCCCTGTCGCAGGCCACCAGCACCATCCGCCTGGGCACGTCGGTCCTCGCCAACGGCTTCCGCCACCCGGCGATCCTGGCCAAAGAGGCCACGACCATCGACGTGCTGTCCAAGGGGCGGCTCGAGCTGGGCATCGGCGCGGGATGGATGAAGGACGAGTTCGACAAGGCCGGCATCGAGTTCGAGTCGCCGGGCACCCGCATCCGCCGGCTCGACGAGGCGCTGACCATCCTCGACGGCTTGATGCGCGGTGAGACCGTCGACTTCGACGGCGAGTTCTACCAGATCAAGGGACTCGAGGGCAGCCCGCGACCGCGGCAGGGCCCCCGCCCGCCGATCGCCGTCGGCGCCGGTGGTCCGAAGATGTTGGCGCTCGCCGCGAAGCACGCCGACATCATCTCCATCGCCCCCGGCACGACGCCCGACGGGAAGATGAAGCTGTCCGACATGACGCTCGACGCCACCGCCGCCCGGGTCGACCGGGTGCGCGAGGCGGCCGGCGACCGGTTCGACGAGATCGAGCTGAACTGGACCATCGCCGTCATCGTCATCACCGACGACCGCGTCGCCACCGCGGAGATGGCGCTCAAGGCGCTCGACCAGGGCTATCCGCCCAACATCGTCCGAGACACCGAGTTCACCGTCGACGACGTTTTGTCCTCGCCGTATATCGCGATCGGCTCCTTCGAGGAGATCGCCGATCAGATCCGGCAGGTGCGCGAGCGTACCTCGATGTCCTTCGTCGGGGTGTTCCCGACGCAGATGGATGCGTTCGCGCCGATCATCCCGATACTTAAGGGAGAGTAAGATAGCCGAGGATCTGCGCTCGCCCGGCCAAGCCGCCCAAGTCCGACGGCCTGGTGGTTGGCGCGCACGACGACTGGAAACGGTCTAGAACCTGACCCGACCAACGCTCCTCACGGACTCCCGTCCCCCCGCGGATGAGTGCGCCGAGGACCGAGAAGAAGCCGCGGCCCCAGCGCGACGGGACCCGGTACAGGAGAATTATGCTGAATACCGAGTTTGAACAGTTCCTGGACAAAGAGGGCAACCTCAGCTTCACCGAGGAAGCCACCCTTGTCGACTATGTCGAGCGCAACGTCCGCGACCAGGCCGACACGCTGGCCTATCGCTTCATCGACTACTCGCGCGAACGCGACGGCGAATACCAGGACCTGACCTGGGCTCAGTTCGGCAAGCGCCTGCGCGCGGTGGCCGCCCGCCTGCAGCAGGTGACCAAGCACGGCGACCGCGTCGCCATCCTCGCGCCGCAGTCGCTGGAGTACGTGATCGGCTTCTTCGCCGCGCTGTACGCCAGCAACGTCGCCGTCCCGCTGTTCTCCCCGGACGAGCCCGGCCACACCGACCGCCTGCACGCCGTCCTCGACGACTGCAAGCCCACCGCCATCCTCACCTCGACGAAGTCCGCCGAGGCCGTCCGCGACTTCTTCGCCGACAAGCCCGCCAAGGAGCGCCCGCGCGTCATCGCCGTCGACGCGGTGCCGGACTCCGTCGGCTCGACCTGGGTCGCACCGGTCGCCGGCAAGGACCACAACAAGGACACCGTCGCCTACCTGCAGTACACCTCGGGTTCGACGCGCGTGCCCGCCGGCGTCGAGATCACCTACCTCGCCGTGGCCGCCAACGCGCTGCAGATCTACGACACCATCGAGATCGACCTCAATTCGCGCGGCGTCACCTGGCTGCCGATGTTCCACGACATGGGCCTGATCACGGTGATCCTGCCGGCGTTGGGCGGGCGCTACATCACGATCATGAGCCCGCAGGCGTTCGTGCGGCGCCCGGGTCGGTGGATCAAAGAACTCGCCGCCCACAGCGATGGGGCCGGCACGTTCGCGGCCGCCCCGAACTTCGCCTTCGAACACGCCGCCGCCCGCGGCCTGCCGAAGGACGGCGAGGAACTCGACCTGTCCAACGTCATCGGCCTGATCAACGGCTCGGAGCCGGTCACGGTCAGCTCGATGAAGAAGTTCAACGACGCCTTCGGTCCGTACGGGCTGCCCAAGACCGCCATCAAGCCGTGTTACGGCATGGCTGAGGCCACCCTGTTCGTCTCGGCGACCGCCCGCGAGAACGAGGCGAAGATCATCTACGTCGACCGGGAGGACCTCAACGCCGGTCACCTCACCGTCGTCGACGAGGACGCCCCCAACGCGGTGCCGCAGGTCTCCTGTGGCCAGGTGGCCATGAGCCAGTGGGCCGTCATCGTGGATCCGGAGACCAACAGCGAGCGCACCGACGGAGTCGTCGGCGAGATCTGGCTGCACGGCCTCAACATCGGCAAGGGCTACTGGAACAAGGTCGACGAGACCGAGGCCACCTTCCACAACAAGCTGGTCCAGCGCCTGGAGTCCGGCAGCCACGCCGAGGGCACCGAAACCGATGCCAACTGGATGGCCACCGGCGACTACGGCGTGTGGCTCGACGGCGAGCTCTACATCACCGGTCGCGTCAAGGACCTGGTCATCGTCGACGGCCGCAACCACTACCCGCAGGACCTCGAGTTCAGCGCCCAGGAGTCCAGCACCTCGCTGCGCCCCGGCTTCGTCGCCGCCTTCTCGGTGGCGGCCAACGAGTTGCCGTCGGTCGTGTTCGAGAACGCCAGCAGCGGTCTGACCCATGACCCGGACGACTCGTCGGAACAGTTGGTCATCGTCGCCGAGCGGGGCCCCGGCAAGCGGGTTGACCCGCAGGAGGTCGCCGACACGGTCCGCGCCGCGATCGCCCAGCGCCACGGTGTGATGGTGCGCGACGTGCTGCTGGTCCCGGCCGGCTCGATCCCCCGAACGTCCAGTGGGAAGATCGCGCGCCGCGCGACCAAGACCGCCTACGTCGACGGGACCCTGCGGGGCGGCTACCAGCAGACCGCGTTCCCGGACGCCCCCGACCAGTAAGCTGGATTTTGATGTCTGAACTTAATAACGACGCCACCGAAGCCGCTGGCGACGCCGAAACCACCTCGACGTCCCCGTCCGCTGGGACGGCGGGTGAGACCATTGGCGATCTGACCGTCGCCGAACTCCGGGACTGGCTGCGCGAATGGGTGTCGGCCGCCACCGGTATGCCCGTCGACCAGATCCCCGAGGACCGGCCGATGGAGGAGTTCGGCCTGTCCAGCCGCGACGCCGTCGCGCTCGGCGGCGACATCGAGGACAAAACCGGCGTCGTCCTCACCGCCACCGTCGTCTACAACCACCCGACGATCGCCTCGTTGGCCAAGCGGATCATCGAGGGCGACCCCGACGAGGGGCTGCACGACGTCGACGCCTTCTGGGAGCGCGAGCGCAACCCCGACGACGACATCGCCATCGTCGGCTTCTCCACCCGCTTCCCCAAGGCCGGCGAAACCCCGGAGTCGACGTGGGAGGCGCTCATCACCGGGCGCGACGGGATCTCCGAACTCCCCGAAGACCGGTGGAGCGAGTTCAAGGCCGACCCGCGGATGGCCGAGGTGCTCGAGAAGCGCAACCTGCGCGGCGGATACCTCGATAACGTGAAGGCCTTCGACGGCGACTTCTTCCAGATGAGCCCGCGCGAGGTCGAGATGGTCGACCCGCAGCAGCGGCTGGTCATGGAGCTGACCTGGGAGGCGCTCGAGCACGCGCACATCCCGCCCAGCGACCTCAAGGGCGGCCGGGTCGGCGTCTTCGTCGGCACCTCGACCAACGACTACCAGCTACTCGCGGCCCTTGGCCTCGGCGAGGGTTCCGACGAGACCGCGGCCTATGCGCTCACCGGCACCTCGACGTCGATCATCGCCAACCGCACGTCGTACTTCTTCGACTTCCACGGCCCCTCCGTCGCGGTGGACACCGCCTGCTCGTCGTCGCTGGTCTCGGTGCACCAGGCGGTGCAGAGCCTGCGCAGCGGCGAGTCGGACGTCGCCGTGGCCGGCGGCGTCAACATGATCCTCACCCCCGCCGCGACCGTCGGTTTCGACACGATCGGCGCGGTCGCCAAGGACGGGCACATCAAGGCCTTCTCCTCCGACGCCGACGGCATGGTCCGCTCCGAGGGCGGCGGCATGTTCGTCCTCAAGCGCATCGCCGACGCCCGCCGCGACGGTGACACCGTCCTGGCCGTCATCGCCGGTTCTGCGGTCAACTCCGACGGCCGGTCCAACGGCCTCTTTGCGCCCAACCCGGAGGCGCAGGTCGAGGTGCTGCGCGACGCGTACACCGACGCGGCCACCGATCCGCGCGACGTCGACTACGTCGAGGCGCACGGCACGGGCACCATCCTGGGCGACCCGATCGAGGCCGACGCACTCGGCCGGGTCGTCGGCAAGGGCCGTGAGCCGGGCAAGCCCGCGCTGCTGGGTTCGGCCAAGACGAACTTCGGCCACATGGAGTCCGCGGCGGGTGCCGGGGCACTGGCCAAGATCGTGCTGTCGCTGACCAAGGGCAAGCTGCCGCCATCGCTCAACTACGCCGGCCCCAACCCCTACATCCAGTTCGAGGCGACCAACCTCAAGGTCGTCGAGGAAGCCGCCGACTGGCCGCGCTACAGCGGCCACGCCATCGCCGGGGTGTCCGGCTTCGGCTTCGGCGGGACCAACGCGCACCTCGTCGTGCGCGAGGTCCTCGAGTCCGACCTGCACCCGGCCCCCGCCGCGGCGGAGTCGGCGGAGACCGTGGTCGCCGAGCCGGTCGTCGACGTCGATGACGACGACGAGGACGAGTACCTGACCGATGCCGAGCGGGCCATCCTCGCCGCCCAGGCGAAGACCGAGGAAGCGCCGGCCGCGGCGGTCGAGGTCGATCCCACCGAGGGCTTCGCGCCCATCGCCGCGGGTGTCGAGCGCGCGGCCGACACCGACACCGGCGCGCTCGTGCCGCTGGTCGTGTCCGGCTTCGTCTCGTCGCGCCGCCGGCGGGCCGCCCAGCGCCTCGTCGACTGGTTGGAGACCGACGAGGGACGGGCCACCCCGCTCGTCGACATCGGCCGCGCCCTGGCGCACCGCAACCACGGCCGCACCCGCAGCGTCGTCATGGCCCGCAGCCACGAGGACGCCCTCACCGGTTTGCGCGCGGTCGCCGAGGGCAAGAACAACCCGCTGGTCTACACCGCAGATGCGCCGGACCCGGCGTCGGCGGTGTGGCTGCTGTCCGGTTTCGGCTCGCAGCACCGCAAGATGGCCAAGCAGCTGTACCTGGACAACCCGGTGTTCGCCAAGAACGTCGACCGCGTCGACGAGTACGTGCAGCGCGAGCTGGGGTACTCGATCGCCGAGATGTTCCTCGACGACGCCCAAACCTACGGGATCGAGACCAGCCAGGTCGGGATCTACACGATCCAGGTCGCCCTGGCCGACACGATGCGGCACTTCGGCGCCGAACCCGGTGTTCTCGTTCCGCATTCGATGGGCGAGGCGTCGGCGGCCTACATCAGTGGCGGCCTGTCGCTGGCCGACGCGACGCGCGTCATCTGCCAGCGTTCGCGGCTGATGGGTGAGGGCGAGTCGATGCTGGAGGGCGACGACATCCGCCTGATGGCCCTCGTCGAGTACAGCGCCGACGACATCGGCGACGTGCTCGTCGACTTCCCCGACCTCGAGATCTGCGTGTACGCGGCACCGACGCACACCGTCATCGGCGGCCCCGAGGCACAGGTTGACGCGATCGTCGCGCGGGCCGAGGCCGAGGGCAAGCTGGGGCGCAAGCTGCAGACCAAGGGCGCCAGCCACACCTCGCAGATGGATCCGCTGCTCGGCGAGCTCGCCTACGAGTTGACTGGCATCGAGGCCCAGCGGCCGAAGATCGGGTTCTACAGCTCGGTGGACCGCGAGACCTTCTACCGCGCCGGCCACGAGCCGGTCCACACCATCGAGTACTTCCTCAAGGGCCTGCGCCACAGCGTGTGGTTCAGCCAGGCGATCGCCAAGGCGGTCGAGAACGGGCACCGCACCTTCGTCGAGCTCTCGCCGAACCCGGCCGTGCTCATCTCGGTGGCCGCGGTGACCTTCAGCGCCGGCCTGCACGACGCCGAACTCGTCGAGACGCTCAAGCGCAAGGAAGACGAGAACGACGGTCTGGTCACCGCGCTGATGAAGCTCTACGTCCACGGCCATGCCGTCGACGTGGCATCACTGTTCGGCACCGGTGCTTTCGCCGCGATCCCGCGGACGCATTTCGAGCGCCGCGACTACTGGCTGACCGCCGAGTTGTCGAGCGGTTCGGGTACCGGGAAGATCCCGGGCGCCCACGTCGCCCTGCCCGACGGGCGCCACGCGTGGGAGGTCAACGCGACCGCCGTCGACGACCCGCGCGCCTTGGCCGCCGCCGCCGCGTCGCAGGTCTTCGCCGACGTCACCGTCGGCGCCAGCGAGGCCTATGGCGACTTCCCGTCGTCGGGGACCGTGACGACCACGCTGACCCCGCATCCCGGTGGCGCCTCGGTCGCCGTGCACGCGGCCGAGGGCAAGCACTTCCGCCAGCTCTTCGAGGCGGTGGTCACCGGCTCGACCGGGGCGGCGGGTGCGGACGGGGCGGCGGGTTCGGACGCCGCGAAGGCGGATGCGTCGGCGCCGGCCGTCGACGCCGCGCCGGCTTCCACGTCGAAGGGTGCCGCGGCCTTCGCCGACGACACCGTGATCGTCGAGGACGAGGTCGTCGACAACATCGGCGACAAGTGGGACCCCGCATCGGGTGAGAAGGTCGGCGACCGGTTGGCGGTGATCGTCGGCGAGTCGATGGGTTACGACCCGGAGGACCTGCCGCGCGAGGTCGCGCTGATCGAGTTGGGGCTGGACTCGCTGATGGCGGTGCGGATCAAGAACCGCGTCGAATTCGAGTTCGACATCCCGCAGCTGCAACTGCAGGCGATGCGCCAGGCGAGCCTGGCCGACGTCGAGAAGTTCGTGGCCTTCGCCGTGACGCACCGCGACCAGCTCGACGACCTGGCCGAGAACGCGGCTGGTGAGGGGGAGCTGGACACCGCCGCGATCAACGCCTACATCGACGAGCAGATCGCCAAGGAGCGCGAGCAGGGCGTCGAAGCCAAGCCCGCCCAGGCGCCCGGGCCGACGAAGGCAGAAATGCCGAAGGCCGAGGAACTCAAGGCCGAGAAGCCCAAGGCCGAGGAGCCCGCGGCGGAGCAGGCTGCAGTGGCGAAGGCCGCCCCGGAGAAGGTCGAGAAGCTCGACCTCACCGATCAGGCCGCGGTCGCCGAGGCGGCCGGATCCGACGTCCCGCCGCGCGACGCCGCCGAGCGGTTGACCTTCGGCGTGTACGCGACGATCACCGGCAAGTCGGCCGGCGGCATCTTCAACAAGCTGCCGGTCCTCGGCGAGGACGTCGCGCAGAAGCTGACCGACAAGCTCAATGAGCGCACCGGCGGCGACGTCGACGTCGAGGACGTCCTCGACTCGGAGACCATCGAGGAGATGGCGGACTATGTCCGCAAGTACCTCGACGCGGGTGCGGCGACCGACGGTTTCCTGCGCTACCTGCGCCTGGTCCCGGACGGCAAGAAGTCCTATGACACCACCGCCGGCGACCCGACGCCGCTGCTGCTGTTCCACCCCGCAGGCGGCAACACCTCGGCCTACGAGGCGCTGTTGAAGCGCCTGCCGGAGGGACAGCCGGTGATCGGTTTCGACCGTGGCGTCGAGGGCCCGATCGAGGACCGGGTGCGCGAGTACCTGCCGCGGCTGCGCGAGGTACAGCCGCACGGCCCGTACGTCCTGGTGGGCTGGTCGTTCGGCGGCGCGCTCGCCTACGGCGTCGCACAGCTGCTGCGCGAGCAGGGCGAGAAGGTCGAGTTCATCGGCCTGATCGACGTGGTGCGCCCGAAGGAAGACCTGGTCGAGACGGCGGACACCAAGCGCGAGCGGTTGGAGCGGTGGAAGGATTTCGCCATCCGCAACTATGACCTCGACGCCGATGTGCCGGTGCCGATGGACCGTCTGGTGGAGGCCGACGACGAAGGCCAGTTCCAGATCATCATGGAGATGATGGCGATGAGCAACACCAAGATCCCCGGTGGCATCATCGAGCACCAGCGCACGTCGTTCATCGAGAACCGGATCCTCGACCAGATTCAGCCGGAGACCTACGACGGCAAGGTCGTGCTCTATCGGGCCGACCGCATGCACGACGGTGCGATCGAGCTGGAGCCCAAGTGGGCCGAGATCGACGAGGACGGCCGGTGGGGCGAGGTCGTCGACGATTTGGAGATCGTGCACATCGGTGGCGACCACCTGTCCATCGTCGACGAGCCGTACATCAGCAAGATCGGCGCCGACCTGACGAAGCGAATGAACGGCCTGGGCGAATAGCAGCCACAGGCGATTGAAGGGACAGCCCACATGACCCAGACGACGGCGGCGAAACTGGCCGACCTGCGGGAGAAGCTCGAGGCGTCACAGGAGCCCGGCGGTGACAAGGCGATCGCCAAGCGGGCCGCGAAGGGGATCTGCTCCCCGCGCGAGCGGCTGAACATGCTGTTCGACCCCGGGACCTTCGTCGAGATCGGCGCGCTGGTCAAGGCGCCCGGGGCGAGCGAGGCCGGCTACGGCGACGGCGTCGTCACCGGCCACGGGCTGGTCAACGGGCGTCCCGTCGCGGCCTTCTCCCACGATCAGTCGGTCATGGGCGGGTCGGTCGGCGAGATGTTCGGACGCAAGGTGGCGGCACTGATGGAGTTGGCCGGCCGCGTCGGCTGTCCCGTCGTCGGCATCAACGACTCGGCCGGTGCCCGCATCCAGGATGCCGTCACGTCCCTGGCCTGGTACGCGGAGATGGGCCGCCGCAACGACCTGGTCTCCGGTCTGGCGCCGCAGGTGTCGATCATCCTCGGCAAGTGTGCCGGTGGCGCGGTGTACACCCCGGCCAACACCGACATCCTCGTCGGCGTCGAGGACAAGAGCTACATGTTCGTCACCGGCCCGGACATCCTCAAAGCGGTCAACGGCGAGGACACCTCGGCCGAGGACCTCGGCAGCGCCCACAACCAGGCGCGGTGGGGCAATATCCACCACGTCGCCCCCGACGAGAAGGCCGCGTTCGAGTGGGTCCGGGAGTACCTGGAGTACATGCCGTCGTCGGCGCATGAGAAGCCGCCGGTGATCAACCCCGGTTTGGAGCCGGAGGTCACCGATTCGGACCTGTCGCTCAACGAGTTCATGCCCGACAGCGACAACGCCGGCTACGACATGAAGGACCTGATCCTCCGACTGTTCGACGACGGCGCCTTCCACGAGGTCGCCGAGCTGTTCGCGCCCAACCTGATCACCGGATTCGCCCGCGTCGACGGGCACAGCGTCGGCATCGTCGCCAACCAGCCCAGCGTGATGGCCGGGACCCTGGACACCGACGCGTCGGAGAAGGCGACGCGATTCGTCCGCATCTGCAACGCGTATGGCATCCCGCTGATCTTCCTGGTCGACACCCCGGGCATCCTGCCCGGCGTGGTCGAGGAGGCCAAGGGCACGATCCGACGCTCGGGCAAGTTCCTTTACGCCTACGTCGAGGCGGACGTCCCGAAGATCACCGTCGTGCTGCGCAAGGCCTACGGCGGCGCGTATGCCGTCATGGGTTGTAAGCAGCTCGGTGCCGACTTGAACTTCGCCTGGCCCACCGCCAAGATCGCGGTGATGGGCGCCGAGTCGGCGGCCGTGCTGCTGACCCGTCGCCAGACCGAGGGGCTGTCGGCCCACGATGCCGACAAGGTTCGCCGCGACTTCATCGACTTCTACAACGTGATGATGGCGAACCCGTACCTGGCCGCGGAGA
This sequence comes from Gordonia crocea, assembly GCF_009932435.1. Lineage (NCBI taxonomy): Bacteria > Bacillati > Actinomycetota > Actinomycetes > Mycobacteriales > Gordoniaceae > Gordonia > Gordonia crocea. The sequence goes on from NZ_BJOU01000001.1 coordinate 413,904, forward strand.
AGGGCTACATCGACGCGGTGATCGAGCCGTCGCAGACGCGCCTGGAGTTGCGCAAGGCCCTCGCCCAGCTGCGGGACAAGCGGGTCACGCGCACCCCGCGCAAGAACTTCTTGATGCCGATCTAGCCTCCGTCGACTGGGCCCTGTTTCTCGTCGACTGGGCCCTCAATCCCGTCGACTGGGCCCTCAATCCCGTCGACTGGGCCCTCAATCCCGTCGACTGGGCCCTCAATCCCGTCGACTGGGCCCTCAATCTCGTCGACTGGGCCCTCAATCTCGTCGAGTGGGCCCCGCAGACTCAAGCGATCGCCGCAACGGCCGACGAGTTTGCGGAGGTCAGCATGGGTGATGGTGGTTCGAGACGACGGTTGGGGAAGTTGGGGGTCGCTGATCGACCGCCGTTAACCCAGCGGCGTGAGTTGTTTTGGCAGGGCCTGTCTACGGGGATGACGATCAAGGCTGCGGCGCGAGCTGCTGGTGTGTCGCGCAACTCCGGGGCCCTGTGGTTGGCCCAGGCTGGCGGAATGAAACCAACAGCAACGGCACTGGAAAGCCGGATCAGCGCCGGCACGGGCCGGTTGACCTTCGCTGATCGGTGCTGCATCGAGGAACTGGTGGGCAAAGGGTCGCAGCCGGCGCGGATCGCGCGTCTGTTGGGTCGTTCCCGCTCGACCATCAGCCGGGAACTGGTGCGGGGCCGGCCCGCCGGCGACGGTGAATACCGGTATCGGGCGATCGTGGCGCAGACGACGGTCGACCAAGGCCGGCGGCGACCCAAACCGCGCAAACTCCAACCCGACACCGCGCTTTACGCTGAAGTCGTCGACATGCTGGGGAAACGGCTCAGTCCTGAGCAGATCGCCCACCGGTTACGGCACGACTATCCCGACGATCCGGAGATGCGGGTGTCCCACGAAACGATCTACCAGTCGATGTATGTTCAAGCCCGCGGTGGTTTGCGCGCCGAGGTTGCCAAAGCACTACGCACCGGGCGGATACGACGCAAACCCGCAGGCCGAGACACATCCGGTCGAGGCCGGATCAAAGACATGGTGATGATCAGCGATCGTCCCGCCGAAGTCGAGGACCGCTCGGTCCCCGGCCACTGGGAGGGTGACTTGATCATGGGAGCCGGTAACCGCTCGGCGATCGGCACCCTGGTCGAACGCACCACCGGCTTTCTGATGCTGGTGCACCTGCCCGGCGATCACACCGCCGCCACCGTTGCCGCGGCCATGACCCGAACCATCCCGACCATCCCCGAAATCCTGCGTCGATCGTTGACCTGGGATCAAGGAGTGGAAATGGCCCACCACACCGCCATCACCAACGCCACCGGCCTACCGATCTACTTCTGCGATCCCCACAGCCCCTGGCAGCGCGCCACCAACGAAAACACCAACGGCCTACTCCGCCAGTACTTCCCCAAAGGGGCCGACCTATCGTTCTTCGGCCCCGGCATGCTCGACCAAGTCGCCGCCGAACTCAACGACCGACCCCGAAAACGCCTCAACTGGATGACCCCCGCCGAAAAGCTCGAAGAACTCCTACAATCCAAACCGACAGATTCCGTTGCACCGACCACTTGAATCCGCCCCCTCGTTCCCGCCGACTGGGCCCTGTTTCTCGTCGACTGGAGGCAGAAAATCGATACCCCATCCGATCCGGCGTCGGGCATGCTCAGTTGGTGACCGCGACCGCCCCCACCCCGCAGCAGCCCATTGCGCTGCCGCGTGCCCTGGCGCCCTTCGGGTACCGCCAGTACCGATGGTTGGCGGCCGGGCTTATCCTGTCCATCTTCGCCGACGGGGTTTGGGCGATCACGCTGATTTGGCAGGTCATCGGGCTGGGTGGCGCTCCGACTCAGGTGTCCGTGGCGACGGCGGCCGCTGCGGTCGGAATGGTCGCGTCGACGCTGGTCGGCGGGGTTCTCGCCGACCGGGTTTCGCAGCGCCGGATCGTCATTGGTCTGGAGATGCTCAAGACCGCTGTGTTTGTCGTGGTTGCTGTCGCGTCGCTGACCGGAACCCTTCGGTTGTGGCATGTCGTCGTGGCCGCGGTCCTCGCCGGCATCACGACCGGCATGTACTACCCCGCATATTCGGCGATGCTGCCCTCGATACTGCCGGCGTCTCAGCTGCAGGCGGCGAATGGGATCGAGGGATTCCTTCGCCCGGTGGCCTATCAGGCGGTGGGGCCGATGATCGCCGGCTGGATCATCGCCGCGACCGCACCCGGATACGCGGTGGGCCTTGCCGCGGCCGCATCCATCGGCTCCGGGATCTGCTATCTGGTGATGGCGCCGGTTCCGTTGCGCCGCGATCCAGAAGTCCTGCGCGGCAACGCTGTTCGCGGAGTATTGGGCGATCTCGCCGAGGGCTTCGGGTACCTCCGGCGGACTCCGTGGCTCTGGGCGACGCTGTTCTTCTCGTCGATCCTGGTGTTGGCGACACTGGGACCGATCGAGGTGCTCATTCCGTTCCTCTTGAGGGAGCGGGCCGGCGGTGATGCCGCTGACCACGCACTCGTACTCGCGGCGTTCGGCGTCGGTGCGGCGGCAACGTCGTTGGCTTTCGCTTCGATTCGCATGCCGCGCCGCTACCTCACGGTCATGTTCGTCTTGTGGGGTCTGTCGAGTCTGCCGTTGATCCTCATCGGTGTGGCGACGTCGGTGTGGCTGGTCGTCGTGGCCGGGTTCATCACCGGGGTGCTCTTCGACGGGCCGATGGTGCTGTGGGGAACCCTGTCGCAGCGTCGCGTGCCGCCGGGACTTCTCGGGCGGGTCGCCAGCCTCGACTTCTTTGTGTCGATCGCGCTGATGCCGGCGTCAATGGCCATCGCCGCTCCGGTGGGCGAGGCCATCGGACTGACCACGACATTCGTGCTCGCCGGCATCATTCCGGTACCGATCGCCGCTGCGTTCTACTTCGCCGCCGGGCTGTGGCGTGACGAGGCGGCGCACCCGCTGCGCGATGATGCGCTGGGCTCAACCGACCCCGACTGAGGCAGGGCCCAGTCGACGGGATACAGGGCCCAGTCGGCGATGCGTGGCGGGCGTCAGTAACCCGTCGAGCGCATCGGCGCCAGATCCCACAGCCCGGACTCGCGCGTCGTGCCGAGCACCAGCGTCGCCGGCGGAGCCGGATCGATCACCGTGAACCGCTGGAGCCCGCCCCAGTCGCGACCCCAGTTGTTGCGGAGGTACGTCGGGAGCATCGTCGGCGTCAGCAGCGCCTCGGTGATGCCGAGCGGGCCGCCGGCCTTACCGGCCATCCACGTCTGACTGTTGCGCCGCGTTGCGTCGGCCTCGGGCATGATGCGCCACTTGGGCACCTCGAGGACGCCGTTGTGGACCGCGATCGGACGCTGGCACGGGAAGACGAATCCGGGAAGCCAGTCGATCAACACCGGATCTGTCTGTCCCACAACATCATTCAGCGTGCGCAGCTGGTCGACGCGCGGCGGCGTGACCGCCACCCATTCCTTCGTGGAGTCCGAGGCATCGTCGACGAGGATGCGCGCCACGTCGGCATTGCGCGGCGCCTTGTCCAGCGGGAAGCGCAGATCGCGCCAGGCCGGGGCGCCACCGGCATCGAGCGGAGTCATCCGGCCGACCGGGGTCACCTTCCCGTGGGGGCCACGCCGGCCGAACTCGACGACCAGCTTCTGGCCCTTCTGCTCGATGTTGTCGTGGTCGATGCCCTCGACGTTGCCGGCGACCGCGACGGTGAGCAGCGGACGGTCCTTATTCGGGTTCGAGGTGTTGTACGGCAGCTGGTACCACGCGGTCTCCAGCTTTGCCTTGCCCCCGGGGGCACCGTACGACCCGACGACGGGTGTGCGCTTCGGGTCGAGATTGAACGGCAGCAGCGCGGTCGAGCCGTTGACGCCGATCGGCCCGACACCGCCCCAGGTGTCCCCCGCCGCCGACTCGTTCGCCGAGGCGCCGGGATTCTCCTGCGACGGAAGCTCGCCGCCGTCGTCGCTCGTCGACGAGGACATCACGTTCTCCGGAACCCCCTGCGGGGTGAAGCCGGCGTTGGCGCCGATCGCCCCGGCGACCGACGGTGCGGCCTTTCCGTCGACCGCGGCCGGCAGCAAGATGCCCGACGACGGGTCGACCGCAACCATCACGTCGTTGGCGAGGGCACACTCGTTGCCGGTCATGGCCCGGAAGTTCGACTTGGTCCACGACCAACTGTCGCGCTGCACCCAGGCGCCCTTTGCCAGGCTCGCCACCATGAAGAGCACGAGCAGCGTGGCGACGGTCGGCAGCGGCGCGAACCGGAAGCCGGGCAGGACCGGGCCGGTGCGGGTCTTCTCGTCGACGTAGTCGTCGCGGAAGTGGTAGTACAGGCCGAGCAGCGCGGTCACCACCGCGGCCGCCAGCACGATCCAGCTGACGTTGATCCCGGCGATGGCGACCGGGCGGTCGCGCCACGGGACGCCGTAATTGCCGACGAACCACCACATGTTGATGCCGGCGAAGGCCATCGCGGTGACGAACAGGACCGACGCCGTCGCGAAGGCGCGGTTGCGCCGCGACGCCAGCAGGGCCGGGGCCATCAGGGCACCCGCCGCGGCGGCCAGGCCGCCGGCGATGCCCGCGTAGACGCCGAAGTGGTGCGTCCACTTGGTGGGGGTGAACGCGATGAAGAACATCGTGCCGAGCATGACGGCGATCAGGCGCCAGATCGGTGCCCGGGCAACGCCGTTCGGGTGGCGTCCGCGCAGCAACCGGAACATCACGTAGAACAACGAGAGCAGCATCAGCAGGATGCCGATTCGGCGCGACAGCGTGCCGTCGCCGGTCTGCAGGATCAGGTAGTAGTAGCGGATCGGCTCCTGCCACCATTCCAGCGTCGGCCCGACGTCGGCGGCGACCTTGTTGCCGGTCACCAGCGGCATCACCGACTGGTCGGCGAAGATCATGAAGAGCACCGCGGTGCCGGCCGCCAGGATCGGCGCCAGCATCGGGACCCAGTCGTCGCGCTTGCGGCGGCTGACCAAGGTCTTGACGACGGGGCGAAGGCCGGCCAGCAGTGCCGCGGCGGCCATCAACCCGCCGGGCGCGAGTGCCAGGGTGAAGGCGGCGGTGATGGCAGCGATGGCGTAGGGGAGCAGGCGCCGGGTCGCGATGGCGCGCTCGACGCAGCACCAGGTCAGCAGTGCGCCGACGGCCTCGGCCGGCTCGGGGCGGATGCCGTTGTTGTACGGCAGCCAGATGGCCAGGAAGACGAAGGCGCCCGCCCACATGGCCGGGGTGCTGTTGCGGACCGCACGCCCCAGGCGCGGGATGACTTCACGGCTGATCAACCACCAGCCGAGCAGGCCCAGGAGCAGGGCGGGCAGACGCATCCACCACGCTGCGACGCTGACCTGGGTCATCCACGAGATCACCTGGAAGTGCCAGCCGAACGGATCCTGCGGCACCCCGAAGTAGCGGAAGTAGTTGTCGGCGTATCCGGCACCGCTGGCGATCCGGCCGACGGTCATGTTGTAACCGTCGTCGGAGGTGTTGGCCCCGCCGAACCACCAGAACACCAGGATGGCGGTGACCGCGCCGTCGAGCCAGGTCAGCTTCCACCAGCCGGACGGGAGGATCCGGCGGTGCCGCAATCCGTCGCGCGAATCGAGGATTCCCAGGGCGACCAGCGAGATCGCCGTCAGGATGATGCCGATGACCATCAACCAGAACTTCAGGCGGGTCGGCGACGTCACGTACCGGGTGTCGATGTCGGCGGTGAAGCTCAAGCCCTGGGGAGCCGTACCGCGCAGATCGGAGTAGACGCCGACGATCTGCGGGCGCATCTCGTGGTCACCGGTGCGGAAGTTCAGCAGCGCGCCCTTGAGGTTCGCGCCGTCGAGGCCCTCGATCGACGCGTGGACCCCGTCGGCGTTGCCGCGGAAGGTGACCCGGCAGGCCGGGTTGGCCTGCGCCGCGTCGCGCGGGGCGCTCAGGATGACCACGTTGCGGTCGATGACGACGATGGAGTCGGCCGTCGCGTTGATGAACAGGCCGCGCGCGGTGGCGGCCAGGCCGTCGGTGGGCAGGGTCGAGAGCAGGACCCCACCCTTGTCGCCGAGTTGGGTCGCCGCCGAACACGGCACCGCGACGTTCATGTCGGTCGCGACGTAGGACACCAGCGGTGCGACGACCGAGGACACGGTGTTGTTCTCCGGCCACGCGATCTTCGCGGTGGTGCGCTCGACCGGCAACAGCGGCATCGCAATGGCCAGCAGCGCGCCCAGCAGGCCGGTGATGGCGGCCAGCAGCTTCGCCCCGCGATAATCGTTCTTGGTGAGGAAGGTCGGCTTCTTAACGGTCTCAGTCATCAGTTGCCCGGCTCCAGCCTGATGGATCCGGTCCGCGACCAGCCCCATTGCTTACGAATATCGGTTGCGACGGCCGCGGGGGCCGCCTGTGGATCCCGCGGGGTCAAGCGTTCGAGGGCGCCCCAGCCGCGGTGCCAGTCCCCGTCGAGGTAGGTCGGCACCGCCGTCGCCGACGTGGTCGCCTCGCTGATGCCGAGGAGCCCGCCGCCGGCGGCGTTCTGCCAGGTCCGTGACTGGCTCAGCGCCATCGCGTAGTCGGGCAGGATCCGCCACTGCGGGATCTCGGCGACGCCGTGGCGCAGGCCCATCGGGCGCTGGCACGGGAAGTGTGCGGCGACCATGAAGTCGATCAGGGTGGGATCGGTGGATCCGACGAGATGCTGCAGGGTCACCACCCTGGGTGCCCGCGGCGGGGTCAGCATGATGAACTGCGACGTCCCGAGGTTGTTGTCCAGGGCGACCAGGCGCACGACGTCGGCCGCGGGGGGAGCCGCCGACATGGGGACGCGCAGGTTGCGCCACGGCCGGTTGGGGATGACCGGGCCCGGATCGATGGGGGTGACGGGCGCACCGATCTCTTCGAACTGGCCGTTGGGGCCGCGCTTGCCGAACTGGAAGCGCAGCGATTGGCCGAAGGTCCGGGCGCCGAAGGCGTCCACCGTCGAGATCGAGCCGGCCGCGGTCACGACGAGCAGCGGCGACGACGCGCGGTCGGGCATGCGGTACCAGTCCGATGTCAGGCGCGCCTCGCCATTGAAGCCGTAGCTACCCAGCACGGGGGTGCTCGCGGGGTTCAACCCGTAGGGCAGGGCCGCGATCGACCCGTTGACGGTGCGCGGCCCGCGTCCACCGGTGGTGCCGGCCTCCCACGTCCCCATGACGGCGAACGGCTTCGACGACGAGCCCGCGACGTGGGCCTGACCCGGTCGTGAGCTGCCCATTTCGGCGGACAGGTTCGTGGTGATTCCGTCGGGGGTGAAGCCGACCGGATCGTCCCCGGCGAGGGCCCGCGACGCATCGTGCCCGGTGGCCGGGGTGAGCATGCCGGTGTTGGCGTCGGGTTCGACGAGGACCTTCTCGGCCAGCCCGCACGGCTGACCGCGCAGCGTTCCGATGTTGGTGGAGAAGGCGGTGGCCACCGGGTACCGGGCGACCGCGGCCTTGGCGAACAGGGCCAGTTCGAGGACGACCAGCCCGCCGGCGATCACGGCGATCGGGGAGCCGGCCGCGATGAGGCGGATCCGGTTCGCGACGGCCTCGTGGCGCTTGGCCTCGACCACCGTCTCCCGATCCGCGACCCCCTCGAGGTCCTCCGCGTCGTGGTGTTCCAGGCCGGTGTTCTCCGCGTAGTCCAACCGCAGGTGCTGCCACGCGGCGAGTGCGCCGGTCGCGACGGCGAGGATGAGGAAGATCGTCGACATCGGGGTCCCGGCGATGACCGGCGCCCGGTCGAACCAGGAGATTCCGAAGTCGTAGAAGTACGGCCAGGCGTTCTTGCCGGCCGTCGCGGCCGCGAGCGCGAACATCAGACCGGACACGAAGACGGTCAGGTTACGGGTGGACCGGGCCGCCGACTGTGCGACGGCGAGGGTGGCGGTGGCCGCCACCGCCGCGGCCAGACCGGCGTAGATGCCGAACTGGATGGTCCACTTGGTGGGCGTGAAGACCATCAGGATCATGGTGACGCCGATGGCGCCGACGGCGCGCCAGGCCGGCCCGCCGCGCACCCCGTCGATCTGGCCGCGGCGCAGCAGCACCGCCACGGTGACGAAGGCGGAGGCGAGCAGCAGCAGCACGGGCACGCGCCGTGCCAGCGACGCGTCGGGGGTGGTGACGGTCAGGAAGTAGTAGCGCAGGTACTCCTGGAACCAGGGCAGGTTCGGTCCGACCTGGTAGCGGATCTTCATCGCCTCGGCGACGGTGGCCAAGGTCTGATCGCCGAACACGACGAGCAGTACGACGAGGCCGGCGGCAAAGATCGGGGCGAGGATCGCGGCCCAGCCGATTTCCCGACGGCGGGCGACGGCGATCGCGAGCAAGGCGCGGGCGCCGACGAGCAGGATGGCGATGCCGATGACGCCGTGCGGGGCGGCGGCGAAGGTGAAGGCTGCGGCGATGACGGCGAGCCCGACGGGCAGCAACCGCTTCGACGTGATGGCGGACTCGATCGCCCACCAGGTCAGCAGCGAGCCTAGGACGATGACGGACTCGCTGCGCAGCCCGCTGCAGAGCGGCATCCAGAAGGCGGTGAACACCGCGGCGGCCGCCCACACCGGCCACCCGTGGGACACGGCGCTGCCCATCCGCGGCAGCAGGATGCGGCTCAGGATGTACCAGGAAACCAGCCCGGCGACCAGGCTCGGCAGGTGCATCCACAGCATCGACGCCGACACCGACGACCAGTGCGAGAGGAAGTCGTAGTACCAGCTGAACGGGGCCTCGGCGATACCGAAGAAGCGGTAGTAGTTGGGCAGGTAGCCGGCTTCGCCGGCGACGCGGCCCATGTTGAGGATGTAGCCGTCGTCGGGGCCGCCGCCGGCCAGGATCCCCCAGACGAGCAGGGCCGCGGTCACGGCGAGGTCGGACAGTCGCGGTCGCAGCGAGGCGAGGAAACCGGTGCGCGGGGTCGCGTCCTCGTCGGCGAGTGCCTCGTCGCGTGCCGCGGCGACGGTGGGCGAGGCCCGGTCGAGGATGCCCAGCGCCACCAGCGACGCGATGACGGCGAGCAGTCCCAGGATCATGACCAGGCGCTTGATCAGCGACGGCGTCGACTCGTAGCGGTTGTCGATGTCGATCTTGGCCGCAAGGCCGTCGTTGCCCGCACGGGTGATCGTCGCGGCGGGGAGCGGGGAGAAGATGCCGTCGATCTGCGGCTGGGCGGAGGGGGCCGCGGTGGTGACCGGGCCGAGGCCGACGAATTGTGCGCGCGGCCCGGCGGCGTCGGAGTGGATGACGAGGCGGGAACACCGGGCGAGATCGGTGCGCGGCGCGCTGGCCAGCAGGGCGTTGCGGCTCATCACGGTGATGGTGTCGCCGGCCTTCACCGACAGCATGCGGGCGGGGGCGCCGGGCGCACCGGGCGACATGGTGGTCAGGACCGTGGTGGGCTCGGCCGGCAGCGACGCCAGGACCGAGCACGGGATGGTGATGTCGACGGATTTCGCGGTCTGCGCGATGAGCGGCGCGGTGACCGACGACGACTTGTCGAGTTGTTGTCCCTGCGGCCAGGTGAATGAGGCGTGGACCGCGTTGACGGGCAGCAACGGGGTGAGCAGGCAGGCAAGGATGCCCACGATGCCGGCACCGACGGCGACCAGCCGTGCGAGCCTCAACCGATCAGCGGAATCACCGGACTCGGGTTGGGCAGCACCCGATCGCGTGGAAGACACAGACACGGATTCTCATGGTAGGCGACGGACCTGAGGAAACGGTTATCAGTGTCGGATCGGGGCGGGCCGCCACAGTCCGCTGCGGACGTGGCTGCCGGTGGTGAGCTCGGCGGGGGTCACGCTGGTCGGGTCGTAGGGCCGGTACGCCTCGAGGGCGCCCCAATCCCGTCCGATGTCCCCCTTGAGGTAGGTCGCGACGGTCTCCGGCCGCTGCGAGACCTCCAACCAGCCGAGGGGGCCGCCACCGGCGGCGCTCTGCCAGGTCGATACCGCCGCGGCGAGGTCGGCCCCCGGGCGGATCCGCCACTTGGGGATCTCCGCCACGCCGTTGTGGTGGACGAACGGCCGCTGGCAGGGGAACACCAGGCCGGAGGTCCAGTCGACGTGCACCGGGTCGGTTTTGCCGACGACCTGTTGCAGCGTCTGCATGTGCGGCAGGCGCGGCGGGGTGACCACGATGTAGCGGTCGGCGCCGAGGTTGTCGTCGCGGGCGACGATGCGCACCGCGGTCGTGTCGGCCGGCAAGGCGTCGGTGTTGAGGCGGACGTTGCGCCAGGACGGTCGTGGTCCCGGGTCGATGAGCGGGATCGAACCGGCGACGGTCAATGCGCCGTCACGCGTCGCGTCGGTGACCGGCGTCGTCGAGTATTCGAGGACCAGGTCGGGCCGTTCGAACCAGCCGGCCGCGGAGAACGTGATGAGCGGCTGCTGGGCGAAGTCGCGGGGCAGGGCGTACCACGCCGAGTGCAGGCGGGCCGGGGCCTGCGCGCCGGCCGAGTAGCTGCCGAGCACCGGGGTGCGGGCGGGGTCGAGGAAGAACGGGAGGCGGGCGTGGCTGCCGTTGATCCCGGGCTTGTCGGTCAGGCCGCCGGAGGTGCCGCCGCTGTTGGCGGCCAGGACGCCGGGGTCGTCGTTGGCGGCGTCGGCCAGGACGCCCAGCGAGCCCTGTGCGGCGTTGGTGACCATGCCGGTGGGCACCCCGTCGGGGGTGAAGCCGTCGGTCGGGGCCGCCGAGGGGTCCGAGCCGGGGGCCGGGCGCGGTCCGGCCAGTGCCTGGGCCGGGCTCAGCGAGCGGTCGACCGGCGCCAACTGGAACCGCGAGGGGTCGATCTCGGTCCAGACCTTCTCGGCCATGCCGCATTCGACGCCGCGCAGCGCCTCGAGGTTGGACCGCGGGACCGAGTAGGAACTCGACTGTCGGACCCCGGCCATCACCGCGGTCGCCACCTGGAACACGACGACGGCGGCGATGACGAAGACCAACGGTTCGGAGGCGAGGGTCGTCCGCAGTCGTGCCCAGCCGGTGAGGGGGGCGCTCGGCGCCTCGACCGGTTCATGTGGGTCGGTGCCGGTGAACGGCTCGCGGAGGTGGAACAGCAACGCGAGGGCCAGCAGCGCCAGCGAGGCGAACAGCAGCGCGCTGGAGATCCGGAACCCGAGGGTCACTTGCTCGACGCCCCACGGCATACCCCACGACGAGGAGTAGAAGTACGAGTTGGGCGCGGTGAAGGCGAGCCCGCCGATGAACAGGGCCAGGGCGGCGAAGATGGTGCGGTTGCGCCGAGAGCGCATGGCCTGATGGCTGACCGCGATCGCCGCGATGGCGGCCAGGGCGGCGCCCAGCCCGGCGAAGACGCCGAAATGGTGCGTCCACTTGGTGGGGGTGAACATGAGGAAGAGCAGGGAACCGAAGACGATCCCGACGATCCGCCGGGTCGGCCCGGAGGCGGTGCCCGGGATGCGCCCCTTGCGCAGCAGCATGGCGGCCGATACCGCCAGGGACAGCAGGAGGACCAGCACGGCGAACCGGCGCGCGATGGAGCCGTTCGCGGAGTATTCGAACAGCGAGGAGTACCGGTCGATCTCGTTGTACCAGTGCATCGACGGCCCGAGCGCGGTCTTCATGGTGCTGGCGTCGCCGAAGGCGCGCAGCGTCAGGTTGGAGAACACGATGAAGACGACGAAGGTGCCGGCCGCGAGGATCGGGGCCAGCAGGGACAGATAGGTGCCGACGGTCCGCCATCGGGCGGTCGGGGTGCCGAAGACCTGTGCGTCGAGGTCGCGGGCCCGTTTGATGAGCGCGAGGATCATCGGCCGGGCACCGGCGATCAGCGCGGCGACGGCGAGGAGGCCGGTGGGGCCGGCGGCGAGGCTGAAGGCGCCGATCGTGCAGGCGATGGCGGCGGGCAGCAGGCGCCCGGTGGCGATCGCGCGCTCGACCGAGCACCAGGTGAGCAGCGCGCCGAGGCAGATGATGGGTTCGGGGCGCAGGCCGTTGTCGAAGGGGAACCACATCGCCAGGAAGGCGGCGGCGGCGGTTGCGCCGACGACGGGGGCGGCCGCGGCCCGGCCCAGCCGGGGCAATACCTCGTGGCTGAGGATCAGCCAGACCGCGACGCCGCAGGCCAGTGCCGGCAGGCGCAGCCACGGACTCGACAGGTTGACCTCCGAGAGCCAGCCGAAGACCGAGTAGTACCACCCGAAGGGTGCCTCCGGTGCGCCGAACCAGCGGAAGTAGTTCGCGGTGTATCCGGTTTCCTGGCCGACCCGCGACATGGTCAGCAGATACCCGTCGTCGGAGGTGTTGGGTCCGACGAAGTGCCAGACGAGCAGGGCGCCCAGGACGATGTAGTCACGCAGCCGCAGGTGCCACCACCGCGCCGGCAGGATGCGGCGGTGGCCGCGCCGGTCGCTGCTGTCGAGGATGGCCAGCGCCGCGAGGGAGGCGATCGTCGCCAGGATGCCGACGATCAGCGCGATCCGCTTGATCAGCGTTGCCGGGGTTTCGTACCGGGTGTCGAGGTTCGCCCGCGCCGACAGTCCGGGCTCGCTCGATGCCGGTCCGGTCAGGTCGGTGAAGAAGCCGGTCAGCTGGGGGCGCTGGTCGGCGCCGAGGTGTTCATCGTCGCGGCCCGCCGTCGTCCCGCTCAGCGGGGAGCCGTCGGCGTTGGTGAGTCCGGTGAAGGTGGCGGTGACGGCGTCGGCCGTCGCGGTGACGTCGATCGAGCGGCACTTCGGTCCGGCGACCTCGCTGGTGGGCGCCGACGCCACCGGAATGTTGCGCACGGTGATCGAAACGGTTGATTTATCGGCGCTGCGCTGCACGAACAGGCCGCGCTCGGGAGCCGGGGCGGCCTGCTTGGGGACGGTCGAGAGTAGGACCGACCCGTCCGGGCCGAGGCGGTCGACCGCGGAGCAGGGGATCGACATCCGCATGTCGATCGGCACGTACGCGATGAGTGGCGCGTTGACGCTGCGGAGCTCGCCGCGCTGGGGCCAGGAGAGTTCCGCGGTCGCCTGGTTCACCGGGAGGAGCGGTGTCGCAAGCGCGAGCAGGAAGCCCGCCAGCCCGGTGACGATGGCTGCGATGCGGGCTCGCCGGAGGGTCTGTGCTGGCACAAAGGGCAATGCTAGTCGGTGATGACACGGCCTCGGCCAACTGTCGCGGCTAGGGTTGGAATATGGCTGAGAACGAACCCCTCCCGCTGCTGCTGCTCAACGGCCCCAACCTGAACACCCTGGGGTTGCGCCAGCCCGAGGTGTACGGCTCGACGACCCTCGCCGAGATCGTCCGCGACTGCGAGCGGCTTGCCGCCGAGCTCGGTTTCGGACTGCGCGCGGCGCAGACCAACCACGAGGGCGAGATGATCGATTGGCTGCATGAGGCGCGCGGTCAGATCGGCGGGATCATCATCAACCCCGGGGCGTGGTCGCACACCTCGGTGGCACTCGCCGATGCCCTGGTGATCCCCGAGGTGCCGATCGTCGAGGTCCACATCAGCAACATCCACCGTCGCGAGGAGTTCCGCCGCCACTCCTATGTGTCAGCCCTGGCCGAGGGGGTGGTCGCGGGGCTGGGAGTCGCCGGGTACGAGTACGCCGTCCGCTTCCTCGCCAAGCATCTGTCCGCCACCGCCGACGACTGATATTCACACTGGTAAACGGGGGATTCGGGGCTGTCGAGGGGCGCCGTGACGCGGATTACGTCCTGAGGGTTACTGTGGGGTAACCTACGTTTCCATGACACAAAATGCTCAGAATGGTTCAAGGGTGGGGCGGGTGCGCAACCGGGTTGCCGCAGTCGTTCTCACCGTGGCCGCGGCGGGGGCGAGCACCGGATTGACCGCACCGACGGCGTCGGCGGGGGATTTCTACACCCCGCCCGCGAAGTTCGCGTCGGCACCCGGGTCGATCATCCGATCGCACACGACCCCGCTGCTGTTGCAGATCCCCGGCATCCCGGGACAGTGGCCGGGGACGGCCAAGACCGTCATGTACACCTCGCGCTACCTCGACGGCCGCCCCGCGGCGGTGACCGGTACCGCGATCGAGCCCACGGCCGCCTGGACCGGCAAGGGCCCGCGTCCGACCGTCGTCGTCGGCCCGGGCACCATCGGCCAGGGTGACCAGTGCGCCCCGTCGAAGATGATGGGCCTGCCGATGTCGGTGGACCTGACCAAGCCGAGCATCGGCGTGAACTACACCGCGCCGGAAATGTTCTACCTGCTGAGCCACGGCGTGCGGGTGTTCGTGACCGACTACATCGGAATGGGCACGCCGGGCATCCACACCTACGTCAACCGCACCGAGACCGCGCACGCGATGCTCGACGGTGCGCGCGCAGCGCTGCGGCTCTCGCATGCGCCGGCCAACGCCCCGGTCGGGTTCGCCGGGTACTCGCAGGGCGGTGGGGCCGCCGCGGCGGCGGCCGAGCTGGCCCAGACCTACGCCCCCGAGCTGAAGGTGAAGGCGACCTACGCCGGCGCCCCGCCCGCGGACCTGTCCAAGGTGATCGGCGCGATCGACGGCACCACCATCTCCGGTGGTATCGGATTCGCGATCAACGGCCTCGTCGCCCGTTACCCGGAGGTGGCCAAGGTGGTCAAGGCGGAGACCTCGGTGGCCGGGCGGGCCAAGCTCAAGCAGCTGTCCACCCAGTGCATCGGCGACATCATCATGTCGACGGCCTTCCAACAGACCGTCGCGTGGACGCGGACCGGTGAACCGCTCGGCCGGGTCATCGCCCGGCACCCGTCGGTGATGAAGGTCCTGGAGGAGAACCGGATCGGGCAGCTCAAGCCGAATGCCCCGGTGTTCCTCGAGGGCGGCCGCAACGACGACGTGATCCCGTACGGCCAGGTCCACGACCTCGCCCGCAACTGGAAGCGGTTGGGCGCCAACGTCCGGTTCGTCACCGACGAGACGCCGCCGATCCTGCCGAAGACGATCGTCAACCACGTCATCCCGATGTTGGCGACGTTGCTGCCCGGCATGGAGTTCCTGATGGCCGAGCTCTACCGCTAACCCCTCATCCACCCGAAGCGGGCACCTGCATCGTGCAGGTGCCCGCTCCTATTTGTGGGGTTCTACTTGCGGACGACGAGGATGAACGGGCCGATCTCGGTCACCGTGAACGGCGGGCCGGCGAAGGCGGCCTTGTCGAAGGTGACGGTGTAGCGCTTGACGTTCGGATCGTTGGGGTAGACGTCGCGGGCCAGCTTGAGGGTGTAGCCGTCGGGGCTGTAGCGGAACAGGAAGACGTCCGGCGCCCGCCACGGCGAGGCGTCCAAGTGGGCCACCAGCTCGTCGGGGGTGGTGGCGGTCGACCACTTCTCGATGGCCGCGGCGCGCTTGTCGAATTCGGCGAGCGGGTTCGCGTAGTGCGACGTCAGCCCTTGGAAGCCCCAGTACGGGTAGACCGACAGGAAGTCGAAGTCGGCCGTCAGCACCACGACGTCGGTCGCCGGGCGTCCGGTCTGCTCGGCGATCGCCGCACGGATCTTCGGATAGTAGGCCTGCGCGCCGGCCGGGCGCTTGTCCGCCCGGGCCCCGGTGCCATCGGTGTCGGAGTAGGCGATGGTGATGTCACCGGCGAGCATCGACGGGACATGCTGGGCGGTGGCGACGGCCACCACCGCGGCCAGTGCGCCGATCGCGAACCGGACGTCGCCGAGTCGGCCCACCAACCACGACGATCCGGCCGCGACGCCCAAGACGCCGCCCGCCGCGAGGACCGCGGCGAGGACCGGTTCGAGTCGGAAGGCCAGCAGGGTCGAGCCGGTGGCAGTCATCGCCATCGAGCCCAGAACCACCAGGTAGGACGCCGCGACGGCCGCCCCCAGCGCCAGGGCCAGCGTCCGTTCGCGCAGCCGCCACACGATCCACGCGAATCCGATCAGGGCGAGCAGGCCGAACACCGTGGGGCGCAGCATGGGGAACGGCAGCTGCGAGCCGGCCTCGGGCAGGTAGTGCTCATAGGTGCCGCCGCTGGCCGGGCGGTTCTGCGCCCGGGCGAGCAGATACGGTCCCCACGTCAGCAGCGCGACCGCCGCCGCGACCACGGCCATCACGCCCAACCGGGCCGCATAGACGCCGGTCAACCGTCGTCGGGTGGCGCGCACGTGTGCGGCCGGCGTCGACTTGTTGGCCGCATCGATCCAGCCGTGCACCAGCAACCACAGCGCGAGCAGGGCGGCGGTGACGGCGAAGACGCCGGCGTAGAGGGTGTAGAACGTCGCGCACAACCCGAGGAAGAGGCCCGCCGCGAGGACCGCGGCCCAGGGCGTCGACGAGAGACGCACACCGGCAGGGAGGCCCTTCGGTCCGCGCAGGCCGTGCAGCATCGTCGGGAGCAGGGCCACGCCCAGCAGGATGAGCACCGCGGCGTACGGCTCGGGAGAGGCGAAGGCGAGGACCGACAGGGTGACGGCCACCGACACCGCGATTCCCCGGTCGGCGCCGATCATCCGGTTCCACAGGACCGCGGCGAGGGTGGCGGCCGCGGCGATCGAAATGATCGCCCACGGCTTGTAGGCCTCCCAGCCGGGCAGCCCCATCAGGTTGGCGTAGCGGCCGCCGAACCAGAACCAGCCGGCCGGGTAAAACGGCGGGAGGCCGTGGTAGGTCATGTCCTGCAGCTGCGGCGACGACGTCAGCCGGGTCAGGTACTCCACGCGGAATTGCTGGTCGACCGACAGGCCGAACAGGTACAGCTTTGTCGCGGCCAGCGGCATCCCGAGGGTCACCGTCACCAGCCCGGCGACGCCGATGGCGGTCAGCGCGTCGACGAGCAGTCCGTGACGGCCCGACGAGGAGGGTGCGCGGCGCCGGTAGAGCAGGACCGCGACGATCAGCACGGCGATGGCGCCGACCTGCCCGACCGTGGTCAGCGCGCGAAGGACGTTCGAGGCGTTGTACGCGGGCCAGTCGACCGTTGCGATCGCGTACAGGCCGATCCACGCCACGGCGGCACCGCCGAGCAGGGCGGCGAGCAGGCGCGCGAGGGTGGCGACGGCCGACGAGGCGGTCCGCGGTGCGGGAGTCTCAGTCGACAGGGTGGTCACCACACGAAACTAGCCGATCAGATCGGCAGCTTGCGGAACACCGCCCGCGGGATGTGGCGCAGCACCATCATGATGTAGCGGAACGGGCCGGGTGCCCAGACGATCTCTTTGCCCTTGGTGGCCGCGGCGACGGCGAGTTGCGCCACGTCCTCCTTGTTGACCGTGAGGGGTGCTTCCTTCACATGCGCGGACAGGCGGGTGCGGACCTGGCCGGGCCGGATCACCAGGACGCGGGGGCCGAACTCGGCCAGCGCCTCGCCCAGGCCGAGGTAGAACCCGTCCAGACCGGCCTTGGTGGAGCCGTAGACGAAGTTGGAGCGGCGGACGCGTTCGCCGGCCACCGAGCTCATCGCGATGATCTGGCCGTGGCCCTGGGCGCGCATCTTCTCGCCCAGCAGCACGCCGACCGAGACGGCGGCGGTGTAGTTGATCTGGGCCTCGAGCACCGCCAGGCGGTGGTCCTGCCAGGCCTGCTCGTCGTCGCCCTGGATGCCGAAGGCCACGATCGCCACGTCGATGTCGCCGTCGGCGAAGGCCGCGTCGATGACCCCGGGGTGGGTGTCGGTGGCCAGCGCGTCGAAGTCGATGACGCTGACATCGGTGGCACCGGCGTCCTTGAGCAGCGTGACGGCCGCCGGGGCGGCGTCATCGCCGGGGACGCAGGCGAGGACGACGCGGGCCGGGCCGAGCTTGAGGTACTCGGCGGTGATGGCCAGGCCGATCTCGGAGCTGCCCCCGAGGACCAAGATGGACTGGGGGGCGCCGACGGCGTTGATCATGGTGGTTCCTTCAGTACGGGAGAACGGGGTCGAGCGGCTGACGAACGGGGTCAGGCGAGGTCGAGGCGGCGGCCCATGTCGGACATGAAGACGCCGGTCGGGTCGATGGCCCGACGCGTCGCGCGCCATTCGTCGATCCGCGGGTACATCGCGTGGAAGCTCTCCGCCGAGGTGCGGGAGTCCTTCGCGGTGTAGAGCCGCCCGCCCATGGCCATCACGCGCCGGTCGAGCTCGTTGAGGAACTCGGCCAGGCCGCGCTTGACCGGGAAGTCCAGGCAGACGTTCCAGCCCTTGAACGGGAAGCTCAGCGGCGCCTTGTTGCCGTCGCCGAACAGCTTGATCACGTTGAGGAAGCTGACGTGGCCGGAGGCCTGGATGTCCTCGATGAGACGGATGAACTCCGGCTCGTTCCCGGTGGGGACGATGAACTGGTACTGGGTGAATCCGCCGCCGCGGCCATAGGCGTTGTTCCAGTCACCGAAGACGTCGAGCATGTGATAGAACTGCGCGAGATTCTTGACCTTGTGCTCGCTGGGCGGGCCCATCCGGTAGTAGGCCTCACCGACCAGCGAGAAGCTGAGCTTGTTCGCCAGCCCGCGCGGGAAGACGTCCGGAAAGGTGATCAACGCCTTGTTGTTGAAGCTCAGCGGATCCTTGCGGTACTTCTCGGGCAGCTCGTCGAGCTTGGCGAGGTTGCCGCGCGAGAAGGTGCCGCGACCGAGCTTTGGTGGGGCGCTGATGGTGTCGAACCAGCCCGAGGCGTATTCGTAGCCGTCCTCGAACCCGTCGGACAGGTGCAGGTCGATGGTTTCCTGCAGGCTTGCGGTCTGGGCGGTGTCGGCGATGAAGTAGGCGCTCTCGGTGCGCTTCATCGCGATCTTGGCGCGCAGGATGATGCCGGTGAGGCCGATGCCGGCCACGGTGGCCCAGAACAGCGAGCCGTCCGAGTCGTCGGGGCTGCCCTCGGGCTTGAGGGTGAGGATGCGGCCGTCGGCGACCAGCAGCTGCAGTTCGACGACGTGGTTGCCGAAGCTGCCCTGGCTGTGGTGGTTCTTGCCGTGGATGTCGTGGGCGATGGCGCCGCCGATGGTGACCTGGCGGGTGCCCGGCAGCACGGGGACCCACAGGCCCGACGGCAGTGCGGCCTGCATCAGCTCGTCGAGGCTGACGCCGGCGTCCACGTCGACGACGGCCGTGTCGGCGTCGATGTCGTGGATCCGGTTGAGTCGGGTCATGTCGACGGTCAGGCCGCCGGTGTTCTGGGCCGACTCGTTGTACGAGCGGCCCAGGCCGCGGGCGATCACGCCGCGGCGCAGGTACGACGGCTTGTCGGCGTTGTCGTCGGCGACCTGCGCGACAGCCTTGGCGATGACCTCGACGTCGGGGGTGGACAGCACGTGTCCGGTGATCGGCGTGGTGCGCGCCCAGCCGACGAGGCGTCGGGTCTCGATGGGGAGTTCACTGGTAGACATCGCACAGAAGGGTACCCGCGTAGACCTGAGAGCCGTATTAGGTCGGCCAGGTTGTGACCGACCCGACCCTCCGCCGAGTGGGCCCTATCGCATGATGCGCGCCAGGAACGGCGTCGAGTCCTTCGTCGAGGCGTTGACCGCGCCGGAGTGGTCTTTGTCGGGGTAGATGAACAGCTCGACGGGCTGGTTGTTGGCCCGCAGCTGCGCGTACAACGACAAGGTCGACGGCGCTGGGACATCCGCGTCGAGTAGCCCCTGGCCGAGGAAGATCGGCCGGTCATACCCGGCGATGGGGGTGCCCATGTAGGTGGTCAGCGCTCCCAGGACACCCGGGATCGAGCGCAGCGGGGCGGTGAACCAGTGGCCGGTGACCCGGTCGACCGACTTCGTCATCTCCGGGTAGCACGCCACCTTCGCCTTGGCGACCATGCGGCGCCCGAGCGGGCTCAGGACGCGGTCGACGTGCAGGTCGGGCCGGGCCTCGCTGAATCCGGCCAGGATGTAGGCCATGTAGGTGGCCAGACCGGCGGGTAGCGGGAAGGTCGCGTAGGGGCCCGCGAGCGAGACGATGTGTTCGATGTTCGCCGGGGTGCCGGTTGCGACGACGCCCCGGTAGTCCAGTCCGGTGCCGCGGGATAGGGCCGTCGCCTGATGGGCGCCGGCGAGAGCCGCGCCGCCGCCCTGCGACTGCCCGATGATGGCCCACCGCTTGGCCAGCGGAAGTCCGGTCTGTTGGGCGGCCTTGACGGAGTTGACGATCGAGTGCGCCTCGGCGCTGCCGTTGAGATAGCTCATCAGGCCCGGGGTGCCCAGCCCGGCGTAGTCGGTGCCGACGATGGTATAGCCGTGGCGCAGCCAATGCCCGAAGTAGGTGGTGTCGCGCTCGGAACGGGGCTGGGCCGACGGGGTGCAGTTGTCGCCGAGTCCGACGGTGCCGTGTGCCCAGGCGAGGACCGGCCAGCCGCCCTTCGGCGCGGTTCCGCGGGGCAGGAAGATCACTCCGGTACTCGACGCCCCCGGGCCGTGCTGGTTGGGCGTGGCGTAGAAGAACCGGACGGCCTTGCCCGCTGCGGGCACTCTCAGCCGCGCAGCGAGTGGCACCTGCTGGAGCAGGGTGCCCGCCTTCGTGCCCGGCGGCGGGCTGACGTGGCGCACGTCCATGCCCGACCAGTCCGGCGCGCCGGTCGGCGGCACCGGTGCGGCACTCGCCGTCGACCCCGCGGCGATCACGCCGACCGTGGCGACGACAGTGACGATGGAGTAGGCGATGCGCCTTACCCGGCTATTTCCTGGCGCTACCGGGCTTCGCATAGACATCGACGTACTCCTGCTGGGTCGTGGATTGGATCGCCTGCATGAGCTTATCGGTGGCCTCGCGGATCTGTTTCTCGTCGTCGGGCTTCACCCAACTCAGGTCCAGCGGCGGCAAGATGTCGATGGTCACCCGCGACTTCCAGAAGTTGCGCCAGGTTCGGTTGTCGGTACCGGTCAGTGCGATCGGGATGATCGGCGTTCCGGTGTTGACGGCGACGCGGACGACGCCGGTCTTGCCGCGGTGCAACCGGCCGTCGGGGGAGCGGGTGCCTTCCGGGTGGATGGCCCAGGCACCGCCGCCTTCGACGATCGAGGTGGCGGCGTCGATCGCCGCGGCCGCCGCGGAACCGCCGCTGCGGTCGACCGGGATCTGCCCCATGCCGCTGAAGAAGGTCTTCTTGAACTTTCCCTTCAACCCCGGCTGGGTGAAGTAGTCCGACTTCGCCAGGAACATGACCGGTCGTCGGGCGCACTGGACCACGTAGAACGAGTCGCTGATCGCCAGGTGGTTGGCCGCCAAGATGACCGGCCCATGCTTGGGAATGTGCTCCTGACCGGTGGTCTTGGGCCGTCCCCAGAGGAAGAGGAACGGGCCGATCAGCAGGTGGCGTGCCACCCGGTAGCGGAATGCTGCACGGAGTTCACGGATCGACATGTAATGAGGTCTACCACTTACAGTGGTCTGCGTGCCTGAATCTGCAGACCCTGACGAGGTGTTTCCCGCCGGCAGCGATCACGACCCGCACATCCCGACGCCGGTCGAGTTGCCGCTGGACGGTCCGGAGGAGATGTCGGACGACGTCGACCTCACGACGGCGATCATCCGGTTCATCATCACCGGCGCCGGATCGGCGGTGCTCGACTTCGGTCTGACGATGATCCTGCAGTACGGGCTCGGCTGGGATCCCGCCTACTCGAAGGCCCTCGGCTTCGTGCTGGGCACGACGACGGCCTACCTCATCAACCGCCGCTGGACCTTCCGGGCCGAGCCCAGTGCCGCGCGGTTCGTCGCCGTGATGCTGCTCTACTTGGCGACCTTCGCCGTGCAGGTGGGGATCTACGCCGCCCTCGAGCACGTGTGGACGTCGGACAACAAGCTGATGTCCTTGCTGTCCTTCGTGATCGCCCAGGGCACCGCGACGGTGATCAACTTCGTCGTGCAGCGCGCGGTCATCTTCAAACTGAAATAGGCGCCAGCGCCTAGGTCTTCGGCAGGTTGTAGGGCACCGTCGAGGTCAGCCCGCCGTCGATGAGAAATTCGCTCGCGGTGCAGTAGGAGCTCTCGTCGGAGGCCAGGAACAGCACGACGTTGGTGATTTCGGCCGGGTCGGCGGCGCGTCCGAGCGGGGTCTGCAGGAAGTCCTCGGGGATTCCGGCGGCCATGTCGGTGCGGACCTGGGCGGGGTGGATCGAGTTGCACCGGATGTTGTGCGGCGCCAGTTCCACCGCCACCGACTTGGTCAGCCCGCGGACGGCGAACTTCGTCGCCGAGTAGCCGTGGGTGCCGACCGAGCCGAGGATTCCCGAGATCGACGAGGTGTTGATGATCGAGCCGCCGTTGCCCGCGGCGATCATGGGGTCGGCCACCGCGCGGCAGCCGAGGAAGGTCCCGGTCAGGTTGATGGCGACGATCCGGTTCCAGTCGTCCAGGTCGTAGGAGCCGATCAGCCCGCCGTTCTGGATGCCCGCGTTGTTGACCAGCACGGTCGGGGTGGCGAAGGCCTCGGTCGTGGTCTCGACCGCGCGCCGCCACGAATCGGGATCGGTGACGTCGAGTTCGACGAACACCGCGTTGTCGCCGAGTTCGTCGGCCAGCGCCCGACCCTCGTCGACGAGGACGTCGCCGATGACCACGCGCGCCCCTTCGGCGACGAACCGGGTGGCATGCGATGCCCCGATGCCGCGCGAGCCGCCGCTGATCAGCGCGACCTTGCCGTCGAGCCGCCCCATCAGGAGTTCACCTTCGCGATGACGTTCTCGCCGTACCAGTTGAGGTGGTCGATCTTCTTCTGCAGCGGCTCCTCGTCGTTGCCCCGCACATAGGGCATGCGGAAGCCGACGATGACGTCGGTGATCCCCTTGTCCGCCAACCGCTTACACCCGTCGACGGTGTAGGCGTCCATCGAAATCACGTGGATCTCGAAGGGGTCGTCGGCCTTGCCCTCTGCTTCGCGAATCGCCGCGATCTTGTCCAGCAGGGCGTCGAGTTCCTCCGGCGGGCCGCCGCCGTGCATCCAACCGTCGCCGCGGATGACGGCCCGCTTGAGGGCGAGGTCGGCATGGCCGCCGACGAGCAGCGGGATGTGTTCGGTGGGCGCCGGGGACATCTTGATCTTGGGGATGTCGTAGAACTCGCCGTGGAACTCGAAGTACTCGCCGGTTTCGAGACCCCTGATGATGTCCATGCACTCGTCCATCCGCTTGCCGCGGCGGGCGAAGTCGACGCCCAGGATGTCGTAGTCCTCGGGCCACGGACTGGTGCCGACGCCCAGCGCGAGGCGGTTGTTGGTCAGATAAGCCACCGACATGGCCTGTTTGGCGACCAACGCCGGCGGGCGGATCGGGAGTTTCACGACGAAGGGGGTGAAGCGGATCGTCGAGGTCACCGCCCCGAGTGCGGCGGCCTGAATGAAGGTTTCGATGAAGGCCTTGTCCTCGAGGAATCCCCGGTCGCCGTCGGGGGTGTAGGGGTACTTCGCGTCGGACTGCTCGGGGTAGGCGATCGAGTCGGGGATGGTCATCCCGTCGTATCCGGCCGCTTCGGCCGCCTGGGCGAGCGGCGCGTAGTAGGCCGGGTCGGTCATGGCCTCGGCAAAGGTGAACCGCATGATGCTCCTTAGGGAGGGGAAGGCGTTGCCTCCCCTCACACTAGAACATGTTCTAGTTTGACGGGCCGTGCGGCGGGAATGTGGCTCCGCTCAGCCCCAGGAGCAGACGCTGTTCACGCGGGTCACCCAGCCGAGTCGGTTGCGTGCGGCCTGCCGTGCCGAGCGGTGGCTGGGGTAACCCCACACCCGGGCAATCCGGGTACGACGCTCGTTGTACCCGTAGGAGAACTGGTAGGCGATCGCGCCGCACGAGTCGTGGAAGGTGAAGTAGCCGCACTGGGGACCACAACGGCGCTTGGCCTCGCGGATCGCGGGGCCCGGGGTCGACGACCCGTACCCGCCGGCCGCCCGCCCGTTGTAGGCCCAGGCGATGGCTCCCCATGTCCCGGCGGCGTCGGCTGTCGGGGTCGTCGGTGCCACGGCCCCGGTGGTGATCAGGCCGGCGGCAATGCCGACAGAGGCGATCAGTCGCTTCATGCTCATGACGCAGGATTTTACGACGTCGAATCGCCGCCGCGGTCGGAACGGTGGGCTACGGGCGGTCGAACTGCTCGGTCCGCCCGATCTTGCGCAGGCGCAGCCACTCGCGGAAACCGGCCGGGTCATGCTGTTTCACCAGGAAGAACCACGCGAACCGGGCATATTCCTGGGGGAGGAGCTTGCGCATCCCGGGCTGGGCCATCAGATAGCCGCGGTTGCGATAGGTGAAAAACCGCTTGGTGTCGTTGTCCGGGTACTGGGTGTGCATCCGGCCGCCCAGGATCGGGCGGAACTCGTCGCTGCCGTCGGGATGTAGGTAGGCCGTGGTCAGGCAGGTGCCGAAGGCGATTCCCGACCGCGCCAACCGGCGGTGCATCTCGACCTCGTCACCGCGGACGAACAGCCGCAGATCCGGCACCCCGACCCGGTCGAGGGTGTCCGCGGCGAACAACGCGCCGTTCATCAACGAGGCGATGCCGGGCAGCAAATCGTTGTCGGCGGTCATCTCCTCGTCGGCTTCGAAGAGCTCCGAGCGCTTGCGCCGCCACACCAGGCCGCGCCGCAGCGGGAACGCCAGCGCATCCGGGTCATCGATGTTGGCGACCACCGGCGACACCTCGCCGAGGCCGTGGTGCAGTGCGCAGTCGAGCAGCGTCGCGAGTACGTCGGGGCCCTCGGGCCGGCCGTCGTCGTCGGCGCACCACACCCAGTCGGCGCCCAGCGCCAACGCGTGCAGCATCCCGAGGGCGAACCCGCCCGCGCCGCCGAGATTGTGCTTGGACCCGATGTAGGTGGTCGGCAGGTCCAGGGCGGCGACATGGTCGGCGACGACCTGCTCGTCGGCGTTGTCGACGACGATCAGGTGGTCGACCGGGCGCGTCTGCGCGGTGATGACGGCCGTCGACTCGGCCAACAGCTCCGCACGACGGTGGGTGACGATGACCGCGACGACGCGCGTCACTCCTCCGCCTCCATGCGGGCCAGCACCTTGCGGACCTGGGCGGCGGCGTCGGGGCCCTCGTAGGCGCCGACGACCTCTTCGATGCCGCCCTCCATCTTGATCTCGCCCTTGTCGATCCACAGCGCCCGGTCACACAGCTGGGCCAGGAACTCGTTGGAGTGGCTGGCGAACACAAGAATGCCCGAGCGCTCGACCAGTGCCTGCAACCGGATCCGTGCCTTGCGCATGAAGTCGGCGTCGACCGCGCCGATGCCTTCGTCGAGGATGAGGATTTCCGGGTCGATGCTCGTGACCACGCCCAGCGCCAGCCGGACGCGCATACCGGTGGAATAGGTCCGCAGTGGCATCTCCAGATGCGCGCCGAGCTCGGTGAACTCGGCGATGTCGTCGGTCTTGGCGAGCATTTCCTTGCGGGACATGCCCAGGAACATGCCGCGGATGACGATGTTCTCGAAGCCGGAGATCTCCGGGTCCATGCCGACGCCGAGGTCGAACACCGGGGCCACGCGCCCGCGCACCCGGCAGGCGCCGCGGGTGGGCTCGTAGATTCCCGACAGCAGGCGCAGCAGCGTCGACTTGCCGGCGCCGTTGTGGCCGACCAATCCGACGCGGTCGCCGTGCTCGAGGTGCAGATCGATGTTGCGCAGCGCCTCGACCATCGCAACGCCGGAGTCCGAGGCCCCGATGACGCCGCCGGCCCGGCCCAGCACCGACTTCTTGAACGAGCGGGTCTTGGCGTCGAAGATCGGGAAGTCGACGCAGGCGTCCCAGGTGTCGACGCGGACGTCGTCGGCCGCGACGATGCGGTTCTTGTCCCGCGCGCCGAGCGCAGTCTTCTCCGGGGTGGGTTGGTTCTCGTTGGTCATGTCGCTCCTAAACCCAGTACGCCACACGGGAGCGGTAGTTGCGCATGATCACCAGTGCGGCGAGGCAGCCGATCGCCGTGCAGGCCAGGACGATGGCCCAGTGGTAGAACTCGACATGTTCGCCGAGGAGCGGCGCGCGGGTGATCTCGATGTAGTGGTAGAGCGGGTTGAGCTCGACGAGGCGCGCACGGCTGCCCACCCGGTTGCCCATCGAGGGGCCCAGTTTCCAGATGATCGGCGTCATGAAGAACGCCAGCTGGACGATCGTGGTCGTCAGCTGTGAGATGTCGCGGAACCGCGTCGACAGGATGCCGAACACGATGGTCGTCCAGATCGCGTTGAGGACGAACAGGGCCATCGCGGGGAAGAACAGTAGGGCCCACCAGTTGATCGGTGGTCGGAAGACGGCCAGTACGACCAAGAAGATGACGATGTTGTGCGCGAAGATGATGAGCTGGCGCCAGACCACTCGGTAAACGTGCACGCTGATCGGTGCGGGGAGTTGTTTGATCAACCCCTCGTTGGTGGAGAACACCACCGAGCCGTCGAGGATCGAGTTCTGGATGAAGTTCCAGAAGATGAGCCCGAGGATGACGTAGGGCAGGAACTCCTTGATGGTGAACCCGAACAGGGTGCCGTAGAGGATGCCCATGGCGACGGCGGTGACGCCGGTGGCGATGGTGATCCACAGGGGGCCCAAGACCGAGCGGCGGTACCGCTGCTTGATGTCGGTCCAGCCCAGGTGCAGCCACAGCTCCCAGTTGTAGAGCCCGTCGATCAGGTCGATGATCCCGCGGCGAAACGTCCGGGAATCCGACGACTCCGGCGGTGGCGGGATCACCCGCTCATTCAGTGAGGCTGACACGGGTCTCCAGCATACAAGCGCTACAGGTACTGGCCGGGGCCCGCCGGGTGGCCGGGACCGCCGGGGCCGGGCAGCGCGCCCTGGCGCATCTGCTCCAGTTGCGCGCGCGCCGCCATCTGTTGGGCGAACAGCGCCGTCTGAATGCCGTGGAACAGGCCTTCGAGCCACCCGACCAGTTGGGCCTGGGCGATGCGCAGTTCCGCATCCGACGGGGTGGCGTCGTCGGTGAACGGCAGGGCCAACCGCTCGAGTTCCTCGCGGAGTTCGGGTGCCAGGCCGTCCTCGAGTTCGCGGATCGACGAGCGGTGGATATCGCGCAGCCGGTTGCGCGAGGCATCGTCGAGCGGTGCCGCCTTCACCTCCTCGAGGAGCTGCTTGATCATCGAGCCGATTCGCAGGACCTTCGCCGGCTGCTCGACGAGGTCGGCGAGACCGGTCGATTCGTCGTCGGAGCCGTCGCCGCCGGAACCGCCGCCGACCACGATGATCTGCTGGGCCGCCTCGTCGTCGGGGAGGTGGAGTGGATTTCCGAAGCCATGGGTCATGGGGACCATTGTGTCAAAGGGATCGCCGCCGCGGCGTGCGGTTATCGTGGTCGCATGCCGTTCGACGTCGCCCATGCCCGTGGGCTCTACCCCGTGCTGGGAGACGGCTGGATCCGGCTCGATCCGCAGGCCGGCGCGCCGATCCCGGCGTCGGTCGCCACGGCGGTCTCCTCCGGGTTCCGGCAGATCGTGTCCGACCCCGGTGATGCGAACCCGGGCGCCCGGGCGTCGGCCGCGGCGTTGACGGCGGCCCGCCGGGCCGTGGCGGATCTGGTGAAGGGGGATGCGGCCGGCGTCGTCCTCGGCCCGTCGGCGGCGCATCTGGTGATGGGCCTGGTCGATGCGTTGGGCGCCCAATCCTGGTGGGGAACCGAGGTGCTGGTCTCGCGCGACAGCGATCCGGCCACCACGGTGCCGTGGGAACGCCGGGCGCAGGCCTATGGTGCACGGATTAGGTGGGCCCAGACCGATATCGAAACCGGGACGATCCCGCTCGAGGAATACCTCGAGAAGATCGGCTCGGCGACGAAGGTCGTGGCCGTGCCGCTCGCCTCGTCGACCACGGGGGCCATCACCGATATCTCCGAGATCGCGGCGAAGGCGCGCGAGGCCGAGGCGCTGTTCGTCGTCGACGCCACCGCGGCGGCGCCCTACCTGCCGCTCGACATCGGCGAGCTCGGTGCCGATGTGCTCATCGTGTCGGCGCACCGGTGGGGTGGTCCGCGCCTGGCCGCGATGGTGTTCGCCGATCCGACGGTGATCGACCGCCTCGACGCCGTCGCCCTTGACGGGACCACCGCGGGTCCGGCCCGGTTGGAGCTGGTCACCCCCGGCGGCGGCCTGCTCGCCGGGCTGAGCGCGTCGGTGGAGCATTTGGCCGCGCTCGACGATGCGGCGCTGGGCAAGCGCCGCCGTCGCCTGGCCACGTCGATGGATGCGCTGTACGAGTATTTGCAGCGGTTGGATTTCTACCTGGTCACCACCCTGGAGAGCCTCTCGTCGGTCCGCGTCTTCGGTATCACCGAGCACCGGGTGCCGATCACCAGCTTCATGGTCGACGGGGTGCCGGCGCCGCATGTGGTGAAACGGTTGGCCGACAACGGGATCCGCGCTGTGGCAGGGGTGCCCAGCGGCATGCTCGAGCAGCTCGGCGTCGCGGACGCCGGCGGTGCGGTGACCATCGGCCTCGGCCCGTATTCGACGCCATACGAGGTCGACCACCTCGTGCGGACACTCGGCTCGTTGGCCTGAGTTCCGCACTATCGACAACTACTAATTCGTCATGGTGTGTCACTTCACTAACTGACACCCGTTAGAATCTCCCCCATCGGGGAGGTGAGATGAGCGGATGGCTGCGTTGTCAGAGTTTCATGATGGGCCCGCCGGGGACGACGGCGAGGTGCAGCGTGCCGCGGATACCGGCAGGCTGACCGACGCCGAGCACCGCGCGTGGCGCTCGGTCGTCCAGGGGGGCTGGCGTCTGTTCGCCCAGATCAATCAGGGGCTCGCGGATGCGGGGTTCTCGTCCACGCCGGATTTGCGGGTGATGGAGGTGTTGGGTCGGGCCGAGCGGATGCGCATCTCCGATATCGCCGCGGCCACCCACATCCAGATGAGCACGATCTCCCGGCAGATCGCCCGGCTCGTCGATCAAGGATTGGTCGAGCGCGTCGACGAGGTCAAGGGCGACGACGCCCGCCACCGGTGGGTGCGCCCGACCAAGGCGGGCCGCGAGTACCTCCAGGGCCTGGTCGAGGCCCGCGACGATCAGGTGCACAAGCATGTTGTGGAGGTCCTCGGTGACGAGGACTTCCAGACCCTGGGTAGGTTGTTCGGCAAGTTGGCCGACAACGGGGAAGCATGTTCCGACGCCGAGGATTCTTCGCAGCACTGACCATCGTCGCCGCCGGCGCATCGCTGGGGTTGACGTCCTCCGCCGAGGCGGCGCCGCATCAGGCCGCTTCCGCGGTTCCGGTGGGCACAATCGCGGTCTCGACTTCGGGGCACGCCTGCCTCACCCGCTCGTCGGCGCCGACCGCCAATGTCGAATGCGGTGCGTCGCTGGTGCAGAAATGGCTGCGTTCGCGGGGCCAGGCGTCGGTGGTCCGGCACACTGTCCTCGTCCCGGCGGGCACCGTCGGCGGCTGGCCGTCGTCGACGACGGGCGGTGTCTGCGGGTTCAGCGGCCTCGCCGTCCGGCCGACGGGAATGCACCACTGCGACGGGATCACCTTCGTCGACCCGATCTCGGACCGCGATCTGATCCGCACCCGGCTGGCGGCCTTCACCATGCTGGCGCACGAGTCGGCGCACGGCGTCCAGGAGCGGCGCGGCAAGGATCCGGTCGCGGCCTATCTCGTGCGCGACCGTTCCGCGATGCTTCCGATGGAACAGCAGGCCGACTGCTGGGCCGGCGCCGCGCTGAACTGGGCGATCCGACAGAACCACTTCGACGCCGGGCAGCTGCCCGCGGCCCGCGCCTTCTTCCGGTCCATCGGCCATCCGGGTTCCGGACACGGCAGCGGGGCCGCGCGCGAGGCCCAGCTGCTCCAGGGCTACGCCGGCGGTGCCAAGGCGTGCGGGTTGGCCTGAGTCCCGGTCCGGCGGGGTTCGTCGAACCCCCTACTGCGGTTCGACGGTGAGCAGCACTTTGCCGATCGCCTCGCCGCTGTCGAGGCGCTCGTGCGCCTGCGCGGCGTCGGCCAACGGGAAGGTCGAATCGATGACCGGCTTCACGGTGCCCTCGGCCAACAGCGGCAGGGTGGTCTCCAGCGTCGCGGCCACCACCTCGGCTTTCCCGCCGGCGCCGTAAAGCGGGCGGGAGCGCAGGGCCGTGCCGTGCACCGAGGCG
Source organism: Gordonia crocea (assembly GCF_009932435.1). Taxonomy (NCBI): domain Bacteria; kingdom Bacillati; phylum Actinomycetota; class Actinomycetes; order Mycobacteriales; family Gordoniaceae; genus Gordonia; species Gordonia crocea. The sequence goes on from NZ_BJOU01000001.1 coordinate 443,932, forward strand.
CGTTTGGCGAGGAGCTTGGCGATGTTGAGGTTGCCCGACACCCCGCCCTGCATCCCGATGATGACCAGGCGCCCGCCGATGGCCAGCGCGTCGACGTTGCGTTCCAGGTACTTCGCCCCCATGATGTCGAGGATGACGTCGGCGCCGCCCTCGTCGACGATCACCTGGGTGAAGTCCTGCTCGGCGTAGTTGACCGTGATGTCGGCGCCCAAAGCGCGGCAGGCGCCGAGCTTTTCGGGGGTGCGGGCGGTCACCGCGACGCGGGCGCCGAGATGCTTGGCGAGCTGGATCGCGTGGGTGCCGATGCCGCTGCTGCCGCCGTGGATGAGCAGCGTCTCGCCGGCTTTCAGCCCGGCGGTGAGCACGAGGTTGGAAATCGTCGTGCAGGCCACCTCCGGGATCCCCGCCGCAGCGACGAGGTCGACGGCGGTGGGCACCGGGATCACCTGCGCCGCGGGGACGGCGGCGTACTCGGCGTAGCCGCCGCCGGACAGCAGCGCGCACACCGGGTCGCCGACGCGGAACTCGGTGATGTGCTCGCCGACCTGTGCGACGGTGCCGGAGACCTCCAGGCCGAGGATCTCGCTGGCCCCGGGCGGCGGCGGGTACAGGCCGCGCCGTTGCAGCAGGTCGGCACGGTTGATGCCGGCGGCGGCGACGCGGATGAGGATCTCGTTGTTGGCGACCTCGGGGACCGGGGCGTCGGCGACGCTCAGTTCGCCGTCGTGGCAGGCAATGACTCGCATGGTCTGATGCTGGCACACGGCGCGCCGGAAGTCCCGTCTGCGGAGCGGACTCAGCGGGATCGGCGCGGGCGGTTGCCCTTCGGCTTGCCCGGAGTCTGTCCCGCCGCCTGGCGGGCGGCGCGCTTGGCGGCTGCCTTCTCTTTGGCCGAGCGTTTTGGTGCCGCCTCGGCGGACCCGCGCGACGAGCCGGGTTTACGGCCGCGGACGATGCCGACGAACTCGTCGGCGAGCGCCGAGGTCGGCTGGGCCCACAGCAGCCCGACGGTGCTGGTGGGCATCCCGGTGACCGGCCGGTAGACCAGGTCGCGCCGGTGGTGGAGCCGGGCCAGCGACTGTGGGACGAGCAGCACTCCGACCCCGGCGGCCACCAGTTCGATCGCATCGGCGGTGGTCGCCGGTCGGTGGTCGACGGCGGTGCCGGGTCGGTCGTCGACGAGGAGCGGTTCGTCGAGGGGCCACAGCAGGTTCTCGTCGTCGAGGTCGGTCGGGGCGAGTTCGTCGCCGGCGGTCAGGACGTGGTCCTTGGGGAGGACGACGACCGTGGTCTCCTCGTACAGCGTGATCGTGTGGTGCGGGCCGGGGTCGCCGTGCGCCAGGGCATCGGGGAGTCGGGTGAGCGCCATGTCGGCGGTGGCGGTGCCGATCGCCGCGGCCGTCTGCGCCACCTCGAGCGCGTCCAGGATCAGTGGGATCGACGGATGCCGGTCCGCCCAGATCCGCGCCCATTTGGCCGGTGTCGCGCCGGGCACGTAGGCGAGGCGGAAGGCCGCCGGCTGCTCGTCGGGCATCTCAGACGTCCTCGATGACCGGGCTCGGCCGGGCCGCGGGGATGGCCAGCGCTACCAGGGCCGCAACGGCGCAGGCCACCAGCGAGATCAGGGCGGCGGTGAGATAGCCGGAGACGTCGGGGACGTTGCGGGTGTGGCCGTCGGCGTCGAGGACCGGCACCATCGACCAGGTGAGGATCATGCCCACCAGGGCGGCCGACGTCGACGTGCCGATAACCCGCATCAGGGCGTTGACGCCGTTGGCCTCGCCGGTCTGCGCCACCGGGACCGCGCGCATGATCAGCGCCGGCATGGCGGCGTAGGCGGTGCCCAACCCGGCGCCGCTGATGCACGCGATGATCAGCATCAACCACCAGGTGAACGGCACGTCGGTGGTCAGCGGCAGCAGCAGCACGGCGTAGGCCAGGCCCAAGCCGGCCCCGCCCAGGGCCAGCGCGGTGCGAGGTCCGTACCGGTCGGTGATCCATGAACTCACGTGGGAGAAGAGGAACATCAGGATGCCGCTGGGCGCCAGGACCAGCGCCGCGGTGGCCATCTGGTAGCCCAGTCCCAGTTCGCTGGTGGTCGGCGCCATCAGGAGCTGGATCGGCATGATCTGCATCGAGTAGAACGCGAAGCCGGTGGCGATCGACGCGACGTTGGTCAGCAACACCGGCCGCCCGGCCGCCAGGCGCAGGTCGATGAGCGGGGTGGGCCGGCGCAGTTCGTAGGTGCACCACAGGGCGGCGATGACGGCCAGCGCGACGAACATCCCCACCGTCTTCGGCGACCCCCACCCCCACGTCGCCCCCATGGACAGCGGCAACAGCAGACAGGTGAGCATGGCCGCGAGTCCGAGGGCGCCGAGCGAGTCGAAGTGGCCGCCCGCGCGGCCGGTGCTCTCCGGGACGGTCAGCATGATCCCGATGCCGGCCAGGGCGGCGGCGAGGGCGCACAACCAGAACAGGACGTGCCAGCCGACGAACTCGGCGATCGACGCGGCGACCGGAAGCCCCAGCGCGCCACCGATCCCCAGCGAGGCGCTCATGGCGCCGACGGAGGCGCCGAGGCGGCGCGGCGGGACGATGTCGCGCATAGCCGAAATCCCGAGGGCGATGGTGCCGAAGCCGAGCCCCTGCAGACCGCGGCCGATGAGGAACGGCAGGAGCGACCCGGACACGGCGCAGACCACCGATCCGAGGGCGACCGCACCCATGCTGGCCAGCAGCATGCGGCGCTTGCCGTACATGTCGCCGAGCCGCCCGCCGATCGGGGTGATCACCGCCCCGACGAGCAGGGTGACGGTCAACGCCCAGGTGGCGTGCTCGTCGCGTGCGTGCAGCAGGGTCGGGAGCTTGGGGATGAGGGGGACGATGACGGTCTGCATGAGCGCCACCACGATCCCGGCCGCGGACAGGACGACCACCGCGGCGCGCGGGTGGCGCTCCTCGTCGGGACCGGCCGCGGGTGCCGTCTTCTCGGTCGTCACGATTACCTCCGCTGTCACGCTAACCCGTGACCGACCGGGGCCCCTAACCGAGACGGCCCTCAGCGAGACGACTCAGCGGCGCAGACCCTTGCCGTGGGCGAAGTCGGCCGACCGCCCAGCCATCTGCATCCGGTGCCAGTTCTCGCGATGGCGGCACATCAACTTCTCGTGCCACCGGGAGAAGGCGGGAGAGATCCGGCGCAGGGTCTCGACGGTGAAGACGAGCGGGTAGCGCAGGAGGATCAGGGCGATGCCGGGGAGCGGGTTGGGCATGTCGTACTTCCGGCGGGTCCACGGGAACATGTAGATGCTCGAGTAGGCGGCGTACATGGCGGCGTTGTACTTGCCGCGCAGTTTGGCCAAGCCGGTCGCGTCGTCGGTGGTGAATGCCGCGGGGAAGGATTCGATCAGCTCGGCGCCGTCCTTTCCGGCGTCGTAGCTGCGGGTGAGGTTGACGAAGGCCAGCAGCCGCAGGGCCTCGCTGATGGTGGACGGGTACCAGGTCGTCCGCACGCCCAGCAGATGGCCAAGGTAGCGCTGGTAGTGCAGCAGGGCGCGGATCTCGCGCGGGGTGGTCTGGATACCGGTGAGCCACAGCGCCATCGCCGGAACGACGCTGCCGCCCATCAGGGTGAGCAGTTGGTAGGACTGGCTGATCGGTGCGCCCCAGCGTTCCCGGTCCCATTCGGGGTGCTCGGCAACCGTCCGGCGGACCCACACGTGCATCACCCGTACGCGCATCGCCGTCGCCCGTCCGGCCGAACCCGGGGTGAGCAGGGCGCCGGGCTGCGAGGTGTCGATCCAGAACTTCGCGGTCTCCAGGAACCGGCGCAGGGCGTTGTCTCCGGCGTACCCGCCGGCCAGGGACAGCGGCTTGGCGACCGCCGCCTCGGTGTACATCTCCAGCGTCTCGCCGCCGGCGACGCTGAACAGGGCGGTGCCCCAGCGGCGCCAGATCTGCTCGCCCTGGGCGATCAGATCCGGGTCCACCCAGCCGGGGACCTCCTCGAACTCGGCGAACAGCTCGACCATCGCCGGGGGCGGGTTGTCGAGACTGTCGATGCCGTTGGTCAGCGCCTCGTCGAGAAGGGCGCGCGCCTGCTCGCCGCCGAGGCTGCCGTACACCTCGCCGACGAAGCGCTCGGCGACGGCGTCGGTGGCGAACATCTCCTCGGCGAAGGTCGCCAGGTGCTCGGGTTCGGGGAAAAGGTCGGTGCCGGTGAGCCGCCGGGACAGGCCGCGCACCCGGTTGAGCCACGGGCGGCCGAGCGCCGCGTCGTAGGTGACGGCCGACGGGAAGCCGCCGTTGGCTGTGGCCGACACGGCGTCGGCGGACGTTTCGGGTGACAGGCTGGTGGACACGACGACCTCCTCAAGGATTGAGACGGATCATACATATCGTCTCATTCTGGTGTCGAGTCCGGCGCCGATCGCCGTGGTCACCGACGCCGCCACCACCGTCGTCGGTCCGGTTTGTCGACGGGTGGGGCCCAGAGTCCGGAAAGGTAGAGCCACAGAAAGGTCTCGCTGGGGATGCCCCAGGTGTCGTGGGTGGAGGGGTACATCGCTTGCACCGTTCCGTGACCGATTCCACGGATAATCCTCAGGCGGCACATGGGCGTGTTTTCCCAGTTCAGGCGGGAGAATCGCCAGGTCAGGACCAGCAGGCCTTCATGTGGCTTCGCGAGTCGAAGTTCTCGCCCTTACTCGGGAAGTACCAGGTGATTTTTCGATAGGCGCGCTTGCCGTTGCAGGTTCCGATGTCCCAGGCGACGATCGTGGCGGGCACCTCCTGCTCGGTCCCGACCCGGTCCTCCCGCAACCAGACGCCGGTGCCGGTTCCCTCGGCGCGCTCGCCGCCCCAGCTGGTCCAGGTGATGTCCGTGACGCGGGCCCGGCCGACGCCGCCGGTGTAGACCGTCGTCGGCCGCTCCTGCCCGTAGCCCTTGCCGTTGGGAGGCATCGATCCCAGGACGACGGCGCCACCCGCGCTGGTCGTCGGCGCCGCTTTGCCCGGGCCGTCGAAGCGCTCGACTTTCTGCTTTGAGAGGAACACCCCCGAGCCGGTCGTGGTGTTCCAGCAGGTCAGCCCGTGGAACTCCGACGCGCAAACCCAGTTCTGGAAGTAGTACTGCTTGCCGTAGGCCACGCGCGGAACCCGGTAGCCGTCATTGGCGGGCTGGTTCATCCAGCCGGTCGTGCCAGAGCTGTCCGTCGGGTCGCCGACCCGGTCGTGTCGGAGCGGCAACAGCCATTTGCCCTTGCAGGTGCCGACCCGGTTCACGCATCCCAGCGGGCTCGACGACTTGTTGTAGCTGAGCACGCCGCACTGGCCCTGGCGGCCGTCGGAGTCGGCCGCCTGGAAGTCGCAGCCGATGCCGCCCGTGGGCGTCAGCAGGTGTGCGGACAGAACTTTGCCGTATCTGCTGACATAGGTCGGCAGCGGGATCGCACCGGTCGGACGCGGACCGCCGGCTCCCGGATAGGCGTCTTCGACGGGGGCGGATGCGGCAGCGCTCGGCGGCGCACCCGACGGCGTCGACGAGGAGGCCCCCTGCTCGGTGCTGCTGGAGGCCGCCGGCTTCGCGGTGTCGTCCGAGTGGCGACCGCCGAAAACGAACGCCCCGACGACGCCCAGCGCGATGACCACGGCGACGGCGATCGCTGCGAGTGCCCAGCCGGGAACGGGCAGCCCGGACGGGGACTGTGCCGGGGCGGGACCCGCGAGCTGTGCGAGCACGGCGGTGTCGATCTCGGGTCCGGTCGGATCGGCAAGTCGTGCGTCGTAAGCGGCGCGCTTGGCCGGGTCGCCGAGGATCGCCTGCGCGGTGTGGATCTGCTCGTGCAGCGCGGTGTTCGACGGATCGGTCGCCGCCAGCGTCGTTGCGAGTCGGGCGGCAAGGTTCGGACTGCTCGCCGATCGGTCCAGTCCGAACGCCGCGTACAAGTCGATGTGTGCCACTCGTGCCCCCTGTGTCGATCGCCGGCGACTCGTATTCCTGTCCCCGACATGCAGGAATGAACCACAGTCTCGCGCTGGGGATCAACCGCAACGCGCCGAGATCACCCGTCTGGACCAACTGGCGATCACAGTGCGATGAGCGAGCCCGACGACAATCGGTGGTGGCGCTGTCCGACCGGGGCTAGCTTCAGTCCATGGACGTCGTCGAGATCGCGCCGGTGCTTCGAACCGAACTCCTCCGACGGTGGAACGAGCCGCACCGTCGCCACCACGATCAGCGTCATCTCGACGAGGTCGTGGCGGGGCTTGCGACGTTGTCGGAAGCCGGCTTGGACTTCGACGCGCGGCCGACGGTCTTGGCCGCGTGGTTCCACGATGCGGTGTACCGCCCGCTGCGCCCCGACAACGAGGAGGCATCGGCGAACCTGGCCCGCGAGCTGCTGGTCGATGACGACGACCGCGATGAGGTGGCGCGCCTCGTCGAACTTACCCGGACACATCAGCCCGCGCCCGGTGACCGAAACGGCATCGCCCTCTCCGACGCCGATCTGGCCGTCCTCGGTGCGGATGCGCACCGATACGACGAGTACGCCGCGAACGTCGGCGAGGAATTCCGCCGGGTGCCCCGACCCCTGTATCGGCGCAAGCGTCGCGAGCTGCTGGCCGAGTTTCTCACCCGCGAGCACCTCTACGTGTCACCGCCGGCGCAACAGTTGTGGGAAGCGACCGCCCGCGCGAATATCGCCCGCGAGATCGAGGCTCTGGCACGCTGAGCATCTGGTCCCAGTCTGCGGAAGCGGAGGGATTTGAACCCCCGGTGGTTTTACCCACGCTCGCTTTCAAGGCGAGTGCATTCGGCCGCTCTGCCACGCTTCCCGGTGCTGACCAGGCTAGCGGACCGTGCTGGCGGGTCGTCCCCTACGGTGGTGAAATGCGGATTCCCGCCGAGCTCGACGCCCAGCGGCGATTGGGCGCCGACTGGGCGCGCTGGCTCGACGGCCTGTCGGCGCGCACCGACGCCCTGCTCGGCGAGTGGCGGCTCGTCGCGGTCGGGGAACCGATGCACGGCTATGCCTCGATCGTCGTCCCGGTCCGCACCGACGATGGCGGCGAGGCGGTCCTCAAAGTCGGCTTCGACGGCTCGGTCGACACCGAGCAGGAGCATCTGGCGCTGCAATACTGGGCCGGCGACGGAGCGGTCCGGCTCTTCCGCGCCGATCCGGCTCGCCGGGCGCTATTGCTCGAACGGCTCACCACCCGTGATCTGAGCGACGAGTGGGATCTGTACGCGTGTGAGGTTGTCGCGCAACTGTATTCGCGCCTGCACCGCCCGGCGCCCCCGCGGCTGCGCCGGTTGAGCGACGCGCTGCGCGGCTGGCTCGACGCGATGGCGGCCGATGCCTCACACATGCCGGTGCCGCGGCGGCTGATCGATCGGGCGCTGGCGCACGGGCGCGACTTCACCGCCGACCCGGCCTGCGACGGGCGGATCATCCACGGCGACCTCCACTATGAGAACGTTCTCGCCGCCGAGCGCTCGCCGTGGCTGGCCATCGACCCGCAGCCGTTGTCCGGCGACCCGCATTTCGAGGTTGCGCCGCTATTGTGGAACCGATGGGAGGAGATGGTCGGCTACCTCGCCCCGTCGATTCGCCGTCGATTCGACACCGTCGTCAACGCCGCGATGCTCGACGAGGACCGCGCCCGCGAGTGGGTGGTGATCCGGATGGTCCTCAACGTGCATTGGGCGGTCCAGGACGCCGCGCGTATGAACCGTTCGCTCGACGACGGCGAGCGCGACTGGATCACCCGGTGTATCAGCGTCGCCAAAGCCGTGCAGCGCTGATCGGTTACCGCCGGGTCAGCGTGGCCAGTGGCGGCTGCAGGATTCCGGCGGGTGAGATGACCAGGGATCGGCTGCTGACCTGCACCCCGACCTCGAAGATGTCCCTGCCCTGCAGATGCTGTTTCACAAAGCGGCGCAACTCGCCCGAGTCCGTCGCCCACGGCTTGGCCTCGCGGACGTCGAGGGCACCGTCCATCGAACGCGGCTGCGCGTCGAGCCCGGGGCCACGCGGAACGAAGCGAAGGCCGTCGGTGGTGGCGAGGGTGACCGGGTAGGTCCGGCCCGACGGTGACTTCAGCACCATCGGGTGCCGGGTCTGGGCCCAGTCGAAGTCGGTTGCCGAGAGCCGCCATCCGTCGGGCAGTGCGCCGGCGAAGTGGACCCCGGTCGGCGGGGCCAGCGTCAGCGACGACTGATCGGTCGACGGGTCGGCGTCGAGGATCGGTCGGGCCAACCGGTCGCCGGTGGGGGTGAAGCGCCAGGCCGTCGCGTAGAGCGACTTGTGCCAGAAGCCGGTCGCCCCGTTGCGTCGGCCCTCCACCCGCAGCTCGCGGTCCTCGACGGCCGGGCCGGAGTCGTGGATGGAGATTCGAGAGGTCACCTCGCCGGGGACCTTCGGTTGGTGGTGCCAATCCTTCGCCGGCAAGGCGACCGGGGTGAAGCCCGGGTTGAAGCGCTCCTCCAACTGCGACGGCGCTTGGGCGCGCTTGATGTTGTGGCGCTGCCAGGTGTAGCGGTGCGGAATGTTGTTGGACCCGGCGAAGTCCAAATCGTATGCGCGCGTGTACATGTCGCCGTGGCGGTTGGTCACAAAGGTGACCGAACCCGACGTCGAGACCGCCTCGGAGATGAACCGCCCGCCGACTGGTCCGCCGATTTCGTAGCTGTAGTCGGCCGGCAGCCACGGGTCGAGGAAGACGATCCGCGAACCGCCGCCGGTAAGGGCGACCACCTGGACCAGACCGGCGGTCAGGTGGTGGGTGTTGCCGGCCGGATCGGTGAACCGCCGCGAGATCCGGTGGCTCAACGACCACTTCCGCGCATTGTGCGGGTCGTTGGGAACAGTCAGGCCGGGCCAGAGCCAGATGGGTGCGCCATAGAGCCGCGTCCAATTCCAGGTGACGGGGGCGGCCAACAGGTTGTCCAACGAGTAGATCCAACCGTCGCGGTCGAGCGCAACGAGCATGTTGTTGTTCACCGAGACGCCGACGACGTGGCCGTCCAGGCACCCCGGCGTGGGCACCTTGCGCCACACGCCCACCGAATGGCGCGGGCGCACATAGATCGAGCCGCGCCGCAGCGCCGTCTCGAGGAAGCTGTTGAAGCCCACGGTGCCGTCGCGCAGGTGGACGGCACGCGGAAGGGAGGACTGCGAGCGCGCCGGGGGTAGGACGGTGAACACGGCCGGGCTTTTGTCCCCGGGCAGAGGGGTCACGATGCCGGGCAGCGGCGGGATGAGCTGGTTGGTCCCGATCAGGGGGACGCAGGCCTTTGGCCCCGACGGGCGGGCCGACGCGGCTGGTGTTTGCGGCCCGACGACGCCGAGGACGGCTAACGCCGCGGTGCAGGCGGACAGGGCGGCGAGTCGGTTCACCAAGGGCTCCGGCTCACAAGGGCTCCTAGGTGTCGGCGACTCTCGTCGGCGGATCGTGGTCGATCGTCATCATGCCAGTGCCCGCTCCCGCGCGGAGTGGTCTACCGGACAACCGCTCGGGAAAGTTCCGAGGCGCTCGGTGACCACCTCGTCGGGCCCATAGGTTTTGATGCGGCGGCTTCCCTCGATGTACTTGGGCCGGACCCGCGGCGGCAGCAGGCGCACGAACGCGGCGCGGGCCCGCATCGCGGCGAGTGCGGCGGCTCGGATCAGCTTCGGCGGCTCGGAGAAGTGGAAGGCCTCGATGAGCGGGGCATCCATGAGGGCGCGGGAGAACACCTTCATGGCCGGGCGCAACGGTCGCGGATAGAAGGTGGTCAACAGGTGCAGGGTCATGTCGGCGACCCGGCGCCCGCCCTCGTCGTAGGCGAAGTGCTGCGCTTCGTAGTCGTCCATCAATTCGGCGAAACCCTGATAGGTGGTCGGCACGTCCTTGATGTTCATGTGCCGGCCGAGTTCGCGGTAGTAGTTCACCGATGCGGCGACCTCGTCGTAGGTCAGCGGCCGCCAACCGTAGTCGTCGATCCAGCGCTTCGGGACGACGACGAAGGTCGCCAGCACGTAGCGCATGTCATCGTTGCTGATGTCGTAGGCGCGGTGCATCTGGTTGATGCGGCGGATGGCGGACTTGCTCTCCGCCGACGCGAAGCCGCAGGTGACCGGCCGTTCCAGCAGCAGCGCGGTGTCGTCGTAGCGCTTCTGGGTGTCGTCGAACCCGCCGCTGTCGGAGAGGAGGCGCCCGATGCTCGGTACCGCGTAGGTGCGGAACAGGGCGAAGCTCAATGACTGGGTGAAGTCCCAGGGAAAGTCGTACTGCGCGACATTGCGGTAGATCTCCACGTAGTCGGTTTCCGGGTCGAGTCCGCGGTTGCGGTTCCAGCGAAACATGGGGGCTGCCTTTCCTCGAGTGATCCGAGCATAAGTGAACTTACGGAAGCTGGGCGCCGGTTTGGCAGAACTGGCACAATCTGCCCCATGACCGTCGACGGCGAGAGCGCGCAGGAATCGCCCCTGCGCCGGCGATTCCTCGACGCCGGGATGGTCGTACTGGGGCGCGATGGCTATGCGGGCTTCAAACAAGCGGCGGTGTGTGCCGAGACGGGGTTGACCACCGGCGCCTTCTACCACTCCTTCCGCAACTGGAAGGAGTTCGAGGCGGCGCTGATCGAGCACTGGCGCGACGCCGCGACCGATCGGCTCGTCGCCCGGCTCGACACGCACCCCTCGCCGCACGAGCGGATCGACGCACTCATCAACGTCGCACTCTCCTTGCCGCACCGATCAGAGGCGGCGATCCGCGTGTGGGCGGCCGGTGATCCCGAGGTCCGCGCGGCCCTGCGCCAGGTGGACCGAGTGCGCCGCGACGCCGTGGCCCGCTACCTGCGTGATCTGGGAGTCGACGCCGACCACGCCGACCGCTTCGCCGGCATGGCCATGCTGCTGCTCATCGGACATGAGTCGGCGGGGACGGATATCGGCGAGCTCGAGTGGAGCATGCGCCACGCGCTCGAGACCGACCCGCACTTCCAGGCGTTTTAAGAACCAGGCGTTTTAGAACGGCGGGTCGCCGCCGGCTTGCTCGTTGGCGAGGCGTTGTTTTCGGTTGGCTTCGCGTTCGGCTCGGCGGCGGGCGTGTTTGGTTTTGGTGCGGTCGTGGGGGCGGTGGTGTTTCGGGTTGCTCGGTTTGGTTGGTGGTGGTGGTTGGTGCCAGGTGATGGTGTCGAGTGTGGGGAACAGGGTGGTGTTGGTTTCGGCGGGTCCGGGGAGGTGGATGTCTTCCGGGGTGACGGTTTCGTGTGTGAGGTGGCCGGTGCGGGTGCGGTAGTGGTCGTCGAGCCAGCCGGTGCCGAAGGTTTTGAGTCGGTGGTGCAGGCGGCATTTGGTGGTGAGGTTGTCGGGGGTGGTTTGGCCGCCGAGGTGGGGGTGGTGGTGGTCGAATTCGGTGGTGTGGTCGATGTCGCAGGTCCAGGCGGGTTGGTTGCAGCCGGGAGTGGTGCAGTAGCCGTCGCGGATGCGGATGAAGGTGTCGAGGGCGGCGGAGGGCCGGTAGGGGTCGGACGGGAGGTGCGTCGGTAGCGACACCGTGCCTGCGGTGGGGTTGAGGGGTCGGATGGTGGTGTCGTTGCGGTGGGTGATGTTGCGGAGGTGGGCGGCGGAGATGATGCCGTGGCCGTTGAGGTAGGCGGGTTCGTCGTCGTGGCCGGCCAGGGTGGTGTGGTTGGCGATGACGTGGACCAGGATGCGCCCGTTGGTGATGGCGGTGTTCTGGTGGTCGCGGATCCAGGTGGCCAGGGTGGTGGGGTCGGGGATGGTGGCGGTGCAGTCCTCGCGATGGCAGTCGCAGTCAAACGGGGTGCCGGTGATCAGGGCGTAGAGGGCGTCGCTGTTGCGGGCGTCGGAGGTGCGGGTGTCGTGGGGGCAGGTGTGTGCGGCGAGGTCGAGGATGGCGGTGTAGGCGATGGCGGCGTTTTCGGCGGTCATGGTGGCGCCCAGGGAGCTCATGCCGTCGGTGCCGGGCAGGATCCAGGTGCAGCGGTCGTGGTTGGCTTTGTCGTGGCGGCGTCGTACGGCGTCGGGGTCGTGGCGGAAGATGATGCGGTCGACCATGTCGGCCAATCGTCGGGTGGACCAGCTGCCGGGGGTGTGGCGGGCGAGGATGTCGGCGATGGCGGTGTCGATGGCTGGTGCCCAGTCGTGGTCGTCGATGAGTTCGGTGCGGGTGATGATGAGCCGGAATTGGCGTGGGGACAGGTGTCCGTCGCGTAGTTGCCGGCCCACGCGGGGGAGGCGGTCGCGCATGGCGATGGCGTCCTGGAGCCAGTGTTCGCCTTGGCGTTGGGTCAGGCCTTGACTCATGGCGATGCGGGCGGCGCATTGGGTGTCGATGTCGAGGAGGCGGACCCCGCGTGGGGAGGGTTCGGGTTTGCCGGTGCGGGTCAGGTGGGTGTGCATGGCCCCGATCTCGCGGTATTCGGCCCAGGCGATCATGGCGGCGGCTTTGGCCGCATCACCTAAGACGTCGATGGTCCAGGCGGGTTCGCCGACGGTGACCGCCATCGCGGCGTCCAGGGCGTGGGCGCGGTCCTGCCACAGGTCGGAATCGGGGTTGTTCAGGTGGGCGTCGGCATGATCGGGGCCCGGATCATCAGTGTCGTCGGCGAAGACCAGTGGCGCCATCGCCGCTTCCCGTTCGGCGGCGTCAACGGCCCCGGCCAGATCGATCGGCAGATCGAATCCGCCGCCGGGCTTGGCGATCGCTGCGAGGGTGGTCATGCCCCCATCCTACTCGAACACCTATTCGAGCACAAGGGAGAATCCTGCAGCTCAGCTGCCTCTTCGAACGCTTCAACCGGACCCTGGCCGCCGAATGGTCCTACGCGAAACCTACGCCGGCGAAGCCAAACGAAAAGCCGCCTACACCGCATCGCTCCACCACTCCAACCACCACCGACCCACACCGGGATCGGTGGCCAAGTCCCCTCAGGCCGCATACGCAACCTCACGGGGGAGGACGCCTAGACGGTGCTCGAAGCCCCACTCAGCACGGCATCGAAGGCCTCGACGAAACGCGGGCCGTAACCCGGCAGCGCTTCCCCGTCGTAGACGACGCCGAAGCTGGTGCGGGTACCCAGGATCAGGATGGTCACCGAGAAGGAGTAGCCGACCAACGGCGACAGCGCGGTGAGGTCCTCGATCGGGGCGCCGAGCACGGTGCGGACCCGGGTGAAGCCGGGGTTGACGCCGACGTGGATATCCGGCGACATCCGCTTCATCGACATCCCCGACAGCAGACGGAAGATGGGCCACGGCGCGCGGGGGGCATCGTCGGCGGCGGCGAGGTAGAGCTCGGGCCTTTCGGCCTCGATCGTCTCGAGCTGCGCGTGGATCGCCGGCAGCTGATCGGCGATGGAGTTTCGGTTGCCGGCCAGGTTCAGCAGCGACACCGCGACCGCGTTGCCGGTGTGGCGGAAATCCTTGTCCAGCGTCACGGGGAGGGTGACGCGGATATTCGACGATGCGTCGGCCGGCGGGACCGTACTGACCGCAGCGCCGACAGCGGCAAGCAGGAACTCATGCACCGACGCGCCCTCGCGTTTCGCGGCGCGCCGCAGATCACGGGTGGAAACGCTGTGCCACACCGCTTCTCGTTTGCCAGCGTTGGTCAGCTTGGGCCACTGGCGGGCCTCCTTGCCGGCTTCCCAGGCGGTGCCGAAAGAGGCCTTGGCGGTGGCCAGCGCCTCGGGATCGATGCCACTGATGTGGAAGCGCGGGCTGGTCGCGAAGCGGTCGAACTCGGCCAGACCATCGTCGTCGGCGTCGGCCAGCAACGCGGAGAACGCGGCGCCGGCGATGCCGTCGGACAGGCTGTGGTGCACCCGGAGCAGCAGGTATTGGCCGCCGCTGGCCATCGAGTCTGCTGGGGTGAATAGCGTCAGGTGCCAGAACGGTCGACCGCGCTCGAGATGGGTGCCCATGAGGGTGCCGATCTGTGCGTGGAGTTCGGCGTCATCGACATACGACGCGGCGGCAACCTGTGCGGCTGGGTCGATCTCGTCGACCTGAACCACCCGGGGCCGACGCCAGCGGCCGCCGATAATCCCGGTGCGGAACAGGTCATATCGCTCGGCGCGCTGTGCGACCCGCTCTCGGACGGCAGCCAGATCCAGCCCCGCCCCGTCGCCCAGTTTCAGCAGCATGGCCCAGTGCATGGGGCTGCTGTGGGTGTCGAGATGGAGGTAGGTGTGGTCCTGGGGGCCGAATTCGATCGCGGCGTCGCTCATCGGATCAGACCGTGGCCATGCGCGAGCGGACGAGGGCGACGAGATCATCGACCGACTTGGTCTCGAGCATCTCGCGCTCGGTGAGTTTCACGCCTAAACGCTCCTCGATGGCGACCACGCCGATCGCCAGGGCGACCGAATCGAGGCCGAGGTCTTCAACGAGACGCGACGTGCCGGACACCTCGTTTTCGGCGATGTCGAGGTCCTCGGTGAGGATTTCTTTGAGCGTGGTTTCGACCTGGTCGGACACAAATTCTCCTGAACTCTGGTTATAGGGAAAGACGCCGGATCTGCCATCCGAGCCGTGGCGAGAGTCACCGCAACCGTAGTAGACGATCCATGCATCTGCAAGGTATACCTAACCTTACCGTGGTGCACTCCGTGCAAACCCTCAAACTTAACCCATCAAAGCACTGCAATGCTCGGCCAAATGAATGACAAACGTGGAGGTTCATCCAAATGAGTACTCTCGTCCAGACGTGGCTGGCGAGCTCACCGTCGACCATCACCGGCTTGCACAGCGGCGACGACCCGGCTGAGCTTCGGTTCCGAACCTGGGCGCAGGTCCGGGAATCCGCCCGCGAACTCGCCGCCGGATTGGCGCACGCGGGGGTTGGCAAAGGCGACGCGGTCGCCATCCTCGCGGGCGACCCAGGCGACGTCGCCGATCTGGTCCAGGCAATCTGGATGCGCGGCGCCTCCTTCACCATGCTGCACCAGCCCACCCCGCGCACCGACCTGCAGGTCTGGCTCGACGAGACGCGCGAAGTCATCACCATGCTTGATGCGGCCGCCGTCGTCATCGGCGAACCCTTTGTCTCGGCGCTGGCTGGTGTTGGCGACCTCAACCTCGATGCCACGGTGGTCTCGGTCGCCGAGCTGCATGGCCACGACGAGGTGCCGCTGGTTGACATCGATGGTGGGGACACCGCCATCCTGCAACTCACCTCCGGCAGCACCGGCACCCCTAAGGCCGTCGAGATCACCTTCGGCAATGTGGAGCAAAACCAGAGGGCGATGATCGACGCGCTCGACGCGTCGGGCTATGACGTTGCTGTCAGTTGGCTGCCGCTCTACCACGACATGGGGATGATCGGCCTGATGATTCTACCGATGCTGGAGAACGTAGTCGCGGTGGTCACTACCCCGCTGGCCTTCCTGCGTAAGCCGCAGTCGTGGGCGGAGTTGATTACCCGCTTTGGCGGTACCGCCACGGCCGCACCGAACTTCGCGTACTCGGTTCTGGCGAAACGTCTGCGCCGTGCGCCCGAAGGCACCTACGACCTTTCGAGCCTGCGGGTCATCATCAACGGGGCTGAGCCTATCGATGAGAACTCGCTCGATCTGTTTCTTGCCGAGGGCGCCCGCTTCGGGCTGCGTCCGCAAGCGATGATGCCCTGCTACGGCATGGCCGAGACAACCCTGGCGGTGTCCTTCGACTCCCCCTCTCGGCGCTACACGATCGACACGATCGATACGGATGCTGTCGAATCCACGGGGGTGGTCCGGCGCGTCGAGGAGTCGACGCGCACGCATGTGCGGCTGGGTCGTCCGGTACTGGGCCTAGAGCTCAGAATTGTCGATGACTCCGGCGCCGAGTTGCCCGCTGACCACATCGGCACGATTCTGGTCCGCGGCGCTGCCGTCACCAAGCGCTACCTCAAGTCGGAGGAGGGTTTCGTGTCCGCAGTGGACGCGAACGGCTGGCTCGACACCGGCGATTTGGGTTATGTCACCACCGATGGAGAGGTCGTAGTGACTGGTCGCAAGAAGGACGTCATCATCGTCTCCGGTCGCAACCTGTCCCCGACCGTCATCGAGCGTGCTGCCTGCAGTGTCGACGGTGTCCGCCCCGGCAATGCCGCCGCCATTTCCTACCGACGCCTCGACGGTCGCGAGGGGATTGCCGTAGTTGCCGAATCAGAGCTCGCCGACGACAAGGCGCAGGCCGATCGAATCCACGACGAGGTGGCCCGGGCTGTGTTCGACACGGTGGGCGTCTCGGTCACGGCGGTGACGCTGATCGGAAAGGGAGAACTACCCAAAACGCCGTCAGGCAAAATCCGGCGCCACTCCGCTGCCGAACTCGTTGATGCGAACTGAGGCCGACGTGACAACCTCGACGCAGACCGCCCTGTTCACCGACCTGGCCGAGGGGTTCACCCCGCATCCGGCGCCGGCCCAGCAGCGCTACGGGGAGGCGGGACTATTCGCCAATCGTGCGCTCTGGCAGATCATCGAGAAGGCCGCGACGTCCACACCCGCCGCTCCCGCCGTCACCGACGCGACCGGAACACTGACCTACGCCCAGTTCACCGACGCGGTGCGCGCGCGGGCCGCCGGCTTCGTCGCCGCCGGTCTGCGCCCGGGCCAGCGCGTGGTGCTGCAACAGAACAACTCTGTCCAATTCGCCATCACTCTGCTCGGCCTGTTGCGCGCCGGACTGGTGCCGGTCATGACCCTGCCGGCGCACCGCATCGCCGAGATCGCCCACCTCGCTGCCGGCGCCGACGCGGTCGCCTACCTCACCGAGGACGGCCGCCGCGGCTACGACTACCGCGAGCTCGCCACCGAACTCCAGCAGCGGGTCCCCGGCGTCGAGCACGTCTTCATCGACGGCGACCCGGGGGCGTTCGCGGCGCTGCCCGATGCCGACCCGGACACCGTCGAGCTACCCGGCCCCACCGATCCCGACCTGCCTGCGCTGCTGCTGGTCTCCGGCGGCACCACGGGCCTGCCGAAGCTGATCGCCCGCACCCACAACGACTACCTGCTCAACGCGCACCAGTCGGTCCGCGTCACCGGCCTCACCCGGGCCGACACCTACCTGGCCGCACTGCCGGCGGCGCACAACTTCCCGCTCTGCTGCCCCGGCGTGCTGGGCGTGTGGTCGGCCGGTGCGCACGCGGTGTTCACCGACAACCCGAGCCCGGACGCGGCCTTCGACCTGATCGAGAAGCACCGGGTCACGATCACCGCGCTCGTTCCGGCCCTGGCCCAGGTGTGGTGTGCGGCCACCGAGTGGGAGCCGGCAGACATCTCGTCGCTGCGGCTGCTGCAGGTGGGCGGATCCAAGTTGGCGCAGGCCGACGCCGAAGCGCTCGACGCCGCGCTCGGCCCGATCACCCAGCAGGTGTTCGGCATGGCCGAGGGCCTGATCTGCTACACCCGCCTCGACGACCCGCGCGACCTCGTGCAGCAGGTCCAGGGCAGTCCGATGTCGGAGTTCGACGAGGTGCGCATCGTCGACGAGAACGGTGACGACGTGCCCGACGGCACCGACGGCGAGCTCCTCGTCCGCGGCCCGTACACGATCCGCGGCTACTACCGGGCCGAGTCGACCACCGGGGGACAGGCCTCCCTCTCGTTCACCCCCGACGGCTTCTACCGCTCCGGCGACCGCGTCCGCCGCCTGCCCTCCGGGCATCTCGTGGTCACCGGCCGCATCAAGGACACCATCGTGCGCGCCGGCGAGAACGTCGCCGCCGACGACGTCGAGGAGAACCTCGTCGCCCACCCGTCGGTGCGGCAGGCCGCGGTGATCGGGGTCCCCGACGCCAGCCTCGGCGAGCGGATCTGCGCGCTGGTCGTGGCCTCGCACGAGCACGCCCCGGGCCAACCGCTGCCGTTGGCGGAGCTGCGCTCCTTCCTGGCCGATCGCGGCCTGGCGGCCTTCAAGCTCCCCGACGAGGTGCGCCTGGTGTCGTCGCTGCCGCTGACCGCCATCGGCAAGGTCGACAAAAAGGCGTTGCGTGCCCAACTCGACGCCGAACCGGCGTCGGCGAAGTCCTGATCCCACCCCCTTCCATCCCTGCTTAAGCGAGGTATTTCTCATGTCGGTTGCCAGTTCCGAAGCCGTGACGGCGCATGACGTCCGGGCTGAGGTCGCCGCGATGCTGGGCGTGGCGCCCGAATCGCTGGCGCAGGACAGCGACCTGGTGATGCACGGCCTGGACTCGCTGCGGATGATGCGGTTGGCCGGCCAGTGGCGCAAGCGCGGCCATGACGTCGACTTCGCACGGCTGGCCGAGCAGCCCCGGCTCGACGCGTGGGCGGATCTGCTCGGCGTCGCCGGGGCGGGGGAGTCGGAGCCGATCGACGACGTCGACGATCCGGCCGCCGCCGACACCGACTCCGAGGCTTTCCCGCTCGCGCCGATGCAGCACGCGTACTGGGTGGGGCGTTCGGACAGCCATGCGCTCGGCGGCGTCGCCGCCCACCTCTACATCGAGTTCGACGGCGAGGCCGTGGACAGCGACCGGTTCAGCCGGGCGGTCGAAGCGCTGGCGCAACGCCACCCGATGCTGCGGGCCCGTGTGCTGCCCGACGGCACGCAGGTGATCGGCGACGCGCACCCGCAGATCTGCGAGATCCGCGACCTGCGCCAGGCGACCGTCGAGGAGATCGACACCGCGTTGACCGCCTACCGCGACGGCAACACCCACCGGATGCTGCCGGTCGAGGACGGCGGAATGTTCCGGGCCGAACTGACCCTGCTGCCCGGCGGCCGCAGCCGGATGCACCTCGACGTCGACATGCTCGCCGCCGATGCGATGAGCTACCGCGTCCTCGTCGACGATCTTTCCCGCCTCTACCGCGGTGAGGAACTCGCCCCCATCACCAGCACCTATCGCGAGCTGAGTGCCACGCGCACCTCCCGCCCGGCCCGCGAGGCCGACATCGAGTGGTGGCGCGAGCGCATCGTCGATCTGCCCGGAGCGCCGGAACTCCCGGCAGCCGGGGCCGAGCAGAAAGGGACCGGCGAGGGCCACGGGGCCCGGACCGTGCGGCTGCACCACCGCATCGGCGCCGATGATTGGCAGCGCCTCGAGGCGCACGCGCGCAGCCGCGGGGTGACCCCGGCCGCCGCGGTCGCGGCAGCCTTCGCCGAGGCGATCGGCACCCACTCCGCGACGCCGCGCTTCCTGCTCACTGTGCCGATGTTCGACCGCGACAGCGCCGATCCGCGGGGCGAGCACCCCGACCTCGAGAACGTCGTCGGCGACTTCACGTCGTCGATCCTGATCCCTGTCGACCTGACCGAGACGGCCACGCTCGCGCAGCGGGCGGGGCAACTGCGCCAGGAGATGCACGAGGCCGCCGCACACGGCTCCTTCGGCGGGCTCGACGTGCTGCGCGAACTGAGCCGCCACCACGGCGAGCCGGTCGTGTCGCCGATCGTCTTCACCAGCGCGCTCGGACTCGGCGAACTCTTCTCCGCCTCCGTGGCGCAAGAATTCGGGGCGCCGTCGTGGATCGTCTCGCAGGGCCCGCAGGTGCTGCTGGACGCGCAGGTGACCGAAGTCAGTGAGCCGGGTGCCGGCCGCGGCCTGCTGCTCAACTGGGATGTCCGGGTGTCGGAACTGCCGCGCGGCGTGGCCGAGGCGATGTTCGCCTACTACGTGCGGGTCCTCGACCAGCTCGTCGCCGGTGAGTGGGATGCGCCGGCCCCCGATCCGGTCGACGCGGCGACCCGCGCCGAGCGCCTGGCCGTCGAACAACCGCTGCCGGCCACCGACGTCTTCGACGGCACCCTGCACGGGCACTACCTGGCCCGGGCCGGGGCCCGCGCCGACGCCCCGGCCGTCATCACCGACGACCGCACCTGGACCCACGCCGAACTCGCCGACGAGGCCTACCGCGTCGCCGGTGCCCTCGCCAAGGCCGGCGTGACGCGCGGGGACACCGTCATCGTCAACCTCCCCAAGAGCGGCGCCCAGGTCGTCGCCGCACTCGGCGTCCTCATCGCCGGTGGTGCGTACGTCCCGATCGCCCCGACCCAACCGGCCGCCCGCCGCGAGCGGATCATCAGCGTCGCCGAGCCGAAGGCCGTGCTGACCGACCGTCCCGGTGAGTGGTCCGGGACCGATGCCGCCGTCCTCGACCTCGCCGAGGCGGTCCGCCACGACCCGGCCGAGCAGGTCGCGGTCACCGGTGACGACCTCGCCTACGTGCTGTTCACCTCCGGCTCGACCGGGCTGCCCAAGGGTGTCGAGCTGCCGCACCGCGCGGCCGTCGCGACCCTCACCGACCTCGTCGACCGGCTCCGGTTGGGCGAGCAGGACCGCAGCCTCATGGTGTCCTCGTTGGAGTTCGACCTGTCGGTCTTCGACGTGTTCGCGCTGCTGTCGGTCGGCGGCGCGGTCGTGGTGCCCGGGGACGACGCCGCGACCAAGGTCGACGATTGGGTCCGGCTCCTGGGCGAGCACCGAGTCACCGTGCTCAACTGCGTGCCGTCGATCCTCGGCATGATCCTCGACCTGGGCCCGCTCGCGCCAAGCGTGCGCGAAGTCATCATGGGCGGCGACAAGGTCGACGTCTCGCTGCTGCGCCGCGTCGCCGAGCACTCCCCGCACTGTCGGGTGGCCGGGTTGGGCGGCACCACCGAGACCGCCATCCACTCCACCTACTGTGCCGCCGACGACTTGCCTGACGGCGCGACCTTCGTGCCCTACGGCGTCCCGCTCGCCGGGGTGCGCTGCCGCGTCGTCGACGAGCGCGGCCGGGATCGGCCCGACCGGGTTCCCGGCGAACTGTGGATCGGCGGTGCCGGTGTCGCGGCCGGCTACCGGGGCGATTCCGAGCGGACCGCCGACCGGTTCGTCGACTACGACGGCCAGCGCTGGTACCGCACCGGAGACATGCTGCGCTACCTGCCCGGCGGCTTCCTGGACTTCCTCGGCCGCGCCGACCACCTGGTCAAGGTGCGCGGCTACCGCATCGAACTCGGCGAGGTCGAGGCGGCGCTGCTGCG
Source organism: Gordonia crocea (assembly GCF_009932435.1). NCBI lineage: Bacteria > Bacillati > Actinomycetota > Actinomycetes > Mycobacteriales > Gordoniaceae > Gordonia > Gordonia crocea. The sequence continues at coordinate 464,931 of NZ_BJOU01000001.1, forward strand.
CCAGTCGACGGTGGCCGGGGCGGTGGCCTGGTCCGACGGACGCGACCTGCGCAGCGCCGTGGCGTTGCAGCCCACCGCCGATGCGGTGACCGGCGACGACCTGCGCGCGGCGCTCGCGGTGGACCTGCCCGAGCACATGATTCCCCGGTCGATCGTCGTCTTGGACGAACTGCCGCTGACCGGCAACGGGAAGTACGACCGCAAGAAGGTCGCCGAGCTGGCCGCCCCCGACGACGCGGCCGGAACCACCGCGCCGCGCACCCCGGTTGAAGAGGTCCTCGTCGACGTCCTCGCCGACGTGTTGGGCGCCGGATCGGCCGGTATCGCGGTCGGCGCCATCGGGGTCCACGACGACTTCCTCGCGTTGGGCGGCGACTCGGTCACCGCGACCCGGTTCGTGGCCCAGATCCGCGAGTGGTTGGGCGTGCCGGCGCTGTCGGTGGCCGATGTGTTCACCCGGCGCACCGTCGCCGACCTGGCGCAGCGCGTGGTCGAGTTGGGCGGCGCCGACGCCGAACTGGCCGCCGCCGACTACCTCGAGGTGATGGCGCTGTCCGACGACGAAGTGGCCGCCGAACTCGATGCTGACACCGAACCCGTTCTGGCCGAACGACTTTCGTCCATCACCATGGACCCGGACGTCCACACGCCGATCATCCACGAGTGGCTGACGCACCCGAAGTCCAAGTACTGGGAGATGCTCACCGCCACGCCGGAGCAGGTCGCGGCGATGATCCGCGACGCCGCCACCGGTGAGCCCTACGGCATGCGTCTGGGGTTGGTGGAGACCGTGCCGCAGTTCCTGTTCGAGCTGTACGACCCGACCGTCAGCGAGCTGGCCGACCCGACGACGGGCTATGTCCACGCCGACGGCGACATCGGTATGCACCTGCTGGTCGCGCCGACCGACGCACCGATCTCCGGGTTCACCGGCGAGGTGATGCTGTACATCATGCGCACCGCCTTCCTCGAGTTGGGCGCCCGGCGCGTCGTCGTCGAGCCCGATGTGCGCAACGGCCACGTCCAGCGGCTCAACGCCGCGGTCGGATTCACCGTTGCCGGCGATTACCCGGTGGGCAACAAGACCGCCCGGCTGAGCTACTGCACGCGCGAGGATTTCGTCCGACTCACCGACAACGGCGCCCGATTGGCCGATCTCGACGATGACGCGCCGGCCGACGAGACGATGGCCTGATCGCCCGATGACGACTCCGATGAATGCCGACGTCGAGCAGGTCCGCGAGGCCTGGGAGGACTACCGCCTGCGGCTGGCCCGCAAGATCCTGGCCGAACTGTGCCACGAACAGGTCCTCGCCCCGACCGTCACCGTCGACCACGGCGACGGGATCCGCGGCTACGCGGTGCGCTCCGACGACGGGAAGACCGAATACACCTTCGACGCCGAGATCCTGGCCCTCGACTCGTGGTGCCTCGACGAGGCGAGCCTGCGGCGCAGCGTCGACGGGGCCGGCTTTCCGATCGATCCGGTCGCCCTCGTCGTCGATTTCGCGTCGACGCTGGGCCTGCGGGTCGACGACGGTGACCGCATTGATCCCGGCGACGACCTTTCCTCCTACCTCGAGGAACTGATCAACACCCTGGCGCTCGGGGCCGCGCGGCCCGCGTCGTCGCGGGTACCGGCCGCCGAACTGGTGAACGGCGCCGCCGATCCGGTGACCGCCTTCCAGGCGATCGAGGCGGCGATGACCGAGGGGCACCCGTGTTTCATCGCCAACGCCGGTCGGATCGGGTTCAGCGTCGACGACTTGGCGCGCTATGCGCCCGAGTTCGGGTCGCGGATGCGACTGACCTGGCTCGCGGTCTGGGCCGACGATGTGGCCTTCTCGTCGATGGCCGATCTCGACTATGACTCGCTCATCGAGGGCGAACTCGGCGCCGACCAGCGCGCGCGCTTCGACCGGATCCTCGTCGAGCAGGGCCTCGACCCGGCCGACTACCGGTACCTGCCCGCCCACCCCTGGCAGTGGGCCAACCAGGCGGCGCGCCTCTACGCGTCGGAGATCGCCTCGCGCCGAATCGTCGAACTCGGTGAATCCGACGACGAGTACCAGCCGCAGCAGTCGATCCGCACCCTGTTCAACCGCACCGACCCGACGCGCAACTACACCAAGGTGTCGCTGTCGATCACCAACATGGGCTTCACCCGCGGCATGTCGGCGGACTACATGAGCACCACCCCGCTCATCAACGACTGGGTCCGCAGCCGCATCGGCGACGACGAGTACCTGCGCGAGATCGGTTTCGAGGTCCTCTACGAGGTCGCGGCGATCGGCTACCGGAACCCCTCGTTCAACACGGCCACCGAGCCCGGCTCGGAGTACCGCAAACTGCTCGCCGCCCTCTGGCGGGAGTCGCCGGTGCGCCTGATGCGCGACGGTGAGGAACTCGCCACCATGGCGTCGCTGCTGCATGTCGACCACGCCGGCGCGCCTCTCGTTGGCGCCCTCATCGAGCGCTCCGGCCTGGCGCCCCGCGAGTGGCTGCGCCGCTACCTCGACGCCTATCTCCACCCGATCACCTACCTGCTCTTCGCGCACGAGCTCAAGTTCTCCCCGCACGGCGAGAATCTGATCCTCGCGATGAAAGACGGTGTGCCGCAACGGGTCATCCTCAAGGACATCGGCGAGGAGGTGTTCATCCTCGGCGAGAGCGAGGACCTGCCGCCCGAATGCGCCCGGGCCCGGTCCACCGAGTCGGACGAGGCCCGCAACCTCGGCATCCTCTCCGACGTCTTCGACGACTTCTTCCGCCCGTTGGCCGCGCTGCTGCACGGCCACGGCCTTATCGCCGACGACGACTTCTGGTGGGAGGTGGCCGCGAGCGTGAACGCCCTGCAGGCGCAACACCCCGAGTTGGCCGACCGGTTCGCCCGGTGGAACCTGTTCGCGCCGGCCTTCGGCGCCATCCATCTCAACCAGCTGCAGCTGCGCAACCGGCGCCGGATGGCCGACCACGAGATCCCCTATTCGTCGATGGTCGCCGCCGGTCACGAGCTGGCCAACCCGATCGCGGGCCGCTTCGCCACCGCGACCCGAGACGAACTCCCCGCGACGACGGCAGGTGCCCGATGAACACGACCGACTACGAGCACGAGACGGTGCGCGACGAGTGGGGCATCCCGCACGTCTGGGCGTCGACGCCGACGGGAGTGCTGTTCGGCCAGGGCCGGACGTGTGCCCAGGACCGCGCCTGGCAGATCGAATACCTGCGGTTGCGCGCCGAAGGCCGGACCGCCGAGGCGTTCGGGCCGATCGCCGTCGAATGGGATCGCTTCGCCCGTCGTTCCGGCATGGACCGGTCGGCGCGCTCGGTCTACGAGCGGTCCTCGCAGCGGACGCGCACCCTGCTCGACGCCTATGTCGCCGGCGTGAACAGCGCACTGGATTCGGCCACCGCCCCCGAACTCGAGGAGCTCGACCACCGGCCCCAGCCGTGGCAGCCGTGGACGCCGATCAGCGTCTTCCTCATGCACCACATTCTGTTCGGCCGGTTCACCACCAAACTGTGGCGCATCCAGGCCGCCCGGGCCTTCGGTCGGGACGGCCTCACCTTCTTCGACATGGAGGGCGGCGACCTGTCCGCCGATCTGCCGGACCTGCCCGACGAGGACTTCCTCGCCGAACTCCTCGCCGACCTGGCCCCGGCGGGCCCATCGGATCCGGGACCGGCCGGCCCGGTGGGTGATGCACTGTCGGGCAGCAACGCGTGGGGCGTTACCGCCGCCCGCACCTCGACCGGTTCCGCGTTGATCGCCGGCGACCCGCACCGCTTCCTCGAACTCCCGGGCATCTACCTGCAGTACCAGTTGGGCTGCCCCGAGTTCGACGTCGTCGGCTTCGCTTTTGCCGGCGTCCCGGGCCTGCCGCACTTCGCCCATGCCGAGTCGGTGGCCTGGGCGATCACCAACGCGATGGGCGACTACCAGGACGTCTACCGCGAGCGGCTGACCCGCGACGGCGACCGCGTTGTGGCCGCCACCCCCGACGGGCCCGCTGCGGCCCAGGCGTGGACCGAGTCCATCGCGGTTCGCGGCGGGGCGGACGCGCAGGTCGAGATCGTCGTGACCGACAACGGGCCGGTCATCCTCGGCGGGCCGGAGGAGGGTTACGCGCTGAGCCTGCGCAGCCCGATGTTGGCCGACGCTGAAGGATTCGGGTTCGACGCGGTGCTCGACCTGCTGTTCGCCGGATCGATCGCCGACGTCGAGGAGGCCTTCGACTCGTGGTCGGAGCCGGTGAACCGGGTCGTCATCGCCGATACCTCGGGTGCGGTGCACGAGCAGGTCGTCGGCGCCATGCCGCGCCGGGCCTCGGAGAACTACTGGTTGCCCGTACCCGGGTGGGACGACCGCTACCGATGGGCCGGCTATCACACCGCCTCGGTCGCCGATGAGGGCTTCGACGGCGCCGTCGAGGACATCGCGGTCATCGCCAACCAGCGCATCGCCGACTGCCCGCCGCTGCAACCGGTCACCACCGAGGCGGTCGGGTCGGGGCGCGCGGACCGGATCGGCGAGCTCCTCGGCACCAACGAGCAGGTGTCGGTCGAGGACTGCACCGCCATCCACGCCGACACCCGTCTCGACGAGGCAGCCGCGCTGCTGGAGCGTCTCGCACCGCTGACCGGATTGTCCGGCGCCGCGGACCGCGTGCGGTCGCGGCTGCTGGCCTGGGACCGGGAGATGGCCGCCGACAGCACCGACGCCTACCTCTACGCCGCGCTGCGCACCCAGGTGGTCCGGCTGGTCGCCGCCGACCCCGCGCTGGCGGGACTCTTTGTGCCGCACGGCTTCTCGCCCGTGTTTGACCCGTGGTTCGTCCCCCATCCGCGAATCGCCGCCGCACTCGGCGGGATCCTCGAGCGGGTGGCCGGCCTCGGCGTCGACGTGAGCGCGATTGTCGCGGCCGGACTGACCGCGGTCGCCGAGGCGACCGACGGCGGTGACTCGGCCACGACGTGGGGCGAGCACCACCGTTTCGCCCCGATCCACGGCTTCGACCTGCTGGGCGCCTCGCCGCTGCACCCGGAGCTCTCGGCGCGGGTCCGCCCCGATCGGGCCCCGCTCGGTGGCGACGCGGAGTGCGTCTTCGCCAACGCCAGCGCCGTCGGCGCCGACGACCAGTGCCGCGTCGGGTCGGCTGCCCGCTACGTGTGGGATCTGGCCGAGCGTGATCGTGGCCGCTGGATCGTGCCGATGGGCGTCGACGGCGATCCGGGCGCGGCGCACTTCCAAGACCAGCTCCCGCTGTGGGCGCGCGGCGAAACCATCCCCATCGTCAGCGACTGGACCGTGCTGCGCGATCAGGCCGCCGAGCAGATCGCCGCCGGAACCGGAGGAACCCGATGACCGACACCCGTGCCGCTCGCCAGGAGCTGCTGCGCCGCCGGATGGCCCAGCGCAAGTCGCCGAGTGGGCCCTCAAATCCGTCGACTGGGCCCTCAATCTCGTCGAGTGGGCCCTCAAATCCGCCGAGTGGGCCCTCAAATCCGTCGACTGGGCCCTCAATCTCGTCGAGTGGGCCCTCAAATCCGCCGACTGGGCCCTTCGGTGCCCTCGGCATTGCCGAGCGACGCATGTGGCGCATCCACCAGCTGGATCCGGATTCGGTCTCGCACAACATCACCCTGCTGCTGAGCGTCGCCGGGACGACCGCCGAACGGGTCATCGCCGGCATTGAGAGCACCATCGCCAACGCCGCGGTCCTTGGCTCGACGATCACCCTCGACGACGACGAGCAGCCGCGCCGCGAACCCGCCAAGGCCATCGGGCGCTGGGCCGAGCCGGGTGGGCTTTGGACTCTGGGCAAGGGGCCGATCGGCGACGGCATCACCCCGGAGCGGACCGCCGCTGCGCTCGCCCGCACCCCGTTCGACCTTACGCGCGAAGTGCCGCTGCGCGCCCGGGTCTTCGCCGCGGGTTCCGACGGCCGTGTGCCCGTCGTGCTGAGCTTCCACCACCTGGCCGTCGACGACACGTCCTGGCCGCTGCTGCTCGGTTCGATCCTGGCCGGCGGGTGGACCGGCGATCCCGACGCGGCGCCGTCGACCGCCCCCGAGCCGACCAGTGCGCAACTGGCCGTCGACTACGCGCGGACCACGTGGGCCGCCGACGACGTGCGGTTCCCGCTCTCGGGTGAACTCCCCGCGACGACCGCCGAGCAGAGCTGGCTCGCCCCGTTGGACGAGGCGCCGGGACAGCAACTGCGCACCGACCTCGACCCCGACGACCTGGTGGCGTTCACCGCCTTCGCGCCGTCCGTCGGCGGAACCGGCAATGCGGCGCTCGTCGGGCTGATCGCCCTCACGGTCACCGCGCTCACCGGCGCCACCGACCACGTTCTCGTCGTCCCCGCCGACAACCGGCAACCGGGCCAGACCCCGGACCGAGTCGGCTACTGCGGCAACATCATTCCGATCCGATTCACCTTCGACCCGTCCGACACCGTCGACGCGGCGATGCGTGCGGCGCTGGCCTCGATCTATGCATCGATGTCCCACGCCGACGTCGACTTCGGCACCATCCTCACCGCGTTGCGCACCAGCGGTGGACGGTTCCCGGTCGTCGAGATCCTCGGCTCGGTCCGAAACTCGCCCATGCGTGGAATCCCGGTTCCCGACGGTGTGTCCGTCGAGTATCGCTCGATCTCCAGCGGCATCGCGCCTTACCCGTTGACCCTCGCCATCGAGGTAGCCGACGAGGTAAGCGCGCATCTCGAAGTCGACTTCCAACTCGGCACCGGCGAAATCATCGCCGACCGTGCCGCCGAGGTCGTCGCAACCCTGTTGCACCGGATCCCGACCGCCGCCAACCAACCGTTGGCCGCGCTGCTCGATTCCGTCAAGGCAACACCGACGGGCGCGAGCCGGTGAGTGCTCCGTCCAACCCCGCCCCCCGAACAGTGATGAGGCAGCGCGTGACAGACATGACCGATCGTCCCCCAACCCGGTTCTCGCGGCCCGGCCACGGCTGGCAGCAGGTCGGACAGCAGTTGATGAGTGCGGCCTCGACCGTCGCCGGGCGTGCACCGCGCGCTCCGCTTCCGGTCGGCGCTCCCGACGAGGTGCTGGCCCAGGTGGCCGCCGAACTCGGCCCGCAGGATCTTCCCGCCGCCGGCATCGGCGAGCAGGCGGCACTGAATCGGATGGCCCAGATCGTGCACGAGTACGGGCTGAATCTGACCCACGAGCTGTGCGCCGCGCACCTGCAGCCGCCGCCCCTGTCGGTCGCGGTCGCCGCCGACGCCCTCGCCAGCGCGACGAACGCCTCGCTGGACACGTACGACTCGGGTCCGGCGACACTGGCCATCGAGGAGTGGACGGTCCAGGCGCTGGCCCGGTTGGCCGGACTCCCGGCCACCTCCGGGGGCGTCTTCGGTCCCGGCGGTTCCTACTCCAACCTGTTGGCGATGCTCATCGCCCGCGACCAGGCCGGCGCCAAGCGGGGGATCGACATCCGCCACGACGGTGTCGTCGCCCTGGGCGACCCGGTGGTCCTGTGCAGTCGCGTGGCGCACTTTTCCGTCCAACGCGCCTGTGCCGCTTTGGGTTTGGGCGAGTCCGCGGTCGTCACCGTCGACTGCGACGACGAGCACCGCATGGTGCCCTCGGCCTTGTCGGCCGTGCTGGACTCCCTTGAGGAGGCTGGGCGCACCCCGATCGCCGTCGTCGCCACCGCGGGTACGACCGACTTCGGCACCGTCGATCCGCTGCCGCTGATCGCCGACATCGCCTACGAGCGCGGGCTGTGGCTGCACGTCGACGCCGCCTACGGCTTCGGCGCCCTGTTCTCCGACCGGTTCGCCGGTCTGCTCAGCGGTATCGACCGGGCCGACTCCATCACCCTCGACCTGCACAAGGTCGGATGGCAGCCGGCCGCGGCGAGTCTGCTGTTGCTCGCGGACACCGAGAGCTTCTCCTCGCTGGACCGCTCGGTGGCCTACCTCAACCCCGAGGACGATCTCGAAGCCGGCTTCGGCGGGCAGCTCGGCCTGACGTTGCAGACCACGCGCCGCCCGGACGTGCTCAAGGTTGCGACGACGCTGATGGCCTACGGCCGCAACGGCCTCGGCGAGATGCTCGAGAGCTGCCACGAGCTCGCCCTGCACGCGCAGAGCCGGGTCGCGTCGGAGCCGCAGTTCGAGCTCGTCTCGGAGGCGACGCTGACCACCGTGGTCTTCCGCTACCTGTGCGACGAGCTCGACATCGACCAGGTCAACGCCGAAGTGCGACGCCGGCTCATCAGCTCGGGTACCGCGCTGATCGGCCGCACCCAGGTCCGCATCGCCGCCGACGGCGAGCCGCGCACCTGCCTCAAACTGACCCTGCTCAACCCGGAGACCACCGCCGACGACATCGAGCGGCTCTTCGACGAGATCGTGCGGGTCGCGTTGGAAGTCGAATCCGAGGGACTGGCGCCCGCGGCACTGAATGTAGGAGTTGCCCATGACTGAGAACACCACCGCGAAACAGGTGGAGGTGCTGGCGATCGGGTGCGGCCCGTTCAACCTGGGCCTCGCCGCGCTCGCTTCCACCGTCGACGACGCCGATGTTCTCGTCGTCGACTCCTCCGACCGGTTCGCCTGGCATCCGGGACTCATGTTCGACGACGCGAAGCTGCAGGTCAGCTTCCTGTCGGACCTGGTCTCGCTGGTCGACCCGACCCACCCGCTGTCGTTTCTGGCCTACCTCGCCGACGTCGACCGCCTCTATCCGTTCCTGGTCCGCGAAGACTGGTTCCCGACGCGCCGCGAGTACGAGGCCTACCTCCTGTGGGTCATCGACCGGGTGCCCGGACTGCGGTGGGGCACCACCGTCGAGTCGGTGCGCTGGGATGAGCAGGCGGATCACTTCGAGGTCGACCTCACCGGTGCCGACGGACCGTCGACGGTCATCGCGCGCCACGTCGTCGTCGGCATCGGTACCGAGCCGTTCATCCCGGACGCGGTGTCGGCGGACTCACCGTCGTTGATCCACAGCGCCGACTACCTGTTCCGCCGCGACGAGGTCCGGGCCGCGGAGTCGGTGACGGTCATCGGGTCGGGCCAGTCCGGTGCCGAGATCGTTGCGGACCTGCTCGAGGCCAACCTCGAGGGTGGCCCGGCGGTCCGCTGGTGGACGCGCACCCCGTGGTTCGCGCCGCTGGACTTCACCAAGTTGTCGTTGGAGATGACCACCCCGGCCTACATGGAGTACTTCCACGGGCTGCCCGAGGCGACGCGCGACGAGGTCCGCAAGGGTCACTGGCAGTTCCACAAGGGTGTCTCCACCGACACGCTCGCCCGTCTGCACGACCTGCTGTACCGGCGCGAGTTGCTCGGCAAACTGCCGACCGTGCAGTTGCGCAACGGCGTGGAGATCGAGGGCATCGAAGCGATTTCCGACGGCGGGCTGCGGGTGCGCGGCCGCCACGTTGACACCGGAAACCTGTTGTCGCACAACACCGATGTGGTGATCGCCGCCACCGGCTACACCGAGCGCAAGCCGGGCTTCCTGGCCCCCGTCGACGAGCGGCTACACCGCGACTCGCTCGGTCGGCTGGTGATCGAGGCCAACCACTCGGTGGCCGCCGACGGGGCGCTGGCAAACCGCCTGTTCGTGGCCAACGCCGAGCACCACGCCTACGGCGTCTCGGCGCCCAACCTCGACATCGGGGCCGTGCGCAACGCCAAGATCCTCAACACCGTGCTGGGCCGCGAGGAATACCGCCTGCAGCGGCAGACCGCGTTCACCAGCTTCGGCGTCGGCGACGACCTGATCGAGGAATGATGGCCACCACCACGACACTGGTGCGCGAACCGGAGATCTGCGCGACCTGGGCGCGCGCCGGAATCGCCGACGACCACGTCGTCTACGAGGGCGCCGACGAGTGGGTGTTCGCCGGCGGGATCCGCCACGAGATCGTGCTGACCGCCGCCGACGTGCGGATCACCACCCGCGGTGTCGACGGTGAGACGTCGACGCGCACGGCACCGTACTCGGTGCGACCGGCGCAGGCCCTGGAGGCGGCGCTGGCCGAACTCGACCTGGACGAATGGCGGGCCTACGGCTGGGTCGGCTTCGACTTCTGCGCCGACTTCCTCGGGGCAGCGGACCACCTGGCCGCCGACGACGTGCTCGCGCACCTCGTCGTGCCGCAGTTCGAGGCCTTCGTCTCCGGCGAGAACGGAATCCGGTTCGTCGGCGCCGACGAGCAGACGCAGGCGCGAATGCTGGAGCTGGCCGCGCGGCCGATCACCGTCGACGACGGTGCCCGTCGTCCGCTGCCGGTGACCGAGGATCCGACCGACTACCGCGGCCGGGTCGCCACGGCCATCGAGGAGATCCGGGCCGGGCGCTACGAGAAGGTCATCCTCTCCCGCGAGGTGACCGTCCCGTTCCCCGTCGACATCCCCGCCACCTACCTGGCCGGCCGGTTGGCCAATACGCCGGTCCGCTCCTTCCTGTTCCGATTGGGCGGGCTGCAGGCCGCCGGGTTCTCCCCGGAGTTGGTCGGTTCGGTTGATGCCGACGGTCGGGTGACGGCCGAACCGCTGGCCGGAACCCGCGCCTGCGGGATCTCGCCGGAAGCCGACGCGGCGGCCCGCGCCGAATTGCAGAATGACGCGAAAGAAGTTGCCGAACACGCGATTTCGGTTCGCACCTCGTATTCCGAGGTCGCCCAGGTGGCGGTGCCGGGGACGACGGCGGTTACCGATTTCATGACCGTGCGCGCACGCGGCAGTGTTCAGCACCTGGGGTCGACGGTGGTCGGCGAGCTGGCGCAGCCGCACTCGGCCTGGGATGCGTTGGAGGTGTTGTTCCCGGCGGTGACCGCCTCTGGAATCCCCAAGGCCCCGGCGGCCGACGCGATCTACCGGTTGGAGGCGACCCGTCGGGGCGTGTACTCCGGAGCGGTGGTCGCGGTCTCGTCGACGGGGTTGTTGGAGGCCGCGCTCGTCTTGCGCTCGGTCTACCGCGACGGCGAGCGGAGCTGGCTGCGCGCCGGCGCCGGTGTTGTCGGCCAGAGCACCCCGGAGCGCGAATTCATTGAAACCTGCGAGAAGTTGGGCAGTGTCGCGCCCCACCTCGTTGTCGATATCAAAGAGGAGAACTGATGAGTGCCGGATTGAGTGAGGCCCGTACTTTCACCGAGCCGCTGCCGCTGGAGCAGTACCGCGAGCTTCTCGACCAGGTCTTCGACGACGAGGTCGCCGCCCTGGTACAGGAGGCCGAGCGCACCGAGCTGTTCCCGCGCGCGCTGCTGGAGAAGCTCGGCGCCGCCGGCGTGTTCCGCGCCAAGTGGGCCGGGGCGACCAAACCGGACGTCGCGAAGCTCTTCGAACTCGGCTACCGTCTGGGCGCCACCGCTTCGACCGGCGTCGGCGTCGGCGTGAGCCTGCACGACTCGGGGATCGCCACGCTGCGCCGTTTCGGTAAGAGCGACTACCTCAAGGCGGTCGCCGAGCGTGCCATCGACGGTACCGAGATCCTGTGCATCGGCGCCTCCGAGGAGTCCGGCGGGTCTGACCTGCAGATCGTCGGGACAGAGGTCAGCGCGGAAACCTCCGGCGGCGCAGCCGGATACCGGGTGCGCGGGCGCAAGAAGTTCTGCTCCCTCTCGCCGATTGCCGGGCACATGATCGCCGTCGCCCGCAGCGTCGACGACGGCAGCACCCACGGCAACAACGTGGTCGTCGCGGTGCCGATGGACTCGCCCGGCGTCGTCGTCGGCGATCGCTACCGCAAACTGTCGGCCGGTCCATTGGACACCGCGCCGGTCGAGATCGACGCCTGGGTTCCCGAGGAGGCGCTCATCGCCCGGCCGGGTACTGGTCTCGCGGTGATCAGCTGGGGTCTGGCGCACGAGCGTCTCTCGGTGGCGGCGCAGGTCGCGTCGGCTTGCGACCTGATCCTCGGAATCACGTTGGCGCGCATGATGGATCGCGAGCAGTTCGGCAAGCGGCTCTACGACCACCAGGCGCTGCGCCTGCGCGTCGCCGACCTGCAGGCCCGCGTGGACACGCTGCGGTTCGCCCTCGACGGCATCGCCGCCGCGGGTCCGATGAACCTGCGTACCGCCGCGGCCATCAAGGTGACCTCGGTCCGACTGGCCGAGGAGGTGGCCGGCGAATGCCTGCACATCTTCGGCGGATCGGGCTTCCTCTACGACGAGACGCCGGTCGGCCGCTGGTGGCGCGACATCAAGCTCGGTCGTGTCGGCGGCGGTACCGACGAGGTCCTGTGGGAGCTTGTCGCGGCCGCGATGAAGCCGAATACCGAGGCCTACCAGAACCTTTCGTCCTACGTGGTCTGAGGACTGCGCGGTCTGAGGGCTGCGTGGTCTGAGGGCTGCGTGGTCTGAGGTCGGCGTGGTCTGAGGTCGACGACGCTTTCGCTATGAAGTTCTCAAGGTACGTGCGCGGCTCTTGGAGGCCGCTCTCATCGGGCCGCGACCTGATTTAGGCGGCGGCGTGGTCAGCGAGGGTGAGGGTGCGTCGGTTGTGGCAGCGGATCCAGTCACCTCCTTCGGGACTCTGGAACCAGGGGTGGCCGTCGAAGCCGATCTGGATGTTCCATCCTTTGCCGTGGACATACGTGTGGTGATGCAGGCTGCACAGCAGGACGGTGTTTTTGAGGTTTGTCTCGCCCCCGTCAGCCCACTGCTGAATATGGTGGCCTTCGCACCAGGCTGATGGTCTGCCGCAGCCGGGGAATTGGCAACCACCATCGCGTGCCTCCAGGGCGCGGCGGAGGGTGCCGGTGACGAATCGTTGGGTACGTTTGGCATCCAGCGGCACCGAGTCTGCGGTGATCAACGCGGTGACTTCGGTATTGCCGCAGGCGATTTCGCGGGCCGTCTCGGCTGATACCGAGCCGGTGAATCCCAACCGCGCGACTCGCGAGTCTCCTTCACCACCGCTACCGACCAGGACAGGCAGGGGCACGGTCATGGTGATGTGCGGGACGACCCCGCCCACAGTCGGACGATTCCGTGAGGCCAGGTATGCGGTGATCACGCTGACCAGGGCATCGGCGGTGCGTTGCGCCCTGGGGCGCGGATCGGGGGAGCCGTCGGGTGCGGGGATGGGTTTCGCGAGCGCGTCTAGCGCGGTGTGGAGTTTCTCCCCAGACAGCTGATCCAGATCAGCTTCCAGGGTCACGCGACCCTCGTCAGTCCGGGTGATTGATGCCTGGTTCAACGACGGATTGTCCGCGGGCGGTGTGCTGGGTGGATCGAGTGGCGCGAGCTCGTGGCCGAGTTCGCGGGCTTTCTCCATGACTTGGGCGGGTTGATCGATTCGGGCGTGCGCCAACAGCGTCGTCGCCGTCTTGTCTCGCACCGCGGTGAACCCATCAGCACCCATGCGGGTGGCGATGTGGTCCAAGCCGCGGATCACCGCATCCGCATGCTCAACGGTGAGGTCGCCGTCGCGGACGTCACGCACCACGTTCGGCAGATCATCCAGATGCTGGGCCAACCGGGCCACCCGGTTGACGGTGGCCGGCGCCAACGGTAGTTCCCGCAACAGATCGCGGCCGTTCTTCATCCGATTCCGAACCGGGATGCCGATGGCTTCAGCCCGGGCGGTCGCGGCAGCCAGCAGATAGGAGGCGATGTTGCCCATCCGTATCGCGGTGACCATCACCCCCAGCACAGCCTTGTCGTCGACAATCGCCTCCGCCGACGCCAACAACGCGCCCATGCCGGTACCGGATTCAACGGCGGCCGGCACCAAGTCGTCGGCCAGTTCGGTGACGAATGCGGTGAGTTCGTCGTGGTTCATGTGGCCCCCCAGGTCCGGGTTCGCATCATGTTGTGCGGTCCCGCAATAGAAACTATGTACTGATGATCTTTTATTTAAATACTACACTACGCGAGGGGTCTGACAAGGGCATTTTTATGGGCTTGACCTGCGCAGACAATGCCGCGGCGCAGCAGCAGTTTCGGCCTGTGTCGACACGTGATTGAGAATGTCGCCAGGTGCGCGGTGGTTGCACGTGGCAAGCTGCAGCGCCCGCCTGAGCAGGAGGCAAGACCGAGGCCTGTGCCGTTGTGCACCTGGCCTGGCTGTCTCGACGAACAGATCGAGGCGATGGCCACCGTTTCAGTTCACCCGGATCGGTCGGTGATTCGCACATGAGCAGCCCAACCGGAGGTGACGCTCACGCACATCAGCACCCGGAGCCGGCGAAACAACGGCGCCCGTCCCCAATGACGGGGACGGGCGCCGCTAGGCCTCTTGACGAGAGCTGCCTACAACTCAGTCGAGCAGCTCCAGGATCGTCGCGTTCGCCATGCCGCCGGCCTCGCACATCGTCTGGAGGCCGTAGCGAATCCCGTTGTCGCGCATGTGGTGAACCAGGCGGGTCATCAGGATCGCTCCGGAACCGCCGAGCGGGTGTCCGACGGCGATGGCGCCGCCGAGCGGGTTCAGCACCTCGTCGGAGGCGCCGATCTCGGCCTGCCAGGCCATCGGCACCGGGGCGAAGGCCTCGTTGACCTCGAACGCGCCGATGTCGCCGACCGACAGCCCGGACCGCTTCAGTGCCTTCTCGGTGGCGGGGATGGGGCCGGTCAGCATGATCACCGGATCGTCGGCGGCCAGCACCGCGGTGTGGATGCGGGCCAATGGGGACCAACCCTGTTCGCGCGCATAATCACTCGTGGTGATCAACAGCCCGCCGGCACCGTCGGAGATCTGCGACGAGTTGCCCGCGGTGATGACGCCGTCGGCGTCGAAGGCGGTCTTGAGTCCGGCGAGCGTCTCCACCGTCGTGCCGCGCCGCAGACCCTCGTCGACGGCGAGCTCATCGAGGGCGACCAACTGGCGGTCGAAGGCGCCGGCGTCGATCGCGGCGGCGGTGCGCTCATGTGAGCGCGCCGCGTACTCGTCGGTCTGCGTGCGGTTCATGCCCCACTTGCGGGCCACCATCTCCGCGCCGATGCCCTGATTGAATCCGTCGACACCGAACCGCTCGAGTACCGACGGCGGATAGGGCTGTCCGTCGCCGCGGGCCGACCCCATCGGGACGCGCGACATGGACTCCACCCCGCCGGCGATCGCCACGTCGTACTGGCCGGAAATCACCCCGGCGGCGGCGAAGTGAACGGCCTGCTGGGCCGATCCACAACGGCGGTCGACGACGGTCGCCGGGACGGACTCGGGCCACCCGGCCGCCAGCACCGCCACGCGCCCGACACTGCCGGCCTGGTCGCCGACCTGGCTGACACAACCCCAGACCACGTCGTCGACGACGGCGGGGTCGAAGCCGGAGCGTTGCGCCAGTGCGGTGAGTACCGAGGCGGAGAGGTCGGCCGGGTGGACCCCGGCGAGGGAACCCTTGCGCTTGCCGATCGGGGTGCGGACCGCGTCGACGATGACTGCATCTCTCATGCCCGCATTGTGTCACCGGGCGTCGTGCCGTCGAGGTAGCACCACTTCCCGGCCTCGCGCACGAAGCGGGAACGCTCGTGCAGAATGCCGACCTCCCCGTCGGTGCCGAGATAGGTGGCGCGGAACTCGACGACGCCGGTCTCGTCGTCGGGCCCGCCGTCGACGACCTCGACGATCTGCAGTCCCCGCCAGCGCGGGTTGTCGGCGAGGTCCAGCGATGCCGGCCGCGTCGACGGGTGCCACGTGCGCAGCAGCCAGGTCGCGTCGGCGTCGCGGAAGGCGTTGAAGCGCGACCGCATCAATTCCGCGGCGGTGGCCGGTTCGGTCACGTCGGGTCTTTGAAGTAGACCAGCTGGTGGGTGCTGGCCAGCAGCACATCGCCGCCCCACAGTTGCCCGGACTGGTCGAAGTGGCCGTTGCCGAACCGGGCCGCCCGGGCGGTACCCAGGACGTGGTCGCTGCCCTGGGCGGCCAGCTCGTCGGGGGTCGCGTGGAAGTAGGTGGTCAGGGTGATGGTTCCGGCCGGCATGTAGGTGCCGTGGCGCAGGAAGACGCGCGGGAAGAAGGCGTCGGTCATCGACGTCAGTGCCGGGTAGTCCAGCGGGCGCTCGGGCAGGTCGCGCAGCCACAGCGTCGACGTGGAGTCGTCGCTCTTGCCGCCGTCGAGGCCGCCGACGACGAACCGCTTGTCGTAGTTGCTCGCCCAGGCGATGAAGTCGGGGAAATCCAGGGCGGCAACGTTTTCCGCGGGTGGCACGTCGGGGCGGACCGCCTCGGTGTCGGACCAGGTGGCGCGGTGGATACCGAAGACCGCGCTGCCGGTGGAGACCGTCTGGCCCTCCTGGGAGATGGTGAAGGTCCAGTGTTGGTTGGTCCGGTTGGTCCGCACGATCTGGGTGTGCAGGTCCCAGGTGCCGTTGGCGACCGGGGCGGCGTAGTTGATGGTCAGCGCCAGGGGGGTGCCGAGGACGTCGGGGTGCTGCTGCAGGGCGTTGACGACGGTCGCGGCGGTGATGCCGCCGAACGGGCCGACCATGTTGTCGTAGGCCTGGTGGGTGGTCGCGTAGAAGACGCCGTCACCGCGGGCCTCGACGCGGATTGCTTCATCGAAGACGTGGGTCATTCTTCGACCCTACTGCCGGGTGATTCCGGTGGCGGAGTTGCTGTTCAGTCTTTGAGGGAGCGGCGGTCCTCCTCGCCCATCGTGTACTCGAGTTCGGCCGGGGAGTAGTCGAGGTCGATCTCTTCGGGTGCCCGCCCGCGCGCGGACTCGATCGCGCCGAGGCGGCGTTGGGCCCGGTCGGCGGCGTAGTTGACGAAGTCGTCGTTGTCGAAGCCGAAGGGCGGGTCGTCGAACCGCTCGTTGACCCAGGTGATCATCTCGAGGGCGATCGGGAGCAGTTCGCCCATGCGTCCGGTGACGACATCCCAGAGGGAGTCGTCGGCGGCGACGTGGCGGCGGCAGGTGAACGTGCCCCAGGCCATGTGGCGCCGCTCGTCGTCGGAGATGTGGCCGATCAGATCCTGCATGCCGTACAGGATGTTGTTCTCGACGCAGACCCTGTTCCACGCGTAGTAGCCGGTGAGCGCGAGGCTGCCTTCCACGACGTGGTTGTAGGTGACGCTGGCGCGGATCTGGTTGCGCGGGGACGGGTCGTCGCGCAGGATCCGCAGCGACTGCGGGAGTTCCTCGTAGAACAGTTTGCGGTAGTGAGGGTTCTCCGCGACGTAGGGGTGCAGGTCCTCGGTCAGGCCGACCGCGTCCATCCACAGGCGGAAGCCCTGCGCATGCTTGGCCTCTTCTAGGCAGAACTGGGTCAGGTACATCTCGTCGCCGAACCGGTTCTCCGCGGCCATTGCCGACATGAACGGTTGGATGTCTTCAGTGACGGCTTCTTCGCCGGCGACGAATTGCGCAACCAAGTAGCAGGCGCTGCGCCGCTGCTCGTCGCTCAATCCCGCCCAATCGACGGCCTCCTTGCTGAAGTCGATATCGACGGGGTTCCAGGTCTTGGCGTTGCCCTTGGTGAAGAGCCGCAGGGGGAAGGCGTCCCAGTGGAGGCCGCCTGCGCGCAGTGACGCGAATCCGTCTCGTAGTTCGGCTGGGGAATGGGCTGTGGTCATAGTCGCGACCATAACCACGACCGTCCGCGCGCCGTGCCGGTTCGGTGGAGTCCCCCTTCGGGTCCGAGACGCCGGGCGGCAAACGTTGGAATCGGGCTGGTTGTGGCATTCTCGTCGGTGCGCGCCTGCCGCAGGATCAGGGGTATGCGAGTTATAGCTGTGGCCGCGGCCTTCGTCGCCGTGGTCCTCGGGGGAATCGGTCCGGCTGCGGCGGCGCCGCCGAGTCCCGACCCGGCCCAGCCGGCCAACGGGCAGTCGGCACCGGGGTATCGGACCGAGCGGACGGTGACGCCGCCGTTGTCGCCGATCCAGGTTCCGCCGCCGATCGTCACCGGCGGTGATGCGCGCTCGCGGACCGTTGTCTATCGGGCCTATCCGTTCCTCGCCGACTGGCTGCACCGGGCCATCGGGCGCCAGCCGTGGGAGATCCGCGGGGCCGCCCGGATTAGCTTTCTCAACCCGGCCGACGGAAAGACGGTGGTCATCAACCCGAACGGCCACTGCGACTTCACCGACGGGCACCACGTCGGACGTGGTCGTGCGCTGGCGCCGATCGTCGTCGACGCCGGTGGGTTCGCGGTGCGCATCGAGCCCCGCGCCCACCGCGTGTAGCTGCGCCTTGTCTCGGCCGCCGACAGTGGGCGACGATGGCTAGATGACCGACTACCCGGCATTGGTGGAGCAGGCGCGCGGCTTGCTCGCCGACGAACGCGACCCGATCGCCAACGCGGCAAACCTCTCGGCGCTCGTGTTTCACGCGCTGCCACAGGTCAATTGGGCGGGTTTCTACCTGTTCGACGGCACCGAGCTGGTGGTCGGGCCGTTCCAGGGAAAACCGGCCTGTGTGCGTATCCCGCTTGACCGCGGCGTGTGCGGGGCGGCCGCGCGGACCCGGTCCACCCAGCTCGTCGCCGACGTCCACGCGGTGCCCGACCACATCGCCTGCGACCCGGACAGCCGCGCCGAGCTCGTCGTCCCGGTGATCCGCGACGGCGAGCTGTTCGGCGTCTTCGACATGGACAGCCCGGTGACCGACCGGTTCACCGACGACGACCGGCGCGGGATCGAGGCGATCGTCGACGTGTTCGTCGAGTCGATTACGGCGTGAGGCCCGGCCCCTTGATCAGCGGCAGGTCGAGGGTGGTGCGGATTCCGGGGCGGCCGTCGACGACGGCGGGGATCGCGTTCACGATGCGGCCGGCGCCGGCGACGATGGCCGCGTGGTTGTGGTCGCCCTTGGTGCTCGACGGGATTATCTCGACCTCGTAGGACGGTTCGCCGGTGATCTCGACGCGGTAGCAGCCGCCGCCCTTGGACGGGCGCTTCCAGTCCGGCCGCAGGTCGTCGCGCAGCCGGGTCACGTGCTCGATGACGATGCCGGGTTTGCCGTCGACCATGCCGATGATCTCGAATCGCACCGCCGCGCGGGTGCCCTTCTCGATGGTGCCCGCGGAGATTTCGAAGGTCTCCGGCGCCGGCTCGGACTCGTGGTGCTCGACCACCTCGTCGATCGTGACGCCGAAACCCTCCGACAGGATTTGCAGGGTGGTTCCCCAGGCCATGCCGAGGATGCCGGGCAGGAACAGCATCGGCGTCTCGTCGAGCGGTTTGCCGAAGCCCATGACGTCGAACATGACGGTGCTGCCGTCGTAGGTGGCGTAGTCGGCGAGTTCGAGACAGCGGACCTGCTCGACGCGCTGGCAGGTGCCGGCCAGGGCGAAGGGGAGCAGGTCGTTGGCGAAGCCCGGGTCGACACCGCTGATGAAGATCGACGCGCCGGTCTCCTCGGTGGCGGCTTCGATCTTCGCGATCGCCTTCGGCGGCATCACGTTCCACGGGTACTGCAGGCCGCCGGGGGCCGATCCGACGACGTTGATGCCGGCGGCGAGGAGGGCGAGGCAGTCGTCGAAGGCTTGGATCGGGCGGGTGTCGCCCATGGCGCAGTAGACGGCGCAGTCGGGGTGGGTGGCGATCAGCTCGTCGAGGGAGCCGACGGCGGTGATCCCGGTGGTGGTGTCGAGCCCAGCGAGTTCGCCGGCGTCCTTGCCGATCTTCGACGGCGTCGAGACGCAGACGGCGACGAGTTCGAAGCGGGGGTCCTCGATCAATTGGGTGAGCGCGAGGCGCCCCACGTTTCCGGTCCCGATGTGTGCAACGCGGATGGCCATGGCCGTTTGCCTCCTTGGCGGCGAGTTCGCAGGTCCAGACGTTTCCGCAGGTAGATGTACATCTGTCCGGACTGGTGTCCAATCAAGTAGACCACAGATTAGTAGAACGTGTTCTCATTTTGGGTTTTGCGGGGTACCGTTGCTCGCCATGGGACGCGTAGAAGGCAAAGTTGCACTGATCACCGGCGGCGCGAGGGGCATGGGCGCGGAGCATGCGCGCGCACTCGTCGCCGAAGGGGGGAAGGTCGTCATCGGCGACGTCCTCGACGACGAGGGCAAGGCGGTGGCCGAAGAGATCGGGCCGTCGGCGCGATATGTCCACCTCGATGTGACCAGCGAGGAAGACTGGGATGCGGCGATCAAGACCGCCGTCGACGAGTTCGGCAAACTCACCTGTCTGGTGAACAACGCCGGCATCGTCAACGGGGCGGCGATCGAGAAGTTCCGCATCGACAAGTGGCGCCAGATCATCGACGTCAACCTGACCGGGACGTTCATCGGAATGGTCAAGGCCGTCGAGCCGATGAAGGCCGTCGGCGGCGGGTCCATCATCAACGTCTCGTCGGTCGAGGGGTTGCAGGGCAGCCCGTGGGCGCACGGCTATGTCGCGTCGAAGTGGGGGGTCCGCGGCATCGCGAAGTCGGCCGCGCTCGAACTGGCGCCGCACAACATCCGGGTCAACTCGATCCATCCAGGACTGATCCGCACGCCGATGACCGAGGCGATTCCCGACGGGATGATCAAGATCCCGCTGGGCCGTGCTGCGGAACCGGCCGAGGTTTCGACGTTCATCGTCTTCCTCGCCAGCGACGAGTCGTCGTATGCGACCGGCACTGAGTTCGTCATGGACGGCGGACTCACCGCCGGCGAGGCGCCGTAGCGGCGGATACTCCTGTGCGCCAGAGGTATTGGCGCAACAGGGGGATTAGAGCAACAGGTCGCCCAGCAGGTAGGAGATCGTGATCGTGCCCAGGCCCAGGGCCAGGGGGCGGACCACGATGGCGCCGGTGTTGGAGTGCCCGAGGCGGGACAACACGACCGACGTGACGACCAGGGACACCGACGCGATGCCGATCGTCCACCAGACGTGCCAGTCCCATGGGGCCAACAGGGTCGCCAAGAGCGGCATCAACGCACCGATGAAGAAGGCCAGCCCCGCCTGGGCCGCGTCGTACCAGGCGTCGCGGATCGTCGTGCGGTCGGTGACCCCGTACTCGATGCGCAGCTGGGCGCCCAGCGCGTCGCCGGCCGAGAGTTCGTCGGCGACGCTGCGGGCCGTCGTCGGGCTGACGCCTTTGGATTCGAACCAGGAGATGAGTTCGGCCTGCTCGTTGTCGGGGGTGATCGCGAGTTTCTGGGCCTCGTGGGCGATGAGGTCGTCCTCGGCCTCGCGGTCGGCCAAGCGTTCGCCGACCTTCACGCCGAGCACGGTCAGCGCGCCGATGAAGGCATTGATGGCCACCACCGCGTAGGTGGTGTCCGCGGCAACCTCGGCGCCGGCGAGGCCCAGCCCCACACCGGCGACGGTGATGATGCCGTCGTTGACCTCGGTGATCCAGCCGCGGATCTCGTCGGGTTTCGAGTCCCGCCAGTGGGGCAGGGGAAGGCGCATGCGACGAGGGTACGACCTTACGACGTCGGTTTGACCAGCTTGTCCGAGACTTCCATCGCCATCGACATGATGTCGTCGGCAGAGTAGTTGCGGCCGGGGTGCTGGGCGTTGAGGTGTGCCTGGACGTCGTCGACGAACGTGTCGTCGTACGAGGTGATGTTCTCGCCGCAGGGGCAAATGAGCTGGTGCGCCATGGATAACTCCTTAATTGCCGTCCCCCATCGAGATTACCGGCGCGCACAACGTTTGGTGGTTGAGTGCCCGCGACGAGGGAGCGGGTGTATCGAAACCACTCACGCAGGATCGCTCCGCCAGCAGAGGAAGCTGTTGTTTGTGATGGAGCCCATCGCTTCGATGACGGCCATGCTGTCGAACCCGGGCAGCTCTTGCAGCCGCTCGAGCAACGCGCCGGTCCCCGGCGTCTCACTCGGGACCAGGATGCCGCGGTCACCACCGACCAGCACCCAGACGACGTCATCCGCGAACGGCCCCCCATCGGTGGTGACGAGCCGCACCTCGGACAGCTCAACCCACCGGATGCTCTCGCTGCGCCCGCCGCCCAGCTCCCGGGTGATGCGCTGATCGTCAAAGCTCACCGCGCCGGCCAGCTGTGCGGCCGCGGCACGTGGATCGCGGCGTTTCCAGAACCTCACCAGCCGAATCTACGTCGATGAGTAGCCGCGCGGGCGTAGGCATCCGTGCAAGGAATGACGCACACCGTTCCGCGGATCGCTAGTCCATGAGCATGTCGGCAAGCCACTCGTCGGGGTCCATGGAGTCCAGCATCGGCCCCCAGCCGGGCACGATGGCGAAGTCTGCGACGGAAAGGGTGATGTCGTGTCGCGCGGCCCTACGGATTACGCGGTCGATGGTGCGAATGTCCGCGGTGGTCGGCGCGGGTTCGTCGCTGCGGTCGGCGGTGTAGGTAACCGTTGCCGGGGGGCTGTTGCTCATGGATCGCATGGTGGCACGAGCCACTGACATCGTGTGTCTCCCGAGGCCTACCTGAAGCGCGGAACGAATTCATTGAGCACCGGGTCTCGTTGGGGCTATACCGCGACGACACTCCCGCTGGTGAACACAGCCGCTGGCATATCTCGGCGGAGCTTCCAGGTAATTCCGATTGGTCGCTCGCCACGATGCTCGACGTAATCGACAGGGCCCAGGAAGATGAAGGGCTCTGACCCGTAGTCGCCGTTCGGTCGATCGCGCACGAACAGCAGTACGTCGACACCATTCACGGGCTGCGCGAGGTAACGCTGCCCTCGATCGGAAGCGGCCATAGTGTTGTTTGGCGACTCCCAGTGGAATAGCTGTCGGGAGATTGGGTAGTCGCGGTACATCGTCGTCGGGCTGAACTCGCCTTCGTCCTTGTGGAGATTCACGAAGAGGGCTTCGAAGTTGTCGCTGGCGATCGACCCGCCGGCCTGTCCTCGCGCCTTGCGCTGCAGCGTTGCGAACCCGATGGCTGCGAGGACTTCCTCCCGGCGATAGTGAGCGTGCGAGTACAGCGGACAGTCATCACCGATTCCTGGGACGGACTTTGGTACATGTGGAATTCGCGCGGAGCAGATGGCTAGGAGCTGCCGGATCTCAGAGCAGACAGCGGGGTTGGCCCGTAGTACGTCGAGGCCGGCGTCGTATGAATCGAACCCACCGTTGTCAGGCCACAGCGTTGTGAAGAGCATTCGGGCATAGGCCTGCTGACGGACGGTCAGGCGGGCGTAGGTGGAACAGTCGGACGACGCGAGCAGCGAGTATGTCGCGATCCGTTCGGGATCGTCGACGTGGGCGAGTGAGCGGACACGTTTGAGGAGTGCGTCCTCTTGGACGCCACCCGCGGTTGCATCGAGGCCGGCGTCGCGGATGAGAGGAGTCCAGGATCGGGGGCTACTTCCCCCATAGATATCCGACAGTTCGCCGCGAGTGTGGTCGAGGTAAACCGCTAGCTCGGTGGTGCCGACACGTTGGATGTCCTGCACTAGTGCACTGCGACGACTAGTCGGCAGTTGACGCCTTACGGACTCGACGACGGTCTCCTGGGCTTGGCGGTCGAGGACGATGCGGCTGGCTCCGGGCAGGAAGGGGAAGCCATTGTCGATCTCGTCGATCAGCGCGTGACCAACCTTGCCCGTCAACGAAGTGAATCGTGGGGCGAAGTTGAACTCGGCCCGTTGGTGTCCGATGAAGTCGAGCACCGTCAGAATCGACTTTCCCTGGCTGCGTCGCAGGCCGCGCCCGAGCTGTTGAAGAAAAACGGTCGCGCTCTGCGTCGGCCTCAGCATGAGGAGCGTGTCGACGTCGGGGATATCTACGCCTTCGTTGAAGATGTCGACGGCAAACAGGCACTTCACCGAACCGCGGCGCAGATCGGTGAAAGCCTGCGCTCGGTCAGCGCTGGGAGTGTGGGCATCGATCGCAATGGAAGGGATCCCCTGGTTCGAGAACGCTTGGGCCATGTAGCGGGCATGGCCGATGGAAACGCAGAACCCCAAGGCCCTCATCTGCGCGGGATCTGCGACGCGGTCGCGAAGGGTATTGAGAACCACGCGTGTGCGGGCGTCGTTTCCGGTGTAGACATTCTCAAGCTCGGTGATGGAGTAGTCCCCACGAGACCAAGCGAGACCGCTGAGGTCGGTGTTGTCTGCGACGCCGTAGTAGTGGAAGGGACACAGGAGATCCTGTTCGAGGGCGGCCCACAAGCGGAGCTCGTACGTACTTCGGCCGCCGAACCACCGGAGGATGTCAGCTCCGTCTGACCGTTCGGGTGTCGCAGTTAGTCCGAGGAGTTCCTGCGCATCAGCTTCCTCCAGAAGAGAGCGATATGTTGCGGCCGCTGCATGGTGGAACTCATCGATGACTACGACATCAAACGTCGATCGTGTGACCAAGTCCTTTCCGGCCCTGGCAAGCGACTGGACGCTGGCAAAGACGTGCTTCCCTTCGACAGGACGTCGTCCATCGACGTACAGCTCACCGAAGCTGCCGTCGCCTAATACTTCGCGATACTTCCGCAGAGACTGCTCCAAGATTTCCTTCCGGTGCGCAACGAACAAGAGGCTGAGCGATTCATTGGCTTCCCCGCAGAGTCGCCTGTAGTCAAGCGCAGCAACGACAGTCTTGCCGGTGCCCGTGGCCGCTACGAGGAGATTCCGATGTCGATTGTGGACAACCCGAGCGACATCGAGTGCTTCGAGCATCCGCTCTTGATGAGGGTACGGCCGAACTTCGAGGCCAGAGATGGTGATTGTTTCCCGAGCGGAGTTGCCTCCTCCGGCCTCAGCGAGCGCGTGATCGAGGAGTTCGGCGTCGGTGGCGGGGTTGTAGGGCTTGAAAGCGGGGTCATCCCAATAGGTGTCGAAGGTCGCTTCGAACTTCCGGGTGAGGGCAGGGGTTGCAACCCCGGAGATCCGCACGTTCCATTCAAGGCCATCTACCATCGCCGACCGTGACAGATTCGAACTGCCGACATAGCCCGTGTCGAAGCCGGAGTCACGTCTAAACAGCCATGCTTTGGCATGGAGCCGAGTGGACGCGGTCTCGTAGCGAACTCGAACTTCTGCGCCGTACTTGTTAACAAGATCATCGACTGCTCGGCGTTCGGTTGCACCGCGGTATGTCGTCGTGACCACGCGGAGCGGCACGTTGCGGTCGCGGAGCGCTAGAAGCTCGCGACTGATCACCGCAACCCCCGCAAAGCGAATGAACGCGCAGAGTAGATCGACGCGATCTGCGCTGCCCAGCTCACGTGCGATCTCACTGGCCATGTTTGGTTCGTCGGGGGTGTTGGTTAGGAGTGCCACGTCCGACAGCGGTGTCGCCGGGCGGGGTAGGGCTGGACTCGCCGCATCGTGGAGCGAGGTGAGGATCGGTGTGTCAGAAGGGACGACGGAATCGTCAGCAGCGTTGGGAAGCATGGCAAGGATGTCGTTCACCGCGGCGAAGCGTGCCGCCGGGTCCCTGATTGCTGAGAGGTACCGGCGGACGTTGTCAGCTATGTGCCGAGCAAACACCTCGGGGGCATCATCGGCGGCGAGCTTGCTGAATTCAGGGGTGAGGGACACGCGGTCGATCTTCTGTTGAAGACGATGCGAGTGAATGGACTCGTAGACGCCGGGTGCGAGTGGCTCGTTCACGGAGTTGAGTAGATCACGGAGAGACGCCCGATCGTGCACGACTCATATCCCCCACGCGAACTCACGGCCGACGAGTGTGGGGCATTCGGCGCAGGCCAAGATCTCAACGAAGTAGCCGGCGTCCCGATCCATCGCGTTCCCGTCGCCGGTGAGCGGGAAGAGGTGATCCTCGGACCACTCCTGCAGATCCTCGTCGAAGTCTACTGACGTCGGGGTCGGGAGGGCGAGGATCTCGTCGTGGACGTGCTCCTCCCCGTCGTAGGTGTTGGTGAATCGTGCGGTGAGCTCCATGGAGACAAGCATCGCCGGTAGCACTGACAATCCCGATCGTGAAGCGGTAGCGTCCGATTGGATCTCAACAGGAGGCGAGGCCCATGCGCAGAACGTCACTCACCCGACTCCGCGTCGCAGCTGTGACGACCGACGCACTCCTCGCACTCGCGCCCCTCGGCACGACCTCGGCGGCGCCGGAGGACTGGGCCGATGTGCCGCCGAAAGGCGCGAACAACTGGTCCTGCCGCAGCACGACGCATCCGGTTCCGGTGGTCCTGGTGCACGGGACCACGGCCAACCAGAATCAGAACTGGGCGACGCTCTCGCCCGCGCTCACCAAGGCCGGGTACTGCGTCTACACCTTCACCTACGGGGAGCTCCCCGGACTGCCTGGCTACGGCGGGCTGGGACCGATCCGGGAATCGGTGAAGACGCTCGTCGCGTTTGCCTCCAAGGTCCGCCAGCGCACCGGGGCCGACAAGCTCGACTTCATCGGCCACTCGCAGGGAGCGTCGATCCAGATGATGTACCTGCGCGACTACCAGGGTGCCAAGCACACCCGACGGGTGATCAACCTGGCGGGCGTCGTGAACGGTGCGCCGAGCGTCGGTGGGTTGAGCGCGCTGTTCGCCGCCCTACCGCCCGCGGTGCTGGGTAATGCGTGCCCCGCATGCGCCCAACTGATCGACCCGGAGGCCACCCGATTCGGCAACCACCCCACCATCGCGTACGCCAACATCGCCAGCCGCACCGACGAGGTGGTGAACCCGGTGTCGGTCTCCTTGATGAAGCCGGCGCCCAACGTTCGCAACATCGTCGTGCAGAACTACTGCCCCACGCTGAGCGTCGGCCACGACGCCATGTCGAAGGACCCGACAGTGCGCCGAATCATTCTGAACGAGCTCGACCCCGCCGCACGCAAGCCAGTGAAGTGCCGTTCGTAGCAGTCCGTAGACGGGCGACACGCGAACGACCCCGCGGGTGAAACTCCCGGTAGGAATACACCCGTGACCCCCGAGGTGACGATTTCGGCCCCATCGAGACGCTTCGAGCCGAAGCAACCAAGGCCGCCGCGAAGGCCGACGCGCCGACCCGGCGGATCCGACCGCCACAACCGTCGAAGCTAGTTCCATTGTTGATCGCTGCACTAGGCGACGCTGACTACTGCTCGAATGATCCCGTATGCATTGAGAGCGACCGGCAGGGGACGACCAGTCTCAACCTCTCAGCTTGTCGCGGTTGTTCGCTCATTGGCGAGACGTCGTGCGAAACGTCGAACCGCCTCCTCGACCGGCAACTGGTTCCGGGCGGTAGCAGCGTGCCGGGGCTGCTCGAGGGGTCCTTCCCGAAGTGCGCGCGGGTGCTTTTGTCGGGTGATCCGAACTTCGCGGGTGCCCTATGCGGAGTCGAGCCGGTTGCCGCCTAGATCGAGTGATTGGCTGAAGCCTTCCTGACCGCTCCGATCACTGCCGCGGCGATCCGTGAGGGTTCTTCATGCTCCCAGCAGCGAACAGTGGTCCATCCGGACTCGGTCAGGGCCTGATCCATGGCTGCATCGCGGGTGCGATTGGTCTCGATCTTCCGCTGCCAGAACTCGGCGTTGGTTTTCGGGTTTTGCCGGTGTTCAGGGCATCCGTGCCAGAAGCAGCCATCGATGAAGACAGCGACTTTGGCCTTGGTGAACACGAGGTCGGCCTTGCGGCGGCGCATCTCGGGGAGGGGCGCGTAGTCGACGCGGTACCGCAGGCCGGCAGTGTGGACCAGGCGTCGCACCGCCATCTCGGGTGCGGTGTCTCGCCGGCGATTGCCTCGCATCGACTTCCGGACGGCCGGGGAGGATGCCCAGCTGTCGGCGGGAAGCGGCTCGACCACACCACCATTGTCCACCTGTCGAACCTGGGAGCCCCCTGGGAGGTCGGTTCGAGGGTGCTTAGGTCCATTCCCTATGTCAGTGGCACGTGCCAGCCTTGAAGCAGACACAGCAAGGACAAAGGGAAGGGCACGTCATGTCTGTTCGGCACACGGGTAAGCACCGCATCGTGGTCGCACCGGCCTACCGCGTGCACCGTCGGACCACCATGATGCTTTCAGCCATCGTGGTCACCCTCTTCACCATCGTCATGCTGATCGCAAACCTGGTGTACTTCAACGAGACTGGCACGAGCATCATCCCCGGCCTCGGAGCCTGATACTCGTCTGAAGCACTGGGAATCCCTTAGGGGGTTCACGCAGCGACGTCCCCGACCCGGCTTTCGGGTCGGGGACCTCGTTTTTTCCGGGCGCTTAGACGCCGGACCTTCATGGCGCTCCGCAAGCAGCGACGCCCCCGGCTCGGCTTTCGGGCCGGGGACGCCGTGCCTCGATTGGGGCGGCGACTCCCCGACGAATCGCACCCCGCACGCATCGGCAGCCGAACCATGATTCGAGAAGCGTGTCGGGTTCGAATTCGAAGTGGTGTCGGCTGTCCACTGAAGGGTCTCGCGCAGCCGTGCGCCCGGCGCGAGTAGTGCGCTACTCGAATCAGAGCGGAGTCATCGGCGGCGACGCCCGGCCACCGCGAGCATGTCGCTGATCTCGGTGAACTTCACGCGAGGTCGGCCCTCGCGCTCGCCGGCAGCCTGCTCCCGACGATCGATCTTGCGCATGCCGCGATAGCCGACGACCTTGCGGTTGCGCTTGCGCAGCAGCTCGTCGAAGGCCTCAGGCTCAGTCGCGGGTCGGCGGATCCGTTCGTTGGCCACATCGTCGATGAACCGCTCGACGGTCTCGATCGCATGCTGCTTGTTCGCGCCGATACCGCCCGACGGGCCGCGCCCGGCCCAGCCCAAGACGTAGGCACCGGGCACGACGTTGCCGGCCTCGTCGACGACTCTGCCGTCGGCGTTGGGGAAGTGGCCGCGCTCCTCGTCGAAGGGCAGCCCTGGGATGCGCACGGCGCGGTAGCCGATGGAGCGCACCAACAGATCCGCGGCAATCCGGTGCTCGCGGCCGCCGGTGGCGACGGTCACCGATTCCAGCCGGTCCTCGCCGACCGCGGACTGCGGGGTGGTGTGGAAGAGGAAAACGATGCGACGCCGACTCGGGTCGGCCGGACCACTCAGGTCGGGAAGCGGCCCGTCGGCCTCGTCGTGGACGACGATCTCGACGCCTTCGATCGTCGACAGCGCGCGGTACTCGGCCTCGGTGTAGGCGGCATCGCGTTGGCCGCGGCGGCCGAGGACCACCACCTCGTGAACATTCTGACTGCGCAGCAAACCCAATGCTCGGTCGGCAATGTCGGTGCGAGCCAAGAGATCTGGCGGTGAGACGAGGATGCGCGCGATGTCGAGCGCGACGTTGCCGGTCCCGACGACGACGGCACGCCCGGTCCCGTCGTTGGGAATCGACGGTCCGTCGGCCCCGGGGACGGCGTTGTACCAGGCGACCAAATCGCTGGCCGCGATCGAGCCGGGCAAGTCCTCCCCGGCGATCCCGAGGCGCCGCGATTGCGACGCCCCGACCGCGTAGAACACCGCGTCGAAGTGCTCGGCCAGCTCGGCGGGAGTGATCTGGCCGTGGTCCACGTCGTCGCCGATCTCGACGTTGGTCGCCATGGTGACGTGCGGGTCGCGGTGCAGCAGGTCGAAGGTGCGCATGACGTCGCGCGTCGACGGGTGGTCGGGGGCGACGCCGGCGCGGACCAACCCGCCCGGCGTCGGCAGCTTGTCGATGACGGTGACGTGCGCCCGGGTGCGGTTAAGCAACGTGCGCAAGGCGTAGCCGCCCGACGGGCCGGTGCCGACGACGGCGACGCGCAAGCCGGCGGGCAACCGAGGGATCTCCGGGTACACCACGTCGGACCAGCCCGAGGAGATGTCGGGGTTGTCCTTGTAGTAGCCGGCGTTGATCTCGATGAAGACCTTGTCCTTCGCGCCGAGCCGATCGGCCGGGAAGATCGCGTTCACCGGGCAGGCATCGGCGCAAGCGCCGCAGTCGATGCACGCCTCGGGGTCGATGTGCAGAATGTCCGACGAGCCGAACCCGCGCTCCTCGGGCGTCGGATGGATGCAGTTGACCGGGCACACCGAGACGCAGCCGGCATCACTGCAACACGACTGGGTGATGACGAAGGCCATCGCTGCGCCTTAGATCATGTGGGCCCTGCGGTAGTACCGCAAAGCCGGCTTGGTGAGGAGGCCGACTTCGTCGAGGAACTCCATCAGGTGGGTGCAGCTGCTGCGGATCATCGAGTGGAAGTGCTCGTTGTGGGCGGCCTCGCCGTAGGCGCGGCCTTTGTCCAGGCCGGCGTCGGCGTAGGCCTGCGGGCGGACCAGGTTCGCGACGATCATGTACGCGCCCATCGAGACGACCAACGCGCTGAGCTTGCGGCGGAACCAGCCGACACCTTGCATCGACTCACGCACCTGCTCGCGCGCGTACTTCATGTGGCGCGCTTCCTCGAGGACGTGGATCTCGTTGACGGTCCGGATGAACGGGAGCACGCGGTCGTCGCGCATGCAGCCGCGCTGGAAGACGTCGAGCACCTCTTCGGCGACGAGGATGCCGGCGTAGGCCACCTCGTTCTTCGCGACGTATTTGAAGACCTTGCCCAGGCGCCCGACGAGCTTGTTCGGCCGGTACGACTTGCCGACCATCTTCTCCGACGCCTTGGAGAACATCAGCGAGTGGCGGCACTCGTCGGCGACCTCGACGAGGGCGAACTGGAACTCGGTGCTGTGGTACTCACCCAGGTACTGATCGCGCAGGACCAGTTCCTGCAGGACCATCTCAAACCAGATGCCGATGCACATGATCGACGCGAACTCGTGGCGGGTCAGGCTGACGCGCTGCTCGTCGGTGAGCTCGTTCCAGTAGTCCGTGCCGTACAGCGACGACCACTCCGGACTGCAACCGTGCTTATCCGGTTCCATCGGCAGCGACCAGTCGATCTCGGTCATGGCATTGCGCGACAGGCGTGCTGCCGAGGCGAGGAGTCGGTCGGACACCTCCTCGACGCCCTGGTCGTTCAGGCTGATCACGTTGCCCTCGACGTCGGCGGAGTCGTTGTTGTACTGGATCGCTGAACTCATTCGAGCCTCCAAGTGTTGCCGCCACTCAATCGTGACAGCGCCGAATGTAACAACTGTTGTTGTCACGGTAGCGATGAATGTCGGCCCTGGCAACCCCTCGCCGGCGCGGGTCGGCCCGTGTCGGAGTATTTCGGGGAAAGCGGGTAGTCGACTACTCGTGGTGGGCCGCCAACGCGGTGTCACGCTGGGGCGGCCACACCACATCCACCGATGAAGGAGCGACGATGAGAATGCCCGTATCGGTTCGCGCCCGCGCCCTTGCCATGGCGGTCGGACTGGCGGCCCTCGCCGCCCCGGCGGTCACCCCGGCCGCCAGTGACGCGGCGTCGCGGCCCGCGGTGTGGGCCACGCGCGGCGCCGTCCATGTCCGCGTCACGCATCTGCCGCCCGGCCCGAAACGCTGCTGGCTCCAGGTCCCGCCGGCGCCCTACGATCTGCTCGGCATCTACGTCGGCAGCCAGCAGGGGACCAACGCCGAGCGCCAGACCAGTGCCCGCTCGGTCACCCTGACCGCCGGCGGCCTGATGCCCGCCACGTACCGGATCTACTTCGAATGCCGGAAGTCGCCAAGCCTGGACCTCATCGTCGCGACGCGACGCACGGTGTTCGTCGGCCCGTGAGGCCGAGGTGACGCGGTGCGGCGCCGGAGGGCGTCAGCCTCGTGCCCGGAGAGCCCGGTAGGCGGCGGGGCCGACGATCTCGGCCAAGTCTGCTGGCTCCCACGTCGTGTCGGGGCGGATCATCATGCGGACCCCGGTCTCGCAGATGCCGATGAAGACCTCGGTCAGCACGGGCAGCGTCTTTTCGCTGTCGGCAACCTGCCAACGCTCGAACAACGGCCGCATGACTTCGGCGGCCTGGGTGGTGATCAGTGCGCGGCCTTTGGCGATGGCCCGAGCCAGAACGGGGTCGGGATCCTCGGCGAGAATGATCTGCCACGACGACCGCTGCCGGCCGACGTCGGTGAACAACGAGCAGAACCCGTCGACGAACATCTGCTCCACGGTGCTTGTCTTTCGCGGCGGCAAGATCGCCATCAGCCGGCCGGTCAGCGACGCGGTCTCGCGTTCCAGCAGGGCCGACAGCAACTCGCCGCGGTCGGGATAGCAGGCGTAGACGACCGGGCGGCTCACTCCGAGTCGTTGGGCGATCGCACCCATCGTCACCTCACCGACAGAGCTTTCGGCCGCGATCTGCAGCGCGGTGTCGAGCACCTGGGGCCGGCGTCGTTCCGGTCCCAGGTGCTCGGCTCTGCCGTTGTGGTCGCCGACGGCGGTCGTCTTCAACGCAACTGCACATCCGCGACGAGCAGTACCGGCCAGGCGATCACTTCACCGATCATCGAGAAGACCTTGTCCGCGCCGGAGAGATGGTCGAGCTGGGACGAATGGTTGTAGGCCCACACCCCGCCAATGAGCAGGTAGGGCAGCACCACCACGACGAACCCCGCCGTCGCAAGGTGGAAGAGCTGCCGGATGCTCAGTTGCCGGTTCAACACGGCTTGCAGTGTAGTCACTGGATCGCCCCCAGAATCGACTGAACTCATTGGATCGCCCCCAGGATCGACTGGGATTCGAGCAAACCCTCGTCGCTGGGCGAGGCGTGCTCGCCGAACACCCGACGGTACTGCCGTTGGCGCAATTCCACGTGTGCGTCGCGCGGGTTGGCCAAACCGAATCGGCGTTGGGCCTCGCGCGGGGTGGTCGTCACCGGATTCGTCGGCGGCACGGCCCGAAGCACACGCGCGGCCACGGGAACCGACGCCGGCGAGAGGAGTCGGAGCAGGATCAACTCGAGGTACGAGCTCAAGCTGACGAGCGTGAACGCCGCGCTGAGGAACGGCAGCGCCACGGCATCAAGGAACCGTCCGGTCGGCAGGTCGGCCATCTCGCGCATCCACCTGGGCATCGTCGCAAGGGTGCCCCGACGCAGGAACCAGGTGATGAAGCGTGTCGCCGGACGGAGCAGCAGCGGCATCGTCGGCAACATGACCTCGGCCTGCAAGAGGTGGTTCATCGCCCGCTTGGCGATATCGGAACCGACGAGGTGCGGGCGCATCGCTTCGAAGTACGCTTGGACGCCTTCTCGGTCTCGTGGCACATCGGCCGGATTGCAGGTCTGCAACTCGGCGGCCACGGCGCACTCTTCCCAGTACTGCGCCTCTTCGGCCGGACTGAGCTTGCCGGGGCCGTACTTCTCGTAGGCGACGAGGATGGAGTGCCAGGCCGTCAAGTGGATCCACAGCTGCGACGCCGGATCGTTGGCGTCATAGGTCCCACCGATCACCGGGTCGGTGCCAATCGCCTTCGAGTGGATCTTGACCAGGACATCCGCGGCATGGGTGGTGGCACGACTGTCGTCGAAAGCGACCATCGCGAAGTAGCGCAGCGTGCGGTCGTAGCGTGTGCGCGGCCGCTTGTAGATGTCGGAGGTCTTGTCCACAGCGGCGATCAGGTTGGGGTCGAGCTCTTCGATAACCACCGCGCGCTGGAAGCCGATGGTCAGCGACGTTGGATAGCTCCACACTTTCCAGGTCACTGATCCGGGCCCGAAGAACCCGTAGTCCTCGGCAGGCACGATGGGCTGGATCGTAAGCCAGTCTCGTAACTTGTTCATGGCCGTACTTTCCTACACCTTGTCGGAATTTGCAACAGGGTGTAGGAAAGTGTCTCTGAACCCCATGCCGTCGCCCGGTACGGTGAAAGGGATCAAACCTCGGGGGCGGCGGGTGGAACATCGGATTGCGTGGCAGGGCGACGTCGTCGACAACGGTGACGCGGCGCATTACTCCGGCGTTTTCGGGTCCACCCGCGTGCACCGCCACTACGCCGTCCAACTGATCGAGTGCCCGACGCGGTTCGCCATCGTCGTCGATGAGCAGCCTCACGACGGGGTGGCGGTGATCCTGCTCGACACCAACGTGCCCCATGCGATCAGGTCGTCGGGGATCGGCAACTTCTCCTATTTCGCGCCACACTCTGAGCGGGGCCGGCAATTGCGGGCGTTCCTCGACGGTCGTGGGGCGGTGGTGTTGGACGGTCCGCCGTCGGCCATCCCCGTCGTGGGCGACGCCGGCGATCGCCATCAGCTGGCGGTGGCCATCGTTACCTGGGTGGGTGCCCAGATCGCGTCGAACCCGTTGACTCCCTTGCGAACCGCCGACGTTTCGTCGCAATTCCACCTCTCGGAGAGCGCGATCTTGCGGGTCCTGCGTGACGAGCTCGCGGTCACCTTCTCGTCGGTGGTCAAGTGGGAACGGCTGTGCGTGGCCCTGCGGCTGATCGTCGAGGGGGAGTCGGTCACCGAAGCCGCCGCCGGTGGTGGATTCTTCGATGGGCCGCACTTCACCCGGGTCTGCAACGAGATGCTCGGTCTGCCGCCGAAGCTTCTCGACGTCGGGTTGGTCCGGCCGGGCTGAGGCCTGAAGTCGCCGGATCTGTACAAGCCAGGTCCGGGGTCGACGCACCACGATGGCAGTGTGCTGAAACAGGAAACGATTCCCCGCCGCTCCCGCCTTGCGGCCCTCGCGGCCGTCCTCATCCTTGCGGTGCTCGGTATCGCGCTGATGCCGTCCACCACGGCACTACTCAAAACCGGTGGGCTGGCGGCAGACTCGGCGGAATCGGTGCGCGCCGATGCTTTGGTCAAACAGCACTTCCCGTCGGCCAATCCGGACCTGATCCTGATTCTGACCCCGTCGGACGGCAACCGTGCCGGGGCGAGCAAGACGATCGAGGCGGTAGCCGCAATGCCGGGGGTCACCGAGGTGCACTCGTACTACAGCGACCTCCCGCTGCCGGAGTTGCTCGCGGCCGATCCTCCAGGCCAACTTCGTCGTTCGTGACTACCGTGAGCTGCCCGCCTCCGACGCCGCCCGAAGCGGTACCGAACAGCTGATCGCCCAGTTCCCGGGACTGGCGCAGAACACGGTGCCGATCGTCGTTCCCGACGGCGC
Source organism: Gordonia crocea (assembly GCF_009932435.1). Lineage (NCBI taxonomy): Bacteria > Bacillati > Actinomycetota > Actinomycetes > Mycobacteriales > Gordoniaceae > Gordonia > Gordonia crocea. The sequence continues at coordinate 499,663 of NZ_BJOU01000001.1, forward strand.
GCCCCCCGCCGTGCTCACCTCGCTTGCGCATCGCGTCGCCCAGACCTCCGACGTCGACTCCGTGCGATGGGCCGGCGGCGACGTGACGAGGGCGGCGACCACTGCGCCGACACCGCTCGACGGGGTGTTGTTCGCCAATAGCAACGGTGCTGATTGGTTGCGGGTAACCCTTGCCGTCGACGCCGAATCCCCCCGTGCGGCAACGGCTGTGCGCGTCATCAGGTCGGTCATTGCCGACGATCCCGCACTGGCCGGGAAGGTGCTTGTCGGTGGGGCAACCGCCAACCTGATCGACGTCAAGGAAGGCATCGCGAGTCGACTGCCGTTGGCGATCGGGGCGATCGTTCTCGCCACCGCCGTGCTCCTATTCCTGCTCACCGGGTCGGTTGTGCTGCCGATCGTGGGGGTGGTGCTGTCGGTGCTGTCGCTGGGGGCGACATTCGGAGCGTTGGTGTTCGTCTTCCAAAACGGCCATCTGCGCGGACTGCTCGGTGGGTTCACCGCTTTCGGTGCCATCAATGTGACCGCGCCGATCCTGCTCTTCTGCATCGCCTACGGGCTGTCGATGGACTATCAGATGTTCATCCTCGCCCGCATCGCCGAGGAGCGGGCTGCCGGGCGCGGCAGTGAGGATGCCTTGCAGGTCGGGTTGGGTGCCACCCGCCGGGTCATCGCCGCCGCCGCCAATTTGATCTCCGTCGTCCTCGCGGCGATGGCCGTGTCCGGGCTGACCTATCTCAAAATTCTCGGCGTCGGATTGGTCACCGCCATCCTTGTCGACGCCTTCATCGTCCGACTGTTCCTGTTGCCCAATGTCGTGCGGATCCTCGGGGATGCGGCCTGGTATCGGCCGACCTTCCTTGACCCGGTCTACCGTCGTCTTCGGCTCGCTCATTGATGGATCGATCTCGCGTGTGGCGGCCGTATCTGCAGGTCAACGTGCTATCTGATGTTTGTCCGACCTCCGTTGTAGATTCGGTGTATAGATAGAAGCAGAACAGCACACAGTTTCTAACCGAGTCCGCACACCATGATGCGAACCCGGACCTTGGGGGTCACATGAACCACGACGAACTCGCCACATTCGTCACCGAACTGGCCGACGATTTGGCACCGACTGCGGTCGCATCCGGGAACGGCGTGGGTGCCTTGTTGGCGTCAGCGGAGGCGATCGCCGACGACAAGGCCGTGTTGGGGGTGATGGTCACCGCGGTGCGCATGGGCAATATCGCCTCCTATCTGTTGGCTGCCGCGACCGCCCGGGCCGAGGCCATCGGTATCCCGGTTCGGAATCGGTTGAAGAACGGGCGAGACCTGTTGCGGGAGTTGCCGTTGGCGCCGGCCACCGTCAACCGGGTCGCCCGGTTGGCCCAGCACTTGGATGATCTGCCGAACGTGGTGCGCGAGGTCCGTGACGGTGACTTGGGTATCGAGCATGCGGATGCGGTGATCCGCGGTCTCGACCACATCGCCACCCGCATGGGGGCTGACGGATTCACCGAGGTGCGCGACAAGACTGCGACGATGTTGTTGGCGCACGCGCGGATCGATCAACCCGCCCAAGTCATGGAGAAGGCCCGCGAACTGGGCCACGAGTTGGCGCCGTTGGATCCGCCATCCATTCCGCCGGCGGACAACCCGTCACTCAACCAAGCATCAATCAGCCGCACTGGCGAGGGTCGCGTGACGCTGGAAGCTGATCTGGACCAGCTGTCCGGCGAAAAGCTCCACACCGCGTTGGATGCGCTCGCGAAACCCATCCCCGCGCCCGATGGCTCCCCCGATCCGCGTCCCCGGGCCCAACGCACCGCCGACGCCCTGGTCACCATGATCACCGCATACCTGGCCTCACGGAACCGTCCGACCGTGGGCGGGGTCGTCCCGCACATCACCATGACCGTGCCCTTGCCTGTCCTGGTCGGTAGCGGTGGTGAAGGAGATTCGCGAGTCGCGCGGTTGGGGTTCACCGGCTCGGTCTCAGCCGAGACGGCACGGGAAATCGCCTGCGGCAGCACCGAAGTGACCGCGCTCCTCACCTCCGACTCGGTGCCGCTGGACGCCAAACGCACCCAGCGATTCGTCACCGGCACCCTGCGCAAAGCACTCGAGGCCCGTGACGGTGGATGCCAATTCCCCGGCTGCGGCAGACCACCAGCCTGGTGTGAAGGTCACCATATTCAGCACTGGGCGGATGGCGGCGAGACGAACCTCAAGAACACGGTTCTGCTCTGTTCGTTGCATCACCACACGTATGTCCACGGTAAAGGCTGGAACATCCAGATCGGCTTCGACGGCCATCCCTGGTTCCAGCCGCCCGAAGGAGGTGAACCGATCCGCTGCCACAACCGACGCACCCTCACCCTCGTCAACCACGCCGCCGCCTAACCCCGGCCGCGGCCTGACATCTCGACCCAGCGGTTTCAACCAGCGCAGCACATTCGGCCCTCGGGCCACACACGTACCTTGAGAACTTCATAGCGAAAAACGGCCCGGTCGGGGCCCGTCCACTGCGCCAGCGCAATGCTGGGCGTATGAACGGCCCCGACCGAACCGCCGAACCGAGACGGGAGGGGGGCAGCCCGCTCGGTGGGTTCCGCGAGATCGGCCTAGACCAGGTCACCGCCGGTCTGTGGCGGGTTCGCGTCGAGCACGGCATTCTCCTCGTCGCTGAAAACCCGGGACCGGGAGAGGAACCGCACTCCTTCGGGAGCCTCGAGTGAGAAGCCGGCACCACGTCCGGGGACCACGTCGAGGATCAACTGTGTGTGCTTCCAGAGTTCGTACTGGTCGCCGCCGATCCAGATCCGTACAACCGGCAGGGGGTCGGGCAATCCGATCTCGCCGATCATGACGTCGCGTTGCCCAATCCGGTACTCCCCGACGGGATAGCACATCGGCGCCGACCCGTCGCAGCAGCCACCGGACTGATGGATCATGAGGCCGCCGTGGAGCTCCGACAACTTAGTCAGGAGCTCCACGGCGGAATCCGTGGCAACCACGCGCTCCGGGGTGGTTGAGGTAGACATCGGCTTAGAAGAAGCCCTTGGCGGACTGCGCGTAGCCGACCAGCAGGTTCTTGGTCTGCTGGTAGTGCTCGAGCATCATCAGGTGGTTCTCGCGCCCGATGCCGGACTGCTTGTAACCACCGAATGCCGCGTGTGCCGGGTAGTCGTGGTACGTGTTGGTCCACACGCGCCCGGCCTGGATGTCGCGCCCCGCCCGGTAGGCGACTGCGCCGTTGCGGCTCCACACGCCGGCCCCGAGGCCGTACAGCGTGTTGTTGGCGATCTCGATGGCCTCGTCGTAGTCGTTGAACGAGGTCAGGGCGAGGACCGGACCGAAGATCTCCTCCTGGAAGATCCGCATGCTGTTGTTGCCCTCGAAGACCGTCGGCTGGATGTAGAAGCCGCCGGCCAGGTCGCCGCCCAGATCGGCCGGCTCGCCGCCGACGAGCACCTTGGCGCCCTCTTCCTTGCCGATGGACAGGTAGGACTTGATCTTCTCGAACTGGTCGCTGGAGGCCTGGGCACCCATCATCGTCGTGGTGTCGAGCGGGTTGCCCTGCTTGACCGCGCCGACGCGGGCGATGGCCTTCTCGACGAAGCCGTCGTACATGCCCTTCTGGACCAGCGCGCGGCTCGGGCAGGTGCACACCTCGCCCTGGTTGAGGGCGAACATGGCGAAGCCCTCCAGTGCGCGGTCGAGGAAACCGTCGTCGGAGCTCATCACATCGTCGAAGAAGATGTTGGGGCTCTTGCCGCCGAGTTCCAGGGTGACCGGGATCAGGTTCTCCGACGCGTACTGCATGATCAGGCGGCCGGTCGTCGTCTCACCGGTGAAGGCGATCTTCTTGATCCGGTTGCTCGACGCGAGCGGCTTGCCCGCCTCGACGCCGAAGCCGTTGACGATGTTGACCACGCCCTCGGGGAGCAGGTCGCCGATGATGCTGAACAGGTACAGGATCGATGCCGGCGTCTGCTCGGCCGGCTTGAGGACGACGCAGTTGCCCGCGGCGAGTGCCGGCGCCAGCTTCCACACGGCCATCAGGATGGGGAAGTTCCACGGGATGATCTGGCCGACGACGCCCAGCGGCTCGTGGAAGTGGTAGCCGACGGTGTCCTGGTCAATCTCGGAGATCCCGCCCTCCTGGGCGCGGATCGCGCCGGCGAAGTAGCGGAAGTGGTCGACGGCCAGCGGGATGTCGGCGGCGAGGGTCTCGCGGACCGCCTTGCCGTTGTCCCAGGTCTCGGCGACGGCGATGCTCTCGAGGTTCTGCTCGATGCGATCGGCGATCTTGTTGAGGATCACGGCGCGCTCGGCGACCGAGGTTTTGCCCCACGCCGGTGCCGCGGCATGGGCGGCGTCGAGGGCGAGGTCGATGTCTTCGGCGGTCGAGCGGGCGACCTCGCAGAAGGTCTTGCCGTCGACGGGCGACGGATTCTCGAAGTACTGGCCCTTTACCGGCGGGACCCACTTGCCGCCGATCCAGTTCTCGTAGCGGGACTGGAAGCTCATAACCGAGCCTTCGGTTCCAGGCTTGGCGTAAACAGTCATGTTGGTCGCTCCTTTTGCGATTCCCAGTGAGGTGAATCACACGCTAGGCCCACAGTGGTTGCAATCACGTTGCAACGACGTAGCCGGGGTCAGCGGCTGAAGCGGCGATCCAGGAGACGGGCCCGGCCGACGGCCCGTGCGCGGCCGGGGTGCGACGACGGCAACGTGCGCGCCAGCTGCGCCCACGCGGTCGGATCGTCACGGCCAAGGGGGGAGGCCACCCACTCTTCGAGGGCCGGGACATCGCCGGCGGCGACCATCCGCGACCGGAGATCGACGAGCAGTTCGTCGAACAACTCGACGACGCCGGGGGCGAACGATTCGGCCAGCAGTCCGCCCCGGCCGAGGGTGCGGATCGCGGCGATGATCTCGCCCTTCTCAATATGGCTTCGGGTGTCGCCGACGTCGGACTCGATGGCGACGGTCAGCCGATACGGCCGCGACTCGACCACATCGCCGAGGGCGCGGCGCAGCCGGGAGATCTCAGCACGCACGGTCACCGCGCCCAACCCGTCGTCGGCGAGTTTGGTGGCGAGCTGCTCGGTGGACAGGCCCTGCGGGTAGGCGGCCAACAGCAGGAGGATTTCCGCGTGCCGCGGGGACAACGGGCGGGAGAGGCCGTCCGCGGTGATCCACCGCGGCCCGTCGTCGAGCATCTCCAGTCGCGGGACGGCGCTGCGCGTCGGGGTGGACAGGTCGATGGACTTTGCCGCCAACTCGCGCTCGATTGCGGCGACCACCGACCGCACCGTCGTGAGGGCGAAGGGGGTCGACGCCACCTCGCCGCCGGTGATGTCGAGGACGCCGAGGAGTCCGCCGGTCAGGGGGTCGTGGATCGGGGCCGCCGAACAGTTCCACCGCTGGACCGGCCCGGCGAAGTGCTCCGGGCCCACCACCTGCACGCCCTGGTCGAGGGCCAGGGCGAGTCCGGGCGCATTCGTCCCAACGGCGGTCTCGCTCCACACCGACCCCTCGACGAAGTTGATGCCGGTGACCTTGCTGCGCGCGGACCGATCGCCGTCGACCCACAGCAAGCGGCCACGCTCATCACCCACGGCGACGACGGCGCCCGAATCGTCCAGGTCGTCGATGAGGAGGGACTGGATCAGGGCGCGCACCGAGGAGAGCGGATGGGCATCGCGATAGGCGCGGAAGTCCTGTTCGCCGACATCCTCGCCCTGGGGGCGCAGCTTCTGCGGATCGACCCCGCGGTCGCGCGAGCGCAACCACGAGTCGCGCACCAAGGCGCGGACCGATCCCTCGGCCGGGACGATTCCGGAGAGGAAGGCCTCATAGGCACGAGTCACCCGCAGTGGTGACGCGGCGCCGTTGCCCATGGGGATTCCTTCGTGCGGGGGATCAACTGCGATTGTGCATGGCATTTGTGACCTGGGCAACATTGCCCAGGCCACCCCGTCACCTCCAGGGTAGGCGCGCTGCGCTATCCGCGACGGCGGCCGAACAAACCGGTCTTGGTCTCTCCGCTCGGTTCATGACCCGGACACCATTGGTCGGCCGGTACCGAGGCCTTGACTTCGTCGACGTGGCTACCACACCCGGACCAGGTCGTCTTGCCGCACGTTCGGCAGCGGACAGCGTGACACATGGCTTCTATTCTCCTAGTTCGCCGGCGTTCCCGCAGCGGCAGCCGCACTGAACTCACGGAACACCTCGTAGGCGCGGGCGGCGTGGATCGTCGCGGGGCCGCCGTGCATGAGGAAGGTGACGCCGATGGCCTCGGCCGCCTCCTGGTTGGTGGCGCCGGCGCGGGCGGCGGCTTGGGCGTGCGAGGCGATACATCCGTCGCAGCCCTCGACGACCCCGATGGCCAGGGCGATCAGCTCCTTGGTCTTGCGGCTGATCGCCCCGTCGGCGAAGGCCGCGCTGGAGAGGGCGGCAAATCCCTGGTAGACCTCCGGGATCGCCTGGCGCAGCTCGCGGTGCTGCGGGGTGAGTGCACGCAGCGTGGCGGCTCCGGTGGTGGTGTGGTTCTCGGTCATGGTGGTGCCTTTCATCAATCGGGTGGTTTCGGGTGGCCCCGGGTTCAGTCGTGGGCGAAGGTGATGGTCGGGAGGACTCGTCGGAGCCAGGCGGGACAAGCCCACGCGGCGCGGCCGGTGACCCGGAGCAGGACGGGCAGCAACACCAGGCGCACGAGGAAGGCGTCGAGCAGCACGGCGACACCCAGGATGATGCCCATCTCCTTCGGCGGCAGCGGGCCGGACAACGCGAAGGTGAAGAAGACCGCCACCATCACCCCGCCGGCAGCGAAGATCACGCGGCCCGAGTGGGCGACGGCGCCGACCATCGCCGCGCGTGCGGTGCCGTCGGTCTCCCAGTGCTCTTTGGCCGAGGCGAGGAGGAACACGGTGTAGTCCATGGCGATGGCAAAGATCATCGCGAAGAAGAACACCGGTGCCCACGCGTTCAGGAATCCCTGCGACTCGAAACCGAAGAAGGAGGCTCCGATCCCCTCCTGGAAGATCAGCCGCGCGACGCCGAACGCGGCGAGCGTGGACAACAGGCTGGCCAGGGTGCCGAGCAGGGCGATCAGCGGTGCCTGCAGCGCGAAGAGCAGCAGGGCAAAGCCGAGCACCAACACGGTGATGATCACCCATGGCGTGGTCCGGTCGATCTCGGACTTGAGATCGATGTTCTCCACCGCCGCACCCCCGACCATGGCGCCGGCGGGCAGCGTGGTGCGGAGACGCTCGACGGTGGCGGCCAGCGAGGGATCAGAGGGGTCGACGCGGGGCACGGCCTGGATGAGGGAGATCCCGCTGCCGTCGGCGGCCCGCAGTGCGGGCATGACGCCGGCGATCCCCTCGTCGGCGCGCAGCTTCTCCACCGTCGCGGTCGCCGCGTCGTTCGGGGCGATGATCTGAAGCGTGCCGGGAGCGCCGTCGCCGAAGGCCTGCTGGACGGTGTCGTAGCCCACGCGGGCGCTGGCGTCCTCGGGCAGCACCTTGATCGACGGCATCGCGGTGGTCAGACCGAAGACCGGGATGGCCAGTGCGATCAGGATGGCGAGGGCGGCGAGGCCCCATCGTGCCGGCTGCCGCCACAACCGCTCGCCCCAGCGTTCGAAGGCGGGGGACCGGTGCTCGGAAACCTTCACCCACGGCAGCGCGAACCTGTTGAGGCGACCGTCGAGCTTGGCGAGGACCAGCGGCAACAGGGTCAGGGTGGCCGCCAGGATGAAGACGACCGAGATCATGATGCCCCCGGCCATGGAGCGGAACGAAGGCGACGGGACGATCATCACCGCCGACAGTGACACCAAGACGGTGACGCCGGACAGCAACACGGCCTTGCCGGCGGTGTCCATGGTCTGGGCGATGGCCTGTGGCATCGGCAGCTTGTGGCCCATCCGCGCCGCGCGGAAGCGGACGACGAGGAACAGCGCGTAGTCGATGCCCAGTGCCAGCGAGAACATCATCGCGAAGTTCATCGCCCAGATCGAGACCGGGACGACGGTGTTCACCAAGACGAGCACGCCGGCCGACGCGATGAGCCCCGCCATCGTCAGCAACAACGGCAGCCCGGCGGCGACGAGGGCGCCGAAGGCGATAACCAAGATGACCAGGGTGATCGGCCAGGAGACCATCTCCGACTTCATCATCGCCGAGAGGTTGGCGTGGTTGAAGTCTGACCACAGCACCGACGACCCGGTGGGCGAGACCGTGACGGTGTCGGTCGACAACGCCTGCAGCTGCGGCGTCAAGTCGGTGGCCGCGCGGACCATCTCATTGGTGTCCGACCCGGCGCCGGCGAGGATGATCGCGGTCTTCCCATCCGGCGAGACGGTGGCTCCCGGCGTCGGTGCCACGACCTCGCCGATGCGGTCGTCGCCGCGCAGCAGGGCCGTCGCCTTGGCCAGGACTGCGGGCGCGTCGCCGGTGGTCACGCCACCATCGGCGTGCACGACGACCTGGATGGCCGACGAGGCGTTGCCGCCGAAGTGTTCCTGTGCCAGTTGGCGAACCTGAACCGACTGGGAGCCGTTGGCCTGCCAGCCCGCCCCGGACAGGTTCTTCTCGACCGACGGTGCGAAGACGCCGAGGCCGACGACGAGCAGGACCCAGGCAACCGCAACGATCCGGCCGTGCGAGATGACCCAGATGCCCAGGCGTCCGAGTGGGCCGGGGTGGGGGTACTCCCCGGCGGGCGTGGTGTCGGGTGTCCGCTCCAGTTCGGTGGCTGTCATCTCATCCTCTCGCGTATCCCACTGGGGGGTTATCGGTCTCGACGGTAACATCCCCCTGGGGGGTTAGGCAATCGCGACCGTGTCCATGCCGATTTCTTCAAGACGGGCGTGCTGACCCGGGCGCAGACTGGGCACATGAACGAGAGAAGAGACAGCAGCGTCTGGCCGGGAATCAACTATCGGGATCCGATTGCGGCGCGGGCGTGGCTCGCCGCCCTCGGATTCGAGGAGGGAATCCTCGTGGAGGGCGACGGCGAGGGGGAGGTGCGGCACTCGGAGATGCTGTGGCCCGACGGCGGTCGGGTGATGATTCATTCCCCCGGCCACTTCGGTCCGCCGGCGACCGGGGTGGGCAACCTCTACGTTGTCGTCGCCGACCCCGACGCGGTCTTCGCGAAAGCGCGCGAGCTCGGTGCGACGATGGTGCGCGACATGGCCGAGGAGGACTATGGATCCCGTGGGTTCTCCATCTCCGACGCGGAGGGGAACATATGGAGCTTCGGGACGTACGCCGGCTGACGCCGGGGATCGACGTCAACGCCTACCGGATCGTCGGTGCGGCGCCCGGCGAACACATCGGTCTCCCGTCGTCGACGGTCACCCTGATCGTCGACCTCGACGACGGGCTGCGCTTGTCGGAACCGGGCAGCCCGGAGCCGCGGACCTTCCGCACCTGCCTGGGCGGCATGCATCTGGATCCGGTCACGATTCACCACGGCGGCACCCAGATCGGCGTCGCCGCGCACCTCGGCCCGGCGGCGGTGCGTGCGCTGTTCGGCATGCCGGCCGGCGAGTTCTGGACCACCAACATCGAACTGTCCGACGCGGCGCCCGGCCTGGCCGACCGGCTCTACGAGTCGACCGTCGAGGTGCCACACGATGCGCGGGCCGCGGTGGCGCGGCACGTTCTGGCCGACGCGGTGGCCTCGCGCCCGCCCGTCCGCGCCGACCCCGATGCGGAACAGGCGTGGCGGGTCATCCAGCATGAGCGCGGACGGGTCACCGTCTCGAACCTGGTGGCGTGGTCCTGCTGGTCGGCGCGCTATCTGACCAAGGTCTTCACCGCCGAGTACGGCATCGGCCTCAAACAGGCCGCACGGCTCGCCCGCTTCGACCACGCGCGGGAACGGCTGGAATCCGGCGACCCGATCGCGACGGTGTCCGCCGTGTGCGGCTACGCCGATCAAGCACACCTCACGCGTGAGTTCGCGGCCATCACCGGTCACCCGCCGGCGCAGTTCCTGGCGGTGCGCGCCGCCGAGTTCAGCGCCGAACCGGCGTAGCCGCGGTCAGTCGCGCCAGACGACGAAGCTGTCTCGCTGGTCGACGGCCTCGGGCTCGCCGGTCCGGCTGGTGCAGTTGACCCGGTACCAGCGGGTGCTCTCCGGGTCGCGTTGGACGGTCAGAGTGTCGCTGCCGCCGGCCCGCAGGGTGGTCGACCGGGACAGGGCCCCCAGAGCGCCGACCGTGCACTCGACCCGGCTGCGCGAGCGGTTGCCGATGGACACGCGGACCTGGTCGCCCTGGGCCCGCCACGAGCAGTCCATCCGCGGTCCCTTGCCCGAGGTCGAACAGAACCCGGAACTCGGGCCGGCCGATGCGGTCCCGGCACCGAGCAGCGTCGCGCCTCCGGTGATGGTGATGGCCGCGAGCGCGGCCGCCGCCCAAGGTCGTGTCGCAGGCGTGTGCATGTCGTCCCCCAAGTCGATGTGGATCCAGCCTATCCGCGACCGGTGGGGTGCGCCTCAGCGGTAACCCTGGGTGTAGCGCCGTTTGAACCGCTCCACCCGCCCGGCGGTGTCGAGGAGTCGCTGCTCACCGGTCCAGAACGGATGCGACGCGGAGGTCACCTCGACGACGACGAGTGGGTAGGTGTGGCCGTCGGACCAGTCGACCGTTTGCTCCGAGGTGATCGTCGAGCGGGTCAGGAACTCGTCACCGGTGCTGGCGTCGCGGAAGACGACGGGATGGTAATCGGGGTGGATTCCGGGCTTCATTGGTTGTCCTCTCGGTGGGTCAATTCGACCTCCGCGGTGCGCGGCAGGTCGTCGCAGGGGTCGTTGTGGGCGAGGCCGAACGGGTCGTCGAACCCCATCCAGCCCGCCTGGCCCAACGCCATCTCCTCGTCGGTGAGGCACGCCTCGTGCAGGGCCCGACAGATTTCTTCGGGGCGCTCGGGTCGGTGGGTCAGGACGACCAGCGACGAGTGTCGGTCGCCGTGGTCGGTCGTCCAGCGCAGTGCGGCCATGGCCCGACGCTCCGGGTCGACGCCGTCGAGCGTGGTCTCGTCCAGTGACGCCAACCAGCGCGACCCCTCGCCGACGCGCAGCCCGCCGCCGGCGGACTCGACCCACAGTGCCGAGTCCGGCTGGGTCGCCAGCCACACCCGGCCGCGCGTACAGACCACGCCCTCGAGGAGGTGGTCGATCGCGGTGTGCAGCCGGGCCGGGTGGAAGGGGCGCTCGGCCTCGAAGGTGAACAGTTCTACGCCGCAGTCGGCGTCCAGCGGCGGCTGGTCGCGCAGCAGCGGATCGTGGGGCGCGTCGAGGCGGCCGCGTCGGGATCCGGCGGGCACCGCGGCCAACAGCTGGGTCATAAGCAGGGTGGTCAGTCGGCGCTGGGGGATCTCCATGATCATCGGCGCCGACGGGGCGAGGCGTTTGAGCACCGCGGCCAGCCGCGCGGACTCCCAGGCGTCGCGCATCGCCGGGTCGCTCCCGGCGATCACCAACGCATCGGCGAAGGCGACGTGGCCCACCGCGACCTGGGCGAGGGTGCGCTCGTCGATCGACTCGTCGGTGGTCGCCGACCTGCCGAGCTCGGCCATGGTGGCGTCCCCGGTGGCGGCGTCGAGCCACTCGCCCTCGTGGATGCAGGCGACGGTCGCCTCGATGCGGACGTCCTCGGCGGCCGGGGCGTCGGTGTATCCGGGCATGTCCGAGACGACGGCGTGCTCGATGGCCCAGGTCAGCGCCTCGGGTTCGAGGGCCGAATCCAGTTGTAGGACGATGCGCTCGACGCTGTCGCGCCGGTGCAGTTGGCGCAGCAACGGCAGCAGGTCGTTGCGTAGCGTGCAGGAGACACAGCCGTGCTCGAGTTCGAGCACCGACTGGTGGACGCGCTCCTCGCCGTCGAGGTCGACCGCGCGCAGGGTGCGGCGCACGCGGCCGGCATCCAGCTCGCTCAGGTCGTGGTGCACCAGGGTGGTGCCGCCGATCAGCAGGGCCGCGGCGGTGCGCTCGACCGCATCGGAGTCGAGCCCGGCGACGAGGACGAGCGGCGTGCGGCCATCGCCATTGTTGGGAACGATTTTCATTTGCACGGTTCACACGGTAGCGTGACCGCATCGTTAATGCGAATCGTTATCAATAAGAGGAGCTGCATATGTCAGCACGTTGTCAGGTCACCGGCCGCGAGCCGGGATTCGGGAAGCAGGTGTCGCACTCGCACAAGCGGACGTCGCGGCGATGGAACCCGAACATCCAGCGCCGTCGCTTCTACCTGCCCAGCGAGGACCGCTACGTGACGCTGCGGGTCTCGGCCAAGGGGATCAAGACGATCGACCGCCGCGGCATCGAGGCCGTCGTCGCCGAGATCCGCGGCCGGGGGGAGAAGGTCTGATGGCGAGCACCGACCTGCGCCCCGTCGTCAAGCTCAAGTCGACGGCCGGCACCGGCTACACCTACGTGACCCGCAAGAACCGGCGCAACGACCCCGATCGGCTGGTGCTGCGCAAGTACGACCCGATCGTCAAACGCCACGTCGATTTCCGGGAGGAGCGCTGATGGCGAAGCAATCGAAGGTCATCGCCAACGAGCGGCGCAAGCAGACCGTCGCGCGGTATGCCCCGGTCCGGGCGGAGTACAAGGCGATCATCGCCGACGCCGGTGCCTCCGACGCGGAGCGCGCACAGGCGCGGCGCAAGCTGCAGGCCCTGCCGCGCGACGCGAGCCCGACGCGGGTCCGCAACCGCGACGCCATCGACGGACGTCCCCGCGGCTTCATCGGAAAGGCGGGGGTGTCCCGCGTCCGGTTCCGCGAACTCGCCCACCGCGGCGAGCTGCCCGGCATCCACAAGTCCAGCTGGTAATCGAAAGAGGTTCTCCGATGGGCAAATCCATCCAGCGGCGGTCGTCGGCGCCCGCCAAGAAAGTCCCAAACAAACTCGACGCGCTGCGCGAGAAAACCGGGGTCGCACCGGTGATCGACTACAAGGACACCGCGCTGCTGCGTCAGTTCCTCACCGACCGGGGCAAAATCCGCAGCCGCCGCGTCACCGGCCTCACCCCGCAGCAACAGCGGCAGGTGGCGACCGCGATCCGCAACGCGCGCGAGATGGCTTTGCTGCCTTACGCTTCGGGGCGCTGACCCGGCTACGCTGGGAGAATGACTGCCGGGGGAATGAGTGCGGGGGAATCGAGTACGCCTAGAACAGCTAGCGCGGCCATGGCGCGGATCCGGATCGTCGGGCACGTCGGTTGGTGGGTGTTCGTGGTGGCCTGCCTATTCCGGCGCAGTGTCGACGGCGGCGGCATACCGCGGCGCTACGCCGACTACCTGCCCGCCGAGGATTTCGGCTGGACCGCGTACGTCCCGCTGACCGATTCGGCAACGGGGATTCCCGACGACGGGTTCGCCGCGCTCAACACGCTGGCCACGATCACCGTCGTCGCGCTTGCGGTCACCGTGCTGGCCGCGCTGGCGCAGGCCTGGTTGGGGCGCGATTGGCCGACCGGTGCGATCACCGTCGTGACACCGTTGCTCGGCGGCTACGCGGTCCTCGTCGCCGGGCACGGCGGTGTCGGCGGCCACCGCTTTTCGTGGTGGATCCTGTTCGGGCTGGCGCTGCTCGGTGTCGCGATCCGGGAGGTGTGGAGCCGCGGGTTCGCGCCGTCAGCTGCCCGCCGAGCCGAACGCGTCGGCGAGCCGTGATTCCGGCGCGGGTGGCAACGGGCCGGTGATGCGGGCGCCGATCGCCTTCATCAGGATCGGCCAGGCGATGATCAACTCGTCGCGCCAGTACTCCCAGCGGTGCGTGCCCGAGGCCTTCACGCTGCCGTGAAACGGAATGCCGAGCTTCTTGAGCGCGGCGGTCATCCGCCCGGTGCACACCGCACTGCCGAACTCGAGGAAGGCCCCCTTGATGGAGGTGTCCAGCGGGTCGGCGGCCACCTTGTTGTAGCGGCCCGGCATGCCGCTGCCCGCCGAGAGGTAGACCGTGGTGCCGCGCAACCGCGCGGCGTTGACGAACGGGTCATGGGCCCGCCACTGCGGGTCGTCGAACTTGCCCCACATGTTCATCGAGTTGCCGCCGCCGCGGCTGATGTCCCACTGGGTGAGGAACTGGTTCTCCGGGCTGGACACGTTCGCGCAGTCGCTGAATCCGCCGACCGCCCGGTATTGGCGGGGGAAGCGGGTCGCGAGCGTCAGCGCGGCCAGTCCGCCCATCGAGGCGCCGGCGATCGCCGCGGGGCCGGTGGAGCCGAACTGCTTGGCCAGCAACGGCGGGAGCTCGCGGGTCAGGAAGGTCTCCCACATGAACTTCTTGTTGCCCATGCCGGGATCGACGGACTTCCAGTCGGTATAGTAGCTGTGCGGATCGCCGACGGGGGTCACGACGTTGACGTCGGTCTTCGATGCGATCTCGCCGAGTTGGGTCTCGGAGTACCAGCCGGACTCGGTGTCGTGGGCCTCGGCGCCGTCGAGCAGGTAGATCGTCGGGCGCTTACCGGGCCGCGGCCGGGCGGGCTTGCCGTCGCGGGGCGCTTCCGTCGGCCGCTGCAGGTCGACGACGACCTCGCGTTCCATCGCCGCGGAGAACACCCGCAACCGTTCACGTCCCTTGAACGGGGTCACCGACACGATCCGGGAGATCGCAGGCGGTGGCCCGGCCTTCGGGCCGTGTGGTCGCGGGGGTGGCGGAGCTCCGTCGGCGACGGCGATACCGATGGTCAGGCCGGCGGTCAGCGTCGTCGCCACCGCGACGCCGATCCGCATGAAGGGGTTGAGCACTTGGTCCGGCCTCTCCTCGACGCGTCGCATCCCCAGTCACACGCGTCACTTCAGTAACACGAGAAGTATGGGGGTGCGCGTCGGTGACCGCCAGTGCGGACACCAAACCGAGACGTGGCCGTGATCGGCACCGAGGCTTGGCCGACGTGGCAGGATCGGCGCATGGCCGCACGCGTCCCCGCGCTCACGGGTATCCGCACGCTCGCCGCGCTGTCGGTGTGCCTGACCCATGCGGCGTATTGGACCGGGCACTACCGCGACACTTACGAGGGGCGGCTCAGCGCCCGATTCGAGATCGGCGTGACGATCTTCTTCGTCCTGTCGGGGTACCTCCTCTATTCGACCTGGGTGGGTCGGCTGCGCCGCGGACCCGAGGCGACCCCGGTGTCGGTGCGGACCTACTTCGCCCACCGCGCGCGCCGGGTCCTGCCGGCCTACTGGCTGACCGTCGTCGGGGTCTACCTGGTGTTCCTGGTACGTGAGAACCCCACCGACTACGGGTCGGGGTGGGACGGGTTCGTCCGGCACATGACCTTTACCCAGGTGTTCGGGCTGGGCCACCAGCACACCGGGCTGACCCAGATGTGGAGCATGGTCGCCGAGGTGTCCTTCTACCTCGTGTTGCCGCCGATCGCGCTGCTCGGCGTCGCGGTCTGTCGCGGCCGGTGGCGCCCGGACCTGCTGTTATGCCTGTTGGTCGGGGTGGCGTTGGTCTCACCGCTGTGGATCTTCGCCGTCGTCGGATCCGACGTCGACCTGTCCGCGCGGATCTGGCCGCCGACCTTCTTCTGGTGGTTCGTCGCGGGCATGGTGCTGGCGGTGTGCGTGCCGCTGATGTCGCGGATCCGGACCGGGTGGTGGGTCGTGATCGGCGCCGCGGCCTTCCTGGTCTCCGGGATCGGGGCGGCCGGCGGGGCGACGATGGCCCCCGATACGGCGGGGCAGACGATCGTCAAGCACATCCTGTATCTCGTTGTCTCCCTTGGGTTTATCGCGCCCCTCGCCGTCGTCGGTGCGAACGGCGGGATGGACTGGTGGTCGCGGCTGTGGGCGAGTCGGCCGACTGTGTGGTTCGGCGAGATCTCCTACGAGTTCTTCTGTGTCCACGTGATCGTGCTGGAGTTCGTGATGGACCTGCTCGGGTACCGGGTGCTGGCCACCGGGTCCACGGTGGTCGCCTTCGCGGTCACGACGGCCTTCTCGATCCCCCTGGCCTGGGCGTTGCACCGGGTGACCCGGCCGATTTGGCGCCGGAACAGCACCGTCGCGACTCGGTAGTATTGGCAGCATGAGCCACCGAGTCCCGCCCGCCGCGTCTGCCGCCGACATCCGGCGATGGACCGAGACTGCGCAGGTGCCCGGACCCCGACGGGAACTCTCGGAGCACGCGGCGATTCTGATCGCCGCGGGATTCGTCTCGGCGGAGCCCCGCGACATCATCGTCCGTCGGCTGACCTTCGGGCTGCCGATGCCCACCCTGACCGACGGATTCGAGAATCTGCGACGGCTTCAGCGCAGCACCGGTCAGATCGAGGCGCAGCTCGCGAACCCGGTACTGCCGGCGATGGTGCGGACGGGCTTGCAGAACCGGCTCAACGGCCTGGTCCGCCGCCGCGACGACGCCCGCAAGCAGCTCGTCATCGGTAAGGGCGTGTACGCCGGGGGCACCCGCGCCATCCGCCGCGAGCGCCGGGAGGGCGTCTACCTGGAGATCGAGGCGCGCGAACAGCTGTTCGACGGGTTGCTGCACACGCCGACCCCGGACGTGAACGCCGGCGGGTACGTGCGGCGCGCCGGGGGAGCCGCGTTCAGCCGGATCGCCGGGGCGGTCGGCGGCCTGGCTATGCGCGCCATGGGTCCGCAGGTCGAGCAGTGGGCGCGCGACACCCTCGCCGACCGACCCGCCCCCGCGCAGCAGCCGGCCCCGCAACATATGGCGTTCATCGACGGTTACGAGACGCTGCTCTACGTCGCCGGCCAGTACTACGACAAGATCCAGGCGAGCCCGGCGTGGCGCTCGGAGCACTTCGAGGTCCAGCGCAGCCAGGTCAACCTCCACGCCGAGGTCGCCGAGATCGCGGCCGATATCGTCGCGCTCCGCTCCGTGCGCGTCGATCTCGACCGGGCGATGCGCAACGGTGCCTTCGACCAGGCCTTCGTCGACCACATCGCGGCGAAGGAACACGAGCTGCGGCCGGTGTGGAGCCAGCTCATCGGGCGGGTCCAGGCGCTGGCCGAGGTCGCGCACGTGATGGATTCGGCGGCCGTCGAGCTGCGTCTGCTCAACGAATACGACCGTGCGACGTCGATCGACGACCGCATTTTCGATCTGGTCTCCCGGTCGGGCAGCCGGGAGCTGTCGGCCGACAACTCCCAGCGCCTCACCCAGCAGGTGCGGGCCGGGGAAGAGCAGTTGCGCATCTACCGCGACGTGCTGGCCGGCAACATCGCCCGCATTTCGCCGGCCACCGCGCTGGGGATGGCGCCGCCGCCGCAGCTACCCGAGCGCTACGAACCCGATCAGCCCCTGGACCAGAGGCCCAGGTAGCGCTTCTCCTCGTCGGTGAGGCGTCGCAGGGTGTGCGCCTCGATATCGACGACGGCCATCTGGGTGGCGGCCACACAGGCCGGCTTGCTCTCGACGTCGGCATCCTTCGCCCGGATCTCGTAGCCGATGGTGAAGTCGACGGAGCGGAACTTCTTGATCCACATCCCGATCTGCAGCGGGGTGTCGCCGTGGCGGAGCTGGCTTTGGTAGCGGATGTCGACGTGGACGATCATCGCGCTCTTGATCAGCGGTTGGTACTCCGGTCCGGCCGACAACAACCACTCGACCCGCGCCTCCTCCATCAGGGTGACCATGCGCGCATGGTTGATGTGCCCGAAGGCGTCCATGTCCGACCAGCGGACCGGCACCTGCGCGACGAAGGCGAATTCGTGCTTGCCGAGGTGGTCTGTGCTCACCGGGTCATCGTATCGACCATGAGCGCTCCGCCCTCGGTGCCGGTCGCGTCCAGGACAGCAGGTAGCGGTAGTAGAGCCCTCGCCTGATCCGGACACCGGGAAGCAGCTTGCCGGCGAGCGCCCGGATCTCGTCCATCGTCTCGACCGGCTCGGCGACGGGCACACCGATGTCGCGGATCTCCCCGTGGAGGGACGATCCGAGGCAGACCAACGGCAGCGAAAGCCCTGCCAGCAACCAGTCGACAGCCGACCCGTTGCGGGCAAGACCGACAATCATGAGCGTCCCGCCGGGGCGAAGCAATGACTTGGCCTTCGCCAGCGAAGACTGCAGGTCCATGTGGTGGAGGGTCGCGACGACGGTGATCAGGTCGAAGAGCTGGTCGCCCGGATCGTAAGAGGCGAAGTCGGACTCGGCCACGTGGGTGTGCGGAACGTCCTGCAGGCGTGCTCGTGCGCGCTGCGCAGTGCGGGCATCGGGCTCGATGCCCCAGACGCTGGTTCCCGCCCGCGCCAGCCGTTGCATGAGCAGGCCGTCGCCGCATCCGACGTCCAAGACGGCTGTCGCGTTCGTGCGGTTCGCGACGGACACGATCCATCGGTGGTAAGCGGTGTTGTGATTCCAGTAGTCGCCCACCCCGGCCATGGTGCCACCGGAACGTAACACAACCGTATCCACACATTGACTGAGAATTTGCGTTGTGGACTTCAGTCGACGGTGACTCGCCGGTACCCTTGACCTCAGCAAATCCATCCCCCTTTTGGAGGAATCCTCCCGTGCGACGAGTGGCCAGTTCACTGCTTGCCGCGGCGCTTGCCGCGGCGGCGTGCGTCGTGCTGCCCGCAGTCGCCTCGGCGTCCCCGAAGGCCAGGATCTCCAAGTCGTACAAGCTGAGCGCGCTGCGGACCGACATCGTCGTCGCCTCGCCGTCGATGGGAAAGAACATCCGGGTCTCGGTGCTGACCCCTCGTGCCGACCGTGGTCCGCGCTCGACGGTGTACCTGCTCGACGGTGCCGGCGCGACCAAGGGCGTCAGCGACTGGATCACCAAGGGCCGGGCCGGGCAGTTCTTCGCCGACAAGAACGTGAACGTCGTCTTGCCGATGGGTGGAGCCGGCACGTTCTACACCAACTGGCGCAAGCGCGACCCGAAGCTCGGCAAGCCGCAGTGGGAGACCTTCTTGACCCGCGAACTGCCGCCCCTGGTGGACAAGCAGTTCAACGGCACCGGTCGCAACGCGCTGATCGGGCTGTCGATGGGCGGGCAGGCGGCCTACACCCTCATCGCCCGGCACCCGCAGCTCTACACCGGTGCCGCCTCCCTCTCGGGTTGCCCGCCGGTCTCGGGGCCGTTGAACCAGGGTTACGTCCGCACCACCGTCGCCAAGACGGGCGGCGACGCCAACAACATGTGGGGTCCGCCCGGGTCGCGGTCGTGGCGGGCCCACGACCCGGTGATGCACCTCGACGCGTTGCGGGGCAAGCACCTGTTCCTGTCTGCGGGCTCCGGGGCGATCGGCCCGCTCGACCTGGCGCCGCGCACGGGCGACGACATGCCGCAGGAGGCGGTCAACGCCTCGGGGTCGGCGCTGGAACTGGGTGCCTACCGATGCTCGCTGGAGTTCGCGGTTCAGCTGCGCCAGGCCGGCATCGCCTACACCGACGGCTTCCGGCTCAT
This sequence comes from Gordonia crocea, assembly GCF_009932435.1. NCBI lineage: Bacteria > Bacillati > Actinomycetota > Actinomycetes > Mycobacteriales > Gordoniaceae > Gordonia > Gordonia crocea. The sequence continues at coordinate 519,076 of NZ_BJOU01000001.1, forward strand.
CGGCACGCACAGCTGGCCGTATTGGCGCCAGGACCTCCCGCTCGCCTGGGCCACCGTCTCCCGCGGTCTCTGAGCTCGCTCGACGCGGATCGGTCTCAGCCTCGGCGGCGGGCCCAGTCGGCGGCAAACGCGAGGAACGCGTCGTTCTCATCGACCTCGGTCACCGTGACGCGGACACCGTCGCCGTCGAACGGGCGGACGATCACCCCCGCCTCGGTACTCGCCTGCGCGAACGGCAATGCCTCGCTGCCCAGGTCGAGCCAGACGAAGTTGGCCTGAGACTCGGGCACCCGGTAGCCCAGGGTGCGCAACTGGGCGGTGACGCGCACGCGCTCGGTGACGACGGCGTCGGTGCGGGCCAGGAGCTCGTCGTCGGCGGCCAGACAGGCGACCGCGGCGCGTTGGGCCAGGGTGTTGATCGAGAAGGGGATGTGCGCCTTGCCGAGTGCGGTGATCACCGCGGGGTCGGCCACGGCGTAGCCGACGCGCAACCCGGCCAGCCCGTAGGCCTTCGAAAAGGTCCGCAGCACCACGAGGTTGGGGAACTCTCGGCGCAATTCGAGGGCGTCGTAGTCCTGGGCGGCGCCGAGCCTCGTGTACTCGATGTAGGCCTCGTCGAGAGCGACGACGAGGTCGTCGGGTACCGCGCGCAGGAAGGCGACGAGATCGTCGCGGCTGACCACCGTGCCGGTGGGGTTGTTCGGGTTGCAGATGAAGACCAGGCGGGTCTTGTCGGTGACGGCCTTCGCCATCGCCGGGAGATCGTAGCCGAGCCCGTCGTCGAGGGGGATCTGGACGGGCGTCGCGCCGGCGATCCGCGTCGCGATCGGATAGGTCTCGAAGGAGCGCCAACCGAACAGGACTTCGTCGCCGGGGCGGCAGGTGACGGTGATCAGGTTCTGGCACAGCGTCACCGACCCACAGCCGACCTGGACCTCCGTCGAGGTCACGCCGAGCTTCTTGGCCAGGGCCTCGGTCAGCTCGACCATCGCGTTGTCGGGGTAGCGGTTGATGCTCGACACCGCATCGGCGATCGCGGATGCGACGCTGGGCAGCGGGCCGAAGGTGACCTCGTTGCTGGCCAGCTTGATCGCGCCGGGATAGGTCTTTCCCGGTACGTAGACGGGCAGGTCGTCCAGGTCGGGGCGCAGTCGCGGGGTCACCCCACCAGCGTATCGGTCGCGCCAACGAGCAGGTGGTTTGCACCCCGTCGCATCAGGTGTGTAACCTACGTGTTCGGCAGTTCGAAAGGACTCCGCACCAGGAGGCGTGCCAGAGCGGCCGAATGGGACTCACTGCTAATGAGTTGTCCGGCCAACACCGGACCGGAGGTTCAAATCCTCTCGCCTCCGCCACTGCACTTCGTGTGCGGCACAATTGAACAAGGCTCGCGCCCGTAGCTCAACGGATAGAGCATCTGACTACGGATCAGAAGGTTTGGGGTTCGAATCCCTACGGGCGCACACAAGAAACCGGCCCCCACCTGCACAAGGTGGGGGCCGGTTCTTCTATTTGGGGGGTGCTAGGACAGCTCACCCACCGAAAACCCACCGGAAACTCCACGGACCGGCGCCAACCCATCAAGCACCCCCGTCACATCCGACGCCCACCGGCGATCGATGTAATGCTTGCGCGTCACCGTCGGCGACGAATGCCCCAACTGGCCGGCCGCAGCCTCATCCCCCAACGCTTCGGCAACCACCGTCGCCACCGTCCGCCGCAGCGTGTGCGGCGTCACCCACGACAAATCCGGGTTCGCCTTCGTCCCGTCACCGGTGAAGTTACGGGCCTCCCGCAACTGCCGATTCACGTTCCGCGACGCCCTCACCGTCAGACTGTGCGACGGAAACACCAGCGCCCCCGGATGCTTACGCTTGCGCTGCCTCCGCAGAGCCTTCACAGCGAAGTCCGGTAGCACCACCACGAACTCGTCCTCCGGGGACTTGGAGCGGTGCAAGACCAGGGTCGCCGGATCATCCCCGTCCCCACCCCAATGCAGGTCAGCCCACTCGATCGGCAGCACCTCGTTGATGCGGGCACCGGTGCCGATCAGCACCTCCACCAAATCCGGTAGGTCGGTGTCGCGGGGTCGGCCCCCGGAGCCGGCTGCGCACCACGCCGCGACACGGTGCCGGTAGACGGCGAGGGTGGCGGTGTCGAGAGCCTTCGGGGTCTTCTTGCCGAGGTTGACCGCGGTTGTTTCCCGCACGGGGTTGCGGTCGACCGCATCGTGTTGGGCGGCGAGCTGCATCATGCCGGTCAGGACCATGCGGCATCGTTTCGCGACGGTGCCGGTCTTGGTGCTCACGAACCGTTCGCACACTCCGACGGTGGCTTCACCGACCATGACTTGCCCGATACCGGGGGTGATGTGCACGTTCACGGTTTGGGCGTATAGGTCGAGTGTTGCTTGGGCGAGTCCGTCTTTCTCCCGTACTTGGAGCCATGCTTGTGCGAGGTCGGCGAGCCGGGTGTCGCGGGTGATGTCAGCATCGGCGGCACGAACCTTGGACCGGGTTTTCAAGGCTTCGATGAGGGTGCGTTCGGCTTTGGCTCCCGATGCCCCGTAGCGTTCGACAACCCGGGTGTGGCCGTCGTAGTCGCGGTAGCGTGCCCTGGCGCGCCAGCGGCCGTCGGAGACTTGGGTGCGGGTGATCTTGCCCCACGTGCCCAAAGGGAGTGTCGGCCTGCCCATCAGCCGAGTGTACGACGCGCCGTGCGGCCGGTGTCGCGTTGAGCACGGACACGTTGCAGCCGCCGCACCAATGCTGGGTTGTGCGCCAACGCTGCCGGATCGTCCAGCAGGGCGTTCAACCGCTGGAAGTAGCGGGTCGGCGTCATGCCGAGTTCGCGGGTGATGGCGTCGTGTTGGGCGCCAGCGGTCCGCCACCACCTGTCAGCGAAATCCAGCAGTGCACGGTCCTCGTCGGTCATGCCACCCTCCATTCATCCCCGAGTCGGTGCTCGAGCTCGGCGGTTTCGATCGGGTCGAGACGGGCCAGGCGGAGCGCCCACGTGTAGAGACGCGCCCTAAGATCTAATGCCAAGGATTAGATCTTTTGCTGATAGGATCTTTTCTATGACCCCGACGATCGACACTCTGCCGCAGACCCCTGACATAACGCCCCTGCCGACCATCGACGGCGGCTTCCAGACCGTGTTGGCCGACCCCCCGTGGCGGTTCGCCAACCGTACCGGCAAGGTTGCTCCTGAACACCGCCGCCTGGACCGCTACGGCACGATGGACCTTGAATCCATCAAGGCCCTGCCCGTCGGCGACGTCACCGCGAAGAACGCCCACCTGTACCTCTGGGTCCCCAACGCGCTGCTACTCGAAGGCATAGACGTGTTGCAGTCGTGGGGATTCCGCTACGTCTCCAACGTCATCTGGGCCAAGCGGCGCAAGGACGGCGGCCCCGACGGTCGCGGCGTCGGGTTCTACTTCCGCAACGTCACCGAGCCGATCCTGTTCGGCGTCAAAGGCTCGATGCGGACGCTGCCGCCTGCTCGATCGACGGTGAACATGATCGAGACCCGCAAGCGCGAGCACTCCCGCAAACCCGATGAGCAGTACGACCTCATCGAGAGCTGCTCTCCCGGCCCGTACCTGGAGATGTTCGCCCGCTACGCTCGGCCGGGCTGGTCGGCCTGGGGCAACGAGTCCGACGCCGAGGTCGAGCCCAAAGGGCAAGCGCATAAGGGTTACTCCGGAGGTGCGATCGAGAACTTCCCATCGCTTGAGCCGCACGAGCGGATGAGCCCGTGGTTGGCCGATCGGATGGCACAGATCCTCGCCGAGGAATACGCCGCCGGATCGTCCATCAACGAGCTTGTCGACAAATCCGGATACTCGATCCAGCGCGTGCGCGGACTGCTCGATAAGGGCGGCGTGGAGTTGCGAGGCAGGGGCCGACCCAAGACCACCGCGAAAGCGCCGACTGCGAAGAAACCTCCGGCGAAGAAAGTCGCTGCTCACGTTTGAGTACGACGTTGCCGCATTTCCGAGCGAAGGTGCGGCAGTATTGGAGGCATGCAGCTCACCGAATCCTGGGCCGAGACGTTCCCGGCCAGCGTGCTCGACCGCTACGACGTCCGCGAGACTCGCAACGCCGCGGCGGTCATGCGCACCACCACTCCGCAGGCCTTCCAGGACATGATTGACGTCCTGGACGGCTTCGAACTGACCCTCGACAAGCTGACCACTCCCGGCGGCAGCAAGACCGTCGTGGCCCGTGAACTCGACGAGGCCTTTCGAGTCCGCGGCTGGCGCGAGGCTCGGTTCGACCAGGATCTCATCACCAAGCTGACAGTGTTCCCGTGGACCTCTGCCGACACCCCGGAGAAGCAGTACGTCATCGAGACCCGCAACGAATACGGCGGACACAAAATCGACAACGTCCTCGACCGCGCGGTTCTCGACGTTGAGTGGAACCCTAAGGACGGCAATCTCGACCGCGACTTCGGCAACTACGTCTCGCTGCATGAGGGCGGAGTGATCGACATGGGCGTGATCCTCACCCGCGTCGGCGGCGACTTCCGCCACTTCGTACGCGATCTCATCGCCGAGGTCAAGGCCGTCGACGTGCCCGCGGAATACACGCTCTGGCATACCCGCATGGGCAAGATGGCCAACGATCCGCTCGGCACGTCCACGACGTCGAACTTCGGCAAGCTCGTACCACGGCTCGAACGCGGTGACGGTCGGGGCTGCCCGATCCTCGCTGTCGCCATCACTGAGCGGTGCTACGTCCCGCCGTCACGAACTGTCGCTGAGGAAGTGCTCCAACTCGCAATCGCGCTCCAGGAGTCGGGACAGGCCGTTGCCGACGATCCAGACTACGACGACGCCGAGGACTAGGCCACCACTTCCGAGAAATCGGCCGTCCGCAAGCCAGTCGTTTACCGAGACACCCGAACGACATCAGTCCGGCCAGGCGTAAACGCAGGCCGGACTGTCGCATGAGACCCGTCCGGCGTCTTGTCCTCTGCAGCTCCGTCTCGAAAGCCGTCACCGGGATCGAGGTCGCCACCAGCGGCTCGGTTACGAAGCCGGTCGCCAAGATCATGGTCGGCACCAGCGGATCCACCACCGACCATTCACTCTGCAGGTCGGTGCGCGCGCCGCGCCCGCTACGGCACGGCCCGGGTCGGCGGCGGAACGTATCTGACCCGACTACGCGACGACCTCGCCAGACACCGCTAGCGCGCCCGCTCTCGGCGCTCTCGGGAATTGTTGTTCCCATTGAAGACAGCGGCTAAGCCGATGATGTCGACGACACCAAGAACCCCGGCCAAGATCGGACTCCCTGCGTGCACCGCGTAGCCAGCCAGCACGAGCACACCAAGCACAGCGACCAACCCGAGGATCTGGCCCAGTGAAGCGAGCCGGTATGGCTGCCGGACCAGCCTCCGGCCATTGATGCTGTCGTCATTGAGCTTCTGCTCCGTGGTGCGCACCCACATCTGATACACCTCAGGTGCAGACTCACGCAGTATGCGCAGTTGCTCAACGGTTTCCGGGGCGAGCTGGTCTAACTCATTGAGGTGGACATGGAGATTCTGTTCGACCCGGGCTAATACGATGCTCGCGATGCGGTCAACGACTTCAGGGTCGCCGACATCGTCGAGGCCACTTCCGAGGACGCTTCCGTGATCGTCCTCCGACGTGGCAGGGGCTGAAGATCCTGCATCGCCTCGTACGTTGCGAGACCCCGAAGATCGATCAGGGAGCCCACGCCCACGAGGAACGCGCGGCGGCGATTCTTGGGGTTCGTGGGTGGTGTCGTCATGGTTCAAAGCCTATCTCCGGTTCCTGAGAGCAGGGTAACGACTGTATTACGTCTCCTGTGGGCACGTCGCCTTCTTGGGGTAAAGGTCAGTCCTCGCGCCCCGGCCCGGCCGGTTACGGTTCCACTCGTCAATCGTCTCCGGCAGCCAGCCATTGACCCGGCCAATCTTCGCGTCCGGCTCAGGTAGGTAGCCGCGCCGATCGTAGGCGTTGATCGTGCCGGGGGCGAGCCCCACCCGATCGGCAACCTCGTTACGCGTCAGGTAGCGAATCATCCGACGACCTTCGTGCAACGACCAGCCATGCCGCGAACAGCCCGATCCATGCGATTGCGGCGATGACGGCTTCGATGTGCCGGCCGTCCGCGATGGCCAGGCTTACGGCGATGACGGCCAGCGCGAAGCTGATGCTGATTGCGGCGGATCCTTTCGGCATTGCGTCCTCCTTGGTTGGTGAGGGAAGATGGTGGATGGAGGGGGAGACCGACCCGGCAGCTACGGGCCGGTCTCCCCTTCTCCTGCTAGCGGCGGTGCTTGCCTCGGTATCGAGGTTTGCGGTTCTGGTAGATGCCGTAGAGGCCAACTATCAGTGCTGCCACCGTTAGCGTTCTATCCATCCATTCCATCTTCCCCTTCCTGTTGAGGGACTGTCCCTCAACAACCCTCACATTACCTCATTAAGTAGGCAACGTCAAGTGTTGGAGCGACGCTTCCACCAGCACGATCCGGCCCGACCCTCACATCGAGGGTCGGGCCGATTTCACGCTTCCCTGGACCAGATCGGGCGTACCCTCGCCCGCATGCCCGACGACCTGTACGACCCCACCTACGACAACATCGTGGTCCCCGCTGATGCGCCCACCGTCGAAGACATCCTCGTCGTGCTGGCCGCCAAACAGATCATCGACGACACGCCCCGCAACCTCGACTGAGGAAGCGGGGCGCTCTTCGTCGTTCCAGGGGCCGATCACCCACCTTTTACCCACCTAAAACGGGCGGGAATAGCCGCACCCAACCGAACCACCCGAAATCCGTAACCCCCCTGAACTGCACTGAACGACACCACACACCGCCAGCCACACCCACTAGAACACGCGTTCGTGATCAGAAGGTTTGGGGTTCGAATCCCTACGGGCGCACTCAGAAAAGTCCCGCATCGACGATGCGGGACTTTTCTTGTTCCAGTTGGAATGCACGCCGAGGCGCACACAGCAGAGCACATCTGCGGCTGCAATACCCGCATCGACATACAAGTCGCCGGCAGCGTTCGGCATCTCCTCGCCGAGGTGGTCGGCGGCGTCGAAGAACTCATTCGCCTTGGACATGCGCCCCGCGATGACGGTGGCGTCGCAGCTTCGTTGCCCAGCCATCAGGGTCGCCGAGCCGCCGGACGCAGTTGGGTGCTCAGCCAGGTTCGGGTCCCGGCGACTGTCAAACCTTGTTGTGCCACGTCCCGAAGCAGCGGTTCATCGGCAGCGGCCGCCGCGTGGATTTCATCCTCGGTGAGCTCGACCAAGCGGGCATCGTTGCCGGTCCACAGCGTGACCAGTCGGGCGAGTTCGGTTACCCGTCGATCCCACTCGTCGTCGGCGTTGTCATCGCTGACGGTGGCACGGACCAGCAGCAGGTCGATATCGCTGTCGACGGTCATTCGGCCGGTTGCTGCTGATCCGAATACGGCGGCATAGCGCAGTGTTGAACTCCATTCGTCCAGTGTCTGCTCGAGTCGATCCAGAAACGCAGCGTGCAGGCGTGCCAGTGCTTTGATTGGTTCTGCGGCGAGATGCTCGGTGTTGAACCGATAGGTGTTCGTCCTTCCCGCGCGATCGCGCAGGACCACTCCCTGGGCGGTGAGGCGATTCACGACCTTGCGGATGCCTTCGCCCGATGCCGATTCGAGGACGCGCTGGATCTGACTGACGGTGAAGGCGGCATCGGCACGCGCGAGAATGGCGAGGACGTCGCCGTCTAACGTCGGCGTCACCGTGGCGAATGGCTTGTTCAACTGCACCAGACAGACCTCCAACTAAAGTTAGAGTAACGCAACTATTGTTGCACTCGAGTCCGGCACGTGTCGTCGTTGGCTGGGCAGGCCGACCCCGGCGGGTCGATCCGTTCGATCACGGTGCGGCCGACGTCGTTCAGCGTGCGCAGCTGGTCTGGCGTGACCGCGTCGACGAGGAGCTCGCGCACCCGGCGGACGTGGCTGGGGGCGGCCTCGGCGACTTTGGTGTGGCCGGCGTCGGTCAGGATCGCCGCGGTGCGCCGGCCCGGTCCGGGAACCCGTTCGCGGCGCAGCAAACCCTGCTTCTCGAGGCGCTTCGCGGTATGCGACAGCCGTGACAGCGACGACGACGTGGCCGACGCGATGTCGCTCATCTGCAGGGTGCGGTCGGGCTGCTCGGAGAGCACGGCCAGGACCATGTACTCGAAAAAGCTCAACCCGTGGTCGGCTTGGAGCTGCCCGTCGAGGGCATTGGGGAGCTTGATGATCAGCGCGGCGACGGCCAGCCAGGCGGCTCGTTCTCCTTCGGTGAGCCAGGGTGTGTCGTCGGGGGCGGCTGTCATGACATGAGCGTAGAGACTTGAACTTGAAGCTTCAAATCCACTTGTGGCATGGTTATTGAACCATCAAGTTCGCGGGTTGAAAGGAACCTCATGAACATCGCACTGTGGATCGTCGCCATCGTCCTCGGCGTCGCGTTTCTGGCGGCCGGGCTGCTGAAGGCGACCCAGCCCAAGGCCAAGCTCGCCGAGAACATGGCGTGGGTCGAGGACTTCTCCGATGGCACCGTCAAGTTCATCGGGTGGGCCGAGGTGCTCGGCGGCATCGGCCTGGTCCTGCCCGCGGCGGTGAACATCGCCCCGATCCTCGTGCCGATCGCCGCCACCTGTCTGGCGGTCACGATGGTGCTCGCGGCGATCGTCCACCTGCGCCGCGGCGAAGCGTCGAAGGTGCCGGCGAACATCGGGCTGTTCGCGCTGGCCGCCTTCGTCGCGGTCATGCGCTTCGGGCCGAACGCCTTCTAGGTTTCCTTATCCGGTGCTCGCCGGCGCGGACGCGGCCAGGGTGGCCAAGGCTGCGCCGTCGAGGCGCTGGACGGTCCAGCCGTCCATCCCGACGGCGCCCAACGCCCGGTAGAAACCGATCGCCGGGGCGTTCCAGTCGAGGACCGACCACTCGAAGCGGGCGCAGCCGCGGCGCACGGCGGTCGCGGCCAGGTGTGCCATCAGCGCGCGGCCCACGCCGCGGCCGCGGAACTCCGGCTTGACGAACAGGTCCTCCAGGTAGAGGCTGCGACGGCCCTCCCACGTCGAGAAGGTGTGGAAGTAGAGGGCGAAGCCGGCGCCGGTCCCGCCGACCTCGGCGATGACCACCTCGGCGCCGGGGTCATCACCGAACAACTGGTGGGCCAACAGCGCCTCGGTCGCGTGCACCGCGTCGGGCTCGTTCTCGTACTCGGCCAGTCCCCGGATCAACTCGAGGATGAGCGGCACGTCGGCGACCGTCGCCGCACGCAGGTCGACCGTGTTCACCGATCGGCGCGCTGGTAGGCGGTGACCACCGCGGCACCTCCCAGCCCGATGTTGTGCTGCAGAGCCGCGGAGAGTCCGGGTACCTGGCGCTTGTCGGCGTCGCCGCGGAGCTGCCAGGTGATCTCGCTGCATTGGGCCAGCCCGGTCGCGCCCAGTGGATGCCCCTTGGAGATCAGCCCGCCCGACGGGTTGACCACCCATCGACCGCCATAGGTGGTGTCGTCGTTGTCGATGAGCTTGGCCGCCTCGCCGTCGCCGCACAGGCCGAGGGCCTCGTACAGCAGCAACTCGTTAGCCGAGAAACAGTCGTGCAACTCGATGACCCCGAAGTCCTGTGGGCCCAGGCCGGACTGGTCGTAAACCTGTTGGGCGGCAGCCACATTCATGTGGTGGCCGATGAGCGCCTTGGCCGACCCGTCGAAGGTGCTCTCGAAGTCAGTGACCATCGACTGCCCGACGATCTCCACCGCGCGCGCCGCCAGGTCGTTCTCGTCGACGAAACGTTCCGAGGCGAGGATCGCCGCTCCCGAACCGTCCGAGGTCGGCGAGCACTGCAGCTTGGTCAGCGGCTCGCTGATCGTCTTGGCCTCGAGGATCTCCGCCAGGGTGTACGCGTCCTGGAACTGGGCGTACGGATTGTTCACCGAATGCTGGTGGTTCTTGTACCCGATCTTGGCGAAATGCTCGGGCGTCGAACCGTATTCGCGCATGTGCTCGAGGCCGGCGGTGGCAAACATCCACGGCGCCGCGGGCATCGCGAAGTCGCGCAGGGCGGCCATGGCCATGATGTGCTTGTCCATCGGCTGGGCCCGGTCGTCGTAGGTCGAGGCCAGCGAGCCCGGCTTCATCTTCTCGAAGCCCAACGCGATGGTGCAGTCGGCCAGTCCGCCGCGAATCGCCTGGGCGGCCAGGAACAACGCCGTCGACCCCGTCGAACAGTTGTTGTTGACGTTGACGACGGGGATGCCGGTCATGCCGAGCCCGTACAGGGCGCGCTGCCCCGACGTCGACTCGCCGTACACGTAGCCGACGTAACCCTGCTCGACCCGCCGGTAATCGATGCCGGCGTCGGCCAATGCCTTGGTACCCGATTCGCGGGCCATGTCGGGGTAGTCCCAGTCCGACCCGTCGTCGTTCTTGCGCCGACCGGGCTTCTCGAACTTCGTCATCCCGACGCCGATCACATAAACCTTGTTCGTCATCAGACCTCCTTGCGGGGCAACGTACCCCGGGCCGACATGGTTGGTGGCGGGTTCGCGCGGGACGGGAGGAGGGCGCGCGGCGGGACCACTCTCGAACATGTCGTAACGATTGAATAACGCCGAGGGGGTTGACAAGGTGTGCTAAACTCAACTCCCTTTAAACCAGTCCGGCGAGCAGCCTCTAATCTTCGATTTGCCGGGATGAGTTTAGACCCGGAAATCCTCCTCTGACCTGCGCAAATAGTGGTTGCGCCGTCCGGGTTGAGCTGCCTAGCGTGGCAGCCATGCCCACGTCAGACAGTCTCGGAACCGACTTTCTCGAAGCCGACATCCTCATCCCACACCACTTCGACGACTACATCTTCAACCACGGATTCCTGAGCGGGGAATGGAGTCCGGGCAGGGACCGTGTCGACGCGATCTTGGGCCGGCCAGGACGGCCACGACGGCCCCGCTACGGGTACGGGGGAGAGTGGGAGTCGAAGCCCGTCATCCCCGGGCGGCTCGTCCGCCCCCAGCCGCAGCCACTGCGCCGGCGGGAATGCGAAGAAGTCGGCGCCCAGCTGTTGCGGCCGTCGCCCGGCATCGTCGTTATCGCCGGCAAACCGGGTTCGGGGCGCAGCGCGATGGTCGCCGGGGTGGCGGCGGCGATCCGCGACGCCGACCGGACGCGGCGGCTGCGCCAGATCCCGGCGACCTGGAGGAGGAGATGGGCCAGGCGCTCGACTACCTCGACCATCGGGGTGAGATGGACGACGAGGTCATCGTGATCGACGACTTCGAGCGATACCTCGACATCGGAGTGTTTGCCAGGAAGGTGGCGCTGGCGAGCGGGGAATTCGGGGCGCGTTTCCTGCTCGTCGTCGACGAACGCCACACCTTCCGGTTCAACGAGGTCAGCGCCGAGCTGGCCGACGCCGCTCACATCGTCACCGTCGACCAGCTTCCCGCCGACGAGCTCCCGGACATCGTCGCCCACGCCGTCGCGCCCCTCGCCCGAGCGACCCGCGTCGACATCGACCGCGAGGTGATCACCGCGGCGTTGGCGCCGGCCGACGCGTCTGAGCCTCGACGGCACCCGGGCCTGGCGATCCGCCGGATCGACGAGGCGATCGGCCGAGCCCGGCTCGAAGGGACCCGCACGCTCCGGGCCGACCACCTCGCCCTGCCGAAAGTCGAGCGCCCCCAGGGCGCCAACGCGTTGGCCCGGCGGTTGGCGCGGCGGGTCCGGGGCCAGGATGAGGCGATCGCCACCGTTGCGAGGTTCGTCGGCCCGGCGCTGGCCGGCCTGAAGGACCAACCCGGCGCCCCACACGCGACGCTGATGTTTGCCGGCCCCACTGGGGTCGGGAAGACCGAGCTGGCCAAGGAGCTCGCCGCGGCGGCCTACGGGTCGTCGGACGCCCTCATCGCGCTGGACATGTCGGAGTACGCCGACGCGCAAGACGGATTGGCCAAGCTCATCGGCCATCATCGATCCTGGAAGAACAGCAGCACCGAAGGGTTGCTCACCACCAGGGTCATCGAACGGCCGCGCAGCGTCGTGTTGCTCGACGAGTTCGAGAAGTCACATCCGATGGTGTGGCAGACCTTCCTCCAGGTCTTCGACGAGGGTCGTCTGACCGACGGGTGGGGACAAACCGCGTCGTTCAGCGAGGCGATCATCATCCTCACCTCCAATCTCGGCGCTCGCGACGGCGCGAGCCGAGGCGCCGGATTCGGTGCCACCGGGGGCTTTCGCGCCGACAAACAGCTCGCCGCGATCGCCGAGCGGTTCCCGCCCGAACTGCGCAACCGGATCACGGCGATCGTCCCGTTCGTACCGCTGGATCTCGATGCCATCGTCGAGATCTGCGAAGCCGAACTCGCCCGCGCCGCAGAGCGGTTCGGGTCGGCCGGCTGGCGGATCGACTACGACGACGATGTGGTGCGGCGCCTGGCCGAGGCGGGCTTCGACCCGGCGCTCGGTGCGCGCCACATCAAGCGCAACATCCGGGGCGAGCTGCTACCGCTGCTCGCCGACGCGTCCACGCGCGACGTGCGGGTCGTCGCCGGCGTCGACGGCCTGTCGCTGGAGTGCGCGGCCTGACCGGCCCGACGACGGAGACCACCCGAAGGAGGAACGAACAATGGCAGGAAAAGCACGCGTGTACGAACTGGCCGTCGAGATCGGGGTCAGTGCCGAGACGGTTCTCGAGCGACTCCGAGAACAGGGCGAGTACGTGAAGTCGAAGGAGTCGACCGTCGAGGCCGCGGTGGCCCGGCGGTTGCGGGCGTCGTTCGCGCCCGCGCCGGCGCCGAAGCGGGCGGTCGTTGCCGACGCCGTCCCCAAAACCGGCGTCGTGTGGTCCTGCACACCGACCGCGGGGCGCCAAGTGCGGGGGCGGCTGAGCAGGGCTGAGACCACGCAGGAGGCCGGTACGGCCCGGCTCGAGATCGCCGGCGACTTCGCCGCCCGCAAGCTGGTCTGGGACCGCTACCCCGACCAGCGCCGTACGTACAGCGACCAGAACGGGACGTCGACCATCACGTGGTCGGGCCGGGTGCCGCGAGAGGCCGAGGCGCTGGCCGCCTCCCTGTGTGACCTGGTGACCGTCGGGCCGGGCGGGCGGGATGATCCGAACCTCGTCTGCCGCTTCGCGCTGGACTGGTACACCGCTCCCGACGACGACCGGCCGAGCGAGGAGTGGGAGCGGACGGAGACCGGTGGGTTGGTCTACCGGCTGAAGTACGGCGACCACGGCCCGGGCGAGCGAGCCGAAGCCCGCACCGAGCTCGCCCGTCGGCTGGCCGCCGCGATCACGGCCAACCCGCTGCTCGCGCAAGCGAAGTCCGTCATCGCGGTGCCCGGGCATCGGGCCGACGGGTCGAGCCAAGGGGAGATGGTGGCGCGGGAGGTCGCCGCGATGCTCACCGGGGTCGGGTTGGTGACGGTGACGTCGAGCCCGCGGCCGGAGCGCAAGGCCGACACGACTGTCGACCTCGCGGACACGATGTCGATCCCCGGCCGGATCGACGGTCCGTGCGTCATCGTGGATGATGTCGTCCGGAGTGGGCAGACCTTCACCGAGGTCGCCCGCGCAGCCCGTGCGGCCGGTGCGTCGGAGGTGTACGCGATAGCCGGGGCCAAGACGTTGAGGAGTTGACGGTGTCGGTGGAGGCGGTGACAGACGTCCTGATTGCGACGGCGGCTTTCCGCACGCCGGCGAAGATCCGGGATGGCCTGTCCGACCCGGTCGCCCTGGATCGGGCCCGCGCCGAGTTGTCCGCGTCGGCGGCCGAGGAGATCTCCCGCCGTGCGGAGGCGCTCGTGGCGCGGGGCGTCGGCGTCCTGCGGTGTTCCCAACCGGGGGACTTTCCGGCCGGCCTGACGGTTCGCGGTCGTCCCGTCGTCCCCTACCTCTACTACCGTGGCGACCCGCAGGTGCTGCACCGGCCGTCCCTGGCGGTCAGCGGCTCACGGGATGCGTCGGCGGCGGCGCGCAAGGCCGCGGCGGCTGTGGGGGCGCTGGCCGCCACGCTGCGGATGCCCTTGGTGGCAGGCAACGCCCGCGGGGTCGACACGGCCGCGGCCGAGGCGGCCGCGGGCGCCGGCGGCACGGTGATCCTCGTGGCGCCGGAGGGGATCCTCCGGGTGGACGGCGACCGCGCGGAGCAGACAGACGGGGGCCCCTCGGTGACACTGCTGTCGCAGTTCGAGCCCGATACTCGGTGGAGTGCGTACAACGCAATGGGTCGCAACCGCACCATTTGCGCGCTCGGGGCCGTCACCGTCGTCGTCGCGGCAGGCGAGAAGGGCGGGTCGCTCGACGCGGGACGAACCGCGTTGAGCCTTGGCCGCCCGCTGGTGGTCATGACCTACCCCGACGAGATGCCGGCGGGCAACGCGATGCTGATCGAGGACGGCGGAGTGGCCGTCGCCTCCGCGGCCGAGTTGCGCACCGAGGTCGAACGCGCGTTGGGCCAGCCGGAACAGACCACCTTGCTCTAGGGCGTTGCGCGCGGATTGCCCGTAAACCCGGCGACCGTCGCGCGTCGGCGATATGTTGTCGTCGTCCGCAGTTCCTTGGAGAAAGGATGACCCTGTGTCCGAATCACTCACCCGCCGAGGGCTTGCCGAAGTGTTCGGCACCTTCTGGCTCGTCTTCGGCGGTTGTGGCTCCGCGATTTTCGCGGCCAAGCAGATCGCCCGCGACACCGATCATGGCTTGACCTTCGAAGTCGGCATCGGCTACCTCGGCGTCGCCCTGGCCTTCGGTCTCACCGTCGTCACCATGGCCTACGCGGTCGGGCACATCTCCGGCGGGCACTTCAACCCGGCGGTCACGCTGGGTGCGGTGATCGGCGGCCGGTTGTCGGCGCGCGACCTGCCGGTCTACTGGGTCTCCCAGGTGGTCGGCGGCCTGATCGCCGGTACGGCACTCTGGGTCATCGCGAAGGGGCAGCCCGGATTCACCGCCGAGGGCAACATGGCCGCCAACGGATTCGGGGATCACTCGCCGGGCAAGTACGGCGTCGGGGCGGTGCTGCTCGCCGAGATCATTCTGACCGGTTTCTTCATCATCGTGATCCTCGGCTCGACTGACACGCGTGCGCCGAAGGGCTTCGGTCCGCTGGCAATCGGCTTGTCGCTCACACTGATCCACCTCATCTCGATCCCGATCAGCAACACCTCGGTCAACCCGGCCCGCTCCACCGGTGTCGCCTTCTTCAACGGTGACGGTGCCCCCGGGCAACTGTGGTTGTTCTGGCTCGCGCCGCTCATCGGCGCGGCGATCGGCGGCGTGATCTACCCGCTGCTGTTCGAGAACGGCAAGCTCAAGATCAAGACCGACTGACGTCGGCAGCACAGGGGTCCGGCACCGTCACGGTGTCGGGCCCCTGTCGTTGCCAGTTCTGTCAGTCCCGTCAGCGCTGCCAGGTGTGCCCGAGGTGGGCCTGGCGGCGCAACTCTTGAGCCCACCCCGGTGCGCCGGGATCGACGTCGGCGATGGCCGGTGCGGGAGCCGAGGCCACCTGCTCGTAGGCGAGACGAGCCCGGTGGCCGTCGTCGACGATGACGGCGACCGAACCGGTGTCGCGCAACGCGTCTCGCGCGGCGACGAGACGGTCGATCGTCTCACTCAACGTGTTCAGGAGCGCGATCTGGTTCGCCTCCAACATGGCCTGCTGCAGCGCCGGGGCGGTGCCGGCGACGCGAGTCCCGTCGCGGAAGCTGCCCGCCGCCAGGCGCAGCGCCAGCGCGCTCTCGCCGGCGCCGACCGCGGCCGTGGCATTGGCGGTCAGGTGCGGCAGGTGTGAGATCGCGGCCACCGCCCGGTCGTGGGCGTCGTTGGCGGCGGGTACGACCTGGGCGCCGCAGTCGAGGGCCAACTCGGCCACGGCGCGCCAATCGTCGGGATCGGTGTCATCCTCGGTGGTGACCATCCACATCGCGTCGTTGAACAGATCCGGATCGGTTGCCGCCCAACCGGATTGACTGGTACCGGCCATCGGATGACCGCCGATGTAGCGTGCCGTCGGATGCAGGCGCGCCACCGCGTCGGCCACCGGGCCCTTGACGCTGACGACGTCGGTGAGCAGGCAGTCGGGGGCTGTCGCGGCGATCACGGGCAGCAGGTCGTCGAGCGTCGTGACCGGGACGGCGATGACGATCAGCGCGTCGGAATCTGCGGCGCGAGCCAGGACGGCGGCGAGGTCGGTGTCGGCGTCGAACCCGTCGTCGCGGGCTGCCGCCACCCCGGCTTCCGAGCGGTTGTAGCCGAAGGCCCGACGTCCCTGGCGCACCACCGCCCGCAGCAGCGAGCCCCCGATGAGTCCGAGGCCGAGTACGCAAACCGGGGGGTGCGTCGAAGCAGTCACCATTCCAGCGTGTCACATTGTGCCGAGGACTTGGGCAAGTGTGCTCGGTGCGACTACGGTGACCAGCATGGCAGCGAGTGACTCCGATGGTGACCTGGACGGTTTCGCGGTGGCCGTCGTGCGGGAGGAGAGCTCCTGGAAGGTGACCGCCCTGGATTCCTCGGCGCTGACCAACCTCGAGGACGCCGAACGCCAGCTGCGCGACCTGCGCGCCGCCGGAGCCGTGTTCGGGTTGCTCGACGTCGACGACGAGTTCTTCATCGTCGTGCGACCCGCTCCCGGGGGTGCGCGGCTGCTGGTCTCCGATGCGACCGCCGCTATCGACTACGACGTCGCCGCCGACACCCTCGACGCGCTCAACGTCGACATCCCCGACTTCGACTCCGATGAACTCGACGACGTCGAGCCGTGGGAGGAAGGCGACCTGGCGGTCCTGTCGGATCTCGGTCTGCCCGACGCGGTGATGTCGGTGATCGTCTCCGACACCGATCTGTACGCCGACGAGCAGGTCGGCATGATCGCGGCCCGGCTCGGCTTCGCCGACGAGCTCAGCAAGGTCCTCGACACGCTGGGCCACTAGGCCGATGACGCGCCACGACGACGAGCGGCTCATCCGGCTGGCGATCGAGGCGGCCGCGCAATCCGGGCCCGACGATGTGCCGATCGGCGCCGTCGTCGTCGACCCGGAGGGTTTTGAGATCGCGCGCGCCGGCAATCGTCGGGAGGCCGACGCCGACCCGTGCGGGCATGCCGAGATCCTGGCGCTGCGCGCCGCCGCGCACGAGTTCGGCGATGGGTGGCGGCTCGGTGGGTGCACCCTGGCGGTGACCGTCGAGCCGTGCACGATGTGTGCCGGGGCGATCGGGTTGGCCCGGATCGACAAGGTCGTGTTCGGGGCGTGGGAGCCGAAGACAGGAGCCGTCGGATCGCTGTGGGATGTGCTGCGCGACCAGCGGCTGACCCACCGCCCGCAGGTGCGCGGGGGAGTGCTCGCCGACGAGTGCGCCGAACTGCTCACGCGGTTCTTCGCCGGTCACCGCGACAGTTGAGCCCCATCCGGCGGAAATGTGGACGGGACTCCGGCCACGTGGCACATTAAGCGGGTCAGATCCGTCCAAGATCGAAGGAGTGCCCAATGTCTGATGCGAGCGACAAGGTGAACGAGGCCGTCAACGCGGCCAAGGAGAAGGTCAGCGAGCTGGCCGGCAACGAAAAGGTCAACGAGGTCGTCGAGGGCGCCAAGGAGAAGCTGGGCGAGCTGGCAAACAACGAGAAGGTCAACGAAGTCGTCGAAGGCGCCAAGGAGAAGCTGGGCGAGCTGAAGGACAAGTTCCTCGGCGGCGACAAGTAAGACCCCGATTTCGCCGCGCGTTTGCGGCGATGTCGCGACTTCGTACCGCAGGTGACCTGCTGATTTAACGTCGGCGGGCGCCTGCGGTACAGTTTTTCGCGGTGGCGTGTCCGAGCGGCCGAAGGTGCAGCACTCGAAATGCTGTGTGCGGTAACCCCGTACCGGGGGTTCAAATCCCCCCGCCACCGCCGAACTCCCCCGCCTGATGGCGGGGGAGTTTTCTCATTCCAGGAGACGGGGCTGGTCGGGTGTCACGGGATGAGGAAGGTCTTGATCGCGCGTCGCTCATCCATGGCGCGATAGCCCTCGGCGACCTCGGCCAGCGGGAGCTTGAGGTCGAAGACCAGGCCGGGGTGGAAGTCGCCGGCGTAGACGCGGTCGATCAGGTCCGGTAGGTAGCCGCGCACCGGCGCGCCGCCGCCCTGCAGGCGCACGTGGTTGCGGAACAGCCGTCCCATCGGGATCTTGACATCGTGGGGCACGCCGACAAAGCCGACCCCCGCGCCTTGCCGTGCACTGTCGAGGGCGGTGGTCATCGATTCCTGGGTACCGACGCATTCGGCGACGCTGTCCGCGCCGACCCCGTTCGTCAGCTCCTTGATCTGGGCGACGGCCTCCTTGCCGCGCTCCTCGACGATGTCGGTCGCGCCGAACTCGCGGGCGACGGCCTGACGGTCTGCGTGGCGGGACATGATGATGATGCGCTCGGCGCCGAGTTGCTTCGCGGCGAGGACCGCGGACAGTCCGACCGCCCCGTCGCCGACGACCACGGTCGTGTGGCCGGGTGCGACGCCGGCGGCTTTGGCCGCGTACCAACCGGTGCCCATCACGTCGGACAGCGTCAGCAGATCCGGGAGCATGTCGTCCGACGGGGCCTCGGGGGTGGCGACGAGCGTCCCGTCGGCGAGCGGGATCCGGATCGCCTCGGCCTGGCAGCCCGTCATCGAGACGAGTTGTTCGCAACCCGATTGGTACCCGGCCCGGCAGTGCGGGCAGGTGTTGTCCGACGCGAAGAAGGAGCCGATGACGAACTGGCCGGGCTTGACCGTCGTCACGTCGGAGCCGACCTCGCGCACGACGCCGACGTATTCATGCCCGATGGCCCACGGCTTGTCGAACTTGTTGATGCCGCGGTACGGCCACAGGTCGGAACCGCAGACGCAGGTCGCCGAGGTCTCGATGATCGCATCGGTGGGTTCGACGATGGTCGGGTCGGGAAGGGTTTCGGATCGGACGTCACCGGGGGCATGAAGAATCGTTCCGCGCATGCTTCCCACCCTATGCCTCCCCTCTCGGGGGTTAGTGGAGGAAGGGGACAGCCGAGTCGGCGAGCGAGAGCAGCCACTGCGGAGCGATACCGAAGCCGAGCGTGACCACGGCGCACACGGCGATCGAAAGCGTCGTCACCAGGCTCGGCTGCCGGACTTCGACGGCCGACTCGTCGGCCGCCTCCTCGTCGGGATCGGTGAAGAACATCGCGACGATGACCCGCAGGTAGAAGTAGGCGGCCACCGCGCTCGCCACCACGCCGACGATGACCAACGCCCACGCCCCCGACGACCCCGCCGCGGCGAACACCACGAACTTGGCGATGAACCCGGTCGTCAGCGGGATACCAGCGAACGCCAGCAGGAACAGCGCCAGCAGGGCGCCGACGAGGGGGCGGCTACGCCCGATCCCGGCCCACGACTCCAGGCGGGTGGCCTCGCGGCCGGCCCCGTCGCGCACGACCGACAGCAACGCGAAACCGCCGAAGGCGGAGAAGGCATAAGCCGCCAGATAGAACAGGATCGCCGAGAGTCCGGCGTCGTTCAGCGCGATCACCCCGACGAGGATGAACCCTGCGTGCACCATCGACGAATACGCGAACATCCGCTTGATGTCGCCCTGGGTCACCGCCATGATCGTCGCGATCACCATCGTCGCGATCGCCACCACCCACAACGCCGGCCGCCACTGGTCGGCCAACGACGGGAAGGTCACGTAGAAGACGCGTGCCAGGGCGACGAAGGCCGCCACCTTGGTCGCCGACGCCATGAACGCGGTGATCGGCGTCGGCGCACCCTGGTACACGTCGGGGACCCACGAGCCGAAGGGCACCGCGCCCACCTTGAACAGCAGGCCGACGGCCAACAGCGACAGGCCGATCAGGGCGAGGGTCGCATCCGCCGAGCCGCTGATCACCGTCGCGGCGTCGGCGAGCGAGAGGGTTCCAGTCGCGCCGTAGACGAAGGAGGCGCCGAAGAGAAAGAACGCCGATGCGAAGGCGCCGAGCAGGAAGTACTTCAGCGCCGCCTCCTGCGACAGCAGACGACGACGACGGGCCAGACCGCACAGGATGTAGAGCGGCAGGGAGAAGACCTCGAGCGCGATGAACATCGTCAGCAGATCGCCGGCCGACCCGAACAGCATCATGCCGCCGGTCGCGAACAGCGTCAGCGGAAACACCTCGGTGGTGAGCGACCCGGTGCGGCCGGCGGCGAGTTCCGCCTCGGACCCGGGCACCGTCGACGCGGCCGGCGTGAACGGGTCGGCGACCAGATCGGAGTCGGAGCCGGCGCTGGCGGAGGGGACCGCCGAGGCCACCGCCACCGGCGCCCACACGTTGTCCAGCCGCCGCTCGCTGCACACGAGGACGGTGAGGATGGCGACCGAGACGATCAGGCCCTGGGCGAACAGCGCCGGGCCGTCGAGGACGACGGCGCCGCTCATGGCGGTGCGATGCGATCCGCCGACGGCCAGGGCGATCACGGCCGCCAAGGCGCCCACCAGACCCGCCAGCGCCAGCACCAGCTGCGTGCGGGAGCGCCACCGCACCGGCAGGAAGGCGTCGACGAGGACGGCGAGCACGGCGGCACCGAAGACGACGAGCATCGGGGAGAGGGCCCGGTAGTCGATGCTGGGTGCGACCACGGTCGCGCCGAGGAAGACAGTGTTCACCGGTGGCCTCCCTGCCGCGGTACGACGGTGCTTGTGGTGCCGGGGGTCGGTGGCGGCGGTGCGACCGAAACCGACTGCAGGGTGTGGTCCACCGCCGGGGTGATGGCGTCCAAGGCGGGTCGGGGCCAGAACCCGAGGATCAAGAGTGCGGCGATCAGCGGGAAGAGCACGAGGCGCTCGCGGGCACGGAGGTCGCCGATACCCTCGGCGCGCGGGGTGACCGGGCCGCCCATCATCCGCTGGTAGGTCCACAGGATGTACACGGCCGAACCAACCAGGGCGACGGTCGCCAGGACGGCGGCCACCGGGTAGCGCCCGAAGCTGCCGATCATCACCAGGAACTCGGAGACGAACGGCGCCAGTCCGGGCAACGACAGGGTGGCGAGGCCGGCCACGAGGAAGACCGCCGAGAGCACCGGGGCGGCGCGCTGCACCCCGCCGAAGCCGTCGATCGCCCGGTTGCCGCCGGGGGCGTCGGCGGCACCCCGCCGTCCCACCAGGAACCCGGCCACGAGGAACAGGGCGGCGGTCGAGATGCCGTGGTTGACCATGTAGAGGGTCGCGCCGGCCTGCGACTGCGGTGTCAGGGCGAAGACGCCGAGCACGATGAAGCCGAAATGCGAGATCGACGTGTAGGTGATCAGCCGCATCAGATCGGTTTGGGCGATTGCCAGGATCAGCCCGTAGACGATGCTGACGACGGCCAGGGCGCTCATCCACGGTGCGAACTTCGTGGCGGTGTCGCCGAAGAGTTCGACGACGAAGCGCAGCATCGCGAACGTGCCGACCTTGTCCATCACGGCCATCATCAGGACGCCGGTGGACGGGGTGCCGGCGACGGCCGCGTCGGGCAGCCAGGCGTGCACCGGCCACACCGGCGCCTTGACCGCGAAGGCGAACAGCAGGGCGCCGCAGATGGCGATCCCCGCCGGACCCCCGACGTCGATCTTCCCGTCGGCGATGGCGGCGGTGAGATCGGTGAGCCCGAAGGTGCCGCGGCCGTCTTCGCCGAGTGAGGCGCGCACGGTCAACACGTACAACCCGATCACCCCGGCGAGCATGATCAGCCCGCCAAAGAGGTTGTACAGCAAGAACTTCATGGCCGCCCGGGCGCGGACAGCACGGTCCAGCTCGCCCCAACCGCCGATGAGGAAGTACATCGGGATGAGCATGGCCTCGAAGACGAGGTAGAACAGCAGCAGGTCGGTGGCGACGAAACTCAGCAGCACCATCGCCTCGACCGCGAGTGTCAGCGCGATGTAGCGGTGGACCGACGAGTCGTCGTCATCGGAACGCCAGGCCAGCAGCAGCAGCGGGATCAGCGCGGTGGTGAGCAGGACCAGGACGAGGCCGATCCCGTCGAGCCCGAGCTCGTAGCGGGCGCCGATCGCCGGGATCCACCGGTGCGACTCGGTGAGGTCGAAGCGCGCGCCGGAGTCGGCGCGGAACGCGACGGTCATCGCGATCGACCAGCCGAGTGTCGCCACCGCGACGGCCAGTCCGGCTCCTCGGGCCCAGCGCCGACGGCGGTCGTCGACGGTCGCGGGCAGCGCGGCGATGGCGATCGCGCCGAGTGCGGGCAGCAACCACAGGACGGTCAGCCACGGTGTCGAGGTCATAGTGCCACCGCCAGGACCACCGCGGCGACGATGACCGCGCCCGAGAGGATGGCGAGCGCATAGGAGCGCACATATCCGTTCTGGGTCTCGCGCAGCAGCCGCGACCCGCCGTCGACGCCGAGCGCGAGTCCGGTTTCGGCACCGGCAAACCCGCGGTCCTCGACGACCCGCAGCGCCGCGGTGAGCTGCTGTCCGGGAACCATCAAGGCTGCTTCGTTGAATCGGTCGCCGTAGAGGTCGGCGCGCGCCGCCCGGGTCAGCGGCGACCCGGCGGGCGCGGTGGCGGGCACCTCGTCGCGGTACATCCGCCAGGCGATCCCGACCCCGACGGCGACGACGGCGAGCACGCCGAGGCTGATCAGCCAGGCCGGGACGGGCAGCTCGTGGTGGGCCTCGCCGGTGATGGGGGCCAGCCAGTCCGCGAGGCGGCCGCCGACGACGAACAGCGCACCGGCCCCGACCGAGCCGAAGGCCAGCACGATCATCGGCCCGGTCATCGACGCCGGGGCCTCGTGCGGGTGTGGGTGCGCCCCGTCGGTCGGCTGCCAGCGCGGCGTGCCGAAGAAGGTCAGGATCATCACCCGCGTCATGTAGAACGCGGTCAGCCCGGCGCCGATCACGGTGGCCGCGCCGAGGACCGGCCCGCGGATGCCGCCGGCGCCGAACGCGGCCTCGATGATGTGGTCCTTGGTGAAGAACCCGGCCAGCGGTGGGATGCCGATGATGGCCAGGTACGCCAGGCCGAAGGTGGCGAAGGTGATCGGCATGGCCTTGCGCAGGCCGCCGTAGCGGCGCATGTCGGTCTCGTCGTTCATCGCGTGCATGACCGCGCCGGAGCCGAGGAACAGCCCGGCCTTGAAGAATCCGTGCGCCAGCAGGTGCGCGATGGCGAACACGTAGCCCGCCGGCCCCAACCCGGCGGCCAGCACCATGTAGCCGATCTGGCTCATCGTCGACGCGGCGAGCGCCTTCTTGATGTCGTCCTTCGCGCAACCGATGATCGCGCCGAACACCAACGTCACCGCGCCGACCACGACGACGGCGGTCTGCGCGGAGGGCGCGTGGTCGAAGACCGGCCCGGACCGCACGATCAGGTAGACGCCGGCGGTGACCATGGTGGCGGCGTGGATCAGGGCCGAGACCGGGGTCGGGCCCTCCATCGCGTCGCCGAGCCAGGACTGCAGCGGCACCTGGGCGGATTTGGCGCAGGCGGCCAGCAGAAGCATCAGCCCGACGGCGGTCAGCGTCGACTCCGGCGCGGTCGCGGTGGCGGCCAGGACGTCGGAGACTCGGAAGGAGCCGAAGTGGGTGAAGATGATCATCAGGGCGATGACGAAGCCCATGTCGCCGACGCGGTTGACGACGAAGGCCTTCTTCGCGGCGGTCGCGGCGGACTTCTTGTACTGCCAGAACCCGATGAGCAGGTACGACGCCAGGCCCACGCCCTCCCAGCCGGCGTACATCAGCACGTAGTTGTCGGCCAGGACGAGCAGCAGCATCGCCGCGACGAACAGGTTGAGGTAGGCGAAGAAGCGCCGGCGGTCGGGATCGTGCGACATGTACCCGATCGAGTAGACGTGGATGAGGAAGCCGACGCCGGTGATGAGCAGGGCGAAGCAGATCGACAACTGATCGAGCCGCAGTGCGATGTCCACCTGCAGCCGGTCCACCGGGATCCACGAGTAGAACCGCACGGTGACCGGCCGGTCCAACTGGTCGCGCATGAGCATCCGCGACCACAGGCAGGCGGTGATCAGAAAGGATGCCCCGACGAGGGCGGTCGACAGCAGGTGGCCCCACCGGTCGGCGCGTCGGCCCAGGATCAGGGTCAAGGCGGCCCCCAGAGCGGGCAGCCCGGGCACCAGGCCCAGCAGTTCGATCGACGTGGCGGTCATCGGCGGCTCACCGGGCCAGCAGATTCGCGTCGTCGACCGAGGCCGAGCGCCTGGTCCGGTAGATGGTCATGATGATCGCGAGGCCGACGACGACCTCGGCCGCGGCGACGACCATCGTGAAGAAGGCGATGGTCTGGCCGTCGAAGGTGCCGTGCATGCGGGCGAAGGTGACGAAGGACAGGTTCGCCGCGTTGAGCATGAGCTCGACGCACATGAAGACCACGATCGCGTTGCGCCGCAACAGGACTCCTGCCGCACCGATGGTGAAGAGTAGCGCGGCGATGTAGAGGTAGTTGGCGGGGTTCATCAGTCGTCGCCCCCGATCGCGGGATCGTCGGTACCGGGTTCGCCGCGCACCGGGCCGCCGCCGAGGGTCTTGTTCACCGACAGGGGCGACGGCGAGCCGTCAGGCAGCCGGGCCGGGACGTCGACGGCGTTGTGCCGGGCGAAGACCCCGGAGGCCGGCAGGGGCGTCGGCGGGACCGGGGAGTCGGCGCGGAACCGGGCCATGGACAGCTCGCGCTGGGTGGGTCGGGCGGTGGTGCGCGGCCGGTGGGCCAGGACCATGGCGCCGAGGGTGGCGGTGATCAGCAGGGCCCCGGTCAACTCGAACGCCCACAGGTATTTCCCGAAGATGAGTCGGCCGAGATCGGCGATGGCCTCGTTGCCGCCGGTCGCCGAGCTGAAGCCGACGAAGGTCGCGAGGGTGGCGTTGGCGATGGCCGCGATCAGCAGCACCCCGAACCCGAGGCCCAGTCCGATGGCGACGAAGCGCTGGCCGCGGATCGTCTCGACCAGGGAGTCGGCGGAGTCAACGCCGATCAGCATGATGACGAACAGGAACAACATCATCACCGCGCCGGTGTACACGACGATCTGCACGATGCCCAGGAACAGCGCCCCCTGCGCGATGTAGAACACCGCGAGGATCAGCATTGTCATGGCCAGGAACATCGCCGAGTAGACGGCCTTGGGCGAGCACACCACGCCCAGTGCGCCGAGGACGACGATGACGCCGAGGACCCAGAACTGCACGGCTTCGCCGGTGGAGGTGCGCGTCAACTCCGCGGCGAGGCTGATGCCCGTCGCCGTGACCGCGCCCGTCATCGGGTCGTCTCCGCCGCGCCCTCTGGGGAAGTCGGGTCCGGGTCTTGGGCCTGCCCGGCCTGCCCGAGGTAGTAGTCGACGGCGCGGGCGGGTTTGTGCTGCGGGGTCGGTTCGGCGCCGGGCGGCGGCGGGGCCAGCAAACGGTCCTTCTCGTAGATCAGGTCGCCGCGGTTGTCGTCGGCGAGTTCGAACTCGTGGGTCATGGTCAGCGCCCGGGTCGGGCAGGCCTCGATGCACAGCGCGCAGCCGATACAGCGCAGGTAGTTGATCTGGTAGACGCGGCCGTATCGCTCGCCGGGTGAGTAGCGCTCCTCGTCGGTGTTGGGCGCGCCTTCGACGAAGATCGCGTCGGCCGGGCAGGCCCAGGCGCACAGCTCGCAGCCGATGCACTTCTCCAGCCCGTCGTCGTAGCGGTTGAGCTGGTGGCGGCCGTGGTAGCGCGCGGCGACCGGTGCCGGTTCCTCCGGGTACTGCTCGGTGATGGGTTCGCGGAACATGCCGCCGAACATGACGCCGAAACCGGCGATGGGTTTACCGAAGTCAGGCATTGGTCACCTCCGGGACGGGGCGGGTCGCGCCGGCGGTGGCGCCGGGCAACGGGGGGACGGGGAAGGCCGGTGACAGCGACGCGGCGGCGCCCGACGAGGGGGCGGCGCGTTCGCGCGGTGCCCGCATTGCGCGCACGATCCCGCCGAGCAGGAGGGCGGCGGCGAGCACCCCGCCGACGGCCAAGACCACCGCGCGGGTGGTGTCCGACGAGTTGAGGGTGGCGGCGCGGATGAGGGCCACCACCATGACCCAGGTCAGCGACGCCGGGATGAGGACCCGCCACCCCAGCCCCATGAATTGGTCGTAGCGCAGCCGGGGCAGCGTGGTGCGCAGCCAGATGAAGACGAAGAGGAAGACCCACACCTTGGCGACGAACCAGAGCACCGGGAGCCAACCGGAGTTCGCGCCGGGGATCAGGCTCAGCGGCCACGGGGCCATCCAGCCGCCGAGGAACAGGATCGTCGCCAGTGCCGCGACCGTCGTCATGTTCACGTATTCGGCGAGCATGAACATCGCGAACTTCAGCGAGGAGTACTCGGTGTGGAAGCCGCCGACGAGCTCGCCCTCGGCCTCGGGCAGGTCGAAGGGTGCGCGGTTGGTCTCGCCGACCATGGAGATGGCGTAGATGATGAACGACGGAAGCAGCAGCAGGATGAACCAGTGGCGGTGCTGGCTGCCGATGATCTCCGACGTCGACATCGTCGATGACAGCAGGAACACCGCGGCGAAGCACAACCCCATGGCGATCTCGTAGGAGATGACCTGTGCGGTGGAGCGCAGGCCGCCCAGCAGCGGATAGGTGCTGCCCGACGACCAGCCCGCCAAGACGATTCCGTACACGCCGATCGAGGTGATGGCGAGGATGTACAACACCGCGACGGGCAGGTCGGTCAGTTGCAGCGGGGTGTGGTGGCCGAACACCGACACCGACGGGCCGAACGGGATGACGGCGAACGCGGTGAAGGCGGGGATGGTCGCGATGATCGGGGCGAGCAGGTAGATCGGGCGGTCCACCCCGGCCGGGGTCAGCCCCTCCTTGAGGGCGAGTTTCACCCCGTCGGCGAGGCTTTGCAGCGCGCCGTGCCAGCCGACCCGGTTGGGGCCGTAGCGCCGCTGCATCCGGGCCATGATCTTGCGTTCGGCGAGGATCGCCACGAGCACGGTCAGCACCAGGAAACCGAAGATGGCAACCGCCTTGGCGACGACCAGCCACCACGTGTCGTGGCCGAAGGACTCCAGCGTCGGGAAGTCGATCACCGGTCCGCCTCCGTCTCGTCGGGGCCGCCGGGGGCGAGGGCGACGACGTCGCCGGGGCGCGCGCCCAACTGCGGGTAGATCTGCGACCCGGGAGAGTTCATCGGGACCCACACCACCCCGTCGGGCATATCGGTGACGACCAGTGGCAGGGTCACCGATCCGGCCCGCCCGGTCACCGTGAGCCGCTGCCCGTCGGCCGCGCCCACACCGGCCGCGGTGGCCGCGGACAACCGGGCCACGGGCGCATGGGCGGTGGCCGCCAGGTTGGGCTCGCCGTCCTGCAGGCGCCCGCGGTCCAGCAACTGCCGCCAGCTCGCCAACAGGGCGTGACCGGCGGTGGGGACCACCGGGGCCGGGCTCGGCGCCGGCGGCAGGTCGGCGCGCTTGCCGGTCCACGCGCCCATCCGCTGCAGCTCGGCGTGGATCTGGGTCGCCGAGTCGCAGCCGAGGTCGATGCCGGCGGCCTGGGCGAGGGCGGTCAGCACGCGGTGGTCCGACATCTGCCCACCGCCGTCGATGGCCGGCCCGAAGGCCCGGGGTCGCCCCTCCCAGTCGACGAAGGTGCCGGCCTTCTCGGCGACCGCGGCGACGGGGAAGACGACGTCGGCGTACTCGGTGACCGTGCTCGGCCGCTGTTCGAGGCTGACCACGAATCCTGCCGTCGACAGGGCCGCGCGGGCGGCGTCGACGTCGGGCAGGTCCTCGACCTCCACCCCGCCGACGACGACGGCGGTGAGCCGGCGCCCGACGAGGGCGTCGAGGAGGGCGGGAGTGCCGCGGCCCGGCTCGGCGGGCAGCTCCGTGCCCCACACGGCTTCGAGTTCGGCGCGGGCGTCGGCGTCGGCGACCGGGCGCCCACCCGGCAACAGGTTGGGCAGGGCGCCCACGTCGGCCGCGCCGCGTTCACCGGCCCGCCGCGGTACCCAGCCCACCCGGGCGCCGGTGTGGTCGGCGACGGTGGCGGCCACCGTCAGGGCGCCGGGACTCAGGGCCAGGCGCTCGCCGAGCAGCAGGATCGCGCCGGGGGTGGCGAGCAGGTCGCGGGTGGCGGGGTCGGCCAGGGCTGCCGCCTCGCTGCCGGGCAGGCAGGGGATCCGGCTCCCGCCGATCTTGACCAGGCCGCGTGAACTCCACGGGGCGATCGAGTGCACGGCGGTGGTCCCCGCGCGGACCGCTTTGCGCAGCCGCAGGAAGATCATCGGCGATTCTTCTTCGGGCTCCAGCCCGGCGAGGACGACGACGGGGGCCTCGGTGAGGTCGGTGTAGGTCACCGTCATCGGGGAGCCGGCGATCTGGTGGGCGAGGAAGTCGGCCTCCTCGTCGCTGCTTGCGCGCGCGCGGAAGTCGATGTCATTGGTGTCCAACACCGTTCGGGCGAACTTCGCATACGCGTAGGCGTCCTCGACGGTGGCCCGGCCGCCGACCAACACGCCGGTGCGCGCGTCGGACAGCCCCTGCGCCGCGACCGCCAGCGCGTGCGGCCAGGACGCCGGGTGTAGGTGACCGTCGGGTCCGCGGACCAGCGGGTTGGCGAGCCGGTCGGGCTGGGTTGCGTACGGGAACGCCCATCGGCCCTTGTCGCAGTTCCACTCGTCGTTGACCTGGGGATCGTCGCCGGCGAGACGGCGCAACACCTTCCCGCGGCGCTCGTCGGTCCGCTGGGCGCAACCGCCGGCGCAGTGTTCGCAGACGCTGGGCGTCGAGCGCAGGTCGAACGGGCGGGCGCGGAACCGGTAGGCGGTGTTGGTCAGGGCGCCCACCGGGCAGATCTGCACGGTGTTGCCGGAGAAGTACGAATCGAACGGGTCGTCTTCGTAGATGCTGACCTGTTGCAGCGCGCCGCGGTCGGCGAGGTCGATCAACGGGTCGCCGGCGATCTCGTCGGAGAAGCGGGTGCACCGGGCGCACAGGACGCAGCGCTCACGGTCGAGCAGCACCTCCGCCGACAGCGGCACCGGTTTGGTGTAGCGCCGCTTGACCCCGTCGAAGCGCGTGTCCGGGCTGGCCGCCGTCATCGCCTGGTTCTGCAGCGGGCACTCGCCGCCCTTGTCGCAGGTGGGGCAGTCCAACGGGTGGTTGATGAGCAGCAGTTCCATCACCCCGTGCTGGGCGCGGGCGGCATCGGGAGAGGTGGCCTGGGTGCGCACCACCATGTCGGCGGAGACGACGGTGGTGCACGAGGCCATCGGCCTGCGCTGCCCCTCCACCTCGACGAGGCATTGGCGGCAGGCGCCGACCGGGTCCAGCAGCGGGTGGTCGCAGAAGCGGGGGATCTCGATGCCCAACATTTCGGCGGCCCGGATCACCAGGGTGCCGGCCGGCACGGTGATCGACTGGCCGTCGATCGTGAGGGTGACCAGGTCGGTCTCCACCGTCGTCATCGGGCACCTCCCCCGTACGTGGTCGACGCGGCCGGGTCGAAGGGGCAGTGCCCCAGGCGCGCATGCTCGATGTACTCGTCGCGGAAGAGCGCGAGCGACGACGTGATGGGTGCGCCGGCCGCGTCGCCGAGTGCGCAGAAGGCCTTCCCGACAATGCTGTCGGTGACGTCGAGGAGCTTCTCCAGATCGCCGGGCCGGCCCTCCCCGGCCTCCAGGCGCTCCATGAGCTGGACGAGCCAGTAGGTGCCCTCGCGGCAGGGGGTGCATTTGCCGCAGGACTCGTGTTGGTAGAACTCGCTCCACCGCAGCACCGCGCGCACGACGCAGGTCGTCTCGTCGAAGAGCTGGATGGCCTTGGTGCCCAACATCGATCCGGCGCCGGCGACGCCCTCGTAGTCCAGCGGCATGTCCAGGTGGTCGGCGGTCAGCAGGGGCGTCGACGATCCGCCGGGGGTCCAGAACTTCAGGTGGTGCCCGGCGCGGATCCCGCCGGCCAACTCCAACAGCTCGCGCAGGGTGACGCCCAACGGGGCCTCGTACTGGCCGGGGCGGGTGACGTGCCCGGACAGCGAGTACAGGGTGAAGCCGGGCGACTTCTCGGTGCCGAACTCGCGGAACCAGTCCGGGCTGTTGCGCAGAATCGCCGGGACGCTGGCGATGGACTCCACGTTGTTGACGACGGTGGGGCTGGCATACAGCCCGGCGACGGCGGGGAAGGGCGGACGTAGGCGCGGCTGGCCGCGGCGGCCCTCCAGCGAGTCGAGGAGTGCGGTCTCCTCGCCGCAGATGTACGCCCCGGCCCCGGCGTGCACGACGAGGTCGAGATCGAAACCCGAACCCAGGATGTCGGTGCCGAGCAGGCCCGCGGCATACGCCTCGTCGACGGCGCGGCGCAGCCGGGCGATCACCGAGGCGACCTCGCCGCGGACGTAGATGAACGCCTGGTTGGCGCGGATCGCGTAGCTCGCGATGATCATGCCCTCGACCAAGGCGTGCGGCGACCCGAGCATGAGGGGCATGTCCTTGCAGGTGCCCGGCTCGGACTCGTCGGCGTTGACCACGAGGTAGTGCGCCTTGCCGCCCTCCTTGGGGGCTTGCGGGATGAACGACCACTTCGTCCCGACGGGGAAGCCGGCCCCGCCGCGGCCGCGCAGACCGGAGGCCTTCACGATTTCGATGACCTCGTCGGGGGAGAGGTTCAGCGCCTCACGCAGCCCGTGGTAGCCGTTGTCCTCGCGGTAGGCGGCCAGCGTCCACGACTCCGGCTGCCCCCACGTGCGGCTCAGCACCGGCACGGTCGCCGGCTCCGGCTTGCGCGGCGCGGGGGTGAAGCCGGCGGGGGTCCCGGCGTCGGCGTCCTTGTTGCTGTCGTTGTCGTCGTCGGGTGTTTGCGCCCCGGCCAGCAGTCGGGAGACCTGCCGGAAGGAGCACAGGGTCGGAACCCCGCGGCTCGGCGGCACTGCGACCCCGGCCCGCAGGTCGTCGACGAGTTCGACGCTGCTCGTCGGCGACTGGTCGTCGAAGAACTCCCAGTTGACCATGACGACCGGTGCGTGGTCGCAGGCCGCGTTGCACTCGACGTGTTCGAGGGTGATCCGCCCGTCGGCGGTGGTTTCGCCGGGGTCGATCCCCAGGTGTTCGCGCAGCGTGGCAAGGATCTCGTCGCCGCCCATCACCGCGCAGGTGGTGTTGGTGCAGACGCCGACGAGGTACTCGCCGGTCGGTTGCTTGCGGTACATCGAGTAGAAGGTGGCCACCGATGCGACCTGGGCCCGCGTCAGGCCCAGTTGCGTTGCGCAGAAACCGATCCCGGCCTTGGTGAGGCAGCTGTCCTGTGCCTGGACCAGGTGCAGCAGCGGCAGCAGCGCCGAACGCGATTGCGGGTAGCGCGCGATGATCGGCGCGGCGTCGGCGGCCAGTGCCGCGGTGACCTCGGCGGGGTACTCGTCGGGGCCGTCGAAGGTGATCACCGGATGCGGCTCGCCCTGGCGGGGCAGCCCCAGCTCGACGGGCACCGGTGCGGTGCGCACGGCGTCGGGGTTCAGTTCGGTGGTCATCGGTCCACCCCTCCCATGACCGGGTCGATGCTCGCGACCGCGGTGATCACGTCGGCGACCATGCCGCCCTCGCACATCGCGGCCACCGCCTGCAGATTCGTGAACGACGGGTCGCGGAAATGAACCCGGTACGGGCGGGTCCCGCCGTCGGAGACCATGTGCACGCCGAGTTCGCCGCGCGGCGACTCGATCGCGGTGTAGCACTGGCCGGCGGGCACGCGAAAGCCCTCGGTGACGAGCTTGAAGTGGTGGATCAGCGACTCCATCGACTGCCCCATGATCTTGGCGATGTGCTCGGGGGAGTTGCCCAGGCCGTCGGGCCCCAGCTCCAACTCGGCCGGCCAACCCAGCTTCCCGTCGTCGACCATCACCGGGCCGGGCTCGGCCAGGCGCTCGACGCACTGCCGGGCGATCCGCAGCGACTCGTGCATCTCCGCGACGCGCACGAGGTAGCGCCCGTAGGAGTCGCAGGTGTCGACGACGGGGATTTCGAAGTCGTAGGTCTCGTAGCCGCAGTAGGGCGCGGCGCGGCGCAGGTCGTGCGGGAGCCCGGTGGAGCGGAGGCACGGCCCGGTGATCCCCAGGGCCATGCAGCCGGTCAGGTCGAGGTAGCCGACGCCCTGGGTCCGCGCCTTCCAGATGTAGTTCTCGGTCAGCAGTGCCTCGACCTCGCCGATCTGGTCCGGCAGGGCGTCGAGGGCGGCGGTGACCATGGCCAGCGCCCCGTCGGGCAGGTCTTGTGCGACCCCGCCCGGGCGGATGTAGGCGTGGTTCATCCGCACGCCGGAAATCTCCTCGAAGACGTCGAGGATGGTCTCGCGCGCGGCGAAACCGAGGAACATCGGCGACATCGCGCCCAGTTCGAGGCCGCCGGTCGCCAGCGCCACCAGGTGCGAGGAGATGCGGTTGAGTTCCATCAACAGCACGCGGATGGTGGTCGCGCGCTGGGGGATGTCGTCGGTGATGCCGAGCAGGCGCTCCACGCCCAGGCAGTAGGCGACCTCGTTGTGGAACGGTGCGAGGTAGTCCATCCGGGTCACGAAGGTGACGCCCTGCGTCCAGGTCCGGTATTCGAGGTTCTTCTCGATCCCGGTGTGCAGATAGCCGATGCCGCAGCGCGCCTCGGTGACCGTCTCGCCGTCGATCTCCAGGATCAGGCGCAGCACGCCGTGCGTCGACGGGTGCTGCGGACCCATGTTGACGACGATGCGCTCCTCGCCCGGTTCGGCGGCGGCACGCTCGCGGACGGCGGCGACGACCTCGTCCCAGTCGCGCCCGGTGACTCCGATGGTGCTGCTCATCAGTGGTAGGACCTCCGGCGATCCGGCGGCGCCACGGTCGCGCCCTTGTATTCGACGGGGACGCCGCCCAGCGGGTAGTCCTTGCGCTGCGGATGGCCCTCCCAGTCGTCGGGCATCTCGATGCGGGTCAGGCTGTGGTGGCCGTCGAAGACGATGCCGAAGAAGTCGTAGGTCTCCCGTTCGTGCCAGTCGTTGGTCGGGTAGACGCGGCAGAGGCTGGGGATGTGGGGGTCGGCGTCGGGGGCGCAGACCTCCAGGCGCACCACCCGGTTGTGGGTGATCGACTGCAGCGGGTAGACGGCGTGGAGTTCGCGCCCGGTGTCGTCGGGGTAGTGGACGCCGGAGACGCCGCGGCACAGCTCGAAGCGCAGGTCGGGGTCGTCGCGCAGCACCCCGGCGACGATCGGCAGGTACTCGCGCGTGATGAAGACGGTCAGTTCCCCGACGTGGACCTGGGCCTTCTCGATCGCGGCGTCGGGGTTGACCTCGCGGCGGGCCAGGCCGGTGCGCAGCGCGTCGAGCAGGTCGTCGAAGTATCCGCCGAACGGCGGTTGGGTGGTCCCGCCCAGTTCGACCTCGCGGACCAGTCGCCCATAGCCGGAGGTGTCGCCCGAGCCGTCGGCGCCGAACAGTCCGGCCCGGGTGGTGATGGTCTCCGGCTCGGAATCCGGCCGGTGTCGGATCCCGCTCATCGGAGCAGGCCCTTGAGCTCGATGGTGGGGCGCGAGTCCAAGGCGGCCTGCTCGGCGGCGGCGATCGCCTCGGCGCGGTTGGCGCCCAGCGGCATCTCCTGGATCTTCTCGTGCAGTTTGAGGATCGCGTTGAGGAGCATCTCGGGCCGGGGCGGGCAGCCGGGCAGGTAGATGTCGACGGGGACGATGTGGTCGACGCCCTGCACGATCGCGTAGTTGTTGAACATGCCGCCCGAAGAGGCGCAGACCCCCATGGCGAGGACCCACTTCGGCTCGGCCATCTGGTCATAGATCTGGCGCAGGACCGGTGCCATCTTCTGGCTCACCCGGCCCGCGACGATCATCAGGTCGGCCTGCCGCGGGGAGGCGCGGAAGGCCTCCATGCCGAATCGGGCGAGGTCGTAGCGGCCCGATGTCGTCGCCATCATCTCGATCGCGCAGCAGGCCAGACCGAAGGTGGCCGGCCAGAGGGAGCCCTTGCGCATGTAGCCGGCGAGTCCTTCGACGGTGCTGAGCAGGAAGCCGCTGGGGACCTGTTCCTCGATACCCATCGGCTCAGTCCCAACTCAGTCCGCCGCGGCGCCATTCGTAGGCGTAGGCGACGGAGACGTTGAAGACGAACAGGGCCATGGCCGCCAGCCCGAACCAGCCGAGCGAGTCGAAGGCGACGGCCCACGGGTAGAGGAAGACGATCTCGATGTCGAAGATGATGAACAGCATCGCCGTGAGGTAATACTTCACCGGAATCCGTTGCACCGCACGGTCTTGCGGGAGCGGTTCGATGCCGCATTCGTAGGCGTCGAGCTTGGCGCGGTTGGCCCGGCGGGGCCCGACAAAGGACGCGATGCCGACCGAGACAACGGCGAATGCGGTCGCGATTATCCCGAGCACGAGGATCGGTAGATAGGCGTTCATTGTGTGACTCACCTCCGCGTGGGAGTGGCTGTGTGACTTGTATCTCACACTACCCACGGGGCGCGGATCGTGCGCCGATTGGCGATTGCCGCGCGTCGAGTCCCGTCGACTGGGCCCTCATTCCTGCCGAGTGGGCCCTCATTCCTGCCGACTGGGCCCTCATTCCCGCCGACTGGGCCCTCAGGCCTTGGCGCCGAGCAGCTCCACCATCGTCGACGCGAGCTCCACCGGGTCGACGGGAAGGCTGGCCGTCGCGTCGGCGCGCGACCAATCGGCGAGCCACCGGTCGGCCTGCCGTGCGATGAGGACGAGCAGCAGGGGACAGGGGTCGTACTCATCGCGGATCTGCTTGGCCAAGCCCATCCCCCCGACCGGCGTGGCCTCGCCGTCGAGGATCACGACGTCGAGCTGGTTCTGGTCCAACCGGCCCAGGACGGCCGGTCCCGTCGCCAACTCGGTGAAGACGAGTTCGGGCAGGTCGGGGCGCAGGGTGGTGCCGATCGCGGTGATGACGTGTTCACGCGTCCGGGCGTTCGGCGAATAGACGCCGACGCGCAGCGCGATCCGGGGCGTGTCGGATGGGGCACTCACGAGGCCGATGCTAGCCGCGGCCGCGCGGCGGTGATGACACAATCGGGGACCATGCCGCCTTCCCCGCGCCCGCGTGCCGCTGTTATCGGCGGCGGGATCTGTGGGCTGGCCAGTGCAATCGCGCTGCGGGGGCGCGGTTGGGATGTCATCGTTTTCGAAGAGACGGCCAGTGTCGTCGTCGGGGCGGGTATCACCCTGTGGGCCAACGGGCTCGCGGCATTGGACGCGATCGGGGTCGGCGACGCCGTGCGGGCCGCGGGCAACGATCTGACCCAGGTGCGCATCCTCGACCACACCGGGCGCGAACTCCTCCGCCAGACGAGCGAACCGGGATCCATCGTCGCGCTGCACCGTCGGGATCTGACAGCCGCTTTGCTGGCGGCGTTGCCGTCCGGGGTCGTGACCACCCGAACACCGGCGAGCATCGTCGACCCAGAGAGAGGGATCGTCGAGGCGGCGGAAACGACGGCTCGGTACGACCTGGTCGTCGCGGCCGACGGCGTCCACAGCCGAACGAGGCTGCGGTGGTGGCCGTCGGCCGGGGAACGCGACTGCGGTATCCGCGCCTGGCGGGCCGTCGTCCCCGGAGCCGCCGAGGAGGCGGTGACCGTGTGGGGGCCGTCCGGCGAGTGCGGGATCCTTCCGCTCCCCGACGACACGACCTACGTGTTCGGGGCGTCGCGAGGACGGGCCCGGGAGGCGGGGGTGGCCTACTTCTACGAGTGGGTGGAACCGGTGCCGTCGCTGTTGCGCGCGATGGCGTCCCCGGCCGTGCACGACCTCACCGACGTCGACCCGGTGCGCCACCCGGTGCGCGGGCGGACGGTGCTGCTCGGCGACGCCGCGCATGCGATGCGGCCGCACCTCGGACAGGGTGCGGGGCTCTCGCTGGAAGACGCCGTCGTGCTGGCCGCCCACTGCTCGCCCAGCGGGTTCGACGGGGATGGATTCGTGCGTGCCCGTCGTCGACGATGGGCGACGACGGCGTGGTTGGCCCGCCGCGCGACGACGCTGATGATGCCGCCGAACCGGGTCGTCGCAACCGCCCAGCGGGTGGTGTCGACCGTGCCGGATCGCGCGATGCGCGGCGTCGTCGACCGGTTGGCCCGATGGCGACCCCCGTCGTCATGAGACGCGGTCGCGGCCGGGCCGGGATCAGCGACTGGTCGAGAAGCCGGATCGGCGGGCGTGCGCTTCGATCGCCAGCTCGACGAGCCGGTCGATGAGGCCCGAGTACGACAGGCCGGTGGCCTCCCACATCTTCGGGTACATCGAAGCCGGGGTGAAGCCGGGGATGGTGTTGATCTCGTTGAGCAGCCAGCCGCGCCCGGGGCCGTCGCGGTAGGACTCCTCGTAGAAGAAGTCCACCCGCGCCAAGCCCCGGCACCGCAGCGCGCGGTAGCAGCGGACGGCCAACTCGCGGACCTCGTCGATCGCCGACGACGGCAGATGGGCCGGGATCTGCAGCGCGGCGTTGCCGGTGACGTACTTGTCCTCGTAGTCGTAGAACTCCGACCCCGGCAGGATCTCGCCGGGCAGCGACGCCTTCGGGTCGGCATTGCCGAGTACCGCGACCTCGATTTCGCGGGCGGTGATGCCCTCCTCGATGACCAGCACATCGTCGTAGGCGAGGGCGGTTTTCAGTGCGACGGCCAGCTCGGCCTCGTCGTGGGCCTTGGTGATCCCGACCGACGACCCCATGTTGGCGGGCTTGACGAATACCGGCAGTCCCAGGTCGTCGACCGCGGCGGTAATGGTCTGTTGCTCGTCGTCGATGCCGTCGCGGTGCTCGATCCACCGGCATTGGGGGATGTCGCGGTAGGCGGCCACGTCCTTGGCCATGGCCTTGTCCATGCAGACCGCCGAGCCGAGGACACCCGATCCGACGTAGGCGATGCCGAGCAGTTCGAGTAGCCCCTGGATGGTGCCGTCCTCGCCGTGTGGACCGTGCAGCAGGGGGAGGACGACGGTGGTCGCGGTGCCGTCGCCGAGCAAGGTGGCGACGGGTTCGACCGCCGGCCCAACCGGGTCCAACGAGTTGCCGAGTGGGCGGTCGTCGGCCAACGCGGCAATCGCTTCCGACGGTGCCACCCATGTGCCGTCGCGGGTGATCCCGACCGGGACCAGCTCGTAGCGCGAGCGGTCTGCGGCGGCGAGAACGTGGGCGGCGCTGATGCAGGAGATGTCGTGCTCGGCGGAGGCGCCGCCGAACAGGACGACGAGGCGCAGCGGGGTCTGTGCGGCGTCGGGCATGGCCGCAACATTACGGGGGCGCCCACAGCGATGCGAGGTCGGCCGACCGGTGCCGTAGCGTGGACGCGTGCAATTCACCACCGCAGACCTCGCCGCCGCCACCGGCGGCACCGCGACCGGCGCCGACGTCACCGTCAACGGTGCGAGCATCGATTCGCGCACCCTGGACCGGGGGCAGCTTTTCGTGCCGATCGTCGCCGAGCGCGACGGTCACGAATTCCTCCCCGCGGCCTTGGCCGCCGGCGCTTCGGCATACCTGACCAGCCGCGACGACACGCCCCCGCCGGACGGGGCGGCCGCGATCCGCGTCGACGACACGGCGCTGGCCCTGCGAGCGCTTGGCCGGGCAGCCCGGGCCCGGATCGGCGAACGCGTCGTCGGGGTGACGGGTTCGGTGGGCAAGACCTCGACCAAGGACCTGCTGGCCGGCGTCCTCGCCTCCACCTATCGGACGACGGCGAGCGCCAAGTCGTTCAACAACGAGCTCGGCTTGCCGCTCACCCTCGTCGGGGCCGAGGACGGTACCGAGGCTGCGGTGTTGGAGATGGGGGCCCGCGGGGTCGGGCACATCGCCACGCTGTGCGAGATCGCGTCGCCGACGGTGGGCGTGCTGACCCGCGTCGAGGCGGTGCACCTGGAAAACTTCGGTTCCCTCGAGGCGGTGGCACAGACCAAGGGGGAGTTGGTCGAGTCGCTTCCGGCCTCCGGTGTCGCCGTGCTCAACGCCGACGACGAGAACGTCGCCGCGATGGCCACGCGCACCGCCGCGCGGGTGTTGACCTATAGCGCAGCCGGCGCGTCGGCCGATCTCACCGCGGCCGACGTCGTGCTCGACGATGAGCTGCGCGCATCCTTCACTCTGCATTCGCCGTGGGGGAGCGTGCCGGTCCACCTCGGTGCGCGCGGCGAGCACCAGGTCGGTAACGCGCTGGCCGCCGCTGCTGCGGGCGGGTCGCTCGGCGTCGGACTCGACGGCATTGTTTCGGGGCTGCGCAGTGCCGCCCTGTCGGGGCTGCGGATGGAGTTCTCGCAGACCGATTCCGGGCTGACGATCATCAACGACGCCTACAACGCGAACCCGACGTCGATGACGGCGGCGTTGCAGGCATTGGTCCGCGTCGACGTCCCGCGCCGGGTGGCGGTGTTGGGCACGATGGCCGAGCTCGGCGAGGATGCGGCCCTCGCCCATCGCGAGATCGCCGAGCTGGCGTCGTCGCTCGGCGTCGACGTCGTCGCGGTCGATGAGCCGCGCTACGGCGACGGCGTCGTCCACGTCGGGGATGCGGCGGCCGCCGCGGACTATCTCGCTTCGCTCGACGCGCCGTTGGCAGTGCTGGTCAAGGGCAGCCGGGTCGCGGCGTTGGAGCGGGTCGTCGAGCTGCTCGGCTGAGCCGCTGGGCCCAGTCGGTGAAATTCTGGGCCCAGTCGGCGGAAAACAGGGCCCAGTCGGCGGGGATGAGGGCCCAGTCGGCGATTAGCCGTCGCGCTTGAGCAGCGGAACCAGGCGCTGGGTCTTCTCCGGCGTCCAACCCTCCGGCTCGAGGATCTTGGCCCAGGAGAACGGGATCGCCCGCAGGTAGTGGTGACCGTGCGTGTCGGGCACGTTGACCGCCACCGCCATGTCGGCCGACACCTGCAGGAAGCTCACCACCGGGATCCAGTGCATCGCGGGCAGCACGTCGCGCCCGCGGGGCTCTTTGAGCCAATCCGGCTCGCGGAACAGCAGGCCGGGATTCCACCAGGTGATCGGGTCCGAGGCGTGCTGGATGTACACGATGCGGTTACCCGGCCACGGTGCGTCGGGGCGCCCGAGATCGGTCTCGTCGGCGATGAACCGGACCTGCTTGCCCTTGCCCCACACCGGCATCACCTCGGGCGAACCGTCATCGCGGTCGAGGGTGGTGTCGAGCCACAGCTGGTTGTTGAACGTCGGGCCGGTGAACAGGGCGCCGTCGGTGCGGGCGGCGATCGTCGGGATCGACCCGAAGGGGGACTCCCCGGCGAAGCTGCCCAACGATTCGCCGAACACGACGAGCTTGGGGCGCTGCGCCTCGGGGATCTCGCGGACCTTCTCGCTGACCGCCTCGAACAACTGGATGCCGGCCTGGCGGGCGCGTTCCTTGTCGACCAAGAAAGAAATCCAGCTGGGCAGGTACGAGTACTGCATCGAGACGAGCGCGGTGTCGCCGTTGTACATGTACTCGAGCGAGTCGATGTAGGCCTTGTTCAGCCAGCCGCTTCCCGTCGACGACCCGACGGCGATGACCTTGCGCTTGAGCCCGCCGGTGCGTTCGAGTTCGGCGACCGCGGCGTCGGCGATGGCACCGAGGTCGGGGGCCGAGTCGAGGCCGGCGTAAACCCGGATGGGTTCCATGGCCGGGGTGCCGTTGAACGCGGTGAGCTGGGCGACGGTCGGACCGTCGGCGACGTTGGAGCGGCCCTCCCGGCCCAGCGAGTCCCAACTGACCGTCGACCCGGGTCCGCCGGAGCGCAACGTCGAGGTGGGCGCCGAGGTATCGGCCTTGGTCTCGTTGTTGGCCGCCGCGAAGGAGTTGTTGAGCACCTTCATGACGTTCTCGACGAGCACGCCGTTGACCAGTGCGACGGTCAGTGCGACGACGAGCGCGCCGCCCACGACCGTCGCCAGCCGCGGCGGGACCAGGTCGCGCAGCAGTGCGATGACCCAGCGCAGTCCGATGCCCCAGAACTTGCCGATGGCCATCAGCACCGGGAAGGCGACGAAGGCGACGGCGAGGACCTTGGGGATGGCGGAGTACCCGATGCGGTCGACCCCCATCAGGTCGCGCAGGTCGTTCTGCCACCGGACGTACCAGTAGAACATCACCGCCGCGTCGAACACGGCGACGAAGGCCAGCGCCCACCACCAGAACCGCTGCGGTTTCGGCCACGGTTCACTGCGCGAGACCATGAACCGGGCCAGCCAGGTGATCAGCACGCCGAGCGCATAGCCCACGGCTGCCGCACCGCCGGAGATCACGCCCTGGAAGAACCAGCCGCGCGGTAGGAGCGACGGGGTCGCCGACGCCAGCAGCAGGACCAGCGCCCCGACGAGTCCGCCGTAGGACAAGTACGTGAGCCGTTGGCGCAACGTTCTTCTCGGCCGGTGCGGCGCGGTGCTGGTCATGGCGTTCCTTCGGTTGTCGAGCCCGTGGGAGCGGGTGATTCGGACAACCTACCAAGCGCCGAGCGTCGGGCGTCAGGCTGCTGAGAAACCTCCCCAGGCGAGCGCTCGGGGGAAGTCTGCCCCCGGCGGATCACCCGGGGAACATTTTCCGCAGCGGGCTCTCAGTTGGGGAGTTGGAAGACGAAGGTGTCCTCACCCTTGGCGCAGGCGGCGAGGATGTTTTCCGAGGCCGACGGCCCGCACGTCCAGCCCTGCACGGTCTGCTTGCGGCCGCTGGCGATCATCGGGCCGTATTCGTCGGCCACCTTCTTGGCGGTGTCGCACCGGATCTTGCCCTTGAGGATGACCAGTTCGAGCGCGCCGTCGGGACCGCGGGTCGCCCCGCACTTGGTACCGGGGACGTCGGGCACCTGGCGGTCGGCCGGAATCGAGGTGGGCGAGCCCACCTTCGACGGGTTGGGCCCGGGAACGACGGCCACCCCGGACTTGTCGGTGCTCGACGCCGGAGCACTGGTGGCCGCCGGCGAGCCGGACGTGTCACTCGGGGCGGTCGTGTCGTCGGTGCCGCAGCCGAACAGGACCAGGCCTGCGGCGCCGAGGACGACGGCGGTGCCGGTCGCGCGCGTGATCAGGGTCTTGGTACTTGCCAACATGGGATCCAGGGTAGCGAAGCACCCCTTAACTTTTGATGAATCTTGCGGCAGCCTGCGAGAATGCCCGACGTGACTGCTTCGCAAACCCGGTTCACCGTCGGCACCCGCATGGACTTGGGTCTGGGGCGCACCGGGGTGATCTCCACCCCGCATGGCGACATCGCCACCCCGGCCTTCATCCCGGTCGGGACGAAGGCCACCGTCAAGACGGTGGTGCCCGAGGCGGTGGCGCAGCTCGGCGCCCAGGCGGTGTTGGCCAACGCCTACCACCTCTACCTGCAGCCGGGTCCGGCGATCGTCGACGCGGCCGGTGGGCTCGGGGCCTTCATGAACTGGCCGGGCCCCACCTACACCGACAGCGGCGGGTTCCAGGTGATGTCGCTGGGCGTCGGCTTCAAAAAGGTCATCGAGATGACGGCGGGCCACCGTCCCGACGATGAGAAGATCGCCGAGGGCAAGGAGCGGCTGGCCGCCGTCGACGACGACGGGGTGACCTTCAAGTCCCACATCGACGGGACGACCCACCGGTTCACCCCGGAGCTGTCGATGCAGATCCAGCACCAGCTCGGGGCCGACATCATCTTCGCCTTTGACGAGCTGACCACCCTGATGAACACCCGTGGCTACCAAGAGAATTCGTTGGAGCGGACCCGGTTGTGGGCGATCCGCTGCCTCGCCGAGCACAACCGGCTCAGCGTCGAGCGGTCCCACCGACCGCAACAGTCGCTGTGGGGTGTGGTCCAGGGCGCCCAGTACGAGGACCTGCGGCG
Organism: Gordonia crocea; assembly: GCF_009932435.1. Taxonomy (NCBI): domain Bacteria; kingdom Bacillati; phylum Actinomycetota; class Actinomycetes; order Mycobacteriales; family Gordoniaceae; genus Gordonia; species Gordonia crocea. The sequence goes on from NZ_BJOU01000001.1 coordinate 560,940, forward strand.
CAAGGCGGCGCGCGACCTCGCCGAGTTGGGGGCCCGCGACGAGGCCGACGGCGGCAAGGGCTTCGGCGGGTTCGGGATCGGCGGGGCCCTGGAGAAGGACAACCTCGGCACCATCGTCGGCTGGGTCAACGCCAAACTGCCGGAGGACAAGCCGAAACACCTGTTGGGCATCAGCGAGCCCGACGACATCTTCGTCGCCATCGAGAACGGCATTGACACCTTTGACTGCGTGTCCCCGACCCGGGTGGCGCGCAACGGCGCGATTTACACCCGAGACGGCCGGGTGAACATCACCAACGCCCGCTTCCGCGACGACTTCTCGCCGCTCGACGCGGAGTTGAGCAACTACACGACGCAGTACACCCGCGCCTATCTGCACCACCTGTTCAAGGCGAAGGAGGGGCTGGGCGCGACTCTGGCGACACTGCACAACCTGTCCTTCGTCGTCGAGATGGTCGACGGCGCCCGCCGCGCGATCGATGACGGCACCTACCCCGAGTACCGCGACGACTTCTTGGGCCGGTACTACGCCAAGCGTTAGACCTCGAAGATCCAGGCCCGACGGGGGAGGACCGCGGGGTCGAAGCGTGCCAGGAGTTCGCCGCTGGTGACCGACTCGTCGGCATCGGCCAGGTTCACCGAACGTGCCATCAGGTCGAGCACCGTCTGCGTCGAAACACCCTGGGCGGCAAGGTCCTTCAGTGTCACCGCGCCGTCGCGCTTGGACAGTCGGACGTCGTCGGCGTTGACCACCAATGGGACGTGGGCATAGGTCGGCGCTACCCAGCCGAGCAAGGTCGCGAGATAGGCCTGCCGCGGCGCGGAGGCCAGCAGGTCATCGCCGCGCACGACCTGGTCGACGCCGGTTTCGGCATCGTCGACCACCACGGCGAGGTTGTATGCCGGGGTGCCGTCGCCGCGGCGCAGCACGAAGTCGTCGACCGCGCCGGTGTAGTCGCCGTGCAGCTCGTCGTGGACGGTGAACTCGCCGACGTCGGTCCGCAGCCGGATCGCCGGCGGCCGGCCCGCGGCCCGTTTCGCCTCGAGTTCCACCGCGCTCAACCGCAGGCAGGTCCCCGGGTAGGCGCCTTCCGGAGCGTGCGGCGCCCGCGGGGCCTCGAGGATCTCGCGGCGCGTGCAGAAGCATTCGAAGGTCCGCCCCGCCGTGGTGAGGGCGGCGACCACCTCGTCGTACCGGTCCCGCCGCGACGATTGGAACAGCACCGGGAGATCCCAGTCGATGCCCAGCGCGGCGAGGTCGGCGAGTTGGGCCTCGGCGGCGCCGGGGACGGTGCGCTCGTCGAGGTCTTCCATCCGCATCAGGAATCGTCGACCGGTGCTGCGTGCGAACAGCCACGCGACCAGCGCGGTCCGCAGGTTCCCGACATGCAGGTCTCCCGACGGGGAGGGGGCATAGCGGCCGGCCGACACATCGGTAACCCTAGTGCCGCCCCGGTGACAGATGCGACGATGAACCGGTGGACCTTCCGGTGAACCCGCCCGTCGCGCCGATGCTGGCCAAGGCGGTGGCGGCCGTCCCGCCGCAGCCGGACGGTGAATCCGTCTGGCTGTACGAGCCGAAATGGGACGGGTTCCGGGTGCTGGTCTTCCGCGACGGCGACGAGGTCGAGATGGTCTCGCGGGGCGGCAAAGACCTGGCCCGCTATTTCCCCGAAGTCGTCGAGGCGGTGCGGCGGGAATTGCCCGACAAGGTCGTCCTCGACGGGGAGATCGGCGTTCCGCGCGCCTTCGGCGACGTCCACCGGCTCGACTGGGATGCGCTGAGCCAGCGCATTCACCCGGCCAAGTCGCGCATCGACATGCTGGCCGAGCAGACCCCGGCCATCGTCATCGGGTTCGACGCGCTGGCACTGGGACCCGCGGACCTGATGAGCGAGCCGTTTGAGGTGCGCCGGGCCGCGCTCGTGGCGGCCGTCGGGTCGAACGGCACCGCGTCGAGCATCCGGGCCAGTCGCGTCACCGCCGATACCGGGGTGGCGCAGCGCTGGTTCTCTGCCTTTGAGGGCGCCGGGCTCGACGGGATCGTGGCCAAGGACCGTGCCGGCGTGTACGTCCCGGGCAAGCGGGAGATGCTCAAGGTCAAGCACAAGCGCACCGCGGACTGCGTGATCACCGGCTATCGCGTCCACAGGAGCGGCACCGGCGTGGGTTCGTTGCTCCTCGGCCTGTACGGCGACGACGGGGAGCTCCGGATGGTCGGCGGATCGAGCGCCTTCAGCGACGCCAAGCGCGTGGAGCTGCAGACGCTCCTCGAGCCGATGCGCCCCGATGCGGACACCCCGCACCCGGGTGAACTGACCCGGTGGCGCCACGCCGGCAGCGGCGAGTTCTTCCCGGTGAACCAGGAGCTTGTCGCCGAGTTCGCCTATGACCAGATGGAGAACGGGCGCTTTCGCCACACGGTGAAATTCCTGCGCTGGCGGCCCGACCGGGAGCCCGACAGCTGTCGCTACGACCAGCTCGAGGTCCCGCTGTCCTACGACCTCTACGCCGTGTTGGAGGACGCGTGATGTCCGGCAACGGAGCGGCGGCCGAAGTCGACGTCGACGGGGTGGCGGTGCGGCTCACCAGCCCAGACAAGGTGGTCTTCCCCGACCTCGAGAACGGCAACCGCAAGCGAGACCTGTTCGACTACTACGTGCGGATGGCCGGGACCGCTGCCGCACCCGGGCCGGTGTTGAGCGCGGTGTACCGGCGCCCGACCTACCTGCAACGCTTCCCCGACGGCCTGGCAGGCGACGAGGTCTACCAGAAACACCTGCCGCACAAACGCCCCGACTACCTGCACGCCACGGTGGTCGAGTTCCCGTCGAAACGCACCGGGCACGCCCTGTGCCCGACCATCCCCGCCGACCTCGCCTGGGCGGCCCAGATGGGGACCGTGACCTTCCACTGCTGGCCCACCGTCGATGCGGGGGAGCCCGATCCCAACAACCACCCCGACCAGCTGCGTATCGACCTCGACCCGCCCGACGGGGCAGATTTCGACGAGGTGCGGGCGGTGGCGCTCGACGTCGTCAAACCCGTCCTCGACGACTTGGCCCTACCCGGCTTCGTGAAGACCTCCGGCAGCCGCGGCATCCACGTCTTCATCCCGGTCCGCCCGCTCTGGGATTTCATCGCCACCCGCCGCGCGGTGATCGCACTGGGCCGGGAGATGGCGCGCCGCGCCCCCGATCGCATCACCACCTCGTGGTGGAAGGAGGAACGCGGTGGGCGCGTGTTCATCGACTACAACCAGAACGCCCGTGACCGCTCGATGGCGTCGGCCTACTCGGTGCGCCGCAGCCCCATCGCCCAGGTGTCGGCGCCGGTGACCTGGGACGAACTCGTCGACGTCGATCCGCGCGGCCTGACGCTCGCGACCGTCCCGGGGCTGGTCGAGCAGCGCGGCGATCCGTGGGCGGGGATGGCCGAGTCCGCGGTGGGGATCGAGCCGCTGCTCGAGATGGTGGCCCGCGATGCCGAGGACGGCCTCGGCGACCTGCCTTATCCGCCCAGTTTCCCGAAAATGCCGGGGGAACCGCCGCGCGTCCAGCCAAGCCGCAAGGTCGCCGAGCACTGGGACCAATGGGGCAATCCTCGCCTCCGGCCCTAGGAACGCCCACACGGGTTCGGTTAGGGTTCCCTACATGATCCGTGTGGCTGGAATCCTCGTCGCCGGTGCCACCGCAGCAGCGGTGATCGCCCCCGCGACCACTCCGTCGGCGACCGCTGCCCCCGCGCGCCCGGCGATCTCGGTGTACCTCGCCGACGGCACGACCCCGGTCGGTGCCGCGCAACTGCACCCCGGCGACAAGCTGGTCGTCAAGGGCCGCGGCTTCGATCCGAATGCGAACACCTCGGGCTTCCCGCTCCCGGTGCCGCCCGGTGTCCCGCACGGCACGTTCATCGTCTTCGGGGCCTTCGCCCCGCACTGGCGCCCGTCGGCCGGTGCGCCGGAGTCCTCGCGCGCCCAGGTCCGCGGCAACACGAAGTGGGCCCTGTCCCGCGACGCCCTTTACCGAGTGCCCAGCGCGCCCTTCGACATGCGCCGCACGATCCGCCAGCAGTGGGTGCCGCTGCATCCCAACGGGACCTTCACCGCGACGGTGACACTGGCGACGCCCAAGTCGATTCCGGCCAACGCGCGCTGGGGCATCTACACCTACGGCGGCGCCGGCGCCGACAACGCCGCCCAAGAACTGAAGGTGCCGGTGCGGTACTCCACCGCGGCCGGGCCCAACACGCCGGTCCCGCCGAAGCGAAACCTGGTCTGGGCTTACTCGCCGTCGTTCTACAAAACCGTGTCGGGCACGACGCAGGGCAGCGTGACCGGTAGCGAGGGGGCGACCGTCGACAAGGCGGGGCGCATGTCCTTCGAGCGCGTCAGCGGTTCGCTGGCCGGCGGTAACGGAGTCCTCCGGTTCCGCGGCACCGTCGTCGCGTCGACCCGGTTCCACCTCTACGAGGTGGCCCTGGTCGACCCCATCCTGCGGGTCCGCAACGGCCACGGCGTCCTCAGCATGCGTACGTCGACGACGAACATGAACGGTACGGACGCGACGCGGCGAATCGATATTGCCGACGTCGACCTGAGTGGTGCGAGTGCCGACGGCAAGCGCGGTGCCCGGGTCACCTTCCGGCCGGGGATCTCCCCGCAGGTGTTGGCGCTGCTGTCCACCGGGGCAGCGTCGCCGCTGGATCTGGTGCTGCGCGACTGACGGCTATTGGAGAGTCAGCTTGTCGGCGCGCCACTGGCCGTCGACCCGCTTCATCGTCACCTTCATGTGCGCGTCGGCTTGGTGGTCGACGGCTAGGGGGCCGCTCGATTCAATGCGTCCGGTGAGCGCAACGGTGGCCTGCGCCTTGTCGCAGGCGGCTACCGTGCGGTTGACGGTTCGGAACGCGGTCGACGTCTTGGCCAGGTCTGGACTGGCGCGCATCGCGAATAGCGGTCCGGCTTGCTCTGCCACGGTGTCGTACCCGTGCGGAGTCCACTTTTCGCGCACGCGACCGAGGAAGACATCCTTGGTGACCCCGGCCTCCATGGTCAGGGCGGTGGTGACGGCGTCCGACGCGGCGTCGGCGACCGTGTCGCAATGGTCGTCGGTCAGCGCCCGGTAGCCGACGAACGCTCCGATCCCGACGGCGGCGGCGAGGACCGCGGCCACGGCGGCAACCGCGATGATGATCCCGACGCGGCGCGGTTGCTTCGTCGGTGGGAGGTGCCCACCGGGTGGTGGGTATGCGGCGGGACCGGGTGGGTATGCGGTGCCGGGCGGGTATGCGGGGCCGGGCGGGTATGCGGGGCCGGGCCCCGCCGGCGGTTGCTGGGGCGGGAGCGATCCGGTCATGTGGCTTCCTGTCTTCCCCCGCGACCGGGTCAGCGAGCTCGGCTGTAGGCGCGTGTCGCGACTACGCCGAAGACCAGCGTAAGGCCCACGGCCCAAGCCAGGCTGATCACCGCATCCGAACCGAAGACCGATTCACCCGCGGTGGTCGCATTCCGCATGGCCGCGGCGATGCGGGACACCGGGTTGGCCGTGGCGATCGGCTGGGCCCATCCGGGGAAGTCGCCGAGCTTGACCAGGCCGGTGGAGAAGAAGGTCATCAACAGCAGCATCGCGTTGAGGGCGCCGACCGCGCTCTCGGCCGAATCAGCCATCATCGCGACCGCCACCATGAACCAGGCGACGCCGAACCCGACGGCGAGCGGGATCGCGAAGTAGACGACGCCGCCGAGTAGCCCGTTCTGGAACCGGAACCCGAGCGCGACGGCGACCACCGTGATCACCGCGAGGGTCAGCGCGTTGCGGGCGATGTCGGCGACGATGCGCCCGGCGAGCGGGGCGATCGGCGAGATCGGCAGCGTGCGCAACCGGTCGTCGAACCCGGAGGTGCGGTCCTGGTGGGCGGCGATCGCCGTCGACAGCGAGCCGAACAGCACGCCCATCGTCGCGAACACCGGCGCCGCGTACTGCACGTACTCGGCCAGGCCGGCCTGCGGCATCACCATCTTGCCGAAGGAGACCGACATGAGCAGCAACAGGATCGTCGGCATCGCCGCCGCCGTCGCCACCGTCATCGGCGACCGGGCCATCAGCACCAGCCCCCGCCGCGTCATCACTGCGATGTCGCTCATGCCGTCCTCCCGAAGACGCGCGGAGCCAGGGCCCCGAAAACGATGATCGAACCAGCGCACCAGGCGAGCGCGATGAGGACCGCGTGCGTGGTGTTCACCGGGTGGCCGGCATTGGTCGCGACCGTGGCCGCGTCGGTGGACACCGCGCGCAACGCCTCGGTGATCCGCGACAGCGGCTGGTTCTCCACGATGGGCTGCATCCAGCCCGGGTAGGCCCCCTTGGGGACGAACAGGGTGGAGACGAGCAGTAGCGGGAAGTAGATGAGGCCGCCGATGGCCTGCGCCGGCTCCGGGTCGGCGGTGGCATAGCCCAACACCAGGAACGGCAGGATGATCGCCACCGAGGCGGCGATGATCAGCCCGATCATGGCCAGCGCGCCGGTGAACCCGGTCTCCAAGCGGAAGCCGAAGGTGTAGCCGATCCCGACGAGGATCGCCGACCCGAGCAGCCCGCGCGTCGTCTCGCCGACGATGAGGGAGGCCACCGGTGCGGACCGCGAGATCGGCATCACCCGCAGGCGCGCGGCCATCCCCGACGAGGCGTCCTCGGCGGCCCAGACCGAGCCCGACATGGCGGAGAAGAACACCGCCTGCATGATGATCGCCGGCAGCAGGTACTGCGCGAAGTCCATTCCAGCGCGCTCCATGATGCGGCCGAAGATGGTGAAGAAGAGCAGCGCGAACATAATCGGCAGCACGATCGCGCCGATGATCGACGACGGGCGGCGCACCATCAACAGCAGGTGGCGTCCGGCCAACGACAGGCTGTCGAGGACCACCGACGGGCGCGGGGTGCCCGCAGCCGAGGTAGCGGGGCCCGCCGCGACGGGCGGGGCGGTGGGCGCGCTCACGCCGAGGCCTCCACGGCCTGCTCGTCGGATTCGGAGTCGGTGGTGGACTGCCCGGTCAGGGCGAGGAACACGTCGTCGAGGGTCGGGTTCCGCAACCCGATGTCGTCGGGGACGATGCCGGCCTCGTCGAGGATCCTAACCGCGGCGAACAGCGTCGACGATCCCTCGCTGGGCACGGTCAGCTCGTCGCCGCTGCGGCTGACCGGCCACCGCGCGCCGAGAATCTCCGCGGCCCGGTCGCGCTGGGCCTCGTCGTCGACGGTGAGGTGGCAGACGGCGCCGCCGATGCGGGTCTTGAGTTCGGCGGGGGTGCCCTCGGCGATCACCGTGCCGTGGTCGATGACGACGATGCGGTCGGCCAGTTGGTCGGCCTCCTCGAGGTACTGGGTGGTGAGGAAGACGGTGACCCCTTCGTCACGCAGGCGCCGCACGACGTCCCACAGCATCGACCGGCTGCGGGGGTCGAGCCCGGTGGTCGGCTCGTCGAGGAACAGCACCTTGGGGTTGCCGATCATCGAGGCGGCGAGGTCCAGGCGCCGACGCATGCCGCCGGAGAAGTTCGCGGTGCGCCGGTCCGCGGCGTCGGTCAGATCGAATTCCTCGAGCAGTTCGGCGGCCCGGGTGGTGGCCGCGGACCGGCCGAGCTTGAACAGCCGACCGAACAGCACCAGGTTCTCGCGGGCGGTCAGGTTGCCGTCGAGCGCGGCGAACTGGCCGGTCAGGCCGATGAGCGGGCGGACCGCCGTCGGGTTGTTGAGGACGTCGATGCCGGCCACCTCCACGCTGCCGGCGTCGGGGCGCATCAACGTGGTGAGCATATTGATGGTGGTGGTCTTGCCGGCGCCGTTGGGGCCGAGCACGCCGAGGATCTCCCCCTCCTCGACCGACAGGCTCAGATCGCGCAGGGCGGCGACCTCGCCGAATGACTTCTGTAGGCCGCGGGCTTCAACGATCGCCATGGGGACCCCCTCCTCGGATTCACGTCCGGGCTGACATCCCGGCTATTAGGCAAGCCTAACTAGAGGGGTCGACGTCTTGTCAACGGGGCCGTGGTCGGCGCCACACCCCGCTTTCGAGTAGTCCACTACTCGTGATCGGGACGGTCGGGCGCCTTACGTTCGGTTTGTCCCGATTCCCCGACCGGAGGACTGATCGATCATGAAAGCCCCGTACTCGTCCAGGCTGCACCTGTCCGCGCTGTTCGCCGCGGTTGCGGTTGCGGGCGGACTCGCCGTCGCCGCCCCCGACGCCCAGGCGGCGCCGCGCGCTGTGTTCTCGTCCTCGCACGGGCAGATCGTGGGGACCGCCACCGGAATGCGGCACGTGCCCAAGACGTGCCGGCTCGACCGGCAGGTCCGCGTCGACGTCGACGGTCCGCTGAGCACCTACTCCAACGACGGCGGGATGGTCACCGCGGCGCGCGGCGATACCGGTGGCGCCCAGATCACGTTGCGGTCGAAGCGGCTACCGCCCGGCTGGTACAACACCATGCTGGTCTGCAGCTATCGCGACCACGGGTTCGACCGGCCGGAGGTCCTCCAGAGCGGTCGGGTCTTCAACCGCTGACCCGCCGCCGGGCCGAGTGCCTCAGCCGCCGTTCGGGATGCGCACGGTCCCGGTGCGGTACACCAGCAGGTGCTCCTGCATGCGGCAGGTCAGGCGAACCGGGTAAACACCCGGCGGCTTGGGCACCGAGCGGGCCTTGGCGGTGGTGCCCAGCTCGTACCGCTCGTACAGCGCCTGCCAGGCGTTCACCCCGAGTGAACCGAACCACGGGTCGCCGAAGTAGCCCTCGAACAGGCACACCTTCTCGCCCCGCGGCAGGTCGGTCACGGTGAACACCAGGCGCGACTGTTCGGTGGAGAATTTCACGTGGGGCTTGGTGTGCGGAATCGGAAATGCCGGCGGCGGGATCGGCCGCGGCTTCGCGTCGGCTGCCGGTGCGAGGGCCGACCCCAGACAGACCGCGGCCGCGCCGGCGGCGGCCAGCATGGAAAAGACCTTCATGGATACTCCCTCCCCGCAATGACGCCTCGAAATTACCGCACCGACGCCGCGTTGGCGGGCGCGTGGGAAAACTCCGGCGTCAGTGATGGCGGCCGGCGCCGACGGTGATCCACTCTTCGTTGACCGCGACGATCTCGTACATCCCCGACTTGCGGTTCTTGATGAAGCAGGACATGCGCGCCAGGTAGCGGCCCGGTGGGAGCCGGCGCGAGTACAGCGTCACCTTGTCTCCCGCGGTGACCTTGTTGCCCACGGTCACCATGTCGTTGCCGAAGGAGCCGATGATCGGGCCCGGATTGGGGTTGCTGCGCTCGAAGCCGCAGGTCTTGACCCCGGCGGGCAGCGTGGTGGCCTTGCCGACGATCCGGTGGTTGTGGTTCACGCTGAAGGTCACCGTCGGCGGGGTGTATGCCGAGGCCGGTTCGGCGACCAGCAGCACGCCGCTCAGCGCGGTCGTGGCGACGATGGCGGAGAGGAACTTGCGCATGAGTACGTTCACGGCCCTTCGCAGATGGTGGGAGATCTCGCGTCTGTGAAGCTACCGCACTGGTCGCTGAATCCACCACGGCACGGCGTCTTCCAACCCCGATTGGTGTCAGACGATGTCGTGCCGGTGGTGGATCGAGAGTCGATCGCAGGGCGGAGGCGCCGGCCGCTTGACCAGTGAGCGCGAGGACCGGCGCAGTTGCTCGACACGCCTGGAAATCGCGGCGTGTTGAACTGCGCTTGGGGCGCCAGGGCAAGTCTGCCGAGGGATGTAGGAAATACTGTACACTTATGGCCTATCTGTATAGTATTTCCTACGGACACCGGTGAGGAGGGACAACCATGACCAGCATCGAACGCAACCCGTTCACCTACTCAGACGCGCGTGCGCAGATGAATGAGCGGAAGTTCCGCAGCCTGCTCGGCGCTGGGGAGATCACCAAGCTCTCGCGCGGCCTCTACCAGTGGGCCGACGCCGTGGGCGAGAGCGGCGATGGGGAGCTGCACGAGATTGTTTTGCGTGCACCCCAGGCCACCCTGGCGTTGTCCAGTGCCCTGTCGCGGCACAGTCTCATTGACGACATCCCTTTCGAGTACGACATCGCCCTCCCCCGGGGCACCTGGGCACCGCGCAGTCTCTCCGTCCCGATTACCTGGCACCGCTTCGACCCCAAGACGTTCGACCTCGGGCGCGACAAGATCGAACTGGGGCCGGGTCGTTCCATTGGTCTGTACTCGCCGGAGCGCAGCATTGTCGACGCTTTCCGTATGCGAGACCGCGAGGGCGAGGACATGGCTATCGCAGCCTTGAAGTCCTGGCTGCGGGGCGGAGGTCAGCCCTCGAAGCTGCTGCGCATGGCCAGGCACTTTCCGCGTGCCTACCCGGCGCTCTCGCGGACGATGGAGATTCTTCTTTGAGTGATCCCGCCAAGGTGTTCAGGGCGTTACAGAAGCAGGCCATGGCGAACGGACGTACGACCCTCGCCGAGGTTGAGCTCCATGTGCTCGACGGGATTCTCGTCCGGCTGGCAGCCAGCAGCTACCGGGACCAGTTCGTCCTCAAGGGTGGCGTCCTCCTCGCAGCCTTCGGAAACCGTAGGCCGACGCGCGACGTGGACGTCGCGGCGCTCGACCTAGACAACGATCCCGAAGAGATGGCCCGTGTGGTTCGGGAGATTCTGAGCACTCCGGCAGATGACGGAGTGGCCTTCGATCTGGACTCGATCAGAGCAGAGGCGATCCGAGATGAGGACGAGTACGCGGGGGTGCGCGTGACGTTCAAAGCGAAGGTTCACAACGCGGAGACACACCCTCACATCGACATCAATGTGGGCGATCCGATCGAACCCGAGCCGGAGGAGATCGCGGTCGCTCCCACCCTGTCCACCGCCGGCCTGATTCGTCTGCGCGGCTACCCGATCCCAATGGTCATCGCTGAGAAGCTGGTCACGGCGGTCCAGCGCGGTACTGCCTCGACTCGGTGGCGCGACTTCGGGGACGTCTGGACGCTCTCTCGCAACCACGACCTCGACGGTGACGTAGTGCTGAAAGCTGTGGACGTAATAGCCACCCACCGTCAAGCGACGCTCATGTCACTGCGCGACGTTTTGGAAGGGTTCCCGCCTGGAACGGCTACGAAGTGGAGCAACTGGTGGCGGAAGAACAAGCACCCGGTGCCCGACGACTTCACGACCGTCATCGCCGGGGTGATCGAGTTTGGTGATCCGGTCGTCCTAAGGCAGATCACTGGAAAGGTCTGGGACTGCTCTGTCCTTCAATGGAGTTGAGGACCTCACGGGAGAAGGGGCGTGAGTCACGACGACTCAGACCCCTTGCTAACTGGGCTTTCACCCGATATGGCGGAGGATAGGGGATTCGAACCCCTGAGGGCTGTTAACCCAACCCGCGTTCCAGGCGAGCGCCATAGGCCACTAGGCGAATCCTCCAGGGACTGGAGATGTCTCCAGTGCTCAGCAGATGATAGCGGGGGGCACAGGGGAAACCCAAAACCCGCGTCGGCGAGAGCCTCAAGTCGAAGGCCCGACGCCCACCGTCTACACTTGACGGCGGATCCCGCGCGGCGTGCATCCTGTGAACTCCCCCAGGGCCGGAAGGCAGCAAGGGTCAACGGGCTCTCTCGGGTGCGCGGGGTCCTCTACTTTTGCCGACTCCATGCGAGAGGCTGCGGCCGTGAACTACCACTCGAAAAGTCCCGCCGAACTCCGCGATATCCGCGACGACCTCCGCGTCAAGTACCGCGAGCTCCAGGCTGCCGGACTGAAGCTGGACATCACCCGGGGCAAGCCGTCGCCGGAGCAGCTCGACCTGTCCAACGGCCTGCTGCACCTGCCGGGCGACGAGTTCCGCGGTCCCAGCGGCATCGACTGCCGCAACTACGGCGGCGTGTCCGGCCTGCCCGAGCTCTCCGAGGTCTTCGCCCCGCTGTTCGGCATCGACCCGGCGAACCTGATCGCCGCCGGCAACTCGAGCCTGGACCTGATGAACGACCTCACCGTCTTCGGCCTGCTGCACGGCCCGGTCGGGGCGGAGAAGCCCTGGTCGTCGGGACCGGTCAAGTTCCTGTGCCCGGTCCCCGGGTATGACCGCCACTTCGGCGTCACCGAGAGCTACGGCATCGAGATGATCCCGGTGCCGATGCGCCCGGACGGCCCCGACGTCGACGTGTGTACCGAGCTCGTCGCGCGCGATCCGTCGATCAAGGGCATGTGGCTGGTGCCGACCTACTCCAACCCGACCGGCGTGACCGTCTCCGACGAGGTGGCGCGCGGGCTGGTGTCGATGGCGGCCGCCGATGACTTCCGCATCTACTGGGACAACGCCTACGCCGTGCACACCCTCGTCGACGAGCCGCCCCAGCCGCTGCGCATCCTGGAATTGGCGGCCGAGGCCGGGCACCCCGACCGCGTGTACGCCCTCGGCTCCACGTCGAAGATCACCTTCGCCGGGGCGGGGGTGGCCTTCCTCGGTGCGTCGAAGGCGAACCTCGACTGGTTCGTCAAATACCTGTCACTCAAGACCATCGGGCCGGACAAGATCAACCAACTGCGCCACCTGCAGTTCTTCCCGGACACCGAGTCGGTGCGCGCACACATGGCGCGGCACCGCGAGATCCTGGCGCCGAAGTTCCAGTTGGTGCTCGACATCCTCGACGACCGGCTCGCCTCCTCGAAGATCGCGTCCTGGACCCGGCCGGAGGGCGGCTACTTCATCAGCGTCGACGTCCTCGACGGGACGGCTGCGCGCACGGTGGCGCTGGCCAAGGACGCCGGGATCGCGCTGACCGCCGCCGGTGCCACCTTCCCGTATGGCCGTGACCCCAACGACGAGAACATCCGGATCGCGCCGAGCTACCCCGGCACCGACGAGTTGACCGTGGCGATGGACGGTTTCGCCACCTGTGCGTTGCTCGCCGCCACCGAGGTGCTGCTCAGCGAGGAGTCCTGAGGACCGTCACCGGGTTCGGTGAACCGGTTTGTCCTGGACGTGGCACGGTGAGAGCGTGACTAACTCGGTGGTGCGCTGGCGCAGCGTCGCAATCGTCGTGGCCGCCGTCGTCGTCGGGTTGGTCGCGCTGTGGATCCAGAACGCGATCGTCCCGTTTTCCAAGCCGTTTTGGGGTCTGTTCGACAACCAACTCGACCTCGGCGTCTACCGTGCGGGGGCGCAGACGGTGCTCGACGGCGAGCGGCTTTACGACGCGAAGCTGCTCGGCCAGATGGACTACACGTACACGCCGTTCTCGATCATCGGGTTCATCCCGTTCGCGCTCATGCCGATGGCGGCCGCCCGGGTGGTGTGGAGCGCCGGCATCCTCGTCGCCCTCTACCTGACGATCATGATCAGCTTCCGCAGCCTCGGGCGCGCGGTGACCTGGCCGCTGCGGGCCGTCGCGGTGGCCCTGGTCGCCGTCATGATGTTGCTCGAACCGGTGCGGACCACGATCTGGTATGGCCAGATCAACGTGTTCCTCATGGTCGTGATCCTCGCCGACCTGCTGCGCGGCGAGGACGCCCGGCTGCGCGGCGTCGCGACCGGTTTCACCGCCGGGATCAAGCTGACCCCGATGCTGTTCGCGGTGTACCTCCTCGCCATCCGCAAGACCAGGGCCGCGGTCGGGGTGGTGGTCGGGTTCGCGGTGTCGGTGCTGATCGGCTTCGCCATCCTGCCGTCGACGTCGTGGGACTACTGGACGAACAAGCTGCGGGACCCCGACCGGGTGGGAACTCCGCAGACCCCGGGCAACCAGTCCATCCGCGGTTGGTTGGCGAACCTGGGGGAGACCAACACCCCGTCGTCGGCGGGGTGGATCCTGCTCGCCGTTGCCGGTCTCGCGCTGGGGTTGGGCGCCGCCGTCGTCGCACATCGCGCCGGGCAGGAACTGCTGGCCCTGTCGGTGGTGGGCATGACCTCGTGCGCGGTGTCGCCGATGGCCTGGGGACACCACTGGGTGTGGTTCGTCCCGCTGTTGGTGTTCGCGGTGAACTGGGTGGCCGATGCGAGCCGTACCGTGCCCACCCGGATCGGCGTCGGCCTGCTCGCGCTGGGCGGCTTCGCCGCCGCCTTCTCTTGGCGGACCTACTTGGGGTATGCGACCTGGCAGTTCAACCAGAGCCGCGACGACGCCTACTTGATCGGCCTGTTCTTCAAGCACGGTCGGATCGGCGGGCTCGACTGGTTCGTCTACGAGCCCTACGTGTGGATCTTCGCCGTGACGTGTCTGGTGGTGCTCATCGCCGGTGCCGGGCGCGCGGTGGCGGTACGCCGTGGATCGATGGCGGTGAATCCGGCCGACTGACCGGGCACACCTGTTTACGGTGGCGGTGTCGCTTCGTCCCCGCGCAAAGGAGGCCCCCGGTGGCCCAATCCCCGTCAACCTCATATCCGGTCGGAATGGATCTCGGGTCCTGGATCTCGCGGCGGGCGGCGATCAGCCCCGACCGCCCGGCCCTCACATTCGGCGACTCGACCATGACCTACGGCCGATTCGACGATCGGATCAACCGGCTGGCCTCGGTGCTGGCCGACGGCGGGGTCGGTACCGGCGACCGCGTCGGCTACGCGGGGACCAACCACCCGGCCTTCCTCGAGACCCTGTTCGCCTGTGCGCGGCTCGGCGCGGTGTTCGTCCCCCTCAACTTCCGTCTGACCGGCGCCGAGCTCGCCTACATCCTCGACGATGCCGGTGTCGGCACCCTCATCGCCGACGAGGCGTTGGCCGCAGTCATCGACTCGGCCGCCGGCGACGTGCACGTGAGCCGGCGGATCGCCGTCACCCCGGTCGACGGGTGGGAGTCCTTCGCCGAGCTCGTCGACGGGGCGCAGCCGCTGGCGCGCGCCGCGACGCCGGACCCCACCGACACCGCGTTGATCATGTACACGTCGGGGACCACCGGGCGGCCCAAGGGTGCGATGCTCACCCACGGAAACATGTTCTGGAACAACGTCAACGCGCTCCTCAGCTTCGACACGAACTCCTCGGACATCAGCCTGGTGTGCGCCCCGCTGTTCCACATCGGCGGACTCAACGTCACCACCCTCATCACCCTGCAGAAGGGCGGCCACATCGTCCTGATGCCGGCTTTCGACCCGTCGGCGGCATGTCAGCTGATCGAGAAGCACCGCGTGACAACGATGTTCGGGGTTCCCGCGATGTTCTTGTTTATGAGCCAGGTGCCCGACTTCGCCACCGTTGACCTGTCGAGCATGCGCTTCTTCGTGTGCGGCGGCGCGCCGGTGCCCGAACCGTTGATGAAGACCTACGCGGCGCGGGGACTGCCGTTCGCCCAGGGGTATGGACTCACCGAGACCGCGCCGCTGGCCCTGGTCATCGGCATCGACGAGTCGGCGGCCAAAATCGGTTCGGCCGGATCGAAAGTGCTGCCGCTGTCGGAGGTCCGGCTGGTCGACGCGTCGAACAACCAGGTGCCCGTCGGTGAACCGGGCGAGGTGTGCGTGCGGGGCCCGCAGGTGATGGCCGGCTACTGGAACAATCCGGGCGCCACCGCCGCGGCGATCGACGACGAGGGCTGGTTCCACACCGGTGACGTCGGGCGCGAGGACGACGACGGCTATGTCTACATCGTCGACCGGGTCAAAGACATGGTCATCAGTGGCGGGGAGAACGTCTATCCGGCGGAGGTGGAGAGCGTCCTCTACAGCCACCCGGCGGTGGCCGAGGTCGCCATCCTGGGCCTGCCCGACGAGAAGTGGGGCGAGGCGGTGACCGCCGTCGTCGCGATCGCGGAGGGGCAGTCGGTCACGTTGGAAGAGTTGCGCACCTTCGCCGCCGACCAACTCGCCTCTTACAAGCTGCCGCTGCGCCTGGAGTTCGTCGACGCGCTGCCGCGCAATGCCTCGGGCAAGGTGCTGAAGTTCAAACTGCGCGAGGACCTCGGCTGACGGTGACGGCCCACCCGGGCCGAGGCGGACACCGGTAGGCTCATCGGCGTGGCTCTGTATCGCACCTATCGCCCGGCAACCTTCGCCGACGTCGTCGGTCAGGACCATGTCACCGACCCGTTGGGCCGGGCCCTCGATTCCGGCCGGATCAACCACGCGTACCTGTTCTCCGGTCCGCGCGGCTGCGGCAAGACCTCGTCGGCGCGCATCCTGGCGCGCTCGCTGAACTGTGAGCAGGGCCCGACGTCGACGCCGTGCGGGACCTGCGACTCCTGCGTCGCGCTGGCACCGGGCGGGCCCGGCAACCTCGACGTCATCGAACTCGACGCGGCCAGCCACGGTGGCGTCGACGACACCCGCGAACTGCGCGACCGGGCGTTTTACGCGCCCTCCCAGTCGCGCTATCGCGTGTTCATCGTCGACGAGGCGCACATGGTGACCACCGCGGGGTTCAACGCGCTGCTCAAGATCGTCGAGGAGCCGCCGGAGCACCTGATCTTCGTCTTCGCCACGACCGAGCCGGAGAAGGTACTGCCGACGATCCGGTCGCGCACCCACCACTACCCGTTCCGGTTGCTGGCCCCGCCGGTGATGCGGGGACTGCTCGAGCGGATCTGCGAGCGGGAACGCGTGACCGTGGCCCCCGAGGTCTTCCCGCTGGTCATCCGCGCCGGTGGCGGCTCGCCGCGCGATTCGCTGTCGATCCTCGACCAGCTGCTGGCCGGGGCCGGCGAGGAGGGGGTGACCTACGAGCGGGCGATGTCGCTGTTGGGCGTCACCGACGTCGCGCTGATCGACGAAGCGGTCGACGCGCTGGCCGCTGCCGACGGCGCCGCGTTGTTCGGCACCGTCGAGGCGGTCGTCGACGCCGGACACGATCCCCGCCGGTTCGCGGTGGACCTGTTGGAACGGCTGCGCGACCTGATCCTGTTGCAGGCGGTGCCCGATGCCGCGCAGCGAGGGCTCGTCGAGGCGCCCGACGACGAGGTCGCCACGATGCGCGGCCAGATCGAGCGCCTCGGTCCGGCCATGCTGGCCCGGTCGGCCGAGCAGGTCCACGCCGCACTTGGCGAGATGCGGGGCACGACGTCGCCGCGTCTACTCCTCGAGGTGATGTGCGCCCGGCTCCTGCTGCCGCAGGCATCGGCCGACGACGCCGCCCTGCTCGCCCGGATCGAGCGCCTCGAAGCCGGTGTCGGTTCGGGTTCGGGATCGGGTGCGGCGTCGGCTGCTCCGGCGCCCGCCCCGGCATCCGCAGGATCTGCGGAGTCTTCGGCATCCGCGACGCCCGCTGCCGCCCCCCAGCCACCCGCCCCCCAGCCACCCGCGCCACAGGGCGACACGCCGCTCAGATTCACCAGGCCCTCGCAGCGCAAGCAGCAGGAGGAGACGGCGGCGCCGACGCCCGAGCCGACCCCGACGCCCGAGCCGACCCCGGCGGTCGCGCCCGAACCCGACCCCGCGCCCGAGCCCGAGCCGGTTGCCGTGGTCGAGCCCGAGCCGCAACCGGAGCCCGAGCCGCAACCGGAGCTCGAGCCGCAACCGGAACCGGCGCCGCAACCGGAACCCGAGCCCCAACCGGAACCGGTTGTCGTGCAAGAAGATCCGTTGCCGCCCGAACCCGAGTACGAGCCCGTCCCCGAGCCAGAGGACCAGCTGCCCCCTGAACCGGAGCCCGTCGACGAACCTGTCGCTGACGAACCTGCCGTCGACGAACCTGTCGCCGAGGTGTCGGGACTGGACCTGGCCGAGGTCCAACGCCGCTTCGGCGAGGTCCGTGCGGCGATCCGGGAACACTCCCCGGTCTTCGAGGCGATGCTCAGCAGCGCCTTCGTCCACCACGTCGGGGGTGCGGTGGTGACGCTCGGGCACTCGGTCGAGCAGGTCGCGGCGCGGTTGTCGGAGGAGGAGCGCGCCCGGGCGCTGCGGGCATCGTTCGTCAAGGTCTTCGGCACCGACCTCGAGATCCGGGTCATCCACACCCAGCCCACCGCCGGGCCGCCGGCCGGGGGACCCGCCACCGCGGGGGCCGCCCAGCAGCCGCGGCAGACCTACCGTCGGCCCAGCCGCGGGGCGGGCCCAAGCTCGGAGGAATTGCCCCCCGAGCCCGAGGAGCCTTCTCCGCCGCCCCCTAGGCCCGACGAGGAGATCTCCGACGCGGAGCGCGACGAAATGGTCGCCGCCGCCCAGGAGGACACACCGGAAACCCAGGTGCGCGATCCCGACGAGGTCGCCCTCGAACTGCTGCAGAACCACCTGGGGGCACGCCCCCTGGAGCAGTAACCGCTCAGGCGTCCCACCACGGCCGCAGCGGCAGCGTGGACTTGCCGGACTGGTCGAGCTTGGTGGCCAGGACGTGGTGGAGTTGGATGACGTTGCGGTCGAACCCGATCCGGCAGCCCGCCATGTACAACCCCCACAGGCGGGCGGTGCCCTCGCCGACCTCGGCGACCGCCTCGTCCCAGTGCTCGACGAGGTTGGCATTCCAATCGCGCAGCGTCATCGCGTAGTGCTCGCGGAAGTTCTCGGTGTGGACCACCTCCAGGCCGCCGACGTTCTGCAGCTTGGAGATGATGGTGCCCGACCCGGTCAACTCCCCGTCGGGGAAGACGTAGCGGTCGATGAAGGCGCCGGCCTTGTTCGGCTTGGTGTTGTCGGGCCGGGTGATGCAATGGTTGAGCAGCAGCCCGCCGTCGCGCAGCTTGTCGCGCATGAAGGTGAAGTACGCCGGGTAGTTGTGCACCCCGATGTGCTCGGTCAGCCCGATGGACGACACCGCGTCGAATCCCGATTCGGCGACGTCGCGGTAGTCGGCGTGGCGGACCTCGGCGAGGTCGCCGAGACCCTCGTCGGCGATCGCCTGCTGCGCCCACTGCGCCTGTTCGGCGGAGAGCGTCGCGCCGATCACCGAGACGCCGCGCCGGGCCGCGTACCGTACCATGCCGCCCCAGCCGCAGCCGATGTCGAGCAGCCGGTCGCCCGGCTTCAGGCGCAGTTTGTCGAAGACCAGGCGGTACTTGTTCTCCTGGGCGGTCTCCAGGCTGGCGTCGGCGTCGGGGTACACCGCACACGTGTAGGTCATCGACGGTCCCAGCACCCACTCGTAGAAGGCGTTGGACACGTCGTAGTGGTGGTGGATGACCTCCGCGTCGCGGGTCTTGCTGTGCCGCAGCCCCTCGGTGAACCGGCGCCACCGCGGCAGCGCCTCCTGCGGCGGCGGGGCGATCGGCTTGAAGTGTTCGAGGCCGATCCCGCGAGCGATCTGTGCCATCTCCAGCGGGGAGGGTTTGGTGAACGAGGCGTCGTCGGCCAGGGTGCGCAGCGCCTCGTACGGGTCGCCGGGGTGTGCCCCGACGAAGTCGAGGTCGCCGGCGATGTAGGCGCGGGCCAGACCGAGATCGCCCGGTGCGGTCACCAGGTAGGTGGTCCCGCGCGGGGTTTTCAGGTCGACGCCGAATCGGGCGTCGGCGGGGCCGGCGACACTGCCGTCGTACGCCGTCAGCCGCACCTTCAGGTCACCGCCGAGGAAGGTCTCGAAGACCTTCGCAAGGGGGAGGTGATCGGTTGAGGTGACGGATTCCTTGAATGTGGTCATTGACTCTTCACCGCCTTGGCATACAGGTTGAGGAACCGCGACTGCGGATCGTAGGTCGACTTGAGTTCTTCGTACCGCTGTCCGCCGTAGAGTTCGGCGAACTCGTCGGGGGAGTAGAAGGATTCCGAGTAGAGCGACTTGTGCCCGTCGAGGGTGGCGACCTGCTGCTCGATCAGCCGGTTGGTGTACCCCGGTTGCCCGGGGGTGATCGGGACCGCCGACCAGAAGCCGACGTTCACATACGTGCGGTTGGGTTCCAACGGATACAACGGCCACGGCCGCGTCGGATCGGCGGCCTTCAGTCGCGGGGCGGTACCGGTCGCGTCGTCGGCGCGAAGGCGCAGCGGGCACAACCAGATCGGCTCGATCGGGACGTTGGTGAGGAACCAGTCGACAAATTCGACGGTGTGCTCGATCGGCACCTCGATGTCCTGGACGACGCGCTCGCTCGGCGGCAAACCCTTCCGCGCGTTGAGCCTGTCGCCGATGCTGAACCGGTGGTCGAGCGCGATCAGCTTCCAATAGAAGCTGCTGCGCAGCCACCGCCGTGGCCAGAAGCGGCGGACCGTCGGATTCTGCGTGCCGAACGCCCGGGAACACCAGAACCAGTCGGTATCCCACCGCCACAGGTAGTCCTCGATCGTCAGCACGTCGGTCTTCGGGGTGGCGGCGCGATCGTGCTGGATGGACCGGTAGTAGATGTGTTCGCCGGTGTAGTCGCTCGGCGGCGTCGGCGCCTCGTCGGTCTGCCGGCCGAGGATCAGGTACGACTCGTCGGCGGTGAACACCACGCCGTCGAGGTAGTCGACCTGCTCGTCGGCGTAGGCGCCCGTCTCGACGATCGCGGTCATGGTCTCGGTCAGCGCGGCCAGGTCGGTGAACCGGACGTGGCGCAGGGCGACGTAGCGTTTCACCGGTTCCAGCTCGATCTTCAACCGGACCGAATATCCCAGCGTTCCATAGGAATTGGGGAAGCCGAAGAAGAGATCGGCGTACTCGTTGGTGGGGGTGGCGGTGATGATCTCGCCGCTGCCGGTGAGGATGTCGATCTCGAGGACCGACTCGTGGGGCAGTCCGTTGCGGAACGAGGTCGACTCGATACCGAGGCCGGTGACCGCACCGCCCAGGGTGATGGTCTTGAGCTGCGGCACCACCAGCGGTGCCAGACCGTACGGGAGGGTGGCCGCGACCAGGTCCTCGTAGGTACACATGCCGGCGACCTGCGCGGTGCGGGACTCCGGATCCACCGAGATGACCCCGCCCAACCCCGACACGTCCAGTCCCGGATGGGGATTGCGCTCGCGGCGGCGGAACAGGTTGGACGTCTTCTTGGCGAGTCGGACCGTCGCTCCCGGTGGGATCGCACGATAGCTCTCAAGCAGTCGTGTCACGCCCTGCTCGTGCACCGAAGGACCCGTCGCCACGCTCGTAACCATTACCAACTAGCCTAGGTTCGAAACGCGGTGGCCGCGAGTGCTTACCGCGATGACGACACCGAGGAGACCGAAATGGCGCAGGTTACCGCTACTCAGACCGTTGAAATCAATGCTCCCGCCGACGCGGTGGTCGCGGCTCTCGCCGACTATTCGACGGTGCGCCCGGCGATCCTGCCGGCCAACTACCGCGACTACGACGTCCTCTCCGGCGGCACCGGCGAGGGCACCGTCGTGCACTGGATCCTGCAGGCCACCGAGAAGCGCCAGCGCGACGTGAAGGCCACCGTCGGCGTCACCGACACGACGGTGACCGAGACCGACGCCAACTCGTCGATGGTGACCACCTACACCGTCGCCCCGGCCGGTGCGGGCAGCCGGGTCACCACCACGACGACCTGGCAGGGGGCTGGCGGCATCGGCGGCTTCTTCGAGAAGACCTTCGCCCCCAAGGGGCTCGGCCGCATCCAGGCCGAACTGCTGGGCAACCTGAAGTCGCGGTTGGAGAGCTGAGCCGCCGCCGTCGCCCCTCGCCCCTCCCGCCACGGGAGGGAGTGGATGCCACGTGCGTCGTGCTGCGCGCCGAGGGCGGCACGATCGCCGACGCCCTGTTGGCCACCCCGGTCGGCGCGGAGGTCGGGCTGACCGGCCTGGCCGCGCGTGCCGACGCCGGTGAACTCGTCGACATCGACGGACTCCCCGTCGCACTCGACGCGCCGACATCGCGCAACGGCTCGGTCTTCCTCTACCGCGACCTTCCCGACGAGGTGGCCGTCCCGTTCGATCCGGAGATCCTCTACGACGACGAGAACCTCGTCGTCATCGACAAGCCGCATTTCCTCGCGACCATGCCGCGCGGGCGCCACGTCACCCAGACCGCGTTGGTGCGGCTGCGCCGAGAGCTGGGCAACGACGACCTCGCCCCGGTGCACCGGCTCGACCGGCTGACCGCCGGGGTGCTGATGTTCACCCGGCGCCCCCCGGTGCGCGCGGCCTACCAGGAGCTGTTCGCCGCCCGGCGGGTGCACAAGGAGTACCGGGCGCAGAGCGCATCGCCCGGCGAGGGGTTGCGCGGCGGGACCCGGGTGGCCAACCGGATCGAGAAGCGCGCCGGTGAGTTGCGCGCCCGCGTCGTCGACGGTCCGGTCAACGCGATCAGCCACATCACCCGCGTCGCCGACGGTTTCCACCTCGTCCCCGAAACCGGGCGCACCCACCAGTTGCGGGTCCACATGGCCGGTCTCGGCGTGCCCATCGTCGACGATCCGCTCTATCCGCAGGTACGCGCCGAGCTGGCCGCGATGCCGGATCAGGGCGATTTCTCCCGTCCGCTGCGCCTGGTCGCCGCGGTACTGGCGTTCACCGATCCGATCACCGGTCAGGATCGCCGCTTCGTTTCCCGACGATCCTGACCGCGGCGGTGTCGTCGGCGACACATCGTCGGCTCAGGTGTCGGCGGTATCCTCGTCCGCGTGACTGAAGTCGAGAGCGTCCCAGAGGTCGACAACGCGTTGGAAACCGCCCAGTCCGACCGCGGCGAGTTCTGGACCCGTGCGGCCGCGTGGCTGATGGTGATCGGCGGTGCCATCGGGTTGACCGCATCGAGCATCCTCACCATCGAGAAGCTGAGGCTTGCCGCCGATCCCGGTTACCGGCCCTCGTGCAGCCTCAACCCGGTGATGGCCTGCAGCCCGGTGATGAGCTCCTGGCAGGCCAGCCTCTTCGGGTTTCCGAATCCGCTGATCGGCATCGCCGCGTTCGCGGTGGCGATCACGATGGGCATCGGCGTGCTGGCCGGGGCGCGTTACGCCAAGTGGATGTGGATCGGCATGCAGGTCGCCATCGTCTTGGCGCTGATCTTCGTGCACTGGCTGATCTACTCGAGCCTCTACGACATCGGGAAGCTCTGCGTCTATTGCATGGTCGTGTGGGCGGTGACGATCGCGCTCGCGGTGGTCATCACGGTCCGCAACCTCATGGTGTCGACGCGGTCGCCCTCGCGCGCGCTCAGCGTCGTCGCGACGTACGCGCCGATCATCATCGGCGTCTGGTACCTGCTCATCGCCGGTGCGATCCTCGACCGGTTCTGGGATTACTGGTCGACGCTCTTCTGACGCGACGCGGTTCTCGTTCGCTCCGGGCCCGGTTGCCCGCCGGTTAAACTCGGCGGCGTGACGATCCACGGGTCTTATGAGCGCCACCCCGACCTCGGGTGCGAGGCCGTCGTCTTCCTCGACGACGAGAGCGGCGCGTGTTTCCAGATCCAGCGCGACCTGGTGGGCGGACCGCGCGCCGACGAGTACTGCGTCACCACTGGTGCCAGCGCGCCGGTCTACAACGCGGTCAAGCAGTGGCGCCGCGTCGACGACCGCTTCGAGTTCGAGCTGGTGCCGCGCGCAGGTCGGCTGTTCGGCGACGACGTCCTCTCCTTCGAAGTGTCCGCCACCGATACGACGGTCGAGGAGATCGCCGGTCACCTCGAGCGATTGCTGCGCTGAGCCCTCAGTCGGCGTCGATGAGCGCCTGCATGCGGGGTGCGTAGCGCTCGATCACCTCGTCGGTGGACAAGGCGGCGAAGGCGGGGATCTCGACGAGGTAGCGCATCGTGACCATGCCGAACAGCAGGCTGATCACGACCTGTGCGGTGTCGTGGCTCAGGCCCGTTTCGGCGGTGACCAGCGGCAGGATCTCGTCGGTGATGAACCCGCCGAAGGCCTGGCCCACGTCGCGGTCGGTGGCCGCCGAGCGGAAGAACCCCTGGAGCGGCGGGCCGGTGGCCTCGTCCTCCCAGGCGCCGACGAAGGTCTGCATGATCCGACGGCCGAGTTCGCCGCGGGGGCCGTCGGCGACCAGGCGGATGCGGTCGACCGGGTCGATGGGCAACGCCAACGCCGCGACGAACAATCCCCGCTTGTTGGTGAAGTAGTAGGGGATCAGGGCCACGTCGACGTCGGCCTTGGCGGCAATGGCGCGCAGCGTGGTGGCGTTGAAGCCGGCCTGTCCGAACATCTCGCGGGCGGCGCGCAGGATGTCCTCGCGCGCGGTGCTCTCCTGTGCGGGCCGTCGGCCGGTTTTGTGTGCCACAGCTCCAATCTAGCTGAATTCATCACTTGTTGACATCTATTGGCAGGTCGCTTTACCGTTGGGTTCAACAATCGTTGAAATCGAAGGAATCCCCATGGAATCCCCCTCCGGCCGCAAGGTCGCGGCCCTGCTCCTCGGATTGGCCGTCGTCGTCCCGCTGATCCTGCTGATGTTCATCGGCCCCGCCTCGCGGGGAACCCCGCACGAACTCCCGATCGGTGTCGCCGGCCCGGCGCCCGCCGTGCAGCAGGTCGAAGCGGCCCTCGAGGCCAAGCAGCCCGGGGCCTTCGAGGTCCACGCCTACGCCGACGAGGCGCAGCTCACGCAGGCCGTCAAGAACCGCGACATCTACGGCGGCTTCGTCCTCGGCGCGGCTCCGGCCACGATCATCGCCAGCGGCGCCAGCCCGGCGGTGGCGACGATGCTCACGCAGATCGGTGCGCAGATGCCGGGTCCCCAGCCACAGGTCCGCGACGTGGCCGCGCCGGCGCCCAACGATCCGCGCGGTGCCGGGTTCGGCTCCATGGTGATGCCGGTCTTCCTGGCGGGCGCGGCGCTCGGCCTGGCCCTGACCATGGTGGTGGGCCGCCGGGAGATCACCGCCGTGCTGCTCCCGGTCGGCGCCGCCGTCGTCGGGGCGACGACGGTGGGGGTGGCCATGTGGATCGGCGTACTCAGCGGCGGCTTCTGGGGCCAGTGGTTGGCGATGTCGATCGGGATTCTGGCGATCAGCGCAGCCGTCGCGGGGTTGGTCGCCTTGATGGGGCCCGCCGGGGTGGGCGTGGCCGCCCTGCTGTTCATGCTGGTCGGCATGCCGTTGGCGGGTATCGCCTCCCCGCCGGAGTTCCTGCCGTCGATCTGGGGCGCGGTCGGCCAGTGGCTGCCACTCGGTGCGACCGGGACGGCGCTGCGGTCGGCGGTCTTCTTCGACGGCGCCGGTTCCGCGGCGGCCTATGTCGCCCTGGGGTTGTGGATCGTCGTCGGCTACCTGCTCTTGCTGGTGGTCGCGGCGTCCCGGGATATCGTCGGATACGTCGACTACCCTGGGGTCCGTGACTGATACCCCAGACCTGGGTGGCCTCCTCGGCGGCGGCGACCCCAACGCGCTCTCCGGCCTGCTGGCCCAGGCCCAGCAGATGCAGGAGCAACTCGTCAACGCCCAGAACGAGATCGCCCAGACGGTGCTGACCGGCTCGGCGGGCAACGGCCTTGTCACGGTCACCGGCACCGGGGCGGGCGGCGTCACCGCCGTCACCGTCGATCCGAAGGTCGTCGACCCCGCCGACGTGGACACGCTGCAGGACCTGATCGTCGGCGCGCTTGCCGACCTCGACGCCCAGCGCGACGCGTTGGCCGCGGAGAAGATGGGTCCGCTGTCGGCCGGGTTGGGCGGCGGGCTGCCCGGGCTCGGCTGACGCCGCGGCGCAGCCAACGTAGTCACCGAGCGGAGCGACACCGATGTACGAGGGACCGATCCAGGACCTGATCGACGAGCTGGCCAAGCAGCCCGGGTTGGGTCCCAAGGGTGCTCAACGGATCGCCTTCAGCCTGCTGGCGGGGGAGAAGTCGGACATCGACCGACTCACCGCGGCGTTGCAGCGCGTCCGCGACGACGTGACGTTCTGTACCGAATGCGGCAACGTCGCGGCCAACACGCGGTGCCGGATCTGCTCGGACGCGCGTCGCGACGCGACCAAGATCTGCGTCGTCGAAGAGCCCAAGGACGTCAACGCGATCGAGCGGACCAAGGAGTTCACCGGGCGCTACCACGTCCTCGGCGGCGCGCTCGATCCGTTGTCCGGGATCGGCCCCGACCAGCTGCGGATCCGAGAGCTGCTGCGCCGGCTGGGCAACCAGGAGGACGGTGTCGACGTCACCGAGGTGATCGTCGCGACCGATCCCAATACCGAGGGCGAGGCGACCGCGACCTACCTGCTGCGGATGCTCAAGGACTTCCCCGGGCTCTCGGTCACGCGCTTGGCCTCCGGTCTGCCGATGGGCGGCGACCTCGAATTCGCCGACGAGCTGACCCTGGGGCGCGCCCTGTCCGGGCGCCGGGTTCTCGCCTGACGGGTTCTCGTCTGACAGCAAACCTCGGCACAGGCGCTAGGCGAGCGCGTTATCGCCAGTTCTCGCGTACGCACAGGCTTGTCCGTGGTCGCGCAGTGAGGCGGTCGGGTTTTCTTGGTTCCCCGGGCACACTCCGGGTATGGATCGACTGGCGCAGACCCTCGTTCACCAGGACGGGGTGATCACCCGAAGGCAGGCGATTGATTGCGGGGTCAGCGAGGCGAGCCTGCGCACGAAACTTCGCCGGCGGGAATGGGTGCGGGTGCACGAGGGGGTGTACCTCACCCACACCGGAACTCCCACCTGGCACCAGCGCGCCTGGGCCGCCGTGCTGGGTCTCCCGCGTGCCGCCCTGAGCCATCAATCGGCGCTGGCCGCGGTCGGGCTGCGCGCCAGGGCGGCGGCCGGTCCGATCCACCTTGCGGTGGGCCGAAAACGGTTCGCCCCGCGGCGCGACGGGGTGGTCGTGCACCGGTACAGCGCCCTCGATGACCGGGTGAGTTGGAATGCCCGGCCGCCCAGGGTTCGTGTCGAACACGCGGTGCTCGACGTTGCCGCCGAGTCATCGGCCGAACTCGACGTCGTGGCGTGCCTGTCCGATGCGGTCGGGGCGCGGGTGACGACGGCGGTGAGGCTCGGCGCGGCGCTGTCGACGCGCGAGCGCTTCAAGTACCGCGCCTTCGTGGCCCGGGTGCTGGCCGACATCGCCGACGGGAGTTGTTCGGTTCTTGAGCGCGGCTACCTCACCCGCGTCGAGCGGGCCCACGGTCTGCCGAAGCCGCGGCGCCAGGCACCCACGATTGTCGGCCGACGGGGCTTTCGCGACGTGGAGTACGACCGGTGGGGCTTGGTTGTGGAACTCGACGGCCGCTTCGCGCACGACGATGCTCGCTCGCGCGACCGCGACATGGGGAACGCGGTGGCATGTGAGAACTGCACTGTGCCGAGGTCTGTGACCATATAGCGACAGCAAACCTCGGCATAAGGGCCGAAGGCGATCAGCGACCGGCGGCCAAGCGCTCCTTGCGCAGCTGGTCGACCTCGGGCAGGTCGAGTGGTTCGAGGGTGCGGCCGACGGCCTTCGCCAACAGGAAGTCGGCGAGCTCGGGATTGCGGGCCAACGCCGGGCCGTGCATGTACGTCCCGATCACCGAACCCTGTACGGCGCCTTCGATTCCCCGCCCGACGACGTTGCCGTCACCGTGGCGCACCGAGCCGAGCGGTCGGGCGTCGGCGCCCAGCGTGGTGCCGCCGCGGTGGTTCTCGAAACCGGAGAGCGGTTGGGTCAGGCCCTCGATCTGCGGCGTGGTGATCAACTCGCCGATGCTGCGCTTGGCCTGCGGGGCGGTCGTGAGGTCGAGCATCGAGATGCCCTCGACCTTCTCGCCGGAGCTGGTCTCGTACCAGTGGCCGAGGACCTGGATGGCCGCACAAATGGCGAGGACCGGTCGTCCGGCCTCGGCGGCGCGCTGCAGCCCCGGGTAACGCGTGAGGTGGCGGGTGGCCAGGCGCTGCGCATAATCCTCGGCGCCGCCGAGCACGTAGACGTCGAGCGACTCGGGCACCGGGTCGTCGAGGGTGATCTCGGTGATCGCGGCGTCGATTCCGCGCATCCGGGCGCGTTGTCGCAGGATGAGTGCGTTGCCGCCGTCGCCGTAGGTGCCCATCACGTCGGGCAGGACCAGTCCGACGCGCAAGGTCGATTCGGTCATTTCGCCTCCCGCTCCAGCGCGGTTCCCAGATCGCGGAACGCGGTGTAATTGGCCAGCACCTCGACCCGGCCCGGCGGACAGGACTCGATCGCGCGCAACGGATCGGGAATGGTCGTGTGCTCGACGCCGGCGTACAGCAGGCGGACCCCGAGGTCGGCACTGCGCTCGCCGGCGGCGACCACCTTCATCGACTCGAAGGCCTCGAAGCGGACATCCCACAGCCAGGATAGGTCTTCACCGTCGGGGACCTGCCCGTTGACTGCGATCACCAGGCCGGGGGCGTCCTGGTCGATCATCGACAGCGCCTCCTGCCAGCCGGCCGGGTTCTTGGCCAGCAGCATGCGCACCGTGTGGTTGCCGTACTCGGTGACGCCGTAGCGTCCCGCGATCTCCTCGACGGTGCCGACCGCCTGCGCCGCGGCGGCCGGATCGGCCCCCATCGCGACGGCCGCGGCCACCGCCTGCGTCGCGTTGCCGCGGTTCGCGCGACCGGGGACCGCGGGCTTCAACGGGGCGGTGAATCCGTCGGGGCCGTAGACGTTCTCGTCGTCGAACCACCAGTCCGGCGTCGGGCGGCGGAAGGTGTCGTCACCGGTGGAGCGCCACTGCCCGTCGGCGGACCGCACGATGGGCTCGCCGGTCCGGGGGCAGGAGACCGAGTCGCCGACCCAGCTCGCCCCGGCCGCCACCCACACGACGTTGGGGGCGTCGAAGGCCGCGGAGGTGACCAGCACGTCGTCGCAGTTGGCGATGACCGTCATCGAAGGGTGGCGGGCGATGCCTTCGCGCAGTCGGCGCTCGATGATGTTGATCTCGCCGACCCGGTCCAGCTGGTCGCGCGACAGGTTCAGCAGCACCAGCACCTCGGGGTCCAGCGCGTCGGACACATGCGGCACGTGCAGCTCGTCGACCTCCAGGGCGGCCAACGGGCGGCCGCGCGTCAAGGAGAGGGTGGCGATGATTCCGGCGTCCATGTTGGCGCCGTCGGCCTGCGTCGCGACCGGGCCGATCCCGGCGAGCGCGGAGGCCAACATGCGCGTGGTCGTCGACTTGCCGTTGGTGCCGGTGACCAGTGCGGTTCGGCGTCCGACGCCGAGACGAGACATGATCGACGGGTCGACCTTGGCGGCGACGAGGCCGCCGATCATCGAGCCCTTGCCGCGCCCGGCCGCGCGCGACGCCCAACGGGCGGAGGCGGCTGCGGCGAGCGCCAGACGGGTTCGGGCGGGCAGGCCCGGCTCGTGCGACATGGGATCGAGTTTCGCACACGGGACACTTATGGTGCTGGGCCGTCCTGGGTAGGGTCTGGTGACTGTGAGCGAATCCACGAAAGTTGCACTGCCCGTCGCCGCGAAAGCGCAGCGGGTGTTCCTGCGCGGGATCGGGAAGGCGACCGGGCCCTTCTACGGCGCGCTGCGGCGGATCGGGCCGACGAATGCCGCCGGCGACCGCCTCGACCCGTTCATGGCGGCGGCCGCCTTTGCGGCCTCGACGATCCCGTCCCTGGACATGCACGACGATGATCCGGTCGCGGCCCGGCGCAAAATGGATGGCGCCGCGGCGATGATGGCCCCGGTGTTCCCGTCGTTCAGCGTGGACGAGGACCTGGTCATCGACGGTTCGGATGGTCCGATCCCGGCGACGCGGTACCGCGCCGGCGGGGTGTCCCGCGGTGTGGTCGTCTACTTCCACGGCGGCGGGTGGACGATCGGCAGCCGGGCCAGCCACGACTCCACGGCTCGGGCGCTGGCGGTGAACGCCGGCGTCGACGTGCTGAGCATCGACTACCGCCTCGCGCCGGAGAACCCGTTCCCGGCCGCCGCGGAGGATGCACTGGCCGCATGGCGCTACGCCGTCGAACACGCCGGGTCGTGGGGCCTGGACCCCGCCAAGATCGGCGTCGCCGGGGACAGTGCGGGCGGCAACCTTGCCGCCGTGGTCGCCCAGCAGACCAAGGGTGACGACATCGTGCCCGCACATCAGCTCCTCATCTACCCGGCGGTCGACCTGGCGGGGCAGACCGAATCGATGAGCGAGTTCGCGACCGGGCGCTTCCTCACCCGCGAGCACATGGACTGGTTCATCGACAATTACCTGCCCGACCCGGCCGACCGCGAGAAGCCGTTGGCCTCGCCGCTGCGGGCCGACGACCTGTCGGGACTCCCGCCGGCACACGTCGTCGTCGCGGGTTTTGACCCGCTGCGCGACGAGGGGCTCGCGTATGCCGCCAAGCTGGGCGAGGCCGGGGTCCCGGTCACCCTCGACCGGGCGGGCGCCATGATCCACGGGTTCTTCAACATGAGCGCACTCTCGCCCGCGGCGCGGGATTCGGTGCAGCGCGCGGCCCGGGCCGTGGCGGATGCTTTGGGCTGATCGCGCGTTTCGCGGGTGTTCGGACTCGTCGCCGATTTAGGGTGTGCCCATGAGCGAGGGTGGTGCGGGTCCGGCGGTGGAATCGGTCTTCGACGACGATGAGGGCGGCTCCACGCGCGGCGTGGTCCGCATCGCCTCGGTCGCCGCGCTGGGCGGCCTGTTGTTCGGGTACGAGACTGCGGTCATCAACGGTGCGACCAAGGCGATCGAGCAGGACTTCCACGTCAACGCCGGGGTCTTGGGATTCGCGGTGGCGTCGGCCCTGCTCGGCGCTGCCGCCGGTGCGCTGACCGCCGGCCGGATCGCCGACCGGATCGGCCGGTTGATGGTCATGAAGATCGCAGCCGTGTTGTTCTTCATCAGCGCCCTCGGTTGCGCTTTCGCGCCCGAATCCTGGGGTAACGGCGGGCTCGCGGTATTCGTGGTCTTCCGGGTGATCGGCGGCCTCGCCGTCGGTATCGCGTCGGTGATCGCGCCCACCTATATCGCCGAGACCTCGCCGGCCCGGTTGCGCGGCCGGTTGGGATCGTTGCAGCAGCTGGCCATCGTCATCGGCATCTTCGCGTCGTTCCTGGTCAACCTGGCATTGCGCAACCTCGCCGTCGACGGCGCCAACAGCGAACTGTGGTTCGGGATGGACGCCTGGCGGTGGATGTTCCTGATGATGGCGGTGCCCGCGGTCCTCTACGGCGCGCTCTCCACGACGATCCCCGAGTCGCCGCGCTACCTCATCAGCCGCCACCGGATCCCCGAGGCGCGCACGGTGTTGGAACGGCTGCTCGGCGAGCGCGACCTGGACATCACCATCAACCGGATCCGCACCAGCATGGCCGACGAGGAGAAGTCGTCGTGGCGTGATCTGGTGCGCCCGAGTGGCGGCGTCTACCCGATCGTGTGGATCGGCCTGGTGCTGTCAGTCTTCCAGCAGCTGGTCGGCATCAACGTCGTCTTCTACTACTCGAACGTGCTGTGGGAGGCGGCCGGATTCGGCGAGGGCAGCGCGTTCTTGACGTCGACCTTCACCTCGGTGGTCAACATCGCGACGACGATCGTGGCGATCCTGCTGATCGACCGGGTCGGCCGCCGCCCACTGCTGCTCGTCGGCTCGATCGGGATGACGGTCACCCTCGCGACGGTGGCCATCTGCTTCAGCCAACTCACCGACAAGCTCGACGCGCTGGGCCATCCGATCCTCAACGACGACGGCGACATCACCAAGACCCTGCCGGGCTCATGGGGCATCATCGCGCTCATCGGGGCCAACCTCTTCGTCGTCTTCTTCGGGATGAGCTGGGGGCCGGTCGTGTGGGTGCTGCTGGGGGAGATGTTCCCCAACCGCTTCCGCGCCGCGGCGCTGTCGCTGGCCGCCGCGGGTCAGTGGGCGGCGAACTGGACGATCACCATGACCTTCCCGGCGATCAAGGACTTCAGCCTCGTCTTCGGCTACTTCATGTACGCGGCCTTCGCGTTCTTGTCCTTCTTGTTCGTGCTCCGGTTCATCCCGGAGACGAAGGGAAAGACGCTGGAGGAGATGGACGCGCTGGCCGGCATCAACGACGAAGGACCCAATGCATGACCGCAGCCTCGGCCGGATTGCGCCGCGTGGTGGCGGCCTCGATGGCCGGCACCGTCGTCGAGTGGTACGAGTTCTTCCTCTATGGAACCGCCGCCACCCTGGTGTTCTCCAAGGTCTTCTTCGGGCAGAGCGGCAGCGACCTCGACGCGATCTTGGCGGCCTTCGTCACCTACGCCGTCGGCTTCGTCGCCCGACCGCTCGGCGGGGTGGTGTTCGGCCACTTCGGCGACAAGTATGGCCGTAAAAAGCTGCTGCAGTTCTCATTGTTGCTGGTCGGTGTGGCGACCTTCCTCATGGGTTGTCTGCCTACGTTCGGGCAGATCGGGTACTGGGCCCCGGCGCTGCTGGTGGTACTGCGGTTCATCCAGGGTTTCGCCGTCGGTGGGGAGTGGGGCGGCGCGGTGCTGCTGGTGGCCGAGCACAGCCCCCCGCGCGGCCGCGGGTTTTGGGCCAGTTGGCCGCAGGCGGGTGTCCCGGTGGGCAACATCCTGGCCACGGTCGTGCTGCTGACGTTGACGGCCACCTTGTCGGAAGCGGCGTTCCTGTCGTGGGGGTGGCGGGTGGCGTTCTGGCTCTCGGCGGTGGTGGTACTGGTCGGCTACTACATCCGGACCAAGGTGACCGACGCGCCGATCTTCCTCGCCGC
Source organism: Gordonia crocea (assembly GCF_009932435.1). Classification (NCBI taxonomy): domain Bacteria; kingdom Bacillati; phylum Actinomycetota; class Actinomycetes; order Mycobacteriales; family Gordoniaceae; genus Gordonia; species Gordonia crocea. The sequence continues at coordinate 593,338 of NZ_BJOU01000001.1, forward strand.
GCAACGGGAGGCCGAGGAGTTCGCCGCATCCTCACTCAGCGTCGTGGAGGTACTGCGGCGCTACCCGGGCAAGGTGGCCACCGCGATGGGACTGCGGTTCGCCGAGAACATCATGTACTACCTGGTGGTGACCTTCTCGATCACCTATCTGAAGGTGCACGCACACGTCGCCACGACGTCGATCCTCTGGTACTTGCTGGTGGCGCATGCGGTACACCTGCTGGCAATCCCGTTGGTGGGCAGGCTGTCCGACCGCGTCGGACGCCGACCGGTGTACCTCGTCGGCGTGTTGCTGACCGCCGCCTGGGGCTTCGTCGCCTTCCCGATGATGGACAGCAAGCACTACTTCGTCATCATGTCGGCGATCGCCATCGGCCTGGTGGCGCACGCGTTCATGTACGCGCCGCAGCCGGCGTTGATGTCGGAGATGTTTCCGACCCGGATGCGCTACTCCGGCGTATCCCTGGGCTATCAGGTGACCGCGATCGTCGCCGGATCGCTGGCACCGATCATCGCGGTCCGACTGCTCGACGTCTACCACTCGTCGGTCCCGATCGCGATCTATCTGGCCGGCGCCTGCGTGATCACGTTGGTGGCGTTGGCGTTCACCAAGGAGACGGTCGGAATCGACTTGGCCGACTTGGACCGCGTCGACGGTGAGCAGTTGGCGGCCGCGACCCGCTGAGTCTGCGGGAGATCCCGGCGCGGCAGATCCGACGGTGCACAACAGCCTCCAACGCGGATCCGCGTCGGAGGCTGGTGCACAGTGTGGGAAGGGTTACGGAGCCCAGGTGCGCTCGGCTTGTTCGCCGTCCTCGGGGGCGGCGGCGCGGTGGGCGCGGTTGACCGCGGAGACCACGGCACGCAGGCTGGCCGTCGTGATCGACGGGGCGATACCCACGCCCCACACGGTCTCACCGTTGATCTCGGCCTCGACGTAGGCGACAGCACTCGCGTCGTCGCCGGCGGTCAGCGCGTGCTCGGAGTAGTCCAGGACGCGGACGTCGTAGTCGACGGTGGACAGCGCGTGGACGAAGGCGGCGAGCGGACCGTTGCCCTGCCCCTCGATCTCCTTCTCGACGCCGTCGATCTTCACGACCGCGGTGATGGTGTCCTCGCCGCCGTCGACCTCCGACGCGTCGACGCGTTGGCGCATCCGCTCCAGCGGGCGGATCGGGTTGAGGTACTCCTCGGCGAAAACGTCCCACATCTCCTTGGGCGACACCTCGCCGCCCTCGCCGTCGGTGAGCTTCTGGATCTCGCGGCTGAACTCGATCTGCAGCCGGCGCGGCAGGTTCAGGCCGTGGTCGGCCTTCATGATGTAGGTGACGCCGCCCTTGCCGGACTGGCTGTTGACGCGGATGACCGCCTCATAGGTGCGCCCGACGTCCTTCGGGTCGATCGGCAGGTAGGGCACCTGCCACAGGATGTCGTCGACATCGGCGTCGGCCTCGTCGGCGTCGACCTTCATCTGGTCCAGGCCCTTGTTGATGGCGTCCTGGTGGCTGCCGGAGAACGCGGTGTAGACCAGGTCGCCGCCGTACGGGTGGCGCTCGGGGACGTTCAGCTGGTTGCAGTACTCCACCGTGCGACGGATCTCGTCGATGTCGGAGAAGGAGATCTGCGGGTCGATGCCGCGGGAGAACAGGTTCATGCCCAGGGTCACCAGGCAGACGTTTCCGGTGCGCTCACCATTGCCGAACAGGCAGCCCTCGATGCGATCGGCACCGGCCAGGTAGCCCAGTTCGGCGGCCGCGACGGCCTCGCCGCGGTCGTTGTGCGGGTGCAGGCTCAGCAGGATCGAGTCGCGGCGCGCCAGGTTGCGGTGCATCCACTCGATCGAATCGGCGTAGACGTTGGGGGTCGCCATCTCCACCGTGGCCGGCAGGTTGATGATCAGCGGCTTGTCCGGCGTCGGCGCGATGATCTCGCTGACCGCGTCGCAGACGTGCTTGGCGTAGCTCAGCTCGGTCCCGGTGTAGGACTCCGGCGAGTACTCGTAGCGCCACTGGGTGTCGGGGTACTTCTTCTCCTCCTCGAGCACCTTGTGCGCGGCGCGCGTTGCGATGGCGGTGATCTCGTCCTTGTCGGCGCGGAACACCACGCGGCGCTGCAGCACCGACGTCGAGTTGTAGAAGTGCACGATCACCCGGGGCGCGCCCTGGCAGGCCTCGAAGGTCCGCTCGATCAGCTCGTCGCGGCACTGCGTCAGCACCTGGATGGTGACGTCGTCGGGGATGACGTCGTCCTCGATGATCTCGCGGACGAAGTCGAAGTCGGTCTGGCTCGCCGACGGGAAGCCGACCTCGATCTCCTTGTAGCCCATGCGGACCAGCAGGTCGAACATGCGGCGCTTGCGGGCCGGGCTCATCGGGTCGATGAGCGCCTGGTTGCCGTCGCGCAGGTCGACCGCACACCACAGCGGGGCGCGGGTGGCGACGTTGTCGGGCCACGTGCGGTCGGACAGCGATACCTTCTCGACCTCGTCGGCGAAGGATCGGTAGCGGTGGGCGGGCATGGCCGACCCGCGCTGCGGGTTCCACGCCGGTTGTCCGTCGGCGCGGGGACCCGCGGGCTCGACGATGCGGGTGCCCTGACGGGCGACGAAAGAGTCGGAAGAAGTCATGGTGGTCAATCTCCGTGAGGTTGGTGGAAGATGACCGGCGCGCGAATTGGCCCGCGACGGAGGGCCGGTCGAATCAGACCCCGCCGCGGCAACCGAGAAGGAGTGCGCGCTGCATGGGGACAGCGTACTCCGTCGCCGTGGGTCGGCACAAAGGGGTCGGGGTGTGCCGGTTGCGGGGGTCGAAAACGGACAGGACTAGCGTGGTCTGCGGCAAAGTCCCAGCAGCCAAAACCATCCGTCGAAAGGACCACCAACCATGAGCAACTCGGCCCGTCGCACCTTTGTACTCGGTGTCCTCGGCGCGGGAGCGGCAACGATCGTCTCGGCCGGCGTCGCGGTGGCCGCGCCGATCCCCGTCCATGGTCCGCCGGCCACCAAGATCCCCGACTCCGCTCCGGTGAAGGGCACCGATTGCACCTACGGCCAGGCCAAGAAGGCCATCGCCGCACAGGACCCCGCGGTGTGGAAGAAGATCACGACCGACAACCATCTTCGGGGTCACTTCCAGCAGGACATCCAACTCACCGCCAAGCAGCGTGCGGCGCGTGACGCGCAGTGGCGAAAGGTTCACCCGGTCGAGACGGCCGCGCTGGAGACCGCCGAGAACGCCGGGGTGTTCGGCGATCCGGTGAAATCGGCGAAGGAGCGCAAAGAGTTCGGTGCCGCGATCGACCGAGCTCGGGCCGCCTGCGCACAGTTCTAATCGCGACGCTGGCACCGCATCCTCAGCTGGTTGTCAGGTTCGACGAGGATCGTGGCGGTGTCAGTCCGGTCCGCCGCGCGTTCGGCGCGGCGGCAGCCCCCGAAAGGAAAGACTCCCATGACTGCTCTGCGTCACAAGGTCGCCGCCGCCATCGTCGGTGTCGGTGCCGTCTCGGTGCTCGCCACCGGCGTTGCCAACGCGGCCCCGGTCCACGGCCCCGCGCCCAAGCCGGTGCCGAAGTCCACCCCGGTCCCGGAGACCAACTGCACCCTCGGCCAGGTGGAGAAGGCGTTGGCCAAGGAAGACCCGGCCGCGTGGAAGAAGATCAACAAGAACCCGCAGCACCGCGCCCGGTTCGAGCAGATGGTCGTCCTGACCAAGGAGCAGCGCAAGGAGAAGAAGGCGGAGTGGAAGCGCGCCCACCCGACCGAGGCCGGCATTGTGCAGTTCCTCAAGGACAACAACATCTCGATGCACTCCCCGCAGGAGAAGGCGAAGATGAAGGCCGAGCGCAAGGCCACCATGGAGAAGGTCAAGGCGACCTGCTCGAAGTACTGATCTCAGTGGTGTTGATCCTGGCGATCAACTCGTCGATGGTGCTGTTCCGGTCCGCCGGGGCAGCACCATCGTCGTCACGACGGCCATGATGACGAGGATGACCGCGGCGGTCCCCAGGGCGGTGTGCATCCCGGTCATGAACGCCGATTTCGCCGTCTCGACGAGTTCGGTGTTGCCACCGGCTTCGGCGATCGCATCGGTCAGGGTGCCGCGGTAGGGAGAATCGTCGGGGCGAAGGGTCCGCGCGAAGACGACGGCGGCCAACGAGCCCAGCAACGCCAACCCGAGTGCCTGGCCGAGTTCGAAGGCGGTTTCGGAGATGCCCGACGCGGCGCCGGCGCGCTCGGGTGGCACCGATCCGACGGCGACCACCGACACGAGGCTGAAGGCGGTGCCGTAACCGATGCCGGCGATCGTCGTGCCCGCCAGGAACGCCCACAACCCGTCGTGGACGCCGGTCCACTGCAGCACGGCCATGCCGGTGGCGCAGACGGCGAGCGCGGTGATGAACGCCCCGCGCACCCCGAGGCGGGTGACGATCCGTGCCGATCCGAGCGAGAACGCGCACACCGTGGCGGCCATCGGGATGCCGAGCAGGGCCGCGTTGAGGGGATCGCGCCCGGTCACCGACTGCAGGTACTCGTTGATCAGATAGGTCGTGGCCGCCAGCGACATCATCGCGGCCAGGGTCGTGCAGATCGCGACGGCGAAGGTCGGGTTGCGGAGCAGCCGGATGTCGACGAGGGGATGCTCGGCGCGGATGCAATGCACCACGAAACCGACCAGCAGCGCAAGACTGAGGACGCCGACGGCGACCGCCGTCGCATTCACCCCCGAGAGGGCGGCGTGCTTGACGGTATAGACGGCACCGAGGATTCCGCCCACCGACAATCCGACACCCACCAGGTCGAAGGGGGCGTTGCCGGCGTCGGGGGCGCGCGAGTCGGCGGGTAGCAGCGGTGCGGCGAGCCACAGTGCGACGACGACCGGCACGTTGATGAGGAAGACCGAGCCCCACCAGTAGTGGTGCAGCAGCAGCCCGCCGACGATCGGACCCACCGCCGCGCCACCGGAGAAGGCCGCGGTCCACACGCCGATCGCCCGGGAGCGCTCGCGTTCCTCGGCGAACATCGTCGAGATGATCGCCAGGCTCGACGGGAGCAGGGTCGCGCCGCCGAACCCCATGAGCGCCCGTGCCGCGATCAGCATCGCGGGTCCCTGCGCGAAGGCGGCGAGCATCGAACCGGCGCCGAACACCGTGGCGCCGACGAGCAGCAGGCGCCGCCGACCCAGGCGGTCGCCGAGTGCGCCCATCGTGATCAGGAGCCCGGCGATCACGAAACTGTACGAGTCGAGGATCCACAGTGCGGCCGTCGGCGACGGGTCCAGATGTTTGGTCAGCTGCGGCATCGCGAGGAACAGGACCGAGACGTCCATCGACACCAACAGGACGGGCAGCAGGAGCACCCCCAGGCCCCACCATCGTCGGTTGCTGCTCACCGGGCCGAGGGTAGACGGTGCTCGACGCTTCGCTACATCGCGTGCGGATAGACGGTCAGCATGTGCGCACCGAACCACGAACTCAGCGCGATGACGCCGACCAGCACGGTGTTGCGCACCGCCGGTGTCTGGCGGGCAAGCACGTTCGCCACCGGGACGAGGAGGACGAAGGCCGGCAGCAGCAGCCGGGCCCGGCTCATCATCAGGCCGCTGGAGGCACAGATCGACACGGTCACCAGCGTGCCGTAGAGCAGCAGCGGCCACGGCGTGCGCGACGCGACGTTGACCGCGACGAGGACCAGGGTCGCGACGACGATCAACGACGTGGCCACCGGGGCGACCTCACCGGACTTGGTCAAGCTGTAGTTGACGAAGCGGAAGGTGGCGCGGCCCCAGTCGAACTGGGTGCCCCACCCGGCCGTTTGGATCTCGAACCACCCCAGCGGGGAACCGGTGTGCCGCCACACCACGCCGAGGTAGCCCAGATACCCCAGTGGTGCGACGAGGATCGCCGCCCATGCCGGCCAGCCACCGCGCTCGATGCCGGCCGCACCGGTCTTGCCGCGGGGGATTCCGGTGGCCGCCAGGAATGCCGCGAGCATGACGACGGCGATGATCACGATTCCGGTGGGCCGGACCAACCCGGCGGCGCAGGCGGTGAACCCCGCCAGCAACCACCGCTTCTCGATCACTCCCACCAGCGCCCATGCCACCAACGCGCAGAACAGCGCCTCGGTGTAGGCCATCGACAACACCACCGCCATCGGGGCGGCGGCGAACAGCACGAGCAAGGCGTAACCGGCCGCAGCGACCCGCTCCTCGTCGGCGTCGCGCCCCATCATCGTCGCGGCCGCCCACCGCCCGATCCGGGTCACCGCGACCGCCGCCAGTGCCCCCGAGGCGAGAGTCACGATGATGGCGCCCCCGTAGGCGTTGAGGCCGGGAAGCTTGGCCACCGCGCCGGCCAGATACGGATAGCCGGGAAAGAAGGCATATGCGGTGTCGGGGGTGTGGATGCCGTAGGCGTCGGTGTGCGACGACGGCACCGCGCCGTATCCGTACCGGGCGATCGCCACCATCCATCTGCCGTCCCACAACTGCAGGGTGGTGGGCAGCGACGTCCCGTGCAGATCGGCGAATCTGGCCAACACGGCCACCCCGATCAACCGGATCGCGAAGAAGGTCAGAATCGGCATGGCCCAGTCGGTGACGGCGTCGCGCGGCGCGATACGGCCGGGGGGCGGGGCCTTCTCGTCGGAATCGAGGTCGCCGGGTCGTGTGATGGACATTACGGCGATCGTATCGGCGAAGGTGGGCATGCGGAGCGCCAACGCTGGACCGGTAGACTCGGCTGTCGGCAACTCCCCAGGTGAAGAGAGGCAAACTCCGGTGGCGCTCGTAGTGCAGAAGTATGGCGGATCCTCGGTCGCAACGGCCGAGCGGATCCGCCGGGTCGCCGAGCGCATCGTGGAGACGCGGCGCCGCGGCGATGACGTCGTCGTGGTCGTGTCCGCGATGGGCGACACCACCGACGAGCTGCTGGATCTCGCCGAACAGGTGAACCCGGCGCCACCGCCGCGCGAGATGGACATGCTGCTGACCTCGGGTGAGCGCATCTCCAACGCACTGGTCGCGATGGCCATCGCCTCCCTGGGGGCCGAGGCGCAGTCGTTCACCGGCTCCCAGGCCGGCGTCATCACGACCAGCAGCCATGGCAAGGCCAAGATCATCGACGTCACGCCGGGGCGCGTCCGCAATGCCCTCGACGAGGGGAAGGTCGTCCTCGTCGCCGGGTTCCAGGGCGTCGCCCAGGACACCAAGGACGTCACGACACTGGGCCGGGGCGGCTCGGACACCACCGCCGTGGCCCTGGCCGCCGCCTTGAACGCCGACGTCTGCGAGATCTACACCGACGTCGACGGCATCTACACCGCCGACCCGCGCATCGTGCCCAACGCGCGCCACCTGCAGCACGTCTCCTTCGAGGAGATGCTGGAGATGGCGGCCGCCGGGGCCAAGGTGCTCATGCTGCGCTGCGTGGAATACGCGCGGCGTTACAACGTTCCCGTTCACGTGCGCTCGTCGTACTCGAACAAGCCCGGCACCCTGGTGACCGGATCGATGGAGGACATTCCCGTGGAAGAAGCGATTCTCACCGGCGTCGCACACGACCGCAGCGAGGCCAAGGTCACCGTCGTCGGACTCGACGACACCCCCGGTTCGGCCGGCAAGGTGTTCCGCGCCGTTGCCGACGCCGAGATCGACATCGACATGGTGCTGCAGAACATCTCGAAGGTGGAGACCGGCAAGACCGACATCACCTTCACCCTGCCGCGCGAGCTGGGCCCGGTGGCCGTGGAGCGCCTCAACGGGCTGCGCAACGACATCGGTTTCTCCGAGGTGCTCTACGACGACCACATCGGCAAGGTGTCGCTCGTCGGCGCCGGCATGCGCTCGCACCCCGGCGTCACCGCCACCTTCTGCGAGGCGCTGGCGAAGGCCGGGATCAACATCGAGCTGATCTCCACGTCGGAGATCCGCATCTCGGTCCTCATCCGCGACACCGACCTCGACGACGCGGTGCGCGTCCTGCACGAGGCCTTCGACCTAGGCGGCGACGAGGAAGCCGTCGTCTACGCCGGAACGGGGCGATAGCCATGGGTGCGAAGATCGGTGTGGTCGGCGCGACCGGGCAGGTCGGCGGCGTGATGCGGACCCTGCTGGCGCAGCGGGGCTTCCCGGCCGACGAGGTCCGCTTCTTCGCGTCGGCACGGTCGGCGGGCAAGAAGCTGCCGTGGGGCGACGGCGAGATCGTCGTCGAAGACGCGTCGACGGCCGACCCCAGCGGTCTGGACATCGCGCTGTTCTCCGCGGGCGCGACGATGTCGCGCGAGCAGGCACCCCGCTTCGCCGCGGCCGGTGTCACCGTCATCGACAACTCGTCGGCGTGGCGCAAAGACCCCGACGTTCCGCTGGTGGTCTCCGAGGTCAACGGCGAGTTGGCGAAGAACCCGCCCAAGGGCATCATCGCCAACCCGAACTGCACGACGATGGCCGCGATGCCGGTCCTCAAGCCGCTGCACGACGCGGTCGGCCTGCGCCGACTGATCGTCTCGTCCTACCAAGCGGTGTCCGGCAGTGGCCTGGCCGGGGTGGCGGAGTTGGCCACCCAGGTGCGGGCGGTGGCGCCCGAGGCGGAGAAGCTCGTCTACGACGGGTCGTCGGTGCAGTTCCCGGAACCGGTGAAGTACGTCGCGCCGATCGCGTTCGACGTCATCCCGCTGGCCGGGGCGCTCGTCGACGACGGGTCCGAGGAGACCGACGAGGACCAGAAGCTGCGCAACGAGTCGCGCAAAATCCTCGGGCTTCCCGAGCTTCTGGTGAGCGGCACCTGCGTGCGGGTCCCGGTGTTCACCGGGCACTCCCTGTCGATCAACGCCGAGTTCGACCAGTCGATCAGTCCCGACCAGGCCCGCACGATTCTGGCCGACGCCGCGGGCGTCGAGCTCGTCGACGTGCCGACCCCGCTGGCCGCGGCCGGCAAGGACGTGTCGCTGGTCGGCCGGATCCGGCAGGACCCGGGCGCTCCCGACGGAAAGGGCCTGGCCCTGTTCGTCTCCGGCGACAACCTCCGCAAGGGCGCTGCCCTCAACACCATTCAGATCGCCGAACTGCTGGTCTGAGTCGGGCGACTCTCCTCAGGGAACCTGCCGGTAGCTCACCATGACCCGGCGCGCCTCGAACGCGGCGTTCGCGTGGTCGATGGCGGCAATCATGCCCGACGACGCCGGTGCGGTACTCAACACGACGATCTCCACCGCCTTGTAGTTGCGGATCCCCGCTTTCCGGAGATCGCGGCGGATGAAGCCCGTCCGCATGCGCATGTCGAACCCGTGGAGGCGGCGGTGGAAGAGGTCGAGGACGGCGGCGTCGCTCGCCCCAGCTGGGAGTAGGTCGTCGTTGCGCATTTCCAGCCGCAGCCACTTGCTGTGCCGGTCGAAATCGGCCCCGTCCGGTAGCGAGATGTCGCGCGGGTAGGTCGGTTGCGGCACGAACAGCGGTTGCGGCGCTGATGGTGGGGCGGCAGTGGTGGGGACGGACAGGGCGACCACCACGAATTCCCGGTCGATCAGTCCATCGAAGGTTTCCCCGCCGAGTAGTTCGTCGAACACGGTGATGTGCGCGGTCTCGTCGTCGCCGGCCCTCGCCGTCCCAGCCGGGCGCCGATGGACATCACGCAGGGGTCCATCGTCATCGGTTCGACGACGACGTCGCGGCCCACCTGGGCGAAACCTGCTTGGCCCGGTGCAATCAGGTTGAACAGCACGGTGGGACCGCCGACGCCCAGTTCGTCCAAGTGGGTATCAGCGACGATGCCCAACGATGTCTTCCACCCCATGTGTACCAACCTAAATGTTCTGTCGTCTCGGAGCAGACGGGAGGTGGTTACGGGCTCGGCCGCGGTGAGCCCGGTAGGACACTAAGCTGGCTGCATGAGCGATGACGACCAGTGGTTCTACGAGATCTCGACCGGCAAGGTGACCCGCGGCAAGCAGGGCAGTGTGCTCGACCGCATGGGGCCCTACCCCGACGAGGCGACCGCGCGTCGCGCGCTGGAGATCGCCCGGGAGCGCAATGAAGCCGCCGACGCGGCCGACGATGAAGATTGACGGCTCCGCCGTCGGCGAAGACTGACGGCTCCGCCGTCGGCGACGATTGACGGCTCCGCCGTCGGCGAAGATTGACGGCGCCAGCACATAACGCCAGGCCGTCGAGCGGGTTGCAATAGGGGCACGCCCGGTGACGATCGCGGCACGGTGCTTTCGAAACGCGAGAATCCCCGGTTAACGTGCCGATATGCGCCAGATCGTTGTCCGTGCGCCCCGCCGTGTTCGCCGGGTCGCTCTCGCGACCGTTGCGTCGACGGTGCTCGCCGCCGCGGTGACGGCCACCCTGCCGTTCGCGCAGGCCGCAGACTTCTACACACCGCCCGCCCAGGTGGGGCCGGCGGCATCGCAACCCGGCGTACTCGTCCGGACCCAGCCGATGCCCAGCATCCTCCCGGGACGGGCGACCCGGATCATGTACATGACCAGCTACCAGGACGAGGACCCGGTGGCCGCGACCGGCGTCGTCGTCGAACCCGGCGTGCCGTGGGGCGGCGGCGGACCGCGCCCGACGGTGGTCATCGGTCCGGGCACGTCCGGCCAGGGCGACCAGTGCGCCCCGTCGAAAAACATGGGCAGCCCCATCGGGATCGACCCGGGCAAGCGGAGTGTCGCGCTCAACTACGTCGCGCCGGAGGCATTGCTCTACCTGAACAACGGTGTGCGGGTCGTGATCGTCGACTACATCGGGATGGGCACCCCCGGCGTGCACACGTACTTGAACCGCGCCGAGCAGGGATACGCGATGATCGACGCCGCGCGGGCGGCCCTGAAACTGGCCAACGCGCCCGGAGATGCGCCGATCGGATTCTCCGGCTACTCGCAGGGCGGCGGGGCGGCCGCCGCGGCCGCCGAACTCGTCGGCGCCTATGCCCCCGAACTCGACGTGCGCGCCACCTATGCCGGCGCCCCGACTGCCGATTTGATCAGCGTGATTCGTAAGTTCGACGGCGGTCGCAACGCCGGGTCGATCGGCTACGTGTTGAACGGGCTGGCGGTGCGCTACCCGAAGCTGGGGCCCATCCTCGACCGCGAACTCAACCCGGCCGGCAAGGCGATGCTCGCCGCCGTCGCCAACCAGTGCGTGGTCGATACCGGCAACGCCTACGGATTCCGCCGGAGCAACCTCTGGACGACATCGGGACTGTCCATCGGCGACCTCGTCATGCGGACCCCGGCGCTGCTCAAAGCCTTCGACGACCAGCGCATCGGCACCAAGCGGCCCACCGCGCCGGTGCTGCTGGAGGGGGCGCCGGCCGACGACGTGGTGCCCTACGGGCAGGTGCGACGGCTCTACGACGAGTGGCGCGCCAAGGGTGCGGCGGTGACGATCCTGACCGACGGCACGCCGCCGATACTGCCCGGAACCGGTGCCACGCACATCCTGGCGATGCCGCCCAACCTGGTCCCCGGCGCCAACTACATCCTGTCGGCGTTCGCGGGGTAGCCGAGCCCGCAACCGGGCTTGTGTGCGTGTCCGTTGTGGGAGGATTCCGTCCATGACACGGGCTGGAAAATGGCTTACCGCCGTCGGTGCGGTGATCCTCGTCGCGGGTGTGGTCGGCGGGGTGCTCCTCGCGGTCAACGGCTTCCGGTCGGTCTTGGCATTCGAGGACGAGGAGATCAAGGTCAACGGGCCGGGCAACTCGATCACCCATCACTTCGACGCCGGGGAGAAGATCGCGCTGTACACCTACGGAGCCAACGGCGTCTACGTCGGGCCGACGCCGAAATGCGACGTCACCGGTCCGGCACCCCTGAAGCCGGGGAGCTCGGTCGTCAGTTCGGTGACGGTCAACCAGCGGTCCAGGATCTCGTTCGCCTCGTTCGTCGTCGAACAGTCGGGGCAGTACCGGTTCACCTGCGACCAGAGCGGCGTGACCATCGCCCCGCCGCTGTCCTCGGTCGGCATCCTCGGCGGTGTCGGGGGAATCTTCCTGGCTGTCTTCGCCGGGATCATCGGCGTGGTCCTCCTGCTCGTCGGGATCGTGCTGTGGGTCGTCGGCCGCGGTCGCGCGCGGTCGGCGCCGGTGGGGCCGCAGACCGACGACCCGAAGGCAGAGAGCTGACCGTGCGGGCATCACTCCTCGCAGTCCTCGCCGGACTGCTCGTCCTCGCCGTGCCGGTGGCCCCGCACGGCCACGCCACCCCGGGCGTCGACGTCGGGCCCCCGGGCACCTCCCTCATGCACGGCGACTTGGCGTCGACCGACTCGACACCGTTCCGCGGTCCGGGTCGAGGGACCCGCCTCACCGGCTCCTCGGTTCCCGGCGGTGCCTGCGCGGCGACCTTCGTCGGCCGCGACGGCATCCCGGTGTCGTTGTGCACCCAGTTCCTCGGGGCGGGCGGCTTCGCCGTTCGGACCGTCACCCTGTTCCATCCGCGCACCGCAGCGGTGCTGGCGCGGCTGCCGCTGACCAAGGGTGGGCTGCTCGGCGGGGTGTACGGATACCTCGACGCCCAGGACCGGGTCGTCGTCGCCGACGGGTCGGGGGCCATCGTGCGCGTCGCCCACCGGGGCGGCCTGGTTGCGCCGCGGCTGTTCGTCGCCGACCGGGTCTCGCTGGCCGGGCACCTGCCGCACGGCGACGCCGTCACCGGCCTGGCGCCCGACTACCAGGGCCGCGTCTGGTTCGTCACCACCCACGGCGTCGTCGGGACGGTGACGACGGTCCGCGGACGCCCCCGGGTGGCGTCGGTCCGGCTGCCGCGCGGCGAACAACTCGGCAACGGGCTGTCGGTGCGTCCGCAGGGCGTGTCGGTGCTGACCACCCATGCGCTCTACGAGATGACGGCGGCGGCCGACGGGGTGCCGCGCACCCGGTGGCGCCGGGCCTATGACCGCGGGTCGGCGCGCAAGCCCGGCCAGCTGACCTGGGGATCGGGCACCACCCCCACCTACTTCGGGCCCGGCGGAAGCCAATGGGTCGCCATCGTCGACAACGCCGACCACGCGCCCCACCTGCTGGTCTACCGCAGCGACGACGGTGCGCCGGTCTGCCGGATGCGGGCCTTCGTCCGCAGCGGCCCCGGCACCGAGAACTCGATCCTCGCCCGCGGCAACTCGTTGGTCATCCCCAGCACCTACGGCTACCAGTACCCGCCGCAGGCGGTGACGGGTCCGGCGAACCCGTCGTCGGCGACCTTCGTCGGCGGATCGACCCGCGTCGACGTCTCCGCGACGGGGTGTCGGCGGGTGTGGGAGAACGGCGACCGCATCGCGACGCTCCCGCGTCTGGCCCGCGGCGACGGGGTGGTCTACGCGTTGGGCTACGGCCCGGTCGTGCCCGGCGTCCCGCAACAGGTCGGGCCGGTCTATCTGATCGGCAGCGACTTCGCGACGGGGCGGCGCGTGGTCACGCTGCCGGTGGGCGACGGCCCGATCGACGAGCCGATGGAGTTGACCGGCACCATCACGCCCCAGGGGACGCTGTGGCAGGCCACCCTGGGCCGGATGCTGCGGATCAGCCGGCGCTGAGCCGCACCGCTACTCGAACAGCGTCTGCCCCAGGTACTCGTCGTCGGAGCGCACCCCCGGCGGGATGGCGAACACCGCGGACCCGATCGGCGTCGTCCAGGTGTTGAGCGCATCGGCCTCGGCGAGGCGCCGTTGCACCGGCAGGAACTGCTCTACGACGTCGCGCTGGTAGGCGACGAAAATCAGTCCGGCCTCGCTGGTCCGGCCGGGCGGCGGCGGGTCGTCGTAGTTGTAGGCCTGCCGCAGGAAGCGCTCGGCGGGGGTTCGCGCGTGGGCGCGCGCGATGTGCGCGTTGGCGGGGATGATCGGGATCCCTTCGCGGGTCCGGGTGAAGTCGGGTTCGTCGTGCTCGGACGTGCCGGTCAGCGGCGCCCCGTTGTCCTGCCGCCGCCCCATCGTCAGGTCGCGGGCGTCGGGGTCGAGCTCGTCCCAGGTGTCCAGCAACATTCGGATGCGGCGCACCACCATCGTCGTGCCCCCGGCGAACCAGGGCTGGGCGGTGCCGTCGTGCCAGACGAGGCCGTCCAGGTCGGGGCCGGGCGCCGGGTTGACCGTCCCGTCGAGGTGGCCCATGAGGTTGCGCATGGTCTGGCCGGACGGATGCGTGCCGACGGCGTGCCGGAATCCCCGCTGCGACCAGCGCAGCGTCGCCAGGGTGCGCACGTTTTTGCCCAACACCCGCACGGCGTGGGCGAGGGTCACCGGGTCGTCGCTGCCGACGCGCAGCAGTAAATCGCCGCCACTCCAGCGCGGCTCGAGTCGGTCGATGCGCAGCGGCGGGAGCGGCGTGACCGAGGCGGGCCGGCGGTCGGCCCGGCCGACCCGGTCGAAAAAGGTCGGGCCGAATCCCACCGTCACCGTCAGGCGCGCCGGGGCGTGCGCCAACTCCGGTTCGGTGTCGGCGAGGGCGGGTGTCCCGGCAGTCAGGCGGGCGGCATCGGTGGTCCACAGCCGCAGCAGCGCCATCGCCTCGTCGGCACCCAGGCCGGGCCGCAGATCGAGGGCGAGGAACTGTGCGTGGGCCTGCGGGGCGGTCGCCACGCCGGCCTGGTGCGTGCCGAAGAAGGGGACGGTCGGGGAGTGGTGGTCGGGTCGGCTCGCGGCCGAGGCGGCCGCGGCACCGACCCCGGCCGCCCCGAGCACGGCGGCGCTCCCGGTGAGGAGTCGCCGCCGGCTCAGACCCGACCGCGGTGCGGTCGAGTCGGACACGTCAGTGCCCGTAACTCTCGTTGGCGCCGGGGAAGTCCCGGGCCTGCGCGGTGAAGTCGACCGACGTCCCGTCGCCGAGCACGAGCGTGATCGACACGTTCTGGCCCGCGGTGACGGGCTTGGGCAGGTCGAACAGCATGATGTGGTCGCCGCCGGGTTTGAGGGTTGCGGTGCCGCCCGGCGGGATCGCCAGACCGCCCTGTTTGGGCCGCATCTGCATGGCGCCGGCCACCGGCACCACCTCGTGGATCTCGGTGCGCCCGGCCGACGGCGAGGAGGCCGACACGACGCGGACGGTTTGCGTTCCGTTGTTGGTCAGGGTGCCAAAGGCCGCGGTCATTCCCGACGGGGCGGCCTTGACCCACTGGTCGGTGATGGTCAACGGCGCGGCATCGTCGTTGCCGCAGCCGGCGAGGATGCCCGCCGTCGCGACGGCGGTGAGGACAGTCGCCGCCCATCGGCGTCGACGGGGGGTGGACAGGATTGATGAAGACATGCGGAAGTCACTTCCCAAGGGCTGGTGGGTATGCCGGCGGTGCCGACCCCGGTGGGACGGCGGTGCCGGGCGGAAAGGTGTGGCGGATGCGTCAGTGCGCGGGCAGGGCCGGTGGGCCGCGTGTCGGCAGTCGGGTGCCGAGGAGGAACTGCGCCAGGCCGGTGGGGGTGGGCCAGCCGCGCGGCTGGTCGTCGGGGTCGGCGGCGACGGGGACTGCGGTCGGGCCCACCAGTGCGTCGGCCGTCGAACCGATCAGCGCGACGAGGCGTTCACCCAGCCACAGCGACAGCCCCACGGCGACGGCGGCCGCGGTGTGGTGCACCGCCATGGTCGGCGTCCAGGCCGTGCTGTGCCCGGCGGTGGCGGCCAACAGCAGGTGGCCGAAAAACTGCCCTACCAATAATCCGGCGATGAGGCCGGGGAGGCGACCCGACGCGCGGGCCGCCAACACGCCGACCGTCGCACCGAAGCCGGCCAGAAGGATCAACGACCCCGACGAGGGCAGGGAGGCACCCGCGCTGACATGCGCAAGGACGGCCGCACCCGAGCAGACGACCCCGGCCACCGCGCCGCGCGCACGGCGGGTCGTCGGGGTCGGAGTCGTCATGGATCTCAGGATAGCCCGGTATCGCCCACCCGCCGACGCGGCGTCGGTGGCAGTATCGAAGGCATGACCGTCCCCGACGACGATCCGGACCGGATCCCCACCCAGGCCGAACTGGACGCCATGGACCTGGCCGAGATGACCCGATCCTCAGGCGAGTCCGACATCCGGTACCCGCTGCCCGACGACGAGCCCGGAGCGGCACCGGCCGCCTTGGCGCGAGACGCCTGGGTGTGCTGGTGGATCAGCGCGGCCGCGGGGATCGCCTCGGCGGTGTACCTGCTGCTCAACATCGGATCGCTCTCCGACGCGCTGCAGGGCCGCCTGCGCGCCGACATGGAACAGGCGATCGCCGAGGCGGCGTCCCGGGTGGACAAGGTCTCCAACCCGCCGAAGATGCCGCCCGACGAGTTCCACGGCCTGGCCCACTTCCTGCCGCCGGTGATGCTCGTCGCGCTGGTCTTCCTGCTCGTCGTCCAGTTCCTGCTGCTGCGCGCGGTCTCGGTCCACCACAGCCGCAACTCGCGCAACATCTTCCTGGCCACGGTGTTGATCACGCTGGTGTGCATCCCCACCGGGATGGATCTGCTGGACTTCGCCAACGCCGCCCCGACGATGGTGATCATCGGATGGATCCAGTTCGGCGCCCTGCTGCTGGCCGGGTTGTGCACGCTGCGCCCGGTGGTCAACCGGTGGTTGCCGACCGGGCGTTCGCTGCTCCCGTCGAAGATGGTGCGCCAAGGCGGCGTTTGACCGAGACGACGAGGATGCCGCTGCCAACCTTGCGCGTCAGAAACCCACCACATGGACGTCCACCGACAGATGTCCACCGATAGATGGAGGAATGAAGAATGAGTGTTGAGGTTGCCTACCGAGTTTCGTCGACCGCCACCGGCGGCGGACGCGACGGCCACGTGGCGTCCGAACCCGGTCGTATCAATCTTGATCTTCAACCGCCCGTCGAGCTCGGCGGCAGCGGCAACGGCGCCAACCCGGAGGAGCTGTTCTCCGCCGGCTACGCCGCCTGTTTCCTCGGGGCGCTGCGCCTCGTCGCGAAGAACGCGAAGGTCGCCATCCCCGACGCGACGACGGTCACGGTGACCGCCGGCATCGGCAAGGACCTCGAGGACAACGGGTTCGGCCTCGTCGCCGATATCGCCGTGGCGCTGCCGGGTCTGGATCAGGCGCAGGCAGATGAATTGGCGCAGGCCGCGCATGGTTTCTGCCCGTATTCGAAGGCCACCAAGGGCAATATCGCGCACACGGTGACCGCCACGGTGTGAGCCACATCTCGATCGGCCGCAGGCGGCTTGCGCCGCCTGCGGTACCGTGATGTCTCGTGAACCAAGCGAATCTGATCTCGGGTGGACTGCCGCTGCTGCTGGTGGCGGTGACGATCGCCGTCCTGGCGTTCATCGCCTACCGCCGCCGTGAGTCGAAGGCCCTGACCCGTGACGCCGCGCTGGCGCGAGACCTGCGCGATGCGGCCGGTGGCGACGCCGTCCGCCTGGCCGCGGTCGACGAATTCGAAACCGCGATCTATCAGCGGCTGTTCTACGCCTCGACGGTCGGACCGAAGATCCGGGCGTCGGCCTTCTCGCTGCTGGGCCTCGCGCTCTCGCTCGGCCTGGCCGTCGTCCTCGCGCCGCTCGACGGGTTCACCGCCACCACCGCGAAAACCATCGCGGCCGTGCTCGCCGTCGGATTCGGCCTCGCCACCGTCGCGTTCGCAGCGTGGGCGGTCTACCACGCGGTGAGCACCCCGCGGGTCTCCTTCGCCGAGTCCTACGCCGACGCAGACGACGACGAATAGACCATGATCGACGACGGCCCGCTGTGGTCGAGAGTGTCGCGCCGACCACGGGAGTTCGTGGTCCTGGGCGCGGTGGTCGTCGTCGCCATCCTCGTCGTGGCGTGGACGCTGGTCGGCGATTCCGCCGACCGGCCCGCCAGTACCGCCGGATCGGGGCCGTACTCGACGGCGCTGGGCAACCCGAACGAACCCGATGCCGTCCTCACCAGCCGGGCGACCTTCCCGGCCTCGTCCTCGGCGATCCTGGTCCGTGACGACGCGGCACCCGACGTCCTCGCCCGCAGTGCGCAGGCGGCCCAGGAGCGGCGGGTGCCGCTGCTCGACGTCGGACCGACGTCGGTCCAGCCGGTGCGCAACGAACTCGCCCGCCTCGGCGCGACCTCGGTCGCCGCGATCGACCCGGCTACCATCCCCGACGTCGGCGTCGGCGTCAGCGGCCTGGACGGATTGCGCAGCCCCTCGTCGGCGCCGATCACCGATCCGACGCTGGTCCTGATCTCCGCCGGCCGCGGCAGTGAGCCCGCGCGGGCGACGGCGGTCGCGGCGGGTGCGGTGGCCGCCGTGGTGAACGGCACCGACCTGCTGACCAACGGTGACGCCGTCGACTTCGTCAAGCGCCACAACCCGGGACGGGTGATCGGGATCGGTGGACAGTTCGGCACGCCCGCGCTGCTCTCGTCGCATGTCGAGGCCGCCCGGCATGCGCCGGAACTGCCCGGTGGCGGCTACACGCTGTTCCCGGGGCGGCGGATGGTCGCGCTGTACGGATCGCCCGGCGCCCCGGCCCTCGGTCCGCTGGGCCGTCAAAACCTCCCCGCGTCCATCGCCCGGGCCCAGCGGCTGGCGCAGAGTTACCAGCCGTTCAGCAAGGAGAAGGTGATCCCGGCCTTCGAGATCATCGTGACCGTCGCCTCGGCGTCGCCGGGGGTGGGCAACAAATACACCAATGTCATCGACCCCAAGACGATCCTCCCGTGGGTCGTCGAGGCGGGCAAGGCCGGCGTGTACGTGACCCTCGACCTGCAGCCGGGGCGCGCGGATTTCCTCAGCCAGGCCAAGATGTACACCGAGCTGCTCAAGTACCCGCATGTCGGGTTGGCGCTCGACTCGGAATGGCGTCTCAAGCCGAACCAGGTGCACCTGACGCAGATCGGCTCGGTGGAGGCGGCGGAGGTCAACCGCGTCGCCGACTGGTTGGCGGCCCTGGTCCGCGACAACCGGCTCCCGCAGAAGCTGTTCGTCCTGCACCAGTTCGACTCGGACATGCTCGCCAACCGCAACCGGATCTCCACCGCCAACCCCGAGCTCGCCGTGATGATCCACGCCGACGGACACGGCACGCCGCCGGTCAAAATGTCGACGTGGAACCGGCTCCTGACAGGCCTGCAGCCCGGCATCGTGATGGGCTGGAAGAACTTCTACACCGAGGACCATCCGACGTTCTCGCCGCAGCAGACGATGGCCGTGCGACCGGCACCGTGGTTCGTCTCGTATCAGTGAGCCGGGTCGGGGTGGGCCGATTTCACCCCGGAGTTCAGACGCGGTAAGCTGATCCAGGTTTTGAATACGGGGTATGGCGCAGCTTGGTAGCGCGCTTCGTTCGGGACGAAGAGGTCGTGGGTTCGAATCCCGCTACCCCGACGCAAGGTTGAGATTGCAGAAGAGGCCCTGACCAGGGTTAACCCGGTCAGGGCCTCCTCGTTTCTGCGGGACGGGCCCTAGACCCGGTCCTCGGCGAGCTGGGGCAGCGATTCGATACCGGCGTCGTCGCCACCACCGTGCGAGACCGGGGTCAGCGTCAACAGCGTCGCCTCGGGGCGGCAGCAGAAGCGGGCCGGCGCGTAGGGCGACGTGCCGAGCCCGGCACTGACGTGCAGGCGCATGTGGGCGCCCCACCGCGACGGACCCTTGACCCGGGACCGGTCGAGTTCACAGTTGGTCACCAGCGCCCCGACGAACGGCAGGCACAACTGCCCGCCGTGGGTGTGGCCGGCCATCACCAGGTCGTAGCCGTCGTCGGCGAAGCGGTCGAGGACGCGCGGTTCCGGGGAGTGCGTGAGCCCGAGGCGCAACTGGGCGAGCGGGTTCGGCCGCCCGGCGACGGTGTCGTAGCGGTCGCGGTCGAGGTGCGGGTCGTCGACGCCGGCTGCCACGATCCGCGTTCCCGCCACCTCGATCTCGTGGGTGCGGTGCGTGGCGTCGAGCCATCCGCGTTCGATGAAGGCGGCCCGCAGGTCGCGCCACGGCAGCGGTTCGCCGTGCTTGCGCTCGTGTTCGGAGTCGAAGTACTTGAACGGGTTCTTCGGCGTCGGGCCGAAGTAGTCGTTGGACCCGAAGACGAACAGCCCCGGGTGGGTGAGGAGGCCGTCGAGTGCTTGGATCACGGCGGGAACGGCACCGGGGTGGGCCAGGTTGTCGCCGGTGTTGACGACCAGGTCGGGCTCCAGGCTCGCCAGCTCGGACACCCAGGCCTGCTTGAGGTATTGGTTGGGCATCATGTGGAGGTCGCTGATGTGCAGGACGCGCAGCGGTGTCGAACCCGGTTCGAGAACGGGCATGGTCACGTGCCGCAAGGCGAAGGCGTTGCGCTCGATCACCGTCGCATAGAACAGGCCGGCCGCACCGGTCCCGACCGCGGCCGCCGCGAGGCGACCGGCGCGGGTGGAGACGAGCGAGGCCACACCGCGGGGCAATGCACGTTCAGACATGCGATCCAGGATACGCCGGATGACCCGGGCCGCCCGCCGACGAGCCGGTTGGGCCCACTCGACGAGAATGGGGGCCCAGTCGACGGGATCGAGGGCCCAGTCGGCGGGATCGAGGGCCCAGTCGGCGGGGATGAGGGCCCAGTCGGCGGATCAGCCGGGGATCTCGATGACGACCGGTCCGACGCCGGGCACCTCGACGGTGGTCTGGGTCGGCCCGGAACTACCGCTGCGCTTGCCGTTGGAGACATAGATCGTGATCGTGCTGCCCGGCATCGCCGAGTCCGACGGGGCGGTGAACACGACCGACCCCTGCGGGCGCGAGCTGGACACCTCGAGCTGGGACACCCGGAAACCGGAGCGCTGCAACCGGGACGTCGCCTCGCTCGCGGGGAGCCCGGTCACGTTGGGGACGCGTCCGCGCGGCGAACCGCTGACGTACTCGGACGGGTTCGGCGGCAGGTAGGTGGGACCGAACTTGTTGGCAATCGGACTCATGGCGGTGAACCACGTCCGCGCGGGTTCGCTACCGCCGTAGAGGTTGCCGTAACCACACTGGCGCAGGGGACCGGAGCACAGCTCGGAGGGGCGCGGACCGTCGTTGTACGCGTAGACCGAGCCGGCCAGGTTGTTGGTGAACCCGACGAAGGCCGACGAGCGGTGGGCCTCGGTGGTGCCGGTCTTACCCGAGGTCGGCAACGTCCAGCCGGCCGAGCGGGCCGCCGCGGCGGCGGTACCGGAACCGACGTCGTCCTTGCTCATCGCGTTGGCCATCGCGTTGGCCAAACCACGCTCCACGACCTGCTCGCACTTCGGGGGCGCGAACGGGACGACGGCCTGCGCGGGCTTGCCGTCCGGCCCGACGATGACGTTGCCGTAGCGGTCGCGCTTGATCTTGGTGATCGAGGCAATCGGGTTCGGCGGGCACCAGGTACCGCCGGAGGCGAGGGTGGCCGCCACATTGGACAGTTCGAGACCGTTGACCGCGAACGGACCGAGGGTGAACGAACCGAGGTTGCCGTCCTTGACATAGGTCGCGATGGACTTGTCGCCGAATCCGGAGCTGCCCGGGATGGTGTAGCTGCGCAGACCCAGGCGAACCGCCATGTCGACCGTCGGCTTGACGCCGGTGCGCTGCAGCAGCTTCACGAACGCGGTGTTCGGTGATTGGGCGAGCGCGTTGGTGATCGTCATCGACGCCGGGTACTTGCCGTCGTTCTTCACGCAGTAGTGGTTGACCGGACAGCCGTTGACCCCACCGCTGTTACCCATGCCGGTGACCTGCAGGCTGGCCGGGACGGGGATCACCGCATTGGTGCCGAGGCCCTTTTCCAGCGAGGCCGCGACGGTGAAGATCTTGAACACCGATCCGGCGCCGTCGCCGACGAGGGAGAAGGGCTGGGGCTGCACGGTCTCGCCGGCGTTCAACCGCAGGCCGTAGTTACGCGACGAGCCCATCGCCACGATGTCGTGGGACTTGCGTCCGGGGCGGATCAGGCTGCCCACCTCGGCGACCCCGTCGGCGTGCGGATCGGCGAAGGTCTGCAGCGACCGCACCAAGGACCGCTGGACGACGGGGTCCAGGGTGGTGCGAATCGTGTAGCCGCCCCGCAGGACGGTGTTGCGGGACATGCCGTTCTCGGCGAGGAACTTCAACGCGTAGTCGCAGAGGAAGCCGTCGTTGCGCGCCGAAATGCAGCCCTGCTGGGCCACCCTCGGCTGCGGCAGCGTGCCGATGCCGAGCTTCTTGGCGTTCTCCAGCTCCTGACGGCGGGCCGGGAAGTTCGCGATCATCGTGTCGAGGACGAGGTTGCGCCGCTCGAGGGCCCCGCTCGGATTGGTGTACGGGTTGAGCGCGGAGCTGGACTGCACCATGCCGGCGAGTAGCGCCGCCTGCTCGACGCGCAGCGCCTTGGCCGGGACGCCGAAGTAGGTCTGCGACGCCGCCTCGATGCCGAAGGCGTTGTTGCCGAACGGCACGGTGTTCAGGTAGCGCGTGATGATCTGCTTCTTGGCCTCTTGCTTCGCGCCGGCCTGGTCGAGGTGGCGTTCCCGGCGGGCCTGCTCGGTGAGGGTCTGCTCCAGCGTCAGGGCCATGCGGACCTCGCGGAGCTTGCGCGCCGGGGTGGTCTCGGTGGCGGCCTGCTTCTCCGCCTCGGTGCGGGCGAGGACGAACAGCTGGTAGTTCTTGATGTACTGCTGGTCCAGGGTCGAGGCGCCCTGCTGCACCTCACCGCTGGACGAGTTCTTCAGCGCGGCGCGGATCGTGCCCTTCCAGTCGACGCCGTCGTGGTCGAAGAAGCGCCGGTCCTCGATGGAGACGATGGCGCGGACCATGTCCGGGGCGATGTCGTTGAACCCCACCTGATAGCGGTACTGGTCGTACAGCAGTGCGATTGGGCGGCCGGTCACGTCGGTCATCGTCGTGACCTCGGGGACGGTTCCGTTCAGCAACTCCGACGAGACGTTCTCCACCGCGGCAGCGGCCCGGTTGGACGCGACGCCCACACCCGCGGCGACCGGGAACAGCAATCCGGCGACCAGGATCCCCGCGACGAACACGGCGCCGGCGAGCTTTCCGAGCGCGGTCTTGCTCGCCGCAGACAGACGGGTGGGGTTGGGAGGCACGCATCACAGGATACGGGGGATTTCTAAGAAGACCGTTCAGGAGCGCGCCGTGACCGTCCCGTGACCTTCCAGGGTGGCCCGAAAAAATGCCTGAACTGCGGCGTTTGCTCTCGGTTAGCACGAATGTCCCAGTTTTTCCGGGAGGGTCTTGCTTTATTGGCGCGCCCGTACATAGATTTGACGTCGGGTGTGATCTACACAACAGAACAGGTCAATGAGTGGTCTGGAATACGTTGTGCAGATTTTGGTCTTCTAGGCAGATAGGGGCTGGTATGACTCCGACGGCACCGACGGTAGGCGAATCCGAGGCGCGACAGGCATGGGTGTCGCAAGCGAAGTGTCGAGCCGAGGATCCCGACCAGCTGTTCGTCCGCGGTGCGGCGCAGCGCAAGGCGGCGACGATCTGCCGGCATTGCCCGGTCCAGCTTGAATGTGGTGCCGACGCACTGGACAACCGCGTGGAGTTCGGTGTGTGGGGCGGAATGACCGAGCGCCAGCGCCGTGCGCTGCTGCGCCAGCACCCCGAGGTGACCTCGTGGGCCGCCTTCTTCGAGGCACAGCGGCGCCGCCAGCGCGCCGATGTCGGCTGACGGGCGCCCTCGGGCGTCAGCCCCGCGCGGTGATCTGTTCGGCCACCGCGCGCAGGGCCTTGGCGTCGGCGACTTCGAACGGAAGCGCCGGTACGCCGACCAGCGGCACCGCCGGGTGCACGGTGGTGAACCGGCCGAGCAAGTCCAACTCCCGCCGTCCGGTTGCCGCCCGCAAGGCGTGCATCTCCAAGACGCCGCGCGTCAGCTCGTCGTCGACCTTGTCGACGGTCGCCACGGCGGTGGCCTCGGTGATCGACGTCAGGTTCGGATGCGTCCGGTTGACGATCAGACCGGCCAGTGGCATCTGCTCGGTGGAGAGCCGGTCGACGAAGAAGGCCGCCTCGCGCAGCGCGTCGGGTTCGGGTGCGGCGACCACCGCGAACTTCGTACCCGGCTGGTTGAGCAGCTCGTAGGTGCGCGCGGCCCGTTCCTGGAATCCGCCAAACATCGAGTCGAGCGACTGCACGAACGTTGCCACGTCGCGCAGGGTGTCGCCGCCGACGACGGTGGAGACGCCGCGCATCGCCAGGCCCATCGCCCCGGTGACGACACGGCCCACACCGCGCCCGCCGCCGATGAGCATCTTGCTCAACCGGCCGGACAGGAACGAACTGAGTCGCTTGGGGGCGTCCAGGAAGTCCAGGGCGTTGCGCGACGGCGGCGTGTCGACGACGATCAGATCCCAGCGCTGCTCCTCGAGGAGCT